>JAZLKF010000055.1:0-121360 GCA_045597525.1 Fibrobacter sp. | reverse complement strand
CCCATTAATGCTAGATTCTTCCACATAGTGGATAAGAATTGTAGGAAACTAAAGTTTCGACAATTCTTTATCGCTGCGCTCAGAATGACACGGAACAGATATTTCTTCATAAAAAACTCCGAATATATTCCCCATAAATTTAGTTTTTCTAAAACATCGTTCCCCTGAAAATAAATTTTATTAATCAGAATTGCCAAATTTCCCATACGCCTCACCCTGAGGCATATAGAACATCTTGCATCCTGCGTTCGCGTTAGGGATGGTTACCCCGTGAGCCAAAAGCAACTTGTATTAACAAGTTGTGTTGGCGAAAGTGAGGCGAAAGCCGAACGGTCTTTATGGGGCCGAGACTTGCGAAGCATGGCTCGGTGAGCGAAGCGAATACAGCCCGACCCCGGCCTGTCATGAGCGAGCATACTGCTGGATTGCCGCGCTTCGCTCGCAATGACACAAGGCCGGGGGAACGCCCATGGCTTTTTATTAGAATTTCATTAGAAAAATGTTAAAGGATTTTCTAATGAATACTTAATTGTTCTATAAGGGGAATTTTTGAGGTTCCTCTCTATCTTTGTCCTGTCCAAAATTCAATCCCAAAAAAGGAAGGACACGATGAAGAAACTTTTCAGATTTCGCAAGTCGCCTGTGAAGAGGGCCGTGTACAATAGCGAATATGCCCGCTATGTTTCCCACATTTCCCTGGAGCAGGTTTATGATAAGCTGAAGGCTTCTAAGCAGGGGCTTTCTGCAGAGGTGGTGGAGCATCGCCAAAAGAAGTATGGCAAGAATGTCATTGAACATGAAAAGCGGACGAACCCTACGAAGCTTTTTATTTCGGCGTTCATCAATCCGTTCATTGGAATCCTTACGATTCTTGTGATTATTTCGTTTGTGATTGACGTGCTGATGGCGGAGGCAGGTGAGCAGGACTGGACGACGATTATCATCATCACGACCATGGTGATGTTCTCTGCCATTTTGCGTTTTGTTCAGGAGCTGAAGGCGGGGCGCAGCAGCGATGCGCTTTTGAAGATGGTGACGAATACTTGCTATGCGGAGCGTCCGGGTGGCGGCGAGATTCCTGTGGAGGAGCTGGTGCCTGGTGATTTGGTGTGGCTTTCTGCAGGCGACATGATCCCTGCGGATTTGCGCATTGTGGGTGCCAAGGATTTTTTCGTTAGCCAGTCTAGCCTGACGGGCGAAAGCGATAGCATCGAGAAGGTGCCTGATTTACGCACCCGCACCGATAACGAGGATGGTAACGGTTCTGTAATCGACTTGCAGAATCTTGCCTTTATGGGTTCCAATGTGGTGAGCGGAACTGCAATCGGTATTGTGTATGCCACGGGGAATTCAACTTACCTGGGTACTATCGCGAAGTCCATTGCGGGGCATAGGGCGGAGACTGCCTTTGACAAGGGCATTTCGAAGGTTTCGTTGCTCCTGATTCGTTTTATGCTGGTGATGGTTCCTTTTGTGTTCCTTGTGAATGGCATTACGAAGGGTGACTGGTTCGAGGCCTTTATTTTCGCGGTTTCCATTGCAGTGGGGTTGACGCCTGAAATGCTCCCCATGATTGTGACGGCGAATTTGGCGAAGGGTGCTGTTCGCATGTCCAAGAAGAAGGTGATTGTGAAGGACCTGAATGCCATCCAGAATTTTGGGGCCATGAACATTCTGTGTACCGACAAGACGGGAACTTTGACCCGTGACAAGGTGGAGCTGGTTCGCTACATCAATGCCGATGGCAAGGAAGACAAGGCCCGCCGTATTTTGCGCCATGCTTTCTTTAACAGCTATTTTTCTACAGGCATCAAGAACCTGATGGACAAGGCCATTGTGGAGCATGTCAATGAGCTGGGTAAGCCTTTGGATGTTCTTGTGGAAGATTACCAGAAGGTGGACGAGATTCCCTTTGATTTTACCCGTCGCAGGATGTCTGTGGTGGTGGAAGATCGTCAGGGCAAGCGCCAGATTATTACCAAGGGTGCCGTGGAAGAAATGATCAGCATTTGTTCCCACTGCGAATTGGATGGCCAGATTATTCCCATGACGGGCAATATGCGCACCATGGCCATGAACATTGTTCACGAGATGAATCACAACGGCATGCGTGTTCTTGCCGTGGCGCAGAAGTCCTTCATTGAAAAGGCTGGTGAATTTTCTGTGGATGATGAACAGGAAATGGTCCTTATTGGGTACCTCGCATTTTTGGATCCGCCCAAGGAATCTGCTGCGGCTGCCATTGAACAGTTGAATCAGTGCGGCGTAGAAGTGAAGGTGCTGAGTGGCGACAACGATGCGGTTGTGCGTACCATTGCAAAGCAGGTGGGCTTGAAGACTCCTGGTGGAAATGGTCGCGAGGAACTGCGTTGCATTACGGGCCCTGCATTTGAAAAGATGACCGATGAAGAGAAGGTTCTTGCGGTCAATTACAACCAGGTTTTTGCAAAGCTTACGCCTCACCAGAAGACTGAAATTATCAAGCTGCTGCAGGACGCCGACAACACCGTGGGCTTCCTGGGAGATGGCATTAACGATGCCGCAGCACTGCGCCAGTCCGATATTGGCATTTCCGTGGATTCCGCTGTGGACATCGCCAAGGAAAGCGCAGACATCATCTTGTTAGAAAAGGACCTGATGGTTCTTGAACAGGGTGTGATTTCTGGCCGCGAAACCTTCGGCAACATCGTGAAGTATATCAAGATGACTGCCTCCTCGAATTTCGGGAACATGTTCTCTGTGCTGGCTGCCTCTGCGTTCTTGCCGTTCTTGCCCATGCTTTCGATCCATCTGATTGTCCAGAACTTGCTTTATGATATTTCCCAAACGGCAATTCCCTTTGACAGCATGGATAAGGAATTCCTGATGAAGCCCCGCAAATGGGACAGTTCGGATCTTTCCCGCTTCATGATTTTTATCGGACCGATTTCCAGCATTTTTGATATTGCGACTTATCTTGTGATGTGGTATGTATTTGGATGCCAGTCTCCCGAAGCCCAGACCCTTTTCCAGAGCGGATGGTTTATCGAAGGACTGCTTTCCCAAACTCTCATTGTCCACATGATTCGTACCCGCCGTATTCCGTTCTTCCAGAGTACTGCCGCAAAGCCTCTGATGATCATGACCATGGTCATTATGGCTATAGGCGTTGCCATTCCTTTCAGCCCCTTCGGCGCATACATTGGCCTTGTCCCGCTGCCCCTTAGCTATTTCCCGTGGCTCATCGGCATTCTTGGCTGCTACTGCGTGCTGACCCAGCTGATAAAGACCTGGTACATCCGTCGCTTTGGCAAGTGGCTGTGATTTAAAGTTCGTTCAAATTGTACGAATGCAAAAAGAAGGAACGCTTTCGCGCTCCTTCTTAATTTTTAAAAGCTTCGTCCATGCATTTCTGGGCGAAAGTATTGGCTTCTTCGTCCTTTTGGGGATTTTTGTTGCCGTGATACATGTTCTTGATGAAAATGTCCTTTTTGCCATGCATAATAATGTGGCCGAGTTCATGGAAGAACGTAAACCAGAAAGCCTTGCGATCCTTGAAACGGTCGTGTAGCTGAATTACGGGAATGTCGCGATACCAGCGGGCCATGCCGTGAATGGGGGCCGACTTGAAATTCTGAACATAAAGAATCTTCATGCCCAGACTAGCACCCAGTTCCTGCAGCTTGATCATGCCTTCGTCAATTTCGCCAGGCTTGCCCATGGTGCTCTTGGAACCGTAGGCAGATGCAAGTTCGATGAATTGCGGCAACACCTTCTTGATGACGATTCGCTGTTTTTTGTCGTTCTGCTTTTCCATCTTGATGGCATCGGCGAGAATTTCTCCGCGGCGAAGCCAGACGGATGCGGCGTAAGGGTCCTGAGTCTCGGCCAGCGAAATGCGGAAGGCCACCTTGAGACTTGCCTTGCAATAATAATTTTCCCAGGCCTTGGGGCTGGAAACGCCAAAGAAACGTAACAGCGGTGAAATGTTGTCTTCCTTGTTGTCGATGTCTTCAACCCATTGGCGGGGCTTCAACTCGCTTAGGGGAAGACTGTTGCGCCAGATGGATTTGTCGCCTAGCGTTGCCTTGATTTGCTTACGCATCAAGTCTTGCTCGTACTTGCGCTGCGCCGTCAACCAAAAGGATGCTGGAATGCCTGTGGCGTATTCAAGATTGAATGCCATTTCGGCGGTAACAGCACATTTTGCCTTGAGAATTTCGTTTACCGTTTTTGCCGTATAACCGATACGGGATGCAAATTCATTGACATCCATATTCATTTCGTCAAGTTTTTCTTGAAGAAATTCTCCGGGTGCTACAACCCACCAATAATCCCGTTCTTTTTTTTCTGTCATACTATCCGTCATAAAAGCCTCTTATTTGTGATAGTCAATAATTTCTTTGACTTCTGCCTCTGAAATTTCTGACCAAACGATGATGGTATCCGGCTCCGAGCCTTTGATAATCAGTCGGTAAGGCTGGTCAAGGTTGCACGCCCATTCGCCTTTTCGATTTCCAACCAGTTCATGGAAATTCCCGGCAAGATTTCTCAAATCATTAAAGTTGGCGGCGAGTCTCAACGCTTGAATTCTCAATTTGTAAAGATTTGCCCGCTTTTTGCCCATGAATCGCATGGCGAAATCCTCGTCCCAGGAACACCGCTCCAAATTCTTGTCTGTAAATTCAATTTTCAACTAACCTCCTGCGTTCCTTGTTTGTCTAATATAGTAAAAACTTTTTACGAACGCAATAGGTATGTTGTTTGTTTTAATTTGCAGCTTCTTAAAATAAAAAGAAGTAATGCTTTTGTGCCAGTGATTTTTATAAAAAATCTCCATTGTTTTTCAAACCCTCCTTTTGGTATATTCCAAGCATAGCTATCAAAGTCCGCAAAAGCGGAGAAGGAGAAAATATGAGAAGCTATACAACGTTCAGTCTGCAGTATGCCCACCGTTTCTACGGTTTCAAGGGGGAGGCGCAGTACCTTCACGGTCATACGGGTATCCTTACCATCGAGGTGGAGGATTCCATCAACGCCGGGGTGAACATGGTGTTCCCCTGCAATGAAATCCAGAAGACGGCCTGGGACATTCTGCGGAATTTTGACCACGCCCTCATTCTGCGTGAGGATGACCCGCTGCTCCCCGCAATTCTGGACGTGTACGAAAAGCAGGGCATCAGGAATGGCCATCCGCAAAACAAGATGAAGGGGCCTGCCTTCAAAACTGCCCTTGCCACGGCCTACCCGGATTGCCGCCTAGTGGTGACGAAGGAAACCATGACGGTGGAGGGCATGATCAAGATCGTTTACGACCTGCTGAAAAAGAAGCTGAACATCGCAAAAATTACGTTCACCAGCGGAGTGAACGCCGCATCCCAGGAATTCCCTGTAGAAGGCACAGTAAAGCGCTGCCCCCTCTGCGGAATCGCCCTGAACGAAAACGGCGTTTGCCCCAAGTGCGGGTACAAGGAAAAGGCGTAAGCGTTGCGGCGCCTAACGCATAAAAACTTAGAGGCTGCCCGATGATTTTTGGACGGCCTCTTTTTTTGGTTAACATTTTTCCTTGATTAATTTCCCTGGAAAGGTTGTGGGCGTGGTATACGATCATATCGCCACTCCCCGGTTTTTACTATATTTACCTGCATCATGATCATGCAGGCGATTACAAGAAATGTTCGGCGTAAGCGCGGTTTGCTGCTTGCGGCCTGCATGTTGTTCCTGGTGGTTTCGCTTTTTTCGAACTTCTACCTGTTGCAGGAATATGATCATGATTGCGTCGGCAATGATTGCCCGGTTTGTGCCCTTATCTATGTAGCGGAACAGAATGTCCAGCAACTGAATTCAGGGGCTGCCCCAAGCGTGGTGCTCGTGCTTGCTGTTGTGGCAGTTCTTGCTGCGGTGGGCTTGTGGGCAAATCCCATTGCCGCCTCTACTTTGGTATCAAGGAAAGTTCGTCTAGATAATTAACGATAGAACCTTGTGCGTAAAAAACTCCCAATGAATGTTGGGGTGTATTTGTTTTTTCAAAAAAGGTTCTACAAATGAAAAAGATTTTTCTCATGGCTTTGTCCATGGTATTTTTCGCTTGCATGTTGAATGCTTGCGATTCCAAGAAGCAGGAAGCTTCAGCAACTCTTTCTGCACAGGCAAAAATCAAGGTGGTGGCTACCATTTTCCCGGAATACGACTGGGTTCGTGCCATTGCCGGTGCCACTGAAAATGTGGAAGTCACCTTGTTGATGGACAAGGGAACCGACTTGCACAGCTACAATCCTTCTGCCGATGACATGGTGAAGATTGCAGCCAGCGACCTGTTTATTTACGTGGGTGGCGAATCCGACGAATGGGTTGAAAAGGCCTTGGAAAACTCTGCAAGTCAAAAGCGCAAAGTAATCAACCTTGTGGAATCCCTGGGTTCCATGGCCAAGGAAGAAGTCCTTGTGGAAGGTATGGAATCCGACGAACATGAACATCATGGCGACCATGACGATGATCACGACGGTGACCATCATGCAGAACATCACGACGACGATCATGATGGCGATCATCACGCTGAACATCACGACGGAGACCATGATGGCGATCATCACGAAGAAGGCCCGGAATATGATGAACATGTCTGGCTTTCTCTGCGCAATACAGTTGTCCTAGTCCAGGCTATCGAAAAGCAGCTTTCTGAAATTGACCCTGCCCATGCAAGCACCTACAAGGCAAATGCCGAAGCCTATATCCAGAAGCTTACCGCATTGGATGGCGAATTCAAGAAGGTTGTGGAAGGCGCTAGCGTCAAGACCCTACTGTTTGGTGACCGATTTCCGTTTCGTTATTTCGCCGACGATTATGGCCTGACTTATTTTGCCGCCTTTGCAGGTTGCTCTGCCGAAAGCGAAGCCAGCTTTGAAACCATCGTGTTCCTTGCCAAGAAAGTGGATTCCCTGGGTCTCAAGAATGTCATGACCTTGGAAAAGTCCGACGGTAAGATCGCAAGTACTATTGTCCAGAATTCAAAGGCCAAGGACCAGAAGATTCTCGCGCTGAATTCCATGCAGTCTGTGACCGCAAAGGATGTTGCCGACGGTGTAACTTACCTGTCGCTAATGGAAAGCAATCTGGCTGTTCTCAAGGAAGCCCTGAAGTAAAAAGTTGAGGAAAGATGCCTTTAATACAATGCCAAGATCTGGTTTATGGTTTTAACGGAACGCCTGTTACGCCGCCATTGAACTTCTCAGTTAACGAGGGTGATTTTCTCTGCATCGTGGGGAAAAATGGCGCTGGCAAATCTACGCTTATCAGGACCTTGTTAGGAAAGCACCCCGCAATGAGCGGGACTGTGTTTGTGGAACGCGAACCGGACCAGAGTGGCATTGGGTATCTTCCTCAGCAAACTCCTGTTCAGCGGGATTTCCCTGCATCCGTGAAGGAAGTGGTTCTTTCCGGATGCATTGCCCGCACGGGATTGCGTCCATTTTTCAATAAATCGGAAAAGCAGATGGCGCTTGATTGCATGAAAAAGTTTGGGATAGAAAATTTGCAGAAACGCTGTTACCGCGAACTTTCGGGCGGCCAGCAACAGCGCGTGCTTTTGGCGAGGGCCTTCTGCGCCACCCGTCGCATTTTGCTTTTGGACGAACCTACGGCGGGCCTTGATTCCACAATGACGGAACGCTTTTACGAACTTCTGAAATCTGTGAACGAAAAGGATGGTGTGGCAATAGTCATGGTGACGCACGATATTTCTGCCGCGAAGTCCATGGGTTCCCATATTTTAAAAATCGGGGAAAAGCCCCAGTTCCTTTCACGCGAAAATTTCAAGGAGTTGAATCTTGATTGAACTGATTGAAAAACTCCAGCTTTATTTTAGCTATCCCTTTGTGTGCTACGCCTTGATTGTGGGCGTTCTCATTGCTCTGTGTTCTTCTTTTTTGGGCGTGACCCTGGTCTTGAAAAGGTACTCCTATATTGGCGATGGTATTAGCCATGTGGCTTTTGGCGCCATGGCCATTGGCGGAATTTTCCACTTGACCAACAACATGCTGATTGTGTTGCCGGTGACGATTTTCTTTGCGGTGCTGCTCCTTTGTTCCGGGCAGAATGCAAAGATAAAAGGGGATGCAGCCATTGCCATGATTTCTGTGGGTTCCCTTGCGATAGGGTACCTTTTGATGAACATCTTTTCTACTTCGGCCAACTTGTCGGGCGATGTGTGCAGCACGCTTTTCGGCTCCACTTCCATTCTGACTTTGCAGCAATACGAAGTGTGGCTTTGCCTTGTTTTGTCTGTTCTCGTTGTCGGAATTTTTCTTTTCTTCTACAATAAAATTTTTGCAGTCACCTTCGATGAAAACTTTGCAGAAGCAATTGGCATCAAGGTGAAAAAATACAACCTGCTCATTGCCATAATCATTGCGGTAATCATTGTCCTTGCCATGAATCTGGTGGGCTCCCTTCTGATTTCTGCGCTGGTGATTTTCCCGGCGCTGTCGGCAATGCGAATCTTTAAAAACTTCAAGGCGGTAACAATATGCTCAGCAATATTCTCCGTAGTTTGCGCAGCTTCTGGAATCATCATTTCCATTCTCGCAGGAACTCCTGTGGGGGCGACCATCGTAGTCATCGACATGATAGCCTTTGGCATCTTCTGGCTCGTGGGCCTAAAAAAGTCGGCTTGACGCTCAGTCTTTCGACTGCGTTGCTTGTGGCGTCGTTCTTGGCGATGCCGTTTTTGGCGACGCCTTCTTATGCGGCTTCAAAAATCGATGTAGATTTGACAAAATTGAGCAAGACCATGGTTTTTGCGGAAGTCTATCACATGGTTTCAAAGCCCGAAGATTATGTCGGTAAAATTGTAAAAGTTAAAGGTGTCCTTGCCGTTGCACAAGATGAAGACACCGGAACTTATTACACGGCTGTTCTAATTGCCGATGCTGCGGCCTGCTGCCAGCAGGGTCTGGAATTCGAGTGGACCGGACACAAGTACCCAAAGGACTTTCCAAAGGTAGGGAGTAAAATTTCCTTGACTGGAAAATTCACCACCTACGAAGAAAACGGCATGACCTATATCCGCATCGTGACGGATAAACTTCACTGGTAAAAGTTCTTGATGAAATCAGCCACCATCAAAAAAATTCTGATGACTATCGTCGCATTCTTGCTGGCGTTTAGTCTGCTTGCCATTGGCGAGCACCATCATGATGACGGTGAATGTCATGATGACTGCGCCATTTGCATGCTGATTCACGATGGGGTTGATTTTGTAGATTTTACGCCCTGTGCAGAAATTTCCTTTGTGGTACTTTTTGTACTGCAGGGAGTATTTGCATTCTTTATTCTGCCTCTTCGCATAGACCGTCCGAAATCCAGAGGGCCGCCCTCCTTGCTCGTACGCGTTTAATAAATACTTCAACAAATTACAGACAAAATAAATTGTTCTCGCATGTACGCGGGAGGTTTTTGTCTATCTCAAATTTTATGCACTTTAGTGCGAAAAGGTTTAAAATGAAAACAATCAAGTTCCTGGTTGCGGCTTCCGCCCTTTCTCTTCTTGCTGCCTGCGGTGATAGCAACAGCGCATCTTCTGACCAGCACGCCCATTTCGAAGTGGAAGGCTGGAACCTTTACTGGCCCGACTTTACCCCTGCCTATTCCGTGTTCCGCGGCAAGGCCGATACTTCCATCGCTCCTCTTAAGGTCAATGCAAATTGCCTGAGCGAACATCTTTCTATCAAGTTCCTTGATGAAAACGAAAAGGAAATGTCTGGCCCCAAGGATGATGAACATTCCCTGGCTTGGAGCGTCGGTGACGAATCCATCCTGGATATTGAATGGGAAGGCGGTTGGGGCTTCCACCTGAAGGGCGTCAAAGAAGGTGAAACTACCTTGATCCTTAAGGTGAACCATCACGATCACGCCGATGCCAGAACGCCTGAAATCCGCGTAGTCGTTGACACTGCCCTCGACGAAAAGGATTGCCCGTTCCAGGAAGACGAAGATGAAGACTAGCCTTTTGCGGGCTACGGGAAGCCTCCTTCTGGGGGGCTTCCTTCATTTTTCTTTGGCCCAGGAATTTGTTCAGGATTTGGGAAGCTCTACTGTTCAGGCCGAAATTTCTAGCCAGTCCATTTTAGAGGGGCTGCGTTCCGAAGAAGACATGAACGGCGAAAAGCTCCGTCGTAACATGTCCACGACGATGGCTGAGACCATCAAGAATGAACCCGATGTGGCTTTGCGTTCCATGGGGCCTGCCGCTGCAAGGCCTGTACTCAAGGGACTTTCCGGAAACCATGTGGAAGTTACAGAAGACGGTTCCATTTCGGGAGACTTGAGCGCAACATCCCCAGACCATGCGGTAGCTTCCGAAGTTCTTACGGTGCGAAGCCTGCGCGTGGTTCGCGGACCGAACATCTTAAGAAATTCCTTCTCGGTGGCAGGAGGTGTTATCCAGATGGACCATCAGGATATTCCCTTTGGTGATACACTGTTCAATGGATTTGTAACAAACTATGCGGAATCGGCCGCTCCGGGATACGCCACCGCCGTGGGCGTCAACATTCCCGTCATGGATGGAGCCATTCGTGGAAATTTGGCTAGAAGAAACATGGAGGACATGAGGACTTCCAAGGGCGTTCTTAAAAATACTGAAATCGATAATATAAGCGGTTCCATTGGGGCGGCTTATTCCCTTGGAAATTTTAGAATCGGCGGATCCTACAGTTCCTACAATTCCGATTATGGAATTCCCGGCGGCTTTATTGGAGGCCACCCAAATGGCGTCGATATTTCCCTAACCAAGCGGAACATGACACTCCAGGGAATGTACTTGCCGCAGGCGAAACCGCAGGACACCTTGAATGTAGTTCTTCGCATAAACCGGTATCATCATAAGGAATTCGAAGGCAAGGATATTCTTGGTGCCGAATTTGCCGTGAACGAGGAAAACCTCCTGGTTGAAAAAGCCCTGGGGAACTGGGGCGAGTTTTTCGGATTGCGCTTTGGCGCGGAACTGGACATGAAATCCATTGAAATGGGTGGCTATGTCTTTACGCCTCCGACACATTCCTACGGAGGATCCCTGTTTGCGCTGGGTTCGTTGAACGGCTGGAGCGGCATGGAAATCACCCTCGCTGCAAGAACAGGACTCGTGTACATGATACCGAAAGAAAGCGTTGTTGCAGACAAGAGCGTTATAGAAAACAGAATGTTCGGCTTGCTCTCTTTGGATGCGGAATTTTCGCAGCGGGTTGGCGTCGGAAAGTTTTTGACGCTTGATGTATATCGCACGAGCCGCGCGCCCTCTATCGAGGAACTGTATAACCAGGGGCCTCATCTTGCCGCCTACACCTATGAACGGGGGAACCGCAAGCTGGATGCCGAAAGCGGTTACGGTGCGGAATTGGAATACAGAATGTACGAAGACGAGTTCACCTTGCGCGCCGCAGGTCACGGAACCTGGTTTGTGAACTACCTTGTGCCACGAGCCACAGGCGACACGAACTGGTCCCAAATTTTACCGATTTACCAGGTGCAGGGAGGCAATGGACTCATGCTCGGCATGAATGCGTCCATCGAGCGCAATGTGGAACAGGGACTTTACGGGCTCTTGAGCCTGAGCTATGTGAAGGGCTGGTACGAAGATAAAACCTGGGGACACATGTCTCAGATTCCGCCGTTCAAGACCCACGCCGAAATCGCGTACATCTGGAAAAGTATTCGGCCAGGAATTTACGGAGATTTTGTGGCCCCGCAAAATTTTGTGGACAAGTACGAAAAGAAAACGCCCGGCTACGCTACGATGGGCCTACTGCTCGAAATGAACTGGGCCTGGAACTTTTCAAGGTACAGCCTGGTGTTTAAATGCGACAACCTTTTCGATGCCGATGTGCGAAATCACCTGTCTAGGCTGAAAGACGTAATGCCCGAAAAAGGCCGCAATTTCAGCGGCCTGTTACGAGTGGAATTTTAAGAAGAATCCCCGAAGTTCAAGACTTCGGGGATTTTTGCACTAGTCTATTGCTTTTTCGTCAAGGCACTTTTCCAGTTCCTTGATGATGGCGTCCTTGTTGTAGCCCTTGCCGATGAAGACGACTTGATTTTCGCGGTCGCCAAAACGGGTGTCCCAGTTTTCGAGGACTTCGGGGTTGTTGTCCAGGTAGGCCTGCCTCTGGTCTTCGCGGATGGCGGCGATCCAGTACGACACGGGCATTACCGAGGAGTTTCTGCCGGCCTGTTCGAAAAGTTGGACATCGTTGCTTGCGTCGGAGAACCAGATGTAGCCTTTGGAGCGGATCAGTTCCGAAGGATAGCGGTTGTTGACGAAATCCGTGAAGCGTTCCCTGTTGAAGGGCTGCCTTGCCTCGAATACAAAGGAAGAGATCCCGTATTCATCGACGCAGCCTTCGCGCTTGCGGTCCGATTGCAGAAGGCTTTCGGTCGCTTTCTGGATGGCGGAGGAAGATTCGATCTGGCTGTAGTTGAAGGGCTCGGTGGTCATGATGCTGTCAATGTCGATGTCGCTATTGACGGCGCGGATTATGGGGGCGCGGGGCTGGAAGTCTCGCACGATGGATTCCACTTCGTTTAGCTGTTCTTCGTTCAGCAGGTCGCACTTGTTCATGACGATGAAGTTGCAGAATTCGATCTGGTCCACGATCAAGGTCGAGATTTCTTCCTGGGAAAGGTCGTACTGGTCTGCAAGGCGGTCACGCTGTTCCTTTTTCTGCTTGAGGTCGCCGAGGAATTCGCGATAAATGCGGTCTGCGTCAACGACTGTGACGATGGATGTCAGGTAAACATTGGTGTCGGGGTTGTCTTCTTCGTAGGCGAGGAAGCTTGCGCTGACTGCGCCGGGGTCGCTGATGCCGGAGGCTTCGACGAATACGACTTCGACGGAATCCAGTTTGGAAATTTTTTCAACGTGCTCGATAAATTCGTCGCGGAGTGTGCAGCAGATGCAGCCGTTCTGCAGTTCGAACATCGGGCATTCGGTTACGTTCGAGCCGTTCTTCTTTAGGATTTCGGCATCCACATTGATGCTTCCCATGTCGTTTACGATGAGGGCGACTTTTCTTTTTTCCTGCTTGAGGATGTTGTTTAGGAGCGTTGTCTTTCCGGAGCCGAGGTATCCGGTGATGAGGATGACGGGTTTCTTGTTTTTCATGTTTTTCCTCTTATGTGGGATAATCTTTTTTACCTTCCGGAACAACTTGCGCAGCGCCCAAACAGCATGGACTGCTGCTGGTCCAGTTCAAAGCCCATGATCCGAAGCACAGAAAGCTGCAGCATCTTGAGGGCTGGGCCGTCCAGGTGGAAGAATTTTCCGCATTCCTTGCAGACAAGGTGCATCTTTTTTTCGCAACGGCCCGGGCCCGTGTAACGGTACTGCAGTTCGTTGTTCTCGGCGGCACCCACGATCTGCACCATGCCCATGCTCTCGAGCCTGGAGAGGTTTCTGTAGATGGTGCTCAACGAAATCTCTGACAAGTTTTTCGCAATTTCTGAAGCCTTGAAAATCTGGTCGGGATTTGTAACCATAAAATCGAGAATCTGCTGACGAGCCTGAGTTTTGTATTCCATAATTCACCCTTTTAACGGATGTACAACTACAATTTGCATTTCATTCGCAAATTGAAATATAGTAAATTTGCAAATGATTGTCAAATTCAATAAAGAAAACCACCTGATTGGGGAAACCAGGTGGTGAAAAAATGGCTTTTTTTTGTTTTAGAAATCCGCTCTTACTTTATAGCTTTTCCGTCGCTGAAGGCATTGCCGATGCGGTCTCCGATGGAGTAGTAGCCGTGATTGGCTGTGTCGTAGCAGATGAAGGGGTAGTTCTGCGATGAGCGGGGCGTCCACATGTTCGCTCTTGATTGCGGTGAGACCGGATTTTGCGAATTTGTCTGCAACTTTGTGACCGCTGGCGATTCCCAGGTAGTCAATGGCCTTGATGTCTTTTTCGGTAGCCATGCTGACGGTAAAGAATTTGCGGGCCTTGATGTTGTCCATGGTCTTGTGGCTGTTTGCCACGTAGATGGCGATCTGGTTCATGTCGCTGACGCTGCCCCAGGCGGCCACCATTGCGTTAGTGGAACCATCTTCGTTGTAGGTGCCGATAACCAGCACGGGCTGGGGATACAAATAAGGCTTGACGCCAAGATCTTTACGCATAGAAACTCCTGTTTTTCGGGAAATATATAAAATGGATAGATTGCAAGATTTTTTGGTATGGGCGTTCCCCCGGCTCCCGGGACTTGTACAAAGGAACCGCCGCCGGGGTCGGGCTATACTCGCTTCGCTCACGGAGCCTTGCCTTGCAAGTCTCCGCCCATACGGGTAACTATCCCTAACGCGATTTAGGATACGTTGTTTTCTTTGGCGGAAATGTATTTCTTGACAATAGCATCCCATTCTTTAAAATACATCGCGGGATATGTTTTGCCAAAGGTATTTGAGCATTCGGAAACTATTGCCAAACGACTCTTTCCTTCTTTTAACAACTCATCTATCAGCGCCAGAACCATTACATCTTCTTTTACATCACAAAGCAGACCTTCAACTTCCGAATTCGAAACATCATTATCTGTCAAGTCTATTGTTTTCTCAGAATTAGATGTTGGTTGATTTAGCTCCGGGAAATGAGCCTCTATCATTTCAAAGAATCTTGCAGTGTCCCTTCTTTTAAACAAAACATATACGTCACCATTAGTGAGTTTAGCCTCGGTTATGTTTCCCTCCTCCACGGCGTCTTGAATATTTTGCCTACAAAAAAAGGATACGTAACTTTTCTTATTTAATCTAGACCTTGCTTTTATCGGATCCCAGCAAACAAAAAGATCGTTATCTACATCATATCCAAGGAAAAGAAATCGTTCATCATTCTCTAAAAAGGAAAATTCTTTTCTTTGTGGTAACTGAGCTCTAGTTGTGTTTTGTGGATACGGATTTCCTGCGTAGCTTACACACTTAAAATAGACCATATATTTTTGGCCGTTGAAAATGAAGCGGAGAACCTCAGTTTTATTTACATTTAAAAACTGGTCAGTTAAGCTAGAAACAAAAATATCAATAAGCTTTTGGCTTTTGGGGAATGTAGTCATAATTATAAACTCTCATGCAATAAGCCAATCATTGAATCGCGATTCACATCAGCAACACTTGTTAAATCAGATACAAAATGAACTCCAGAAACATTTGCGGGAATGTCTTTTATACTTATGCTTGGGATGTCCCTATAATCGTAAAATTTCAATGATTCTACAGAGAAAGAATAATCATAATACACGGTTGAAGCATTTTCCGATTTAATTCCAAGTGTTTTAAGAATCATCTCTTTCAATTTTATAATGGAATCATTTTGGTTTAATTTCTCTGTAATATTTTTTTCCAAATCAAATATGGAACATCCCACACCTGTTTTAATCATCTGTACGGAGGCAATTACTAACCTTGAATTTTCATTTGGATTTAATTGTTCCAATGTAAACAGATGTAACCGATTGCTTTTTAGAGTGGATTTTACCTCTATTTTGTCTTTTCCATCATTAAAATCATACTTATCTGTAGTAGATACATGCCAGGAACTAATTAAGTAATCTGGGTTAGAAGACTGCTCAATTACCAGCATTTCCGCCCATAACCCTTGCAATGTTTCTAATGAATATGTTGGCAAATTCGTGAACAGTCTTACTAAAGTCGCAACTTCTTTACCTAATTCCATTGTTGAAGGAAATGATGGTAGACGATCAAGTACGAGAGCAAAAACCTCCAAAAAATAACTAATCAAGTCGTTTTGATGGCTTTTTAGAATTACCAAACAATACATCTTGTTCTCTATTTTTTCTTTGGCTGAATATAAAGAACACTCACGATTAAAGAGAACGTCGACAAGTTGGAGGCGAATATCGGAAGTTTTTCGTACGTCAGAACATTCAATAAAAATAACGGGAAAGCCATCTTCTGTATAGCCTAGTTTATGACTGTTTCTATGAGAAATACTCAAAACTTTATACGCTTCAGATACAACATGGTCTGAATTTCTCAAGGAAAGGAATTTTTGAAGAAGGCTGTTGAATTCCATTTTAATCATCCTCCTCGTCTTCCAAGAAGATATAGCCTTCGTTAAGTTTTTCTGGATAGTATATGGCTAAATTATACAGATCTTTATTACCGAATGTCACCGATGATGAATCTTTTATAACAATATGATGAATTTGAATACATATTGTTTCATCACTCTTTACGGCTTTATCACCGGGGTAACTTTCATTAGCAGCACGACCTTCTTGCAAATTATTAGGAACATTGCCGGAAAGCTTACGTTCACGAGTTCTCCCAGAGGCAATGTCATAAACCCTTACAAAAGAAATCTTTCCTTCATCCTTTAGGTAATTCAAGTACTGAATTGTTGCGATTTTTCTTGTAATATTTGGTAAATCAGAATATGATATTCCTTTGAAAAAATCAACAAATCGATCTATCGAAATATCTGCCATAAGGTGATTTCGCATTGGATTCTTATAATCATAATCAAGAGCCCAATTCTTTATGCTTGCGCGAAAATCATCTACACAGGCCTTATTTTTTTCAATATGACTGATAGATCGCATCTGTCTCCATCCAGTCATTTTATTTTTTATCAGTTTCGATGAAAGAATGTTGGTTCTTGTTGGCCTAAGTATAGGACTTATAACCATCGTTTTTGCTTGTTGAGCAAATTCCTGTAACGTCTTACATTGCTTTAAATTAGCCCGTAGAACTTCTTCATGATCTACATAAGCGTTAAACTCATCTATGCTTTTTTGTGGTAGATATATTCGGATGATATCACTATATTTTTTCTTATAACCAAAAAATCGACATCTTTGTTCAATGGTGTCGGCAGTAGATTTTCCCTTTGGACATCGAGGCATGTATGTCATTGATAGGTGTTCGACTGTAAAACCACGATTCAACATGTCCGCGCCAACAAGAATATGAGCGTTTGCTGATTCCCAATCTATTTTGTTATTCGAATTGCCTTGTATAAGGTGAGTTTCTTTATTTTTCAAGACTTTTGGCATAACTTCAAGAACTTGTTCAAAAGAAGGCTTTTCCTGAACATATTTTGAGATTTCATTATACGCATTTTTAAGTTTATTCTCAAATGCTGGCCAAGCTATATCTTCGCGATCTTCACGAAGCATTCTTGACCATTCACTTATAGTCTCGTCGGTCCACTTTTTAAATTTTTCATTTGAGTCTGTAGTTCCGTCAATATGAATCATCATTGACAAATATTTCATTCTCCGTTGTATGCGAACAGCTATAGCTACGCTAATAAAAAATTGTAGTAAGGCGTTCAAAAAAGATTCCGGCTTATCACTTAACTGGTTATCTTTTTTTCGATATATTTCTTTGTCCGGTATTTTGACAATATATTGACGATCTTCGCTCTTAAAGAAAAATTTGCCTCCGGTATAGCCTTTCCCTTCCGTCAAAACAGTATGAAATTTCGGTGACAAAATATCATTGTTGTCTATCAAAAATGCTGCTTGAGGGGTGGCTGTATATTGCACGTAGGAATGGCAGGGAAGCGAATTTTTTAATTCGTTAATACTTGCATAAGTTTTGCTGTAATCATCATCTTCCCAATCTTCTTTGCCTGCATTTTTTCGAGCATATGTATTAAAGCTGGATTGATCAGCCTCATCATCAATAATGAGTACTGCTTTTTCTGACAATAATTCTTGAATCGTATTATTCTTAAAAATAGTCGCAATAGATTCTATATGCTTATAGTGTTTAAGTATAGGGAGAAGTAACACATAATCGTCATCATGCAAATAATCTTTTATGCCGGTTACAGTACTTTCTCCATCAGGGATGATTCTAAAATAGTCGCTACTGTCTTCTATCCTACGAATATCCTTACATAATCTCTCATAGGTTTGATCTTGTAGATTTGTTTTTGTTCCTGTCAAATAAACAACAATCTTAAAACCATTATCGGCTGCTAATGCGGTAAGTGTGGTAAAAGACATTGTTTTCCCACTCTGAACATACCCAACTGCGATATTGGTAATACAATCGTTTGTTCCTGGGAAAATACAATGACTTAGTATGTCTTGTGCTTCTGAAATAAGAATAGCCTTTCCATCGTCATCTAGTTCGCTAAATGAATCCACAAGACTTAATGTTTTGGCTCCCACAATTGGCTTAGCGGAATAAACCTGTTTGACGTCGGAAATTACCTTAATATATTCAGCACTCATTTTAGAACCTTCCAATCAAACTATTCAATTTATCCCTAAATACCTTTGCCTGCGACGCGTACCCGCTAGCATTTGTTAACAGTTCAGCTCCGAAAACTGCCTGAACTAAATGCAATACTGGTCCCGCACTTTCCTCGTCCTTTAGCAAATCATTATATCGTTTAAAATATGGGTTGTCCATATGTATCCGTATTACATAATGATTGTCAGGCGATTGTGAAATCGAGTAAAAACTTGTTGACCCTGGTATTTTTTCAAAACGAATTTCAATATTATATTCGTTGCCGTCTATTTCCATCTTTTTCTGAATCGGGTTAGTAATAACCTCTTCCAATGGAAGAAGTATTGCAGCGTCTGATTGAGATGAAGAGGTTTTTGCGTTATCAAAAGAAGTGGACGCCGTATTTATAACAACGGGTTTGGAGAGTTCCTGAACCATTGTATTCACAGCCTTCTTTTCCACCTTCTTTGGATCTTCTGCTTTTCGATAATTTTGAGCTTGCCCAAAAATATCAAGAGTCTTATCTGATTTTATCTCGTCACGTAAGGCTTCAATGAACGCCTGAAATTGATCATCTTCATTAAAAGCGTTTTTTGTGAAGCTGACATCAAAACCCTCTATTTCTAATTCACCGAAAATTCTTTTATACTGAGGAGAGCCGACATCGCCACATAAACATTTGGGACGATACTTTTCATCAGAACTTGTTCCTATTGTACGTCCACGTCTAAACAACAAAAAGCCGTTATTTTCGTTATTACTCATTTGTTCAAGAATAGCGACAAAACCTTTTACGCTCTGTCCATTTCCAAACGAATAATTTATATCCATTCGCCATTCTATAGATTCTCCGCCATTTTTGTAATGAGGGGCTTTGAGAATTTTTGGTTCTTGATAAACAAGCAAATCATCATTCACATAAATATCAACAATACCATCGCGAATAAATTGAGAATAAATACTACAAAGGTGTTTTTTTATCCCAGTGATTTGTCGAGTCGTTGGCTTAAATTGTGACAACTTTGTTAATGTAATTATGGTGAAGTGTTCATCAATGTTTGCTGGAATTTCATCAACTTCAACATCGGTTTTCTCTGTTTCCAGAACTTCTTCAAGATCAAAAACAAATGTTTTTTTTAGTCTTTCGCCAAAAGCCTTTGATTCCACAACCCAATGATTTGATAGCCATATTGACGACACCTTCATGCCCATGCCAAATTCATTTAATCCTGAGGCATCCAGTGGGACTCGCGCTAATTCAAACGCTCTTTGATAATTTTCTTCTTCAATGCCAAAAGCATTATCCTTAATTTGGATGTAATCGTCTGTAATCGTAATGTCAACACGAACACGGCCATTCGGGTTTAACGGCTTTAAAATATTGATATGCTTATTAAAACTTGAGATGGAATTGTCTACATATTCGGCAAGAGCGTTATGGACTTTATTTGAAATATGTCGAAAAACCTGATAAACAAGAGGTTTTGTTGCGATAGATACTTTTTCCTTTATCATAGCTTAATCAACCTCCTTGCGATTTTTTTCACGAGTTGAACGTTTACAGCATTTCCCAATGCTTCGTATATACGCGTCTTTGATAACTGAAATTCCTTGTTACCGAATTCCAAAGATTCCATTCCCTGCAATTTGGCGGCTTCACGTACAGTCATATAACGACCAATTTCGCTTGTGCCGGGAATCGAAATCCAGGGGAATATTGGAACCTGAGTGCCGACAAGATTGAGCGCTGGTGAAAAAGTTGCCGCTTTTACACGAATACCAGACGCTCTAAACTGAACAATTTTGTCAGAGATAGAAGGCGCAGTATTGCCACAATTCCATTCCAATTTTAAATGGCTGTTGTCAAAAAACTGAACTTTATCCATCCAGGAATCAAGCCAATTACTATTGTTTGTATAAAGTTCTCTGTTCTGTTCTATATAACGGATTTTCCAGGAAGGAAACACCTCATCCTTGGAAGTTTGTGCGTAATTAGGTAAATACTTCAAACACTCTTCTAAAGTGTTACCGTGAATAACCTCACCTAACTTTCCCTTTTTCCCGTTTAAATCAGAACGTTTTTGAAAAGCTGGGGCAAGAGTCTTGAAATTATAATTTGCCCCGAACTCCATTGCCCAAATTGGAAATCCTGGAATTTTACCGCCGCGACTTGATAGATTATCCAGAAACTCTTGCCATACATTTATTTGAGCCTTTGTGTCCGCTCTCAAAAATGAAACATCTTCGTCAGATTCATCTATAATTTGATGAATGTCGCATTCAACGTTTTGAGGTTGAGGAAATTTGAAGTTGCTAAAATCACCAAGATCTTTCCTGCGTCCCACGATATAAATTCTTTTTCGATGTTGGGGATGGCCAAATTGATGCGGTGAAAGAATTTCTGCATGGACATAATATTCTAAGGAATCTAACTTTTCTTGAATAATCTTCCAAGTATTTCCCTTGTCGTGTCCTTTTAAATTGGAAACATTTTCCAAAAACAAATATTCAGGTTTATGAACCTCTATAATCTTGCAGATATAGTCAAACATTGTTCCACGGTTCTTTTCATCATTAAATCCTTGCCTTTTTCCCGCTTGACTAAATGGCTGACAGGGAAAGCCTCCACACAAAACATTATGTGGAGGAATGTCCGTTTCTGGATTGACTTTCGTTATATCGCCCTGAATATCAACACCAAAATTGTGCTTGTATATTTTTCGGAGATCCTCTTTGAGTTCAGACGCAAATACGCATTCTCCACCCAAAGAACTTAATGCCAAATGAAAACCGCCAAGGCCGGCAAACAAGTCAATGAATCTAAAACTTTTTTTTTCAGATTTCTTTTTGGACTTTACATCCTGGCCAGCCATGTTTCTCGTTCCTCGAGTTGAAGGTGAACGAGTTCACCCTCAGTCGGGAGCAAGAAACCGCGATGTCAAAACAAGTAAAGAAAACGTCCGCAAGCGCACGTGTGGATGCACGCACGAATTCCCCGGGCACTGAGTGGATACAGTACGCCCAGGGTATAGCACGGCCTATACAGTCATAGGTCAAAGAACGTTTGTCTTATTCTTGTATCTGAAAGTGTCTAAGTTCCAAGAGAGAATGAGAGCAAACCCAGCAAGAGCATCTCTTGCCGCGTATCTCCTAAAGCATTTTAACGAAAAAAGGCGTGAGGTTGAATGCGCTTACTCTCTTGAGGCCTTAGACTGCCCGATCCAAATAAACGCAAACAACCCACGCCCCAAAAGCGTGCCAGGAATCTGGCCGCAGATGCCGAAGCATCAAAAGGGTCGCATTGCGCACAGGCAGATATAACAAAATGCATGTAGCAAAACGATGCCATCGAGCGTAGCCCGATAGCAAGCGTGAGCGTCGCCTTGTCTCGGATCGTGAAAGTGTCTAAGTTTCAAGAGTGGACAAGAACAAAACTCTTTATGTACGTAGGGAATATAGATAATCTTGAATGTCAGTAGGTGTCACTCAAAATTTTTCAGCACCCCTATTGCCCATTTTTTATAAAAATGGCTCTGTCAAACTAGGGAATATAATCTCACCCCGATCGTGTACACCGACTTGGCGCAGCCTAAAGTTTAGTGTACATTTGTGTATATGAATAATAAAAAAGAAATTGCCGTTTTCAAGACCGATGACGAATCTATCAACGTTGAAGTTTTTTTTGAAGACGAAACTGCATGGCTTTCTCAAGACCAAATGGCTCAATTGTTTGGAAAGGCTAAATCGACCATCAATGGGCATATAAAGAATGTTTTTTCGGAAGGTGAACTCATGGAAGGGAAAACTCAGTCACATGAAGTCAATTTCTATAATCATGAATTCGATTAAGTCTATCGAAAAGAAGGTTAGGTAGATAGCCTGTTTTTCGCGATTTCATTTGCCTCGGTTTTTTACATAAAAGATGAAAATATTGACTTTTTTTTATTCTCGCCCTTGTTTTTCGTTTTTAATGTTCGTATATTTACGAACAGAAGAAAAACTTGTTAAGAAAATTTGGTATGGCGCAAAAAAAGTATTGTGAAGAAACCGAAAAGCTGGCGCGTATCGCCAAGGCTCTTGCTCATCCGGCACGCATTGCCATTATGCAGTTCTTGGCCAAGCGTGAAACCTGTTATTTTGGCGATATTCACGAGGAATTGCCCATAGCAAAGGCGACTGTCAGCCAGCATCTGAAAGAGCTGAAGGAGGCGGGCTTAATCCAGGGCGAAATCGAAACGCCTAAGGTAAAGTACTGCATCGATCCAGAAAACTGGAACCTTGCCAAAGCACTTTTCAAGGATTTTTTCAATATGAAACTTTGCAAGAAAAATTCTTGCTGTAAGTAAATTGAGAATGTCAAAGTCCCTGCCTGGCAGGGATAAATTTTTAACCTTATTGTTCGTTGTTTTACGAAAAACGAACTTAATCAAATCGCACTTAAATGTGCATAAAAAGCGGTTCGCCGCAAAGGAACGCAAAATGAAAGACATCAAGATTCTCCTCAAGGAATGCAAGTGCAGCCAGTCTTTTGCCGAGACTGTGGAACATGTCATCAAGGAAATGAACATCGAGGCAAACGTCACCCGCATCGACAACATTCTCCAGATGCTTCAGTACAACGTAATGACTTTGCCCGCCATTGTCGTTGACGAAAAAGTTGTAGCCAAGGGCAACATCGGCGAAGACGAAATCCGCAAAGTTCTTGGATAGGAGTCGTCTATGAAAAAACTCCTTTTGATTCTCCTGTTTTTTGCCTCGGTACTTTTTGCTCAGGGTCCTGCCGTAGAAGTGCTTTACTTTCACGGAGCGCAACGCTGTATTACTTGCCGCAGCATAGAAAAACTTGTTGGCGAAGTTTTACGCGATGACTTTTCAAAGGAGCTGAAGTCCGGCAAAATCGCCTTTAAGGTGGTTGACATTTCAGAACCAGAAGGTGAAAAAATCGCCGAAAATTACAAGGTAACGTGGTCTTCCTTGTTCGTGAACAAGTGGGAAGGTGCTAAGGAATCCAGAAATAATCTGACGCAGCTAGGTTTTGCCTATGCCAAAAATCAGCCGGCAGAATTTAAGAAACGCTTTATAGAGATCGTGGATGGATTACTTAAATAGCCTTCTAGAAAGCAGTCAGCTTCCCTTTTTTACTGCGATAATTTTAGGATTGTTGACAGCGGTGTCGCCTTGTCCGCTGTTGACGAACGTTACCGCAGTAGGATTCATTAGCAAGAAAGTTGAAAAATCTAGTGCGGTTCTTGCAAGGGGCCTTTGCTACGCTCTTGGCAGAACCGTTGGCTACAGCTTCCTTGGAATTGTCTTGATTGCGATCCTTCGCAAGGGTGGTGATGTTTTTGACATTCAAAAAGCGGTAAGCCACTTTGGTGAAATTGCGCTTGGACCGGCCTTGATTATAATCGGCTTGTTCATGCTCTTTGGACATTTTATTCCCTTACCGAGCTTTGGATTTAAGGGGGTTGACGAAGGTAGATTTTCTGGCCGGTTGAACAACGGTCTCGGCGCATTGCTGCTTGGCATTCTTTTCGCCATGGCTTTTTGCCCGACAAGCGGCATGCTTTATTTTGGGATGCTGATTCCAATGTCGGTGACTAGTGCTGAGGGATATTTTTTACCGATTGTTTTTGGCATTGCCTCTTCTTTGCCTGTGGTTTTAATCGCCTTTGTTCTTGCCTTCTGCATAAATCGCCTCGGGCAAACTATGGGGAAAATAAAGACCTTTCAAATTTGGTTTAATCGAATTGTTGCGGTACTTTTTTTTATTGTCGGAATTCTAAAAACTTTCGCAGGATTTTAACTTATGAAAATTCTAATCCTTTGTACAGGAAATCGTTGCCGAAGCCAGATGGCGCAAGGCATTCTTCAAAATCTTGATGCATCGCTGAACGTGTGTTCTGCAGGTGTAAAACCCGCTCAAGAGGTCCACCCGCTAGGCGTAAAAGTGATGGCAGAAATTGGAATCGATATTTCAAAGCATTTCCCAAAACACGTGAATCAGTATTTGAATGAACCTTGGGATTTTGTCATCACGGTTTGCGGTGGCGCAAAAGAAACTTGCCCTGCATTTTTTGGGGCAGTTGGCGAACGCCTACACATCGGCTTTGACGATCCAGATGCATTCAAGGGTACAGAAGAAGAAATGCTCCCGGAGTTTCGACGCGTCCGCGATGAAATCAAGATGAAGATGGAAGAATTTTACCTGACGAAAATCAAAAAACGCAAGGCGTAAGAGCATGAGGTGAAAAATGATTCAACAGTTTGCCGATTGGTTTATCTATAGCGTGTGTGGTTTGGATGCTGCGTCTCGTTTAGGGGCCGCGCTGAACTTCTTTGTTTACGACTCCATCAAGATTGTGCTGTTGCTTTTTGTCATCAGCTTCTTGATGGGAATTGTGAACGATTATTTTCCGGTGGAACGCCTTCGGAATTTTTTGAGCAGCCATAAACTTTTTGGATTGCAGTATTTGCTTGCGGCAACCTTTGGCGCGGTGACTCCCTTCTGCTCCTGCTCCAGCATACCGCTGTTCATCGGCTTTGTGAAAGGCGGAATTCCCCTGGGCGTGACATTTGCATTTTTGATTACGTCGCCCTTGGTAAACGAGGTTGCGGTGGCCATGCTTGCGGCAACCTTTGGTTGGAAGGTGACCGTGATTTATGTGGTCTGCGGCGTAATGCTTGGAACGCTCCTTGGCGCAGTCCTTGGCCGCTTTAAGCTAGAAAGACTGCTTAGCGATTGGGTGCGCCAGATTCAGGAAACCGCAGCAAACATAACCTGCGACGAAGCCGATGAAATCGAAAAACGTTCCTTTGTAAAACGCCTGCCTGGTATCGCCCGCGGCTCCTTCGGAATCGTTCGCGGAGTCATCATCTACGTGATCGTCGGCATTGGAATCGGTGCCGCCATGCACGGCTACGTTCCTACAGGATTCTTCGAAAATTACCTTTCCGCAGACCACTGGTATGCTGTTCCCCTCGCCGTAATTCTTGCGGTCCCCATGTACTCCAATGCGGCTGGCGTCGTGCCGATTATCGAAGTGCTTGTGTCCAAGGGCGTTGCTATTGGAACCGCGCTTTCCTTCATGATGGCTGTTGTGGGGCTGTCGCTACCCGAAGCCATGATGCTAAAAAAAGTCATGAGTGCAAAGCTCTTGTTTGTCTTTTTTGGAGCGGTTGCCTTAAGCATCATATTCCTTGGATTCTTTTTTAATGGAATTCTGTAATCGTAATGGTTATAACCAATTCCTATATCCATCCCTAGAAAAATAGTATATGTCTTACGCCTTGCCAGAGCAGGGCGTTTTTCTATCTTTATTCCTACAAGATTGATAGGGAATTAGAAAATGTTTTCAAGTTCACCTAAGCATTCGAAGGAGTTCATTATGTGTAGTGACTGTCGAATGCCGAAAGGCATGCAGAAGAATAGATAACTGCTTCGCTCAAATATCAAAAGTCCTTGATGGTTTAGCAAAAGCGAGTAGCTATAGCGGGTAGTTATAAAAACTGAAGGACGAAAGACCTGGCAAGGTGCCGGGCAAAATAATCAAGATCATAAATCGGTGCCGAATGGTCTCGGCGAAAAAAGGTTGAACAAACCGGTTTTTGATTGATGCCAAATCAAAAAAAAGGAATTTTAAAAATGAGCACAAAGAAAGTTATCATCATTACCGGTGCTGCACAGGGTATTGGTCTTGCAACCGTTGAAAAGTTCTTGAAGGAAGGCTGGGCCGTTGCCGCTACCGATGTCAAGAAGTCTGAATTGGATGTTGAGGTAAATCGCCTCAAGGCTGAAGGCTACGAAGTGGAAGGTTACGAATTGGATGTGACCAACTTTGAGCAGGGTCAGAAAGTTGTGAAGGAAGTGATTGCAAAGTTTGGCCACGTAGATAGCTTGTTCAACAACGCAGGCATTGTGGGCCATCGCGGAAACATCCTGAACTTTGATCCGGTGGAACTGAAGAAGGCTACCGAAGTGAATGTGTTTGGTACGCTTTACCTGACGCAGCATGTTTCCAAGTACTTTGTTGAAAACAAGATTAAGGGTTCCATTGTGAACGTTGCAAGCATTGCGGCAGAACTTGCCGAATGGTCTCCCTTTGGCTATGGCGTTTCCAAGTGGGGCGTGAAGGGCGTTACGAAGTTCTCTGCTTTCCAGCTGGGTTCCTACGGCATTCGCGTGAACGCTGTGGCTCCGGGTTCCACCAAGACTCCCATGAGCAAAATTGACTGGTCTAATCCTGAAATTGCCGCCCAGGTCGAAAAGAATACTTTGTTGAAGAAGTGGCTTGACCCGTCTGAAGTTGCAAATGCTGTGTTCTTCTTGGCTGGCGACCAGGCAAGCGGTATTACCGGCCATATTCTTTTGGTTGACGCAGGTTACACCGTGACCAAGGAAGATAACGCAAAGAGTATTTACGGCGAATAATTGCGGAGGCAGAAATGGTGCGCATCACGTATAAGCAGAACATAAAGAAGCGCTCGCCCGAAGATTACAAGGCTGCAGTTTTGTCTGCCGCCCAGTGGCTTGATTCCCAGGAATATCAGGACGAGTATGGAATTTGCTGGAAGCAGGCAAACAGAAACTTTAATGTGGTTTATACGAATCCGGAAAGTTTCCACACGGGAACTTCCGGGATGATTCCGTACCTGCTTTCTGTCTATGATGTAAGCGGCGACAAGAAATATCTGGACAAGGCCATCGCAGTCGGCGAAAGACTTATCAGGACCAAGGATCTTTTCTTTGTTCGAAATCTTGGCTTTCATGTGTCCGGCTCTCCCTGGTCCATTTATGGCGGGCTTCCCGGAGAAGCAAGTGCGGCCTTGATGCTTTACGAAAAAACAAAGATCCAGAAATTTTTGGATTTTGTAATTGAAGTTACCGAAGAAATTGTTCAGGATAAAAAGCGCGGCAACGCAGGCGTTTACTGGTATGGCGCAGAGAACTACGGCCTTGCCGGTGATACGGGAATTGTCCTGTATCTTTTGGATGTTGCCCGCAGGTTGAAAACTAAAAAGTACGACGACACCATTAGGGAAGCGGTTGCGCAAATTATCTCTTATGGCGAAAAGCAAGAAGCTGGCGGCACCAAGTGGAATGGCGTGGAGGCTGTTCGCGCCTGGGCCACCAAGGGAACGTACTGGCCCGGAATCGAATGGGGCACCACAGGAATTGTGTATTTGCTGGCCGATGCTTACGGTTACTTTGGCGATGAACTTTACCTGCGACAGGCTTTGGAAGGGGAACAGCATGTAATCAGCGTCGCCGATGAAGTGGGCGAGAATGCTTACCTGGTTTCTATGAATTCCAACAATCCGGGCTTGTACTACATTGGCCATTGTCATGGGGCCATGGGCATCGTGAAAATGTTTACCCGCCTTGCCCAAGTCGATGGCAAGAATCCCCTTCACAAGGATTGGATCGAAAAGTTGGTGAACGGTATTCATTCTACTGGAGCGCCGACCATCCGTTCTCCGGGTTACTGGAACAATTTCTGCTACTGCTGCGGAACCACAGGCCTCTTGAGTATGTACATCGGACTTTATTTGGAATTTGGCGAAGAGAAATATCTGGATTACGCCAAGCTCAGCTCCGATTACCTTGTGGGCAACGGCTTCAACGAAGACGGCAAGGGCCTAAGGTGGTACCAGAACTGGGATCGAATTAATCCCGAAGATGTTTACACCTATAACGGCTTTATTATTGGAAACGCAGGGAATGCGGCGCACTTGGCGCAGATTTATTCCTTGCTGAACGGAAACTTCCATGCATACCGTTTTGTGGAAGAACCCTTCCGAGAAAAATAACGACAAAAATTGCTGAATAAATATTTGCGGATTGTCGTGAGGAGTGGAAAATGAATTTTGCAAAAAGACATTCTTTTGGAATTAACAAGGCATTTTTGAAAAAGTCCGTCAGCGACGACAAGGAATACTTGCAAGTCGCTCTTGATATTGAGAAGAGTATCCGCCGTCACGCCGTTGAATCGGAAACGGAAGTTTTCTGGAAAGAGAATGTGATTGGAAAACCGGGCCCTGTTAATGTAAGCCTTGGCTACGGACAGGCGGGCGTTCTGTATTTTTATTTGCAGCTGTTCGAAGCCTCTCGAGACGAATCGTTTGTGCCGCTCATTGAAAAGTCGGTGAACTACATTCGCAATCACTGGAAGGAAGGCTTGCCTCCGGAACCTCATCGCTATACATGGCCCGACGCCATGGCGTATGGAATCTACAGCGGAATTAGCGGAACAGGCGATGTTCTTTTGCTGGTCTATAGACGCTTCAAGTTTGAAACTGCAGAACTTGCCCTGAATGAAATTTACGAATATCTCAAGGCGAAGGCGGTGGCTGTTGATGGTGGCGTAAAGTGGACCGGAAGCCCCGTATCTCTTGCTGATGGCGGCGTGCTGATGTTCCTTACTGCTTTCTATGAAATCAAGCCCAGCGAAGATTTGAAAAATTTCCTGAGCCTTGCGGGTAAAGCCTACTTGGCCTTGGGAATTTCTCATGAAAATGGCGGCTTGGAATTTTCTGATTTCGAAACCGCGAAACTTGCCGAACCAGATTTCCCTCATAAGGTAAGTCAGCCAAACTTTGAACTGGGCTCGGCTGGCGCAGGCTTTGTGCTGGCTAGACTTTATCAGACCTTGAAAGACGATGCCTATCTTGATGCCGCAAAAAAGGTGGAAGTTTATCTGGACTCCATCAAGATAAATCAGGCGAAGGGATTCTTGCTGCCTTATCGCGTAGGCGATCCCAATGCAACTGTTTATTATCTGGGCAACTGCCACGGCGCTGCGGGCACGGCGAAGTTCTACTACATCCTTGGAAAAATTTCTGGAGATAAATCCTACTTCGAAAAGTTGCATCAGCTTTTTGACGGCTTTGAATCCTTTGGGGCTCCCGATAGAATGTCTGGAGGCTTCTGGAACAATTCTAGCGTGTGCTGCGGAAACGCCGGCGTGCTGAATACCACCATCGGCCTCTACGAAAATCTTGGCGAAAAGCGTTGGGCAGATCTTGCGCAGAAATCTGCAGAAATTCTCCTGGGCGAAAGAGACCTGGTGGAAAACGGAATCTATGGCTGGCCCATTGCCTATCGCAGAATCGCACCTACGGAATTCTCCCACACCATCTTCTACAACGATGGCGATGCCGGAATTGCTGCCAGCTTGCTGCGCGCCTATTTCAAGAGCCAGAACATCAAAAATCCCAATTCCCTTGCCGAAGACCCGTTCGGTGCTTAGGGAACCATTGCGTGTTATTTATCCGCAATTGCATAAAACTCGCAATCGCATTATAATAAAAATCTATAACAAATACTAGAAAAATAGTATAAAACTAATGCCATGTGAAAGCAAGGTTTTTTTCTATCTTATATCCCTACAAAAACAATAGGAAATGAAAAGGGATAATTTCACCTCAATCCAAGGAGATAACATGAATAACATCAAATCAATTTTTGTAGCTATTCTCGCCTTTAGTTTTGCGTTCATTGCGGGCGCTTGTGACGATACCTCCAAGAAGGAATCCGGTTCTGCACAGTTCAAGTTCGGCACTGTTGAAATTCCTCAGCTGACCGGAGCCCTTTGTGGCGCCACTTTCTACATCGCCAAGGAAAAGGGTTTCTTTGCCGAAGAGGGTATTGACGCCAAGTTCATTGCCGCTGATAGCGAAACCCGAAAGTTGGGCTTGAGCAAGGGCACATACCCTGTGGCCAGCGGTGACTTCCAGTTCTTCCAGGCTATCGAAAATGGCGTAGATATCAAGATTGCCGACGGCGTTCACGTTGGCTGCGTCAAGATCATTGTCAAGAAGGGTTCTCCCATCAAGGCTGCTGCTGATCTCAAGGGCAAGAAGATTGCCGTTGACGAAATCGGCGGAACGCCGCACCAGGTAGCTGCCCTTTGGCTTTCTCTTGAAGGAATTTCTGCAAAGCCTGAAGATGGCCAGGTCACATTCTTGCCTTACTCCGACGGCAACTTGTCTGTTGAAGCTCTCAAGCAGGGCCAGGTAGATGCAATTGCAATTTGGGATCCGCTTGGTTCTGCCAAGGTTAAGGCTGGCGAAGCAGAAGTTCTTTTGAACATTGCTTCTGACCATGTGTTCAACGGCCGCTACTGCTGCTTCCTCTACATTTCCGCAAAGGTCTATAAGGAAAACCCTGCAAAGATTGCTGCCCTTCTGCGCGCCCTTCACAAGGCTGACGCATGGATTTCTGAACATCCGGAAGAAACCGTGGATATCATTGTGGAAGGCAAGTATTCTGACATTGCCGACAGGGATCTGGCCATTGATCTGATTAAGGAATATTCCTTTGTCTCTAAGGAAAAGCAGAAGGAGCTGGGCCGCAACGCAAAGGCCGATATTAGGTTCTTTGCGGAACAGCTGAACAAGATCGGCTACCTGAACAAGGAAGCTGAACAGTTCACCAATGACTTGTTCGTAGATGTTGATTTGAACCAGTAATTCTACGGATAAACCCACAGCCTGTACGGAGGTTGCATGTTAAAAAACGTTTTGTCTATTCTCGGTTTTGCCATCGCTTTTTTGGTTAACATTTTGGTGCCCCAGGTGGCCGAAGGTGTTAAAATCAAGAGCTATGCAATAGGCCCTTTCAACATCGATGATAACGAAGGCTACCGCTTGGTTCTTCTCGGGCTCATCGCCTATTATGTGGGCACTGCCATTTACCATCGGGTAAAAAAGAGCTCACGCTTCAAGGTGAAAAAGTTCGAGGAGGGGGCATACTTCAGGTTTGCCGCAGGCATTGTCCTTGGCGTGTGGGACCTGCTGGGAACAAAGTTCCTGGTGCTTCCACAGCCCTTCTTTCCGGGCCCCGCCATCATTGCCGACGCGTTCTTGAGCGATGGCGCCTTTATCTGGAGCAACACCCTCTATTCTCTGCGACTGTTCCTTTCTGGATTCGTCATCGGCGTGATTGTAGGCGTTGCAACCGGAGTTTTGATTGGCTGGTATCCCAAGTTCCGCTACTGGGTTTCGCCCATACTTTCTGTAAGCGGCGTTATTCCCGCTGTGGCTTGGATGCCTTTTGCCTTGACGTTTTTCCCAACCTCCTTTACGGCCGCCACTTTCTTGATTGCAGTTTGCTCCTGGTTCCCTGTAGCTACCATGACGGCTGACGGTGTGCAGAGCACTCCCAAGGCTCAGTTTGAATTGGCAAAGACTTTTGGCGCATCTCAATTCTACCAGATTTTTCATGTGGCGGTTCCCCATGCCATGCCTCAGATTTTTACCGGTATCATGACCGCTGCGGCCTTCTCCTTCACGACTCTTGTGATGGCCGAAATGATGGGACAACCTGGCGGACTTGGCTACTACATCAATACGTCGAAGGTGTGGAGCGCCTATAACAAGGTCTTTGCTGCCATCATCGTCATGGCGATTCTGTTCAGTTTGATTCTTGGTGTCACCAAGGTTATTCAGAACTACGTCCTCCGCTATAAAAAAGGCATTGTGCGCTAGTTGAAAAAAGGAGAATGTAAAATGAGTAATTCAGTGAATAGAGAAGAAATTTTAAAGATCAGTAATGTCAACCGAAAGTTTTTTGACGAAGCGAAGGAAACCTCAAAACAGGTTCTGAAGGATATTAACCTTTCTGTTTATCGTGGCGATTTCGTTTCGATCATTGGCGCTTCTGGTTGCGGTAAGACAACGCTTTTGCGGTTGATTGCAGGCCTTGACAGTGTTCAGGAAGGTAGCATCACCTTGAATGGCGAAGAAGTGCGTGGCACCAATCCCAAGAGCGGTTATGTTTTTCAGCAGGGTTGCCTTTTTCCTTGGCTCACCATCGAACATAATATCGCCATGGGCTTGAAGGTTCGCAAGGTGTATAAGGAAAACGCCCATCGTGTGCAGGAATTCATTGACAAAATTGGTTTGACCGGTTTTGAAAAATCTTTCCCTCACGAAATCAGTGGCGGCATGGCGCAGCGCGTTGCCATTGCAAGAGCCTTGATTAACGATCCCGAAGTTTTGCTGCTGGATGAGCCCATGGGCGCTCTGGATTCCTTCACAAGGGCCGATATTCAAGATCTGCTGCTGAAGCTGAAGGAAAAGAATAACACCACCATGATTCTTGTGACTCATGATATTGACGAGGCTATTTACCTGTCCAATAGAATAGTCATCATGACGCCCCGCCCGGGCAGAATCAGCGAAGTCATCGAAATCAATGACGAGTTTCCGAGAGACCGCGGTGGCAATCACTTTACGGAACTTCGTAAGCAAATCTTGGGCAAGTTTGACTTGGCTCGTAACTATAAAGATCCTGAATATGTAATCTAAACCATTATTGCTAAAAAGTGGAGGGACTCCATGAACTACAAAAAAATTACATCGCTGAACGTTGTGTTTTTTGGCCTTGCTGCCGCTGCCCTAGCTCAATTCGTTTTACCGTTTTGTACCCCTATGGGTAAAATGGTAATGACATGTCAAAAGACTCAGTCTGCTGAATTTTTGCTGGGAGTCTCCACTGCAATAATTGGTGCTGTTGCTTTTATCGTATCTTTCAAAAAAGATGTTTCCAGGATTGTTTCTGTGGTTGGTGCTGTTGCAGGCATTTTTGTGGCGGCCATTCCCACGGTGATTATTGGAACTTGCGCTTCGGTACACATGCACTGTCATGCGGTTGCACAACCGGCTCTTGTGATTTTTGGCGTTGTGCAGGTGCTGTTCTTCGCTGCTAATACAGCGTATATTCTATGGAGGCGCAAACATGAATCTAAGCCCCACTAAGATTGCCCTGACAAATGTCTTGAGGAAGCGTTTCCGTAGCGCAAGCCTTGCGACGTTGACCGCGGTGATTTCCTTTGTTCTTGCGGCAGGCTTGATTTTGTCGGCTGGCCTGGACCGCGGATTTTCGCAGCTGTCGCAGCGTCTTGGCGCCGATGCCATCGTTCTACCTGGCAGCGCGAAAATTGACGAGCAGTCTGTTTTGCTGCAAGGGGACATGAACTACAAATATTTCAGCAGGGATGTTATAGAATTTGTACGGAATTTAAAGGGCGTCGAAGTTGCAACTCCTCAGTTCTACTTTGCCTCTTTGGGTTCCGCCTGCTGCGACCAGAAAGTGAATATTATCGGTTTCGATCCGAAATCCGATTTTGTCATTCAACCCTGGATTCGTAAAGTCTACAGCAAGAAAATCGAGAAAGGCACCCTGATTGTCGGTAGCGATGTTCATCTGAAAAATTCCGAAACCATCAAGTTGTTCAATACCGAATACAAGGTGGTTGCCCAGCTGGAACCCATGGGAAACAAGTTGGACCAGGCTGTATTTACGGACTTTGAAACCGTTGAACTTATTCGTGAAAATGCTCAGAAAGCAGGATTCAATTTTCTGTTCAAGAGCGAAACGAATATTTCTGCCGTGCTGCTGAAACTCTCGAAGAATGCGGATCTCGCTTACATCGGCAGGGAGCTTCACACCCGTTTTGACGGATTGCAGTTCAAGGCCCAAAAAGATCTTTTCTCGGGATTTAGAAACGCCACAAAATTATTCAGGACCGTTGTAATTGCGCTTATCGCATTCTTCGTCTTGGTAGGAGTTGTTGCAAATATCATTGTCTTTTCGATTTCTGCAAATGAACGCAAAAAGGAGTATGCCATTTTAAGAGTGGTTGGCGCAACCCAAAGAACTTTGAAAAAGATTGTATTGTTTGAAGTTGCTGGTATTAGCTTTGTTGGCGCAACCTTTGGAACTGTTTTTGGAATCCTTGCCGCCTTTCTGTTCCGTGTGGCGGCTTCCGATGCCTTGGAAATGCCTTTTCTTTTGCCGTCTGTAAGTGTTTCCTTGCTTATTGCGGTAGCCTCATTTGCGTTCCCTGTTTTAACGGCGCTGTTAAGTTCCTATAGAATTTCAAACAAAGTTGCAAAGGCCGATGTCTATGCAGCGCTACGCGATGAATAGGAGGTTACTGTGATACTTGTTGCAAAAGACATTACTAAAACTTATAGCCGCCGCGGGAAAAATTTTTCCGCAGTAGATAGTGCAGAACTTTTCATTTGGTCCGGCGATTTCATTGCCATCCAGGGTGAATCTGGAAGCGGTAAAAGTACGCTGCTCAGTATTCTCGCAGGAATTTCCAAACCGGATTCTGGCAGCGTCACATTTGACGGAAACGAACTTTACGACTTGAGTGACGAGGAACTTTCGACCCTTCGTAATAAGCGCATCGGCTACGTGCCTCAAAGTGTTGCATGCTTGCCGCAGCTTACTGTTCTAGAAAATGTGCTGCTCGCGGCCTACATTCAGGGTGACGCTTCGGACGATGTAAACGGCACGCAACTTGAAGAGACCGCCCGCCAGCAGCTAGAAGAAACAGCTCGCTCGCTGCTGCAATCTCTTGGCATTGATCATCTGGCCGAATCTTACCCGCCGGAACTTTCTGGCGGTGAACTTCGCCGTGTGGCAATTGCCCGCGCCCTCATCAACAACCCGGACCTGATTATCGCCGATGAACCTACCAGCAATCTTGACGACGCCAATGGAAAGATTATAATGGAACTGCTTTGGAGCCTGTCGCGAAAAGGTTCCGCCGTTTTGCTCGCGACTCACGACCCCCGCGCCAAGTTTTATGGAGACCGCTTTTTCTTTATGAAAAACGGAGTGCTCGTTCCCGAAAACACCGGCGAATACGGGAATTTGTAAGCGTAATAGCTTATAATTAAAATCTATATCCAACCCTAGAAAAATAGTATATGCCTAATGCCTTGCCAGGGGAGGGAGTATTTCTATCTTTATTCCTACAAAAATGGTAGGAAATGTAAAACATACTAAAACAGTTTTTAAAAAAGGATTTCAAACATGTCTAAAATTCATAAGTCTATTGCAGAACTCGTTGGTAACACCCCTCTTGTTGAACTTTCCAATTACGAAGAAAAGTACGGCCTCAAGGCCCACATTATCGGTAAGCTGGAATTCCTGAATCCCACGGGTTCCGTGAAGGATCGTCTAGCTCTCGCGCTCATTCGCGATGCCGAAGAAAAGGGCCTAATCAAGAAGGGCGACACCTTGGTCGATGTGACTAGCGGAAACACTGGTATTGGTCTTGCCGGTATTGGCCACGCTCTTGGTTATGAATTCATTCCGTATCTGGAACCGGGCACTACCATTGAACGCGTCAAGATTTTTGAAGGTTATGGTCTTGATGTCAAGACTTTCTACGATATCGAAGAAGGCAAGAATTTCGAGACTGAAGGTCTGGATGTGGAAAAGCTGATTGGCGGTATTCGCCGTATTGCAAAGGAAAACGGTCAGTATTTTACCGCTCAGTCCGTCAATGACGCAAACCAGGATTACCATTACAAGACAACTGGTCCTGAAATTTGGGAAGATACCGATGGCAAGGTGGACTACTTTGTCGCCATGGGCGGTACTGCTGGCACCATCGTGGGTACTGGCCGCTACCTTCGCGAAAAGAATCCTGGCGTAAAGATCGTAGGTGTGCAGGCTGCACCTAGCTCCCGCCCGGATAGCCCTGATTTTACCGGCCACATCATTGATGGTACGATTCCTCTGGGCGGCGTTCCAGAAAAGTTTACTCCGCCTATTGTTCGCGACAACAAGAACAACGGTTTCGATTACGATGAAATCATCGACATCAAGGCGGAAGATGCTTATGCAACCGCTCAGGAAACTGCAAAGACCGATGGTCTCTTCTTGGGTACTTCCGCCGCTGCAGCCCTTGCTGCCGCTATTCAGATTGCAAAGCGCCCCGAAGCTGCGGGCAAGAATATTGTGGTCATCTATCCCGATAACGGTTACAAGTACCTGTCTACGGATTTGTATAAGAAGATCAAATAAGTTTCACGACAAGTGAATTCCTTAAGAAATAGCGGGACTTTAGTCTTTTGCTAGGGTCCCGCTTCTACGAAAGATTTCATCAAAGCGTTCGAAGGAGGTGTCATTATGTGTAGTGACTGTCGAATGCCTCTGAGGCAAATCAGAGGCTTATTGAAAACAAACTAACCCCTTGCTTATGGGTCCCGAAGCTGGTGGTTGAGATTTAATGTTCGGGATTCGTTCCAAAAGTCATTTTGGTGAATCATTCCACCAAGGAGTTAGAAATGAATTTTAAGAAAATTGCAACAGTTGTTTCTCTTGCCGCTGCATCATCTTTTGCTGCGTGGGATTATTATAACGTTTCCGAAGAGCATCATGGTGAGGCCCGCGTTCGCGCCCACTATTGGTACAACGGAGATTATCATTCCACGGACTTTGATTTGAATGCTCGCTTTACTGTAATCAAGGGCTTGGAAGTAAGTGTTCAGGGTTTGGGCTACCAGTTGTTCGCCGACCCCAATGACGACACTGAAAAAGGTGACGGCCTGAAGGATTTCACGGCTGGTTTAAAGTACGCTTTCAATCCCAATTTCTTTGTGTTTGCCGATGCCAACATCCCCATTGGTTCCGATGATGTTTCCAACAATACCTTTAGCTTGAAGGGCGGTGTACAGTGGGTGCTTCCCATAACGGAGCAGTTTACGATCGGCAATGAATTTGCTTTGTCCAAGGGATTTGAACATGACCACATTGTTCCTGGTCTTACGGCAAATTACGGATTTGAATTCTTCTATGCATTTAAATCTGGATTCACGCCTTTTACCGGCTGGATTTATTCCAGCCAGTTGACGGACACCAAGAATGCCGACAAGACTGAATCTGGAACTGGAGATTCTAACGTGTCTTTCTGGGCGGGTGCTTCCTATACGGTTATTCCGAAGTTGACCTTGACCTTGTTCACGGACATTGAATACGGAGCTGCAGGAGCCTATAATTCCGGCTATATCTTCCAAGTAACTTACGGGTTCTAGACAATCTTGAAATAAAATTTCCGTACAACCCGAGACCCCTGGGTAATGAAATCCGCCCGGGGGTCTCTTTTTATTCGTTCATCTTTTATGATTTATTCATCATAAAAATTGATTGTATTTTAAAAACTTATAATTTTCAGAAATATAAAGTATTAGTCAAAAAAGTTGCAGCATTCTACATTGTGGCCCGAACAAAAAACATAGGAGTTCACAATGAAAAAAATGCTTCCCTTTTTGGTTATTGCCGCAATCTTCCTTACAGCCTGCGAAGACTTTCACAAATGCAAATTTGGCGAAGATCAGACATCCCTAAGATGTAGCGAGAATGTTTATAAGATCGTAAATGCCAATGGAAAACGGTGGTTTGCGCAGAATGCCAATTTCTACACGGATTTCAGCTACTGCTATGGTGATGATTTCAAGATGTGTCTTGATTATGGTCGTCTCTATACTTGGGCTGCCGCAAAGAAGGCATGTCCTCTTGGCTGGCATGTTTCAACAAAAGCTGAGTATGAATCTTTGATTGCGTCTGGTGAATTTGCAAAGCTGAATGTGGTTAACGCAGGTTTTCGTTACCATGAAGACAACTATGTGGATCGAGACAAGTCGGCTCGCATTTGGATTGATGACGAGTACGACGCAGTTCGCGCCTATATGCTGAACATCAGTGATAGCGGCTTCATTACCGTGGAACACTTCAACAAGGATATTGCAGCTTCTGTCCGCTGCATCGAAGACTAGTTTTTGTTGAGGGCATTTCCATGGGAATAGATATTGACATCACTAGCGTTTCCTCTGGAAATGCAACCGTTCTTATAGGCGCCTGTTTTGCAATCGTACTTTTCCTGATTGTTTATGAAACTTTTTTCACGAAGAAAGGGAAAGGGACGAACGCTTCGCCGCTTTCTGAAATTCTTGAGCAACAGGAAAATCCAGATTTCATTATTTGCAAGATGATTGCAGAATTTGCGGCGACATTGTCCGCTTGCGGTGCGACCAGCATGCAGGTTTTGTCCAGTGTGGCGTACCTTTCGACCCACTTTGGAATTCATGCCGAAGTGACTGGCTTGCCGCAGCACATTCTCCTTTGCGCTGTAGATGATAAACTTCAGAAAACTTATACCATCAACCAGAAGATCAAGGAGAATCCCCTTGACTTTGACAGGATTATTTTGCTGAATCATCTTGCCAAGGAAACGGTGACAGAAAATTATTCTCCCGAAATTTTCTATGAAAAATTCCAGAAAATTCTTGCGGTAAAAAGGCTGCATCCAAATCTTGTCCTTGTGCTGGCGAGCCTTGCCAACGCTTCGTTCTGCAGGCTGTTCAACGGGGACTTTATTTCCATGGCCATTGTGGCTACAGCGACTGCCTGCGGATTTTACTTGCGAAGAACTTTGTGCTCGCGGTTCAAACTGGATTTTCGAATGGGTACGATTTTGGCGGCTACCATTTCTACGGTCATTGGTACCAGCGGCTATGTTTTTCAGATTGGAGAAACACCTAATGTGGCTCTCGCTACAAGCATCCTTTATCTGGTTCCAGGAATCCCGTATATTAATTCGCTTAGCAACCTGCTGAATGGAATGTTCCTGGGTTGCATCAGCCAGTTTTTTAAGGGGGCCATTCTAACCATCTGCCTATCGCTAGGTTTTTGCGTAGGCCTTGTTCTCACCAACCTTCATTTCTTCTAATATGTTACTGACATTACTTCAAGACGGATTTTTTGCTTCCATTGCAGCCATCGGATTTGGAAGCATCAGCAATGTGCCTAAACGAATTTTCGCAGGCTGTGGCCTTGTGGCGGCTATAGGCCACGTCACCCGATTTGTATTGATGAACCTTTGCGGCTTTCACATTATATGGGCGAGTCTCGTAGCGGGTTTCTCCATCGGGATGTTTGCAGTCCTTTTGCGAAAAGTCTGGAAGTGCCCCTGCGAATCCTTGGCGTTCCCGGCGCTACTTCCCATGATTCCCGGTATGTATGCCTATCGCTCCGTGCAGTCCCTGATTCTTTGTTTCAAGATTCCGAGCGACGGTTTGTTCGACCATTACATACACATATTTTTCTACAACTTTATGGTGTGCTTCTTGGCGATTTTGCTGATGGTCTTTGGCGTTACTTTCGTCATACACCTGCAAAAGAAAAGATCCTTTGAAATCAAGTGGAATCGATTCTTTCACAAAGTTCTATAATGAAAAAAATCCTGGGTATGAAATTCGCCTGGGGGTCTCTTTTTTGTATTAAGGGGTTGTTATCTAAAGTTGTTGAATTCTACTCCACCAAGATGGTGTTTTTCAGCATGCCCATCCAACAGGTGTAAACGAAGGAGCCTTTTTCACGCGGGGTAAATTCCAGGATGTTGTCTCCGGGCTTTAGGGAAATTTTCTTATCGAAGGCGGGCAGGACAATTTCATTGTTGCAGCCGTTGAGGGAGTCGGGATGAGCGACGATGTTCCAGCGCACGGGAATGTTGTTCTTTAATTTGATGTCGGTGAAGTTTCCTGTTCCCAAGGTGGTTGTGATTATTTGCTTTTGGCCGTCGAATGAGGCTGTTACAAAGCTTGCGGAATTCGTTGTGGGGCCTGGGAGCGTGATTCCCGCCAAGGCAAGATTGTTTTGCACCATAAAGAATCCGAGGAACAAAAGCAGGCAGGCGCTGATTTTTAGCACAATGTTCTGCAAGTTCTTTCGTAAAAATCCGGCGGCAGCTCCGAAGGCGAAAAGCAGAGGTGATGTGCCGAGCGCAAAACAGAACATGGAGAATGCTCCGGCGAAAAAGCTTCCGCTGGTGATAGCGTAAATCTGCATGGCCTGCAAGGGGCCGCAAGGCATGAAACCGTTGGCGATTCCTAAAAAGAAGGGACTGTGTTTTGTTGCCTTATGAATTTTTCGGGCAACGCCTGCGGGCAAATGGACTTGAAACTTTCGGAGAATGCCGAAGTTCCCAAACAGGTTTACGCCCATGATGAGCATCCAGAGCCCTGCCAACAGCCCGATGGTTCCGCGAACTTTCAGGGAGATGGAAACCGCATTGCCGATGGCTCCTAAAAATCCTCCGACCAAAGTGTAACTGATGATGCGTCCGCTGTGGTAGAAAAATGCGCGCCTAATAGGGTTGACTGTTTCCCCGATGGAATTTACGCCAAGATAAATCCCGCCGCACATGGACACGCAATGGACCGATGTAAAAAGCCCGATAAGAAAAAGCAGAGGGTAGGTGGTTCCCGCCTCGGAAACCACAGGGAAGGCCCTGAAAAAGGCGAAAAGATTAAGCCGGTTTGCGATAACGAATAGACCAAAAACAATGGCAAGGATGTAGAAGACGGAATAGTCCCGCTGATGCTTCGGCGGGGTGAGAACCAAGCTGTAGCCAGCTTCCTCGATGGCATTTTTCAGGTCAGCTTCGGCAATAGGCAATTCGCTTTCGATGGTGAGACGGCTGTTGCGAAAGCTGGCTTTTGCGCAGGACACACCGACCATAGCCTTGGCGGCTTTTTCCACCTTGGCTTCGCAATTGGGGCAGGTCATGCCTTCTACACGATACTTGAATTTCATTTAGGTCTTTTTCCAGTTCTTGAAATCACGAACATGATTTTTCAGAAGTTCCGTAGGAATCGTAATGACGCCATCTTCTACAGTGTAGTCGTCGTAAGTGAGACTCATGGGGCTACAGCCATTTGAACCAGGCATAATGTCCATGGCGGTGAATCGGTTTCCACAGTTTTGGCAGATAAGATGTCCGCCTTCTTGAGCGAAGTAAGCCTTTGGAGATCCGTGGCAAACTTGGCAGGTGTTGAATGCGATTCTGATGGTGTTGTCCAGAGCGCGTACCGCTAAAATTTCCACAGTGGTGCCGTTTACGTCGTAATCAAAGAAGGCCGCCTTGGTGGTTACCTTGTTTGTGGGGAATGTGACATGGGAGCCATCTTCGGAGAGTGTGATGTACGGCTCTTCGGTGATGTGCTCGTTTGTGGAGAAGCCGATGTTTTGGACAGCGACTTGTGTTTCCGTCGGTGTCGCCTGAGTTGCCGTTTGAGTTGTTGCTGGAGTGGCCTCTTGGCGGGAACCCTCGTTTTCTGTTTCCTGTTTTTGAGGAACTGCGAAGGTGACGATCAGGGCTGCGAGGAGAACTGCAGCAGTGATGATGGGGAGAATTTTATTTTTCATTTTATCCCTTGAATTCGTAGCCGGCTTTTACGACGGCGTCCTTGATGATTTCGTCAGAAACTTCTTCGCTGAAGGTGACGGCCACAGTGCTTGTTTTGTGATCTGCTTTAGCGGAGTCTACGCCGGGAATGGCTTCAAGAGCTTTCTTGACGGAGGCTTCGCAATGGGGGCACATCATGCCTTCTACGTGGAATGTTTTGTTCATGGTTTCTTCCTTTGATTCAATTGTGCTGTTGGGTACCGCGACGTTCTTTTCATCTTCGATTGATTTTGAATCTATGATAGGTTCGTCGGCGGTTTTGAGAATTTTTTTTGAAACAAGATTCTTCAATTTTTTGTCTTTGCGGGAATCCTTGATGTTTGCGAAGTTCAGGCGCAAGGCGTTGGTAATGACGCAGAAGCTCGAAAGGCTCATGGCCAGTGCGGCGAAGGTTGCGTTAAGACTCCAGCCGAATAGCTTGTAGTAACATCCTGCTGCAAGAGGGATTCCAACGACATTGTAGATGAACGCCCAGAAAAGATTTTCGTGAATGTTCCTGATGGTGGCGCGGCTGAGGCGGATTGCCATAGGAACGTCTCGAAGGTTGCTCTTGACGAGGACAACGTCAGCGGCGTCAATGGCCACGTCGGCCCCTGCCCCGATCGCCATTCCAACGTCTGCGCGGGTCAGGGCCGGGGCATCGTTGATGCCGTCACCAACCATGGTGACGTGGCCATGTTCCTGCAGTTCCCTGATGATGGCTTCCTTACCGTCGGGAAGAACACCTGCGGCCACCTCATCTACGCCCGCTTCCTTCGCGATTGCATTTGCCGTACGCTGATTATCGCCGGTAAGCATCACTACGTGAATGCCCATGTTTTTTAATTCTGTAATGGCTTGCTTGCTGTCTTCCTTTAAAGTGTCTGCCACAGCAATCATTCCCAGGAGCGTATCGCCCTTGACGAAAAGCAGGGGTGTCTTTCCTGCTTCTGCTAGCTGGTTTGCCTCTGCAATTATGGCGCTTGGCACATTCACTTTGTTTGCAATAAACTTTAGGCTGCCTGCAAAAACTTGCTGGTTGTCTATTAATCCAGAAAGTCCATTCCCTGGCAGCGCCTCAAAATTTTCAACGGTGAAATTGGCGTTGCCGTCCGCGTGGTTCAAAATGGCCTTTGCCAACGGATGCTCGCTCTTGCTTTCGATACTTTTGGCGACGTTCAACAAATCGCTGACCGAAACATTTGGTGCTGTAATCACGTCAGTGACTTTAGGCTCGCCCTTTGTAATGGTTCCTGTTTTGTCCAGGGCGATGATCTGTGTCCTTCCGATGTTTTCAAGAGCCGCAGAAGTCTTAAACAAAATACCGTTTTTTGCACCCACGCCGTTCCCAACCATAATGGCTACGGGAGTGGCAAGGCCCAAGGCACAGGGACAACTGATCACGAGAACCGCAATGGCCCTGGCAAGGGAGAAACCGATTTCTGCTCCCACAAGGAACCATACTGCAAAAGTAATTGCAGAAATAATCATGACGGCAGGAACAAAAATTTCGGCCACCTTGTCGGCGATTTTAGAAATGGGAGCCTTTGTGGCGGCAGCGTCGCTGACCAGCTGGATAATTTTAGAAAGGGTGGTGTCCTTGCCGATGCGGGTGGCGCGGCACTTCAAATAGCCGGACTGATTCAATGTGGCGGAGGTTACGGTGTCGCCTACGTTTTTATCGATGGGCAGACTTTCTCCAGTGAGAGCCGATTCATTCACCGCGGAGGATCCTTCCAACACGAAGCCATCAACGGGAATGTTTTCGCCGGGCTTGACAATAAAGATAGTTCCCACCTGAACGCGTTCAATGGGGACGACTTTTTCAACGCCGTCTTCTTCGATGGACGCCTGCTGAGGCGTAAGCTTCATCAAGCTTTTTAGGGCGCTTGTGGTCTTGCCCTTAGAAATTGCCTCCAGTAATTTTCCCACCGTAATGAGGGTGAGGATGGTGGCGGCTCCTTCAAAATAATAGTTGTCCATCCAAGCTTCTGCACCGGCCACACCGTCAACAACCTGGGCGCGGGTCATGGCAAAAAGCACGACGATGCTGTAAAGGTAAGAGGCTCCGGCGCCCAACGCCACCAGGGAATCCATGTTGGGGGCGCGATGCAGCAAGCCCTTGAATCCGCTAATGAAAAACTTCTGGTTTATTACAAGAATGACACCTGCCAAAATCAGTTGCACAAGGCCCATGGCTACATGGTTCTTGTCGGGAGTCATGAACCAATCGGGCAAAGGCCAGTCAAACATCATGTGCCCCATGCTAAAGTAAAGCAACGGCAGCAGGAATATTAGGGACGCAATCAGCCTGCGTTTCAAGGTGGCAGTTTCGGACGCGAACTCGTTCAACGTGCCGGTGGCTCCATCTGACGATTCACCGGAAGATTGAACACTTGCCTTGTAGCCGGCCTTTTCTACAGCGGCGATGATGTCGGCTGCATTTGCCGAACCTTCCACGTTCATGGAATTGGTCAGAAGGCTGACGGCGCAACTTTCGATGCCATCAACTGCATTGACTGCTTTTTCCACACGCGCGACACAGGCGGCGCAGCTCATGCCAGAAACATTAAACTTTTGCATTGAATGGCCCGCCTATTTCATCAACTTTTGAAGAGTGTTCACCAGGTCGTCAATGACCTCGTCCTTACCTGCGCGAATATCGTTTGCCACGCATGTCTTAATATGGTTGGCCAGCAACGTTTTGCTGAAAGCATTCAGGGCGGCATTGACCGCAGAAACCTGCACCAGAACGTCGGTGCAGTAGGCGTCACTTTCAATCATCTTGCGAATGCCCTTGACCTGCCCTTCGATTCTATTTAGGCGGGTAACCAGGCTCTTGATTTCTTTTTCTTCGCGTTCCTTCTTTTTGCAGGAACAGCAACAATTTTTTGTACTCATAGCACAAATATACATACCCCTAGGGGGTATGTACTAATACATTTCTCATATAGCAGATTAAAATTGAACTTGATGTAGAAAAAAACTTGGTTTGTTATAGCGTTTCCCTATAAACCGTACTAAAAATAAAGTATTGGACAATAACCAAAACGGCTTCTATATTTGGGTCTGTCTAAGAAATGACTCTTAGTTAATTACTGTCTTTGATGACAGCGTGGTGGCCTGCGAAGCGCATAACTTCAAGCCCTGCGACAACATGAAAAGGAAAAATACAATGTCAAATACGCACCATTTTGATGTGGTGGGCAGTTTTCTGCGCCCCACAAATCTCAAGAACGCCAAGGCTGATTTAGAAGCAGGCAAGATTACCGATCTTCAGTTCAAGGCAATCCAGCAAGACGCCATCCGTGACCTGGTGGAAAAGCAGAAGAAGGCTGGACTCCACTACATTACCGACGGCGAATACAATCGTAAATTTTGGCATCTGGATTTTTTCTGGGGCTTCGATGGCATCGAACACAAGAAGGACGGTGGCGGAGTCCAGTTCGCAGGGGAGGTGGCCGACCTAGAAGCCACCTATCTCGTGGGAAAAATCAAGGTTCGCCCTCATCCCTTTGTAGAAAATTTCAAGTTTGTGAAATCCCTGGAATCCGAAGGTTTCGAGGCAAAGCAGACCATCCCCGCACCGGCCCAGCTTTTCCAGCAGCTCATCATTCCGCAGAACATTGAAACCACCCGCAAGTTCTACCCCACAAACGAAGAACTCATCGAAGACATCGCCTATGCGTACCGCGGCGTAATCCGCCAGCTTTATGATGCCGGCTGCAGGACCATCCAGCTGGACGATTGCACTTGGGGAGCCATTGTTGGTGACGCAGCCGCCCAGCGCTACAAATCCCTAGGCATCAGCCTGGATGTGGTAAAGAACCAGCTGCTGCACGTAAACAACCTGGCCATCGAAGGCAAGCCCGCCGATCTAAAAATCAACTCCCACATCTGCCGCGGCAATTACCACTCCACCTACTTCACCAGCGGCCCCTACGACTCCGTGGCAGACTACGTATTCGCCCGCGAAAATGTGAACGAACTTTATCTGGAATACGATGACGAACGCTCCGGCGGATTTGCGCCTCTGGCAAAAATCAGTGACGACAAGATAGTTGTCCTTGGCCTCATCACCTCTAAGACCCCGCAGCTAGAAGACAAGGCCACAGTCACCGCCCGTATCAAGGAAGCAAGTAAGTACATCCCTCTGGAACGCCTGCGCATTAGCCCCCAGTGCGGCTTTGCATCCTGCGACGTAGGCAACAAGCTGACCGAAGAAGAGCAGTGGGCGAAAATCCGGTTGGTAAAGGAAATCGCCGACGAAGTCTGGGGATAGTCCCCAAGAATTTTTGGACCTCGCATAAATTGTGAGGCCCTTTTTTTATTCAATCTTTGTTATAGCAAAATCTTATAAAAGGTACTAAGAATAAAGTATTGGACAATAACTAAAACGGCTTCTATATTTGCGCTTGCTAATAAACCTACTAAAACGATAGGAAATGTAGAGCTAAAGTGCAACAAGGAGCGTTTTTAATGAGCTTAGGAATTGAAACTCGATGTATTCACGGTAATTTGAACCGTTTTGACAAGGATGGCACAGGATCCATCAGCTTCCCGATTTACCAGACGGCCACTTTTGCCCATCGTGGCGTTGGCAAGTCCACCGGCTTTGACTATAGCCGCCTGCAGAACCCCACCCGCGAACAGCTTGAAAAGGTGGTGGCATCCCTGGAAGGTGGCGTTGACGCCTTGGCTTATTCCAGCGGCATGGCTGCAATCACCGCCCTGTTCGAAATTTTTGAACCGGGCGACAACATTATCATTGACTCTGATCTGTACGGCGGAAGCATCCGCCTGTTCGACAACGTAAGCAAGAAAAACGGACTGGAAATTACCCGCGTGAATTTCGGCACCGACGACATCGAAAGTTTTATTAAGCCCAACACCAAAGCTCTCTATTTTGAAACGCCCACAAACCCCATGATGAACATCGTGTCTGTTCGCCGAATTGCGGGCATCGCCAAGGCTCATGGAATCCTAAGCATTGTGGATAACACGTTCCTTTCGCCTTACTTTTTGCAGCCTTTGAAGCTGGGTGCTGACATCGTGATTGAAAGCGGCACCAAGTTCCTGGCGGGTCATAACGACACCTTGGCTGGATTCCTTGCAACGAGCAGTCAAGAGATTGCTGAAAAGTTCCGCTTCCTCATTAAGACGGTTGGATCGGGCCTCGCTCCTTTTGATAGCTGGCTTTTGCTTCGCGGAATCAAGACGCTCCCCGTCCGCATGGAACGTCAGGCCGCCAACGCATTGGAAATTGCAAAGTGGCTCCGTAACAATAAGCATGTGAAGAAGGTTTATTATCCTGGTTTCGAAGACTATCCGGGTCATGAAATTCTGAAGGAAGAAGCGCGCGGATTTGGAAGCATGATTACCTTTGAAGTGGAGTCTCGGGAGCTTGCGCTGTACATTCTGGAAAATGTGAAGTTGATCCAGTTTGCGGAAAGCCTTGGCGGTGTGGAATCCTTGATTACCTATCCCATTACCCAGACCCATGCCGATGTGCCTAAGGATATTCTTGCGAAGAACGGAATTACGCCAAGCGTGCTGCGACTTTCTGTGGGGATTGAGAACGTGAAGGATTTGATTGCCGATTTTGAAAATGCTATTGTAGAATTGCATTCCAGCATCGACGGCGCGTATGTGTAAGAAGAGTACGGAAAGGAAGGATTTCAAAATGACTAAAGAAAGAAATTTGGATTTTGATGCGATTGTTGAACGGCGCGGAACCAACTGCCTAAAGTACGATTTTGCAGTGGAACGCGGTGCCATCAAGCCGGGGGAAGAACTTGGGGATTTGCTGCCGCTGTGGATTGCCGATATGGATTTCAAGACATCCTCCTTTATCCAGGATGCGTTGGTCCGTTCCGCAGAACACGGAATCTTTGGCTATAGCAAACCGAAGGAAGATTACTTTAAGGCCCTTCAGGATTTTTATCGTCGTCATCACAATTTTGAATTTGACCCCCGCTGGGTCATAAAGACTCCGGGCGTTATGCTGGTGCTCGCCATGGCTGTAAAGGCCTTCACAAATGTGGGCGATGCCGTTCTGATCCAGCAGCCGGTTTACATGCATTTCCCGGATGTGATTCTGCAAAATGACCGCAAGCTGGTAAGCAACGATTTGATCTACGGCGAAGACGGACGCTACCATATTGATTTCGAGGATTTCGAAAAGAAGATTGTAGAAAATAAGGTCAAGCTTTTCCTGCTTTGCAGCCCCCACAATCCGGTTTGCCGTGTATGGACTCGTGATGAACTTTTGCGTGTCGGCGAAATCTGCCTGAAGCATCATGTTATTGTTGTTGCTGATGAAATCCACAATGACTTCGTCTTCGAAGGAACCCACACTTTGTTTGCGACCCTCAGCGAAGAACTTGCCGACATTTCCATTACGGTTACTTCTCCCACAAAGACATTCAATCTGGCGGGGCTTCAAATTTCTCACGCCTTCATCAAGAATCCCACACTCCGTGCCGCGATCCGCAAGCAGATCGATGCCATCGGTTATAGCCAGGTGACGATTCCTGGGCTTGTGGCTGCCCAGGCCGCATACGAACACGGTGAAGAATGGTTGACCGCCCTCAAGAAATACATCAAGGGAAACATTGATTTTGCCGAAAATTTTGTGAAAGAAAACTTGCCTGGAGTAAAGCTTGTGCCTATGGAAGCCACTTACCTGGCATGGCTTGATTTTAAGGGAATCGGTCTTTCTACAGAACAGGTTGATCAGCTGATTCGCCAGAAGGCCCGCCTGTGGCTTAACAGCGGAACCCTTTTTGGAAAAACTGGCGAATGTTTCCAGCGAGTAAATCTTGCTTGCCCCAGAAGCATTCTGGTCGAGGCGCTGAATCGCATAAAAAATGCACTGAAAAATATTTAAGGAGCGAGAAGATGGAATTTGAAAACAAAACTGTTGTGATTACCGGAGCTACCGGCGGAATCGGATCTGAAACTGCAAAGGCCTTTGCCGAAGAAGGCGCAAATCTTGTTCTCGTAGATTTGAACAAGGACAAACTGGACGCTCTGAAAAAATCCTTGGGCATCGATGAAAATCGTATCGTTACGGTGGTCGCCGATGTCACGAACGAAACTCAGGTAGAAGGCTATGTGGCTGCTGCCGAAAAGGCTTTCGGAAAAATCGATGTGTTCTTCAATAACGCAGGCTTGCTCAGCACCGGCTACATCGAAGATCTGGACATTTCTGAAATCCAGAAAATTTGGGGTGTCAATGTGTTCGGCGTAATTCTTGGTTTGAAGCATGTAATCCGCTCCATGAAAAAATCCGGTGGCGGATCCATTATCAATACAGGTTCCGTAGATAGCTACGGCGCCGATGCTGGCAACTCCATGTACGCCGCTTCAAAGCACGCCGTCTATGGAATTTCAAAGTGTGCCGCTCTGGAAACTGCCGCCCATAACATTCGCGTCAATACCATTTGCCCGGGCCCTGTACACACCAGCATGATTGACACTTACGTGAACGAACAGTTCCCTGGTGAAACCGTGCAGTCCGTTTACGGCGTGAAAATGCCCATGGGCCGAATCGCCGAACCTCGCGATATTGCAAACGCAGTCCTGTTCCTCGCCGGCGAAAAGAGTGCCTATATTTCGGGAACCCGCCTGGCCATTGACGGCGCGTACAAGCATCGATAGGAGATGGATTTACTCCATGTCGATTGATGAACTGACAGAAAAATTGCTTGTCGAAGCCCGCGAGTTGGTGGCTACGGAACCTCTTGCCCGCGTGCTCCTTGAAGAGCAAATTTTATCGCGAAAGTCCTTCGCAGAAATGCTGGCTGTAACTTTGGCTTGTAGGCTTGCGGGAGAAGTGGTTGGCCGCAGGGAGTTGGAGACCATGTTTCTCTCCATGTATGGCCGCTATCCTGAAATTCTCGAAAGTTCCAAAAAGGATTTGTGCGCCACGGTACTTCGTGATCCTGCCTGTACCGGATACCTGGAGCCCATGCTTTTCTTCAAGGGATTTCAAGGACTACAAGCGTACCGCGTGGCTCACGCCTTGTGGTGCGAAAACCGCCCGTTCCCGGCAAAAATGCTCCAGAGTATCATTAGCCGCAAGTTCGGTATGGACATTCATCCGGCAGCCCGCATTGGCCATGGCTTGCTGGTGGACCACGCCACAAACATTGTGATTGGCGAAACGGCTGTGGTGGGGAATAATGTCTCCATTTTGCACGGAGTTACTTTGGGCGGAACCGGTAACGAAATTGGTGACCGTCACCCTAAAGTGGAATCCGGCGTTATGCTGGGTGCCCACGCGCAGTTACTGGGCAACATCCGCATTGGCTCAGGAGCGAAAGTGGGTGCCGGCGCCGTCGTGGTAAACGACGTTGTCCCTCATACCACCGTTGCGGGGGTCCCCGCAGTTCAGGTGGGCCATCCTCACGACGAAATGCCCAGCTTCAACATGGAGCAGGACTTTACTCGAGACGCGTAGCAGATATTTTTTTATTCTAATATTGTATCGTGCGCGATATAATTTGTATATTAGGTAAAAAAGGAGCTGCTATGGCACAAAATATTTATCAATTTACAGTGAAGAACAACAAGGGTGAAGATGTCTCCCTTTCCGAATTCAAGGGCAAGGTGCTGCTGATTGTGAATACGGCCACTAAGTGCGGCTTTACTCCCCAGTACAATGACCTTGACGAGTTGTACGATAAGTATGGTTCCCAGGGCCTTGAAATCCTGGATTTCCCCTGCAATCAGTTTGGCGGTCAGGCTCCCGGAACCGACGCCGAGATTCAGGAATTCTGCACTTTGCGTTTCAGCACCAAGTTCCCTCGCTTTCAAAAGATCGATGTGAACGGCGAAAATGCCATTCCCCTTTATCAGTGGCTGAAAACTCAGACCAGCGTAAAAAAGTTCAACTTGAAGCACCCTCTGATGAGTCTTGTGACCTGTTTGGCTTCCAAGGCCAACAAGCAATCTGCAGAAGATAACGACATCCGCTGGAATTTCACCAAGTTCTTGGTAAGCGCCGAAGGTGAAGTCATCGACCGCTTTGAACCTGCCGTTACCGGCAAGGATCTGGAACCCGCCATTCAGAAAGCCCTCGGCAAATAGAAGGCAAGTAGAACGTAGATAGGAAATAAGCAGGAGTTTTTATGCAGGAATCAATGTCTCTCTTGGATGCAATTCACACCCGCGCCTCTGTCCGTTTCTTCAGTTCACAGAATGTGACTGACGAACAGATTGAAACCATGCTTCGCACTGGCATGGCGGCACCTTCCGCTTGCAATAAGCAGCCCTGGCGCTTTGTGGTTGTGCGTAATCCCGAAACGAAAAAGACCTACGCCGAAACCGTGAAGTTCGCAGAACCTGTGGCCCGCGCAAACATTGCCATTGTAGTTTGCGGTGACATGGACGCCACCATCGAAGGCAATAAGGACTACTGGATCTTTGATGCTGCTGCCGCCGCCGAAAACATCCTGCTTGCCGCCCACGGCATTGGTCTGGGTGGCGTATGCCTCGGGGTTTATCCTACTATGGAGCGTGTTGAATTCCTGAAGAAACTGCTGAAACTTCCCGAAAACATCGTGCCTCTGGCCACCCTCGCTATCGGCTATCCCGAAAAGCCCGCCAAGCCCTTGGACAAGTGGCACCCCGAATTCGTGCATATCGAAGAGTGGTAAAACGCATTTGTGCTTTGACTAAAAAGGCCTTGTGGGGCCTGAAATAAATCATTCTGAATGAGTAATTGAGGCTCCGATGGTAAAAATCGGGGCCTTTATAGAATTCTCCGTTGTCTTGTTATAGATACAAACTATAATACTGCAACTTTTTTAGAAAAAATTCATAGTTTGACGACAAACCCTATTGCAAAGGTAGGAAAATAAACCTACATTATCACTCGTCGAAAGAAACCTACAAAGTTTGTAGGAAAATAAAACAGGGGCGAAAGCTCCAGCAAAAAAGGAATTTACTCATGTCTCAGAATCTTCACTTCGAAACTCTTCAGCTCCACGTTGGCCAGGAAACCGCAGACCCCGCAACCGATTCTCGCGCAGTACCTATTTACGCCACCACCTCTTACGTTTTCCATAATTCTCAGCACGCCGCTGACCGTTTCGGCCTCCGCGATGCCGGTAACATTTACGGTCGCTTGACCAACTCCACCCAGGGCGTTTTCGAACAGCGTATCGCTGCCCTGGAAGGTGGTTCCGCAGCTTTGGCTGTTGCATCTGGCGCCGCTGCCATTACCTACGCCATTGAAGCTCTCGCTCAGGCTGGCGATCATGTGGTTGCCCAGAAGACCATTTACGGTGGCTCCTACAACTTGCTGAAGCACACCTTGGCACCTTTCGGCGTAAGCACTTCTTTCGTTGACACTCACAACCTGGCTGAAGTTGAAGCTGCCATCAAGGAAAACACTAAGATCCTTTACCTGGAAACTCTCGGCAACCCCAACTCAGACGTTTCCGATATCGACGCTCTTATCGAACTTGGCCACAAGCACGGCCTCGCTGTTATCGTTGACAACACCTTCGGTACTCCGTTCCTGTTCCGCCCCATTGAACACGGCGCAGACGTAGTTGTTCATTCCGCTACCAAGTTCATTGGCGGTCACGGTACCACTCTCGGCGGTATCATCATTGAATCTGGCAAGACCAACTGGAAGTCTGGCAAGTTCCCCACCATCGCAAATCCCAACGTGAGCTACCACGGCGTAAGCTTCGCCGATGCAGTTCCGGGTGCAGCATTCGTGACCTACATCCGCGCCATTCTTCTTCGCGACCAGGGCGCAGCTATTTCTCCCTTTGCTGCCTGGGCTCTCATCCAGGGCACCGAAACCTTGTCTCTCCGAATTGAACGCCATGTAGAAAATACCAAGAAGGTGGTGGAATTCCTTTCCAAGCATCCGAAGGTTGCTTCTGTTAGCCATCCCAGCCTGCCGTCTCATCCGGACCACGAAAACTTCAAGAAGTACTTCCCCAAGGGTGGCGCCTCCATCTTTACCTTTGAAATCAAGGGCGGTCAGGCCGAAGCCTGGAAGTTCATCGATAGCCTCAAGATCTTCAGCCTGCTGGCAAACGTTGCCGACGTGAAGAGCCTGGTGATTCATCCGTACACCACCACTCACTCTGAATTGAACGAGGAAGAATTCAAGGAACAGCACATTACCCCGTCCACCATCCGCCTCTCCATCGGTACCGAACACATCGATGACATTATTGCGGACCTGGAACAGGCGTTGGCTCTCGTGTAAACAGATAAATTAACAATGAACAATTAACAATTAATAATGTGTTGCTCTTAATTATTCATTATTAATTATTAATCATTAATTTTTTCCGAAGGAAAAACAATGTCAAAAATCTATACTTCTGCAGATCAGCTGATTGGTCACACCCCCCTCCTGGAACTTACTCACATCGAGGCCGCTAACAATCTCGGTGCGAAGGTTCTGGCAAAGCTTGAATATTTCAACCCCGCTGGCTCCGTGAAGGATCGTATCGCCAAGGGAATTCTTGATGACGCTGAAAAGTCCGGCAAGCTGAAACCCGGTGCAGTGATTATCGAACCCACCTCCGGTAACACTGGCATTGGCCTTGCTTCCGTTGCTGCAGCCCGCGGCTACCGCATCATCATCGTGATGCCCGAAACCATGAGCGTTGAACGCCGCCAGATCATCAAGGCCTACGGTGCAGAACTTGTTCTTACCGAAGGCGCCAAGGGCATGAAGGGTGCTATCGCCCGTGCAAACGAACTGGCTGCAGAAATTCCTAACAGCTTTATCCCTGGCCAGTTCGTGAACCCGGCAAATCCGGCAACTCACCGCGCTTCTACCGGCCCGGAAATCTGGGAAGACACCGATGGCAAGGTTGACATCTTTGTTGCCGGCGTTGGTACCGGTGGTACCGTCACGGGCGTTGGCGAATATCTGAAGTCCCAGAACCCCAACGTGAAGGTGGTGGCTGTGGAACCTGCTTCCTCTCCGGTACTTTCCAAGGGTGTTGCTGGCGCTCACAAGATCCAGGGCATTGGCGCAGGTTTCGTTCCTGACACCTTGAACACCAAGGTCTACGACGAAATCATCGCAGTAGAAAACGAAGCCGCATTCGAAGCTGGTCGCGAAATCGGCCACAAGGAAGGCGTGCTGGTGGGCATTTCTTCTGGTGCCGCTCTCTGGGCTGCAAAGGAATTGGCAAAGCGCCCGGAAAACAAGGGGAAGACCATCGTGGCCCTGCTCCCGGATACCGGCGACCGCTACCTTTCTACCGCACTATTCGCTGAGTAATTGGGAATCTCTGGGCTTGATTTGTCTCCGTAACAAGTCTAGAGAATCTGCTTTAAGGCCGTAAGGGCCCGCTCATTCCACACGTTGGATGACATTTGAGTGAAAAACGCTTGAAAGTATCATTTGCTTTCAGGCGTTTTTTTAATATTTGGGGTATAGTTTTGTAATGTTAAAGGACTGCTACCATGTCTAAAATCTATACCTCTGTAGACCAGCTTATTGGACATACCCCGCTTCTGGAACTTTGTAATATTGAAAAGAAAAACAACTTGGCAGCCAAGATTTTGGCAAAGCTGGAGTATTTGAATCCTGCAGGATCCATCAAGGACCGCGTGGCCAAGAAAATGATGGACGAGGCGGAAAAATCCGGCAAACTGACCAAGGATTCTGTAATTATCGAACCTACATCAGGAAATACTGGCATTGGCCTTGCAGCAGTGGCTGCCGCCCGCGGCTATCGCGTGATTATTGTGATGCCGGACTCCATGAGCAAGGAACGTTGCGTCTTGATGACCGCCTACGGCGCAGAACTTGTGCTGAGCGAGGGCGCCAAGGGTATGGCAGGCTGCATTGAAAAAGCTGAAGAACTTTTGAGAACAATTCCTAACAGCTTTATTGCTGGCCAGTTTGTGAACCCGGCGAATCCCGCAGCCCATGTGGAATCTACGGGCCCGGAAATTTGGGAAGACACTGATGGCAACGTGGATATTTTTGTTGCCGGCGTTGGCACTGGTGGCACCATCACAGGCGCTGGCGAATATCTGAAGTCCAAGAATCCCAATGTGAAGATCGTCGCTGTGGAGCCTGCAACGTCTCCGCTTCTGACCAAGGGTGTTGCCGGCCCTCATAAGCTGCAGGGTATTGGTGCGAATTTCGTTCCCGAGATTTTAAACACCAAGATTCTTGATGAAATCATTGCGGTGGAAGCTGAATCCGCCTACGAATGTGCTCGAGAAATTGGAAAGAACGAAGGTGTTCTGGTTGGTATTTCTGCTGGCGCCGCACTTTGGGCCGCCAAGGAACTGGCAAAACGCCCGGAAAACAAAGGCAAGAATATTGTGGTGATTTTGCCTGATACCGGCGACCGCTATCTTTCCACAGAGTTGTTTGCGGAATAAAACTTAAACCGCTGAAAATTTTGCAGTTCTTTGCCATTTCCTAACCGGGAATATTTTACTATCTTTTTGGTATGGAAATAAACTCTTCTAATATCGGTGCAGGCAAGAAAGTTATTGTTGGCCTTTCTGGCGGTGTGGATTCCGCCTTGGCAGCTTACTTGCTGAAACAGCAGGGCTACGAAGTAGCTGGCGTTACCATGGCCACTTGGGATGGCTCCATCAAGAACATGCCCCATGTGGAAGGTCGCGAAGGCTGTTATGGCCCCGGTGAAGAAGAAAATATCGCCCAAGCAAAGACTGTTGCAGATCGTCTGGGAATACCCCATTATGTTGTAAGCGTTACCGACGATTACAAGCGGGAAGTCTTGGATTACTTCCGTGCGGAATATCGGGCCGGCCGCACCCCGAACCCTTGCGTTCGCTGCAATCAGAACATCAAGTTCCGCGCATTGCAAGTTGCAACTCGCCGCATGGGTGTTGACTTCGACTATTTTGCAACGGGGCATTATGCCCGTCTGGATTTCAAGAACCCGCAGGAACCGTTTCTTTATGCGGCCTTGGACGATTCCAAGGATCAGACTTATTTCCTTTCTCGCCTTACTGCAGAACAGCTTTCTACAGTGATTTTCCCCCTAGGCGGAATGAAGAAAACCGATGTGAAGGCTTTGGCTGCAGAAATTGGCTGGGTGGACTTTGCCACGAAAAAGGAAAGTCAGGATTTTTTGGAATGCGGTGATTACACGGTGCTCTTTGATGATTCCGATAACGTTCCTGGTGACTTTGTGGACATGAACGGCAAGGTGCTGGGCAAGCATCGTGGAATCATTCATTATACCATCGGTCAGCGAAAGGGCCTGAATATTGGCGGCTTGCCGGAACCTTATTTTGTGGTGAGCATCGATGTAAAGAAGAACCAGGTGGTTCTTGGACCTCGCAGTGTTCTTTCTTGCACTGAGGTTTCTGCCGTAGATTTGAACTTGATGGTTGATTCTGACAGTCCTCTGCTGAAGCAACCGCTCACGGCCCATATTCGTTTGGGACACAAGGGCACTACAGCCCGCATTACAGAACTTGACTTGAGTGCAGAAAATGGTCGCGGTACCATCAAGGTTGCTTTTGACGAACCTCAATTTGCCTCAGCTCCCGGACAGATCCTTGTACTTTATGCCGGTCAGGGAATTGTGGCTTCTGGCATCATTGAAAAGTAGGTTTGTACATGACGCTTCAGCAACTTCGTTACGCCATAGGAATCGCAAAGGTAGGATCCTTCAACAAAGCCGCAGAAGCTTTGTTCATCTCTCAGCCCTCCTTGACCGCAGCCATTCACGATCTTGAAGATGAAATTGGCATCACCATTTTCAACCGCTCCAGCCGAGGGGTTTCTTTGACTCCCGAGGGCGAAGAATTTATTGCCCATGCCAACGAACTGTATCATCATTACGAAAATATTCAGGAACGATACAATAAGGATGCCCAGAGACGCAAGAAGTTTGCCGTTTCTACTCAGCACTATTCCTTTGCGGTGAAGTCTTTCGTTGAAATGGTGAAGAAGTTCAATATCGACGATTACGAATTTGCCTTGCGCGAAACAAAGACCAAAGAAGTTGTTGACGATGTGGCGGGCTTGCGCAGTGAAATCGGCATTATCTATTTGAGCGATTTCAATCGTAAATATCTTACCCACTTGTTAAAAGAAAGAGATCTGGAATTCCACAAGCTTATCGATTGCCATGCCTATGCCTACATGTGGAAAAATCATCCTTTGGCAAATATGGAATCTGTGAATCTGGATGATCTTTCTCAGTATCCCTGCCTTTCCTTTGAACAAAGCGATGCGGGAAACTACTACCTGGCAGAAGAAATTCTCAGTACCAACGAATACCATAGAACTATTAAGGCAAATGATCGTGCCACTATGCTAAACCTGATGGTGGGACTCAACGGTTACACGCTTTGCTCCGGTATCATCAGCGAAGAAATCAACGGTTCCGACTATGTGGCGGTCCCCTTCAAGGATGCCAAGGGCGAAGACGACCGTACTATGGAAATTGGTTACGTTGTGAAAAAAAACTTTATGCTCAGCACCATCTGCCGCATCTATATTCGCGAAATGGAAGAGTACTTGGCGACCTACAAGCCTGCCCGTAAAAACGCAGAATAGCTCTTGGCGTTCCCCTAGAGTTGCCTGTTTTTTTATATTAGTTCTTCACATGCCAAATCAGTCTATTTTCAACCGCACTATCCGTCTCGTAGGTAATGACACCATGGACGAGATTTCCCAGAAGAGGGTGATCATTTTTGGTGTTGGTGGGGTAGGTAGCTGGTGCGCCGAAAGCCTTGTTCGTTCGGGTATCGAGCATTTGACCATTGTGGATGCCGATGTAGTGAACGTGACCAACGTGAATCGTCAGCTTATGGCAACCACAAAGACGGTGGGCCAGGTGAAGGTTGAGGCATTGAAACAGCGCTTGTTGGAAATCAATCCTGATGCACAAATTGTTGCCCGTGCAGAACTTTATAGCCAAGAAACCTGCGGGACCTTTGATTTGACCCAGTTCGACTATATCATCGACGCTATTGACAGCCTGGATTGCAAAATGCACTTGCTTTTGCAGGCTTGCCGAACCAAGGCTAAGGTTTTTTCTTCCATGGGTGCGGCCCTCAAGATGGATCCCACTAAAATCAAGGTGGCTGAATTCTGGAAAGTGCAGGGTTGCTCCCTGGCTCGAGCCCTCCGCGACAAGTTTAAGGCGAAAAATATTAAGCCTTCACGAAAATTTAAGGCAGTATATAGCGACGAATTATTGCAAAATCAGGGCCCTGTGGCAAATGATGACGGAAGCCCCGCCGAGTTCCACAAAGTAGCCTATAATGGGACCATGGCTCATGCCGTAGGTATCTTTGGGTTTACATTGGCAGGCCTTGTTTTGAAGGATATTTGCGATAAAGTAAAGTCTTCTGCAGTGGGACGATAAGTTCCGAAAATGACGATTTTGACCTAAAAACGGCATTTTTGTGAGCGATGTCACACTGGGCTTGGATAAAACGTCCATAACGTTTTTTCAAAAAGGTTTCTTTTTGTTAACCCAAAGTCTATCTTATAAATGTTAAATTTGGGTAAATAAATATGGTTACTTTTTCTGACATAGCAGACTACCGTGACTTTCTAAAGTCTTACTACGATCGCAAGAAGGCTGAGATGCCCTTCTATAGCTATCGTATGATGGGTGATAAACTGGGATTGGATTCCAGCTACCTGTACCGCGTGCTGCAGAAGAAGCAGCACCTGCCTGCTCATGCCTTGGCCTCTGCCAAGGATATCTTGGATTTGTCCGGCCGCGAGGCCGAATACTTCGATTTGCTCTATACCGCAGCTGTTACTAAGGATAAGGGCAAACGCGAAGAACTGATTGCTAAGGCTCTCTCTCTGAGAGACGTGGACCGCCATAGCCTCCAGGCTGCTGAACTTAAGGTGCTTGAAAACTGGTGGATTCCCGCTGTGCGTGCCTACCTGGAACTGAACGGTGGCGTGGTAAATCTGAAGCAGATTGCCCACGACATTTGCCCGCCCATTACAGAGGCTCAGGCTCAAGAAGCTATCGACACTCTTATGGAAGTAGGCTTGGTCAAGAAGATGGCAAGCGGCCGTCTGGCTCTGACCGATGCCCATTTGACCGCCGGTGGCCCTGAAAAGAAGGTCGCTGTACGCAAGTTCCAGAAGCAGGTGCTCTCTTTAGCTAGTGATTCTTTGGACAACGTTCCCGTTGACGAACGAAATATTTCTACTCTTACCTTATCCGTCGATCAGGCTTGCTTTGATGACTTGGGTGATATGCTCCGCGAATTTAGACGTTTAGTCCAAAAGCGCGTAGACAGTTCCAAGAGCCCTGATCGTGTTATGCAACTTTCTATGGCGTTCTATCCTGTGGCCCGTAAGGGAGGGGTAGCATCCGTGAAGGATACGGAGGATGGAACAAGGGAGTCTAAATGAAACGTTGGGTGTGTCATAAAGGATTAGTTGCGATAAGCGCTTTGGGAGCGTTGTTTGCCGGATGTTCTATGTTCGGCGGTGAAACAGCGTCTTCTACTTTTGAAACTGAAAATTCCGTGGCTCTGAATGTTCAGCTGGCCGATGGATCTCCTGCCAAGCAAGCCTTGGTCAGGGTTAGACCCACTGATTACCTAGCTGGAACAGCAACTATTGAAGGCGTTGACGAAGAAAGCTTCAAGGATTCTGTTGTAGGTATCTTCAACGGCAAGACGGACGACCAGGGCCGGTTGAACGTGCCCAAGCTGAAATCCGGTAAGTACGCTGTAGAAGTTGAAGGCAAGAAATCCAAGGGTTTTGCCCGCTTTGATGTAACTCCTTCGGAATGCGATTCTCTGGATGTTGACCTGGCTAAGTCTGGCTCCATGGTGGGTCAGGTTGTTATGCCTGCTGGCTTGACTTCTGTGAAGGTGGGTATCCGCGGTCTTGATTACGTTGTTGAAACTGACGAATTCGGTAACTTTGAATTTGAAGACTTGCCGGCCGGTAGCTTCAAGGCTGTGGGCTTTACTTATTCTACCTCCGATTACATCAATGAGGAAGGCGAGTCTGACACTTACGAAAGCTTCCAGGCATTCGGTGTGACAAGCGTTGTTGTGAAGTCCGAAGAAACAAAGGAAGATGTGCAGATCGGTTACCGCAAGGAAACTGTGAAGGACACCTTGCCCTACATTATGCTTTCTGACTTTGAAGACAGCACGTACGGTTGGTACACTTCTTACTCTAGATACTCCAAGATGAAACTCAGCGCTGTGGAAGGTGGCGGTAAGTATGGCTTGGTTGCCCATATGGATTGCCATTCCGATTCTCTGTACACTTGGACTATGATGGGTCATAACTTTACCAAGTACCATGACTTCAGCGACCTGGATTCCGTAGTTCTCTATGCCAAGGGCAAAAACCCTGAGGGTGATTCCATGTGGGTCAGCATTTCCTTTGACGTTCATGCCGACAGCACTTCCAAGTATGAAGCAGGAAAGGCCTGGGCTCACAAGGCGATTACCGAGGAATGGACCAAGATTGTTGTAAGGCCTAAGGACATGGTGCCGACCGATTCCAACAAGATTGGTGGAAACCTGGGCTGGGATGCGGTCAAGGATCATATCAACAGCTTCGGTATCTTTGCCGGCCGTCAGAATACAGGCGATTTTGATGTCTGGATTGATGACGTGGAAATCTTCGGCGTCAGGGGTCTGGAATAAAACCTGAGAACTGATTTTGAAAAGCTCCGCCTCAGGGCGGGGCTTTTTTGCGTTTTTTAATCAAAAACGCCGTTTTTCGTGAAAAATCATCATGGATATATTGTCCATGATAGTTTAATTTGTAATAATGCTTTTAAATGGGCTTGGAGGTAATTTTAGAGGTAAGGAGTGATGTATGAATACGAAAAAACTTATCTCGGTTTTCGGTCTTGCAATGTTGGCTTCCAGCGCCCTGGCCGATAATCCCCTTTCTACCTATCATTATCTGGCTGACCCCTCTGCAGCATCCGATGGTGATACTTTCTACGTCCTGACTGACGTGGATGACTATTCCCCTCAGAAAAACTACGATTACGATATCGTGGGGCTGAATGCCTTTTCTTCTGAAGACATGAAGAACTGGACTGACCACGGTATGATTTTCCGCTCCAAGCGCGAATTTGGTACCTATCCCAACAACACTTGGGCATCCGGCATTGCTGTTCACAAGGGACGTATTTACATTGTGTATCCCAATGGCGCAAGCGGCGTGGGTATGATTACTGCCGATGATATTGCTGGTCCCTATAGGGATCCCGTCAAGGAAACTCATGGTGTGGAATACATTGCTGCCCATTATGGTTCCAGCGTGATTGGTGGTTGCGATAACATTGCCCACTGCTTTGACCCGGGTATCTTCATCGAAGAAGATGGTACTGGCTATGTGGTGTTCGGCGGTGGCGAAAATAGCACCCGTCCTTACGGCAACAACCTGGATATTATCAAGTTTACCGATAATAACGGTAAGATTACTATCGATAAGAACTCTCTTACAAAGATTTCTGCACCGGGTTCCTTTGAAGCGCCCTATATCCACAAGAAGGATAACAAGTATTACCTGAGCTTCAATACTCTGCCGCAGGTTATTGACTATAGTATGTCCGACAAGATTATGGGCCCCTATACTTTCGTGGGTACCGTGATCCCGGGTATTTCCGCTGTGCCTGATGCCCACGGTGAAGGTGGTAACAACCATCAGGGCTTTGCTGAATTCAAGGGCAAGTGGTATGCTGTGTACCATGACCGTCGCCTTGTCACTGCCGACGAACATCCGGGTTCCTGTACCCAGGCCGGCGTCTGCACCAACAGCCCTAACAAGGAAAACCACAGAAGCGTTTCTATTGACGAACTGACTTGGAATGGTGACAGAATGAACAAGCTTTCCTTTACCCGTGAAGGACCTAAGCAGATCAAGAACTTCGACCCGTTCAGAACTTACAAGGCTCTCACCAGCTCCAAGCAGCGTAACGTTCGTAGCCGTACTGACTGGACCAAGGGCCAGGCTGTAAAGCATGTGCTGACTCCGCTGGGAACCAAAACCTCCTGGATTCGCGTGACTGGCGTGGACTTCGGCAATGGTGCTGAAAATCTCCGTATTAAGGCTGCTAACGTTGGCGACAACAACAAGATTGAAATCCGTAAGGGTAGCGAAACCGGTACTTTGGCTGGTACTTGTACTTTGACAAAGACTAGCGGCTGGCAGGACTACAAGGACAATGATTGCGCATTGACCGGCTTGTCTGGGGTTGTGGAACAGCTGTTCTTCGTGTTCAAGGGTGCAAAGGACTCCACCATGGGTATTCTTGAATGGGAATTCCAGGGCACCAAGCGTGAACCGGAACCTCAGACCGCCCATAACGATACCAAGACTCCTTGGGCTGTTCCGGGTGTTGTCCAGGCCGAAGATTTTGACGATCCGGGTTACGGCGAAGGCAACGATTCCTACTATGAAGATGATTCTGATAACCATTCTTGTACTGACGCCGGCAAGGAAGCCGAATGCTCCAAGTACCGCGATGGTACCGGCGTAGACATCTACAAGAAGAGTGATAAGAAGACTGTAGTTGGCTACATCAAAAAGGGCGAATGGCTTGAATATTCTGTGAAGGCTGCTGAAGCTGGCGATTACACCATGTTCATTGCCGCAGCTTCCAATGGTGGCGCAAGCCTTACCGTGTCTGTCAACGGTGTTGATGCTGGCGAAGTGGCTATTCCTGCCGCAAGCTCCACAGGCGAAGTAGAAAACTTCGATGATTACAACAAGATCAACACTAATGTGACCTTGAAGGAAGGTGTGAACATCATTCGCATTACCGCAGCCGCAGACTGGTTTGACCTTGATTTCTTCAACCTGGTGAAGGGTAAGAACGCCGATGACGATAACCCGCTGGGTGAAGTGACCGTCGTTCCTGCAGACACTTCCAAGAAGGATACTGTTTCCCAGGCAATCAAGTTTACACAGCTCAAGTTTGCTCAGTCCAGCTACGACGTGTTCGACGTCAACGGAACGAAGCTTGGAAGCATTAGTGCAGTGAACCCGGCTGAAGCTTCTGCTTTTTGGCAGAAGACCGCCACCGGCAAGAAACTCCAGGGTGTATTCCTGATCCGCGACCGTGCAACAGGCAATTTGTCTAAAGTTCGTGTTGCCCGCTAAGCACCAGTTCTAAACTGCGAAGTGTTTGCGTAGGAACCTTGCAAAATTAGAGTCTCCATAAACACACATCGAAATGCTCTCGGCTTTATGCCGGGAGCATTTTTCTCGTTACCTTGTTGCAAATTTTTTTCATGTCGTGGATTTTTTATCCACGAGAAGTTGTCTTTCGTATGGCAAATCATCCAATTTGGAAGGTAACTTTAGATTACGAGCTTGGAATGGTGTGCCAAGCTAAGGAGATGATGTATGGGATTGACTTCTCTTAAGAAGCTGTATGCATTGGGATTGATGACTGGTTTTGGCGTGAGTGCGCTGGCCTATAATCCTATTTCCACTTACCATTATTTGGCAGACCCCGGTGCTGCCGCCGATGATGAATACTTCTATATCATCACGGACTCTGACGATCCGGCTGCATACAATGCCACGGGCTATAACATTAAGGCTCTCTATGGTTTCCGTTCCAAGGATATGCAGAACTGGACGGACTTCGGTATTATTTATGATGCTCGCCAGGTAAGCGGCATTAACGATATTTGGGCCGCAGGCATTGCTGCTGACCCTAAGACAGGTAAGCTCTACATCGTGTTCCCCGATGGCGGTGGCGGCGGTATCGGTTACATCAAGGCCGACAGCATGGCTGGTCCTTGGTCCAACGCAGTGGGCCGCGGTTCCGACAAGCTTGTGGGTGGTCGTAACGGCCTTATTGGCTGCGATGGAGTTTCCTGGTGCTTTGACCCGGGTATTTTCATCGACGACGACGGTACTACCTACGTTACCTGGGGTGGTGGCGAAAGTACTAGCCGCCCGAACACCGACAACTTCGACGTGGTGAAACTGAATGACGCGAAGGATGCTCCGGTGGGCAACGGTTCTCACGTGAAGGTGAACGGCTTGCAGACTCGTAAGATGCTGGAAGCTTCCTACATCCATAAGCACAAGGGTACCTACTACTTCTCCTACAGTACAGGCTGGCAGCAGGGCGCACCTACCATTGACTATGGCATAGGCTCTAGCCCCATGGGCCCCTTCACCTGGAAGGGTACCATTCTTGGCGACCCCAGCATGAACGGCAAGAGCATTAACGGTAACAACAACCATCACGGTATTGCCGAATTCAAGGGCCACTCCTACGTGGTTTACCATGATCGCCGTATTGCCAAGGGTCACGATGGCTTGGAAATCATTCCCGCCGATGACGGTAGACCCAATCCGGATCCGGGATACCATCGTAGTGTTTCCGTGGACGAAATGTTCTACAATGCAGACGGTACCATCAAGCAGGTGGTTTGCACCAACGAGGGACCTAAGCAGATTGAAAATTTTGATCCCTATGACTGGTATCCGGCTCTCACCAGCTCCAAGCAGAAGGGTGTTCGCAGCCGTTCTCTCTATGCTCCGGGCAAGGTTTCTGGAAGTCTCCTGCTGCCTCTTTCTAGTCGTAGCGAATCTTGGATCCGCGTCTCTGGCGTGGACTTCGGCAAGGGTGCAACTGGCTTCTCCGTAGAAGCGGCAAGTACTGCTGACAATAACAAGATTGAAATCCGCAAGGGCTCCGCAACGGGTACCTTGGCTGGCACCTGTACTCTCAAGAAGACCGGTTCCAAGAATACCTTCGCAGAAACTTCTTGCGATGTAGATGGCCTTTCCGGCATCGTAGAACAGCTGTTCCTGGTGTTCAAGGGTTCTCAGGACTCCACCATGGCTATTAAGGGTTGGGGCTTCGAAGGTAGCGGCAAGACTCCTCCGGAACCGCAGAAGGCCTTCAACGCTACCAACACTCCGTGGGCTATTCCTGGTACCATCCAGATGGAAGACTTCGATATTCCGGGCACTGGCCGCGGCGATGAATACGCTTCCTACAGCGATAACGATGCTGAAAACCATGGTGAAAGCGACTACCGCAAGGATACCGGAGTTGACCTTTACAAGAAAGGCGACAAGATTGTTGTTGGTTACAACCAGAAGGACGAATGGTTGGAATACACAGTGAATGTAGCTGCAGATGGTGAATACACCATGTATGCCGCAGTGGCTTCCGCTAATAGCACTTCTAGCTTCAAACTGTCCATGGATGGCAAGGACATTACTGAAAACATCGCAGTTCCCCAGGCTAAGGCTGGTGAAGAAAACTACGATGACTACAATAAGGTCAGTGCCGACGTGAAGCTTACCAAGGGCGAACATGTATTGCGATTCACCGTCACCGGCGACTGGATGGACATCGACTACATCAATTTTGTGAACAAGGGTGAAGATGATCCGAGCCCCATCAATCCTCCGGCAGATGATGATACAACTCAGGCTATTCACGGAAGCAACTTGGTGATGCATGCTCCGGCTATGTCTAACTATGTTGTATTCGACTTGAAGGGCAATAAGTTGGCTAGCTTCAAGACTTATTCCATGGCCGAAGCTGCTGTGATGTGGCAGAAATCTTCCGCCTCCAAGAAGAATCAAGGTATTGCTCTGATTCGCGATACCAAGAGCGGCCTCGTGACTCGCGTCAAGTCTATTCACTAACAGAATAATCACTTAGAAATTGCGATTTTCGGCAGGCATCTCATGGATATATTATCCATGAGATGTTTTGTCGTACATGCTCAAAAGGCTGTTTTAAAGGGTAATTTTAGTCCGTAAGCCTGGTGGAGTGCCTGGCGAAAGGAGCATATATGAGTTTTATCTCCACATTGAAAAAAAGCTATGCAGTGGGATTGATTGCTGGTTTTGGCGTGGGTGCGCTTGCCTACAATCCCATTTCTACTTACCATTATTTGGCAGACCCGGGTGCTGCCGCTGATGATGAATATTTCTACATCATTACCGACTCCGATGATCCGGCTCCGTATAATGCTACCGGCTATTCCATTAAGGCCTTGTATGGTTTCCGCTCTAAGGATATGCAGAACTGGACTGATTTCGGCGTTATTTACGATGCTCGCAAGGTAGATGGCATTGGTGATATTTGGGCTTCCGGCATTGCTAAGAATCCCAACGATGGCCGTCTGTACATTGTTTTCCCTGATGGCGGTGGTGGCGGTATTGGCCTCATTGGTGCCGACAGTATTGCTGGCCCCTGGACAAACCCGCTTCCCAACAACAAGAAGTTGATCAACAACTGGGGCGGTGGCTTTGCGGACTGCGATGGCATCGGCTGGTGCTTTGACCCGGCTATTTACTACGATACCGATGGCACAGGTTATTTCACCTTCGGTGGCGGCAGCAGCGATTCCCGCCCGGCTCGTGATAATGACAACAATATCTTTAATATTTACAAGTTGAACAAGGATATGAAGGGCTTCGATACAAGACCGACCCAACTGAAGATTGGTGGCCCCAAGGCTATGGAAGCTTCTTACATCCACAAGTACAAGGACAACTATTACCTGTCCTACAGTACTGCCGACTTGCGCATTGCCTATGGTATGTCCAAGAGCCCCACGGGTCCCTATACCTATAAGGGTATCTTCATGGGCAACCCAAATATCGGTGGACAGAACATCAATGCCAACAACAATAATCACCATGGTATTGCTGAATTCAAGGGCCGTTGGTATGTGGTTTATCATGACCGTCGTATTGCTACAGGTTACGATGGCTTGGAAAAGATTCCTGCAGATGACGGTAGGGCAAATCCGGATCCGGCATATCATCGTAGCGTAAGTGTGGATGAATTTACCTATGCTGCCGATGGCTCTATGAACTCCTTGAAATTCACTAAGGAAGGCCCGGAACAGATTGAAAACTTTGATCCCTATGATTGGTATCCTGCATTGACCAGCTCTAAGCAGAAGGGCATTCGCAGCCGTTCCAACTGGGCTCCTGGCAAGGTGGCAGAAAGCATTTTGCTTCCCCTTTCCTCCAAGGAATCCTGGATTCGCGTAAGTGGTGTTGATTTTGGCAAGGGAGCAACTGGCTTTACTGTCGAGGCAGCAAGCACTACCGACAACAACAAGATTGAAATCCACAAGGGTTCTGCAACCGGCGCCTTGGCTGGTACCTGTACTCTTAAGAACACCGGTTCCAAGAATACCTATGCAGAAAACAAGTGCGATATTGATGGCCTCTCTGGCATTGTGGACTATATATTCATGGTCTTCAAGGGTTCTCAGGATTCCACCATGGCAATTAAGGCTTGGGGTTTCGAAGGTAGCGGAACTACTCCTCCGGAACCGCAGAAGGCTTTCAATGCAACCAATACTCCGTGGGCAATTCCTGGTACCATTCAGGCAGAAGACTTTGACATTCCGGGTGTAGGCCGCGGTAGCGATCTCAAGTCCTTCTACGATCAGGATTCTGAAAATCACGGCGATAGCGATTACCGTAAGGATGACGCTCCCTCCGTTGATTTGTACAAGAAGTCTAACAACCGCGTTGTCGTAGGCTACATCCAGAAGGACGAATGGTTGGAATACACTGTGAACGTTGCTGAAGATGGCGACTACACTTTGTTTGCTGCCGTCGCCTCTGATGGTGGCTCCAGCTTCAATGTTTCTATCGATGGGAAGGTCATTGCAGAAATGGAAGTTCCCAAGGCTGTAAAGGCTGAAGGTGACACTACCCAGAATTTCGACGACTATGGTAAGGTTAAGGCTAACGTGACGCTTACCAAGGGTGAACGTGTTCTGCGCTTCACTGCAACTGGCGACTGGTTCGACATTGACTTTATGAACTTCGCGAAGGGTGCAAACGCTGTCGATGACAATCCGCTTGGCGATAAGCCCACAGAATCCATCAAGGGTTCTAATCTGGTGATGCATGCTCCTGCTCAGACCCAGTTCGATGTATTCGACCTGAAGGGAAGCAAGTTGGGCAGCGTTCGTGCCTACTCCTTGGATGAAGCTGCTGCAATGTGGCAGAAATCTCCCGCAGCTAAGTCTCAGGGAATCGCTATGATTCGTAATCGCTCTACCGGTATGGTGAGCCGCGTCAAGGTCGCTCGTTAATCAGGTCTTCGAACTTAATAAAATTCTCCATAAATACACATCCATGAAAAGGTGTCCTGATATTTCGGGGCGCCTTTTTGTGTTTTTTTTTTGTAAAAAACACAAAAACTGCCGTTTTTGAACTGATTTTGAGGTTTATGCTAAAAAAAGCTTATGGATAAAAAATCAATGAAGATGTGGTTACGGGTAGGTAGATATTCCATTTTGGAGGGTAAATTATAGGGCAAGAGGGTATGTGGTGTGCTCTCTATAAAAAAGTAGGGATGAGATATGTTTGGTAACAAGTTCTCTAAACTTGGAATTGTATGCGCCATTGCAGGTGCATTTGGACTTTCTAACGCTTCTACCGTCAATGTGAATGTTGGTGAAGAACACCAGGTCATTCGTGGCTTTGGCGGCATGGTGCATAACCAGTGGCAGGGGGGCGGCGGCCTTTCCGAAGCAGATGCAAAGCTTGCTTTTGGTACGGGCGATGGCCAAATTGGCTTGAATACCCTGCGTATTCCTGTTTATGCTAATTCCAATGACTTCAACAAGGAAGTTCAGGCTGCCAAGTGGGCCAAGGCTGTTGCCGGCAAGGATTTTATTCTTTACGCTACTCCGTGGACGTCTCCTTACGCAGGTGCAAATCAGCACATGGCTTCTAGCAACTACCAGAAGTATGTGGATCACCTGAATAATTTCAATGACTACATGAAGAACCAGGGTGTTCCTCTGTACGGTATCTCCATCAGTAATGAACCGGACTGGTGTGGCGAATGGGCTTGCTGGTCTGAAGATGAAATTTACAACTTCACCAAGGGCTATGCCGACAAGATGCGCAAGAACGGCGCCAAGGTGATTTCTACTGAATCCTTTGCCTACCAGAAAAAGCTTTACGACAAAGTTCTGAATGATGCCAGTGCCCTCAAGAACTGGGACATTCTTGGTGCACACTTCTATGCAAGTGACGCAAAGACTGGTGATGATTTCTTCCGCTATACTCTTGCCGACCAGAAGAAAGTGGAACGTTGGATGACTGAACACTATACCGAAAGCCAGGGCAGTGGTAACTACTGGCGCAAGGTGATGGGTACCGGTGACCAGGCCAATGCCTATAAGGTGGATACCGTTCGTGCCATGGATGTGGGTTACGAAATTCACCGTGCCATGGTGGTGGGTAACTTCAATCAGTACACCTGGTGGTACATCCGTCGTTGCTATGGCTTGATTATGGAAAAGGACTTTGGCAACAAATTGCAGATTCCTTCCAATGAAATCGGCAAGGTTTCCAAGCGTGGCTATATCCTTTCCCAGTTCGCCCGCTTTATTCGCCCGGGTGCAATTCGTGTGGGTGCAACCGCAAATCCTGAAACTAATGTGTACGCTTCGGCCTACAAGAGCGCTGATGGTGACTCCACTATCGTGGTTCTCGTGAATCGTGACTTCAAGAATGGCAAGACTGTTACCGTTAACGTGCAGGGTGCCGATGTTCAGTCCTTCCATGTTTACACCACCTCTGAAACAAAGAACGCCAAGTATGAAGGCGAAGTGGACGCCAAGAACGGCTCTGTGACCATTACCATGGAATCTGGTGCTACCAATAAGGATTGTATTGTGACCTTGGTCGGCGTGGGCAAGCAGATTGTTATTCCTCAGGAACCCTTCAACAGCACTAAGACCCCCTGGGCAATTCCTGGTAAGATTCAGGCCGAAGACTTCGACGTTTCTGGCTCCGGCAAGGACGAAAACGGCAACAGCAACATTTCCTATTACGATAACGATTCTGACAACCATGGTAACAGCGACTACCGTAAGGATACTGGCGTCGATATCTACGAAAAGAAGTTCGGCAAGGTTATCGGTTACAACCAGGCCGGCGAATGGCTGGAATACACTGTGGATGTGAAGAAGGCTGGTGATTACACTATGTTTGCATACGTTGCATCCAGCAACGGTACCGCAAGTTTCCAGATCCTTATGGATAACAAGGCTATTACTGATACCATCGTTGTTCCTAAGACTGTGACAGCAACCGAAGGCGATTTTGAAGAATTCGGCAAGATTCAGAGAGATGTTACCCTTACCGCTGGTAAGCACGTGATGAAGTTCCTGGTGACTGGCGACTGGATGGATGTAGACTACTTCACCTTTGTCGAAGGTAAGGGCGCCACAGACCCGGAACCGGATACTACAGCAACGACTACTCCTGAACAAGGTGAAGAAAATCCGGGTGAAGATCCGGCAGCAATTGCTCCGGTCCAGTTCCAGGCAGTTTCCGCTCCTTCTGTGTTCGGCATCTACGACATGTCTGGCGCCTTCCTAGGTTCCGTCACTGCACAGAACAAGAGCGAACTCCGCAGTAAGACCGCCTCCGTCGTCGACCGCTCCGGGGTCTACATGGTAAAATCGGCCGGTCGCGTTATGCGCCTCTCTATTACAAAGTGATCGGTGAATTTCATATAAATCTTCCATAAACACAATGGACGCGCCCCCTCTTAGAGCGGGGAACGTCTTTTTTAATTAGTGGTGTTTCTGGACAACGCTTTTTTTTGAATTACAACACTTTTACATTAAAGAAACCTTAGTATAAGAGTGCTTGATATTATTTTATGTAGGTAATGATTGCAAGGAGTTATAAATGGGTGTGATTAAAAAGATCGGCTGCGCTGCAGCAATGATGTCTTTCGGATTGTCGATGTTGATGCCGTCAGAAGTGAGTGCGGCCCCCAATCCAAATTTCCACATTTACATTGCATATGGCCAGTCCAATATGGCTGGCGCAGGTCCTATCCAGTCTGGAGACCAGGATCCTGTCGGCAATTTCGTCATGCTTTCGGGTATTGACTGTAGCGGTCGTAAGGGAAATACCAACATCAAGCTTGCCAAGGGTCAGTGGTCCAAGGCCGTGCCTCCCATGTTCCACTGCTACGAAGGCCTTTCTGTAGCAGACTATTTCGGAAAGACCATGGCTAAGGAAATGCCCAACGTGACCATCGGTATTATTCCCGTGGCTGTTGGTGGCGCGTCCATCAAGCTGTTTGACAAGGCACAGTGGCAGGGGTACGTGAGCACTGCTGAGAGCTGGCTTGCCAACTGGGCGAAGGATTACGATTCCCAGGGTAACGACTACGCCGCCATTATTAACTTGGCCAAGAAGGCTCAGGAAGTGGGCGTCATCAAGGGTTTTATTTTCCATCAGGGTGAAACCGATGGCGGCATGGGTAACTGGGAACAGATTGTCCAGAAGACTTATAACGACATGCGTAACGACCTGGGCATTAAGGAAGACCTGCCCTTTGTGGCTGGCGAAATGGTTTACAATGGCGCCTGCCATGGCATGAGCACCCGCGTGAACGGACTTTCCAAGTATTTTGCGAAGTTCGGCGTTGCCAAGTCCCAGGGAACAGGCATGCAGAGCGACCGCCTGCACTTCGACCACGATGGTTACGTGGAAATGGGTAAGCGTTATGCAGCCGAAATGCTGAAGCTTATCGACAAGACTGTGGATCCCGACGCTCCCGCTGTAAGTGTGCCTCTTTACGGTGGCGGCTCTGCAGGTAGCGAAAAGCCCGAAGAATATGGCCCCTATGGCGATGTGATGCCCATTCCGGGCAAGATCCAGGCGGAAGATTATAACAAGGGCGGTTCCGGCGTTGCCTACTCCGATATGGATAGCGAAAACCGTGGCGCAGAATACCGCGGCGACGGCGTGGATATTTTCAAGGCCGGCATGGGCATGGCTGTGGGTTATGCTCAGAAGGGCGAATGGCTGAAGTATTCCGTCCATGTAGAAGAAGACGGCGAATACGAAATGATTGGCCGCCTGGCTGGTGATAACGGCACCGGTGCAATTTCTGTCTATCTTGGCGATACCAAGTTGGGCGAGACCATGGTTTCCAAGAAGGGCCCCGACTACGATACTTACGAAGATATCAGTGGCGGCAAGGTGACCTTGAAGGCTGGCGATTATGATCTCAAGATCCAAATTGAAGTGGACTGGGTGAACATTGACTACGTGGAATTCAAGAAGGCTGACGCCGTCGTTTCCTCCAGCTCATCTTCCGTGGATCCGGGCTTGGGGTCTAGTAGCTCCGATGCAGCCCAGGTTATTGGAATGGGGCTCAAGCTAGATGCATCCGTAGAGACTACCTTTGAGCTTTACAATATGTTTGGCCAACGTGTGGCTCAGTTCCGCGCCAAGGGAATGAGAAATGCCATGAATTTGGTTAAGTCTGGTGCCCAGTTCGACAATTTGAGCAAGGGAACCTACTTTATTAGCGGTAAATCCTCTAGAGACGCTAACGTCCAGAGGGTATTTATCAGCAAGTAGATCCTATTTTGAGATTGGAATGAGGGCTCGGTTCAACCGGGTCCTTTTTTGGACATATTGTCCATGGAAATTGACCGAGCATAAGGTTTTCTTAGACGAATAAGGGGTAATTTTAGACTTGTAATATTTTAAGGAGATATTATGGGTGTGTTCAAAAAGTTTAGCTGCGCTGTGGTTTTGACTTTGGGTCTTTCTATGTTGGGTGCAGTAGAAGCAAGTGCGGCTCCCAATCCAAATTTTCATATTTATATTGCCTACGGCCAGTCCAATATGGCTGGTAACGGCGAAATTGTGCCTTCCGTAGATCAGGCGAAGGATCCCAAGAATTTTTTGATGCTTGCCTCCCATACGGCAAATGCAAGCAGCCGTAAGGGCTCCACTACGCAGTCCATCAAGATGGGTGAGTGGTATCCGGCAATTCCTCCTATGTTCCACGCCTTTGAACAGCTTTCTCCGGCGGACTACTTTGGCCGCGCCATGGTGGACTCCCTGCCGGGCGTAACTGTGGGTATTATTCCGGTGGCTATCGGTGCCGTAAGTATCCGCGCCTTCGACAAGGACCAGTATGAATCCTACTTCAAGGGCGACGGTAAGGACATTATGTCCTGGGGCTGGCCCAAGGATTACGACAACAATCCTCCGGGACGTATCCTGGATCTTGCCAAGAAGGCTCAGCAGGTGGGCGTCATCAAGGGCTTCATTTTCCATCAGGGCGAATCTGACGGCGTTGACGACAACTGGCGCAGAACCGTTTACAAGACTTACAAGGATGTTATCGACGCTCTTGGCCTGAACGAAAATGACGTTCCCTTTGTGGCAGGCGAAATGCTTCAGGAAGCTGGTGCCTGCTGCGGCAGCAAGAACGCAGGCATTGCGCTGCTCAAGAATAACTTCAAGAAGTTCGGTTTGGCATCCTCCAAGGGTCTGAAGGGCAATGGCAAGGATCCCTATCACTTTGGTCGTGAAGGTGTCATTGAACTAGGCAAGCGTTACGCTTCCGAAATGCTGAAGCTTATTGACAAGACCATCGACCCCAACGCTCCTCCTGTAGATTTGGTAAATCCGGAAAATTCCGTAGTTCCCGACGAACCTCCTGAAGAATACGGCCCCTACGTCGACGTGATCGAAATTCCTGGCAAGATTCAGGCCGAAAACTACAACAAGGGCGGTGCCGAGGTTGCCTATCACGACAACAACAAGGGTAACGAAGGTGGAATCCTCCGTAAGGATGATGTAGATATTTACCAGCCCAACATGGGTATGGTGGTTGGCTACTGCGAAAAGGGCGACTGGATGAAATATTCCGTGAAAGTTGCCGAAGACGGCGAATACGAAATCTCCGCTCTGGTGGCTGGCGACAATGGAACTGGCAGTTTCGCCCTTTACATTGACGATGAAAAGATTGGCGAAGAAATTGTCAACGAAGGCAAGGGCTTTGGCGAATTTACTACCGTAAGCGGCGGCAAGGCGACCCTCAAGGCAGGCGAACATGAGTTGAAACTGGAAATCACCAATTCCTGGATTGACATTGACTACGTGGAATTCAAGAAGGTTGTTGCGGATAATCCGGATGAACCAGATCCCAATGGACCTATTGCAATCCACACTGGAATGCTTGCTGTAGATAGGGTTGACATGTCCAAGGCCCAGTATTTTGACATGCAGGGCAACCGCATTAGTAAGACTTCTGCAATGGCACAGGGCGTTTACATGATGCGTATTCCTGGTGCAAAGACTATGGTGATCCGCAAATAAAAATTAGTGTTAGAGTACACTATTCTAAGGTCCCGGGCTTCGGCCTGGGGCTTTTTCATATTGATTTTATCACCCTTAGCCTATTGTAATTTTTGCAAAGGAGAATCCTAAGGAGGGGTGTTTTAAGGCTGTCTCTAGAGGTATCTTTTATAATGCACCAGGGTGTGGTGTATCGAACAAAGTATTAGCACTGGGAGTGCCTTATGAAAAAATGGGATGGTCTGGTTTTCGCTGCAAAGTCAGCTTGCGCTGCCGCCGCTTTGGCAGTCATGTCTACGACCGGCGTATATGCACAAACAACTCTTAAGGTTGATTTAACGGATAGTATTCGCTCTGTGACCCATGTGGCTTCGGGATCTCTTTATGGCTTTACCGAATCGCTGCCCAGCAATGTAGATGCTGACGTGGCTCCTCTGAAGCCTAATGTATTTTTGGCACCGGCCCGCAGTGGTCAGGGCCGTCAGCAAGGAATTGGCGGAGCCTTCCTTATTTCGCCGCGCCTTAAGAATACAACTGGTAAGGTGCAGATTCGCTTGGCAGATATTTTGCCGGGTTGGCCCTACAAGTACCAGAATTGGAACCACTGGCAAAATGAAGTCACTTCTGTCATTAACGACCGCAAATCTGCCGCTGTTCAAAATTTTGATGGCTATGAAATTTGGAACGAACCCAACGATACTTGGAAAGGCTCTGATAACTTCGAACGCGACATGTGGAAACCTACTTACGATTTGATTCGTAAGCTGGATCCGGGTGCAAAGATCATTGGACCTTCTTACTCCTACTACAACTCCACCAGAATGGAAAACTTTTTGAAGTTCTGTGTGCAAAACAATTGCTTGCCCGATGTGATTAGCTGGCACCAGTGGGGTAGTGGCGGCTTTGTTGGTGCGCTTGAAAATCTGCGTAGCCTTGAAAAGAAGTATGGAATATCTCCGCGAGCCGTCAGTATCAACGAATATTCCCACGAAACACATGAGTATGAAGGTGCTCCCGGCATTTCTGTGCCTTTTATTGCAAAGTTTGAACGCCACGGTGTTGAAAGTGCAATGATTTCTTGGTGGTTTGTACCGCTGCCAGGTCGCTTGGGTAGCTTGCTCACTGCCCAGAATCAGCGTGGTGGTGGCTGGTATCTTTACAAGTGGTATGGCGATATGGCTGGTTATATGGCCCGCGTGACTCCGCCTAATGACAAAAGCGATAAGGTTGATGGATTTGCCGCAGTCGACAAAAAGAACAACTGCGCAAGCCTGGTACTGGGTGGTAACTCAGTGGGAGACGTCAACGTGGTCTTCGAAAAACTGCCTGAATTTTTGGGGGGCAAGGTGAAGGTTACTGTTGAACGTGTGGTGTGGAAGAACAAAGACACTGCAGTACCAGGCACCGATGTTATCTCTGAAAAGGAAATGACCCTCACCGGCCCGAGCCTTACGGTTCCTGTAAAAATCGAAAGCCAGTTCTATGGTTATCGTATTTACATGACTCCCATCGATGTTCCTCTGGAACCTTACAAGGGCGCCATTGCACTCCCCGGCAAACTTGAAGCCGAGAACTACGATAAGGCCGGCCAGGGTTTCTCTTACAACGACAACAACAGCGAAAACAAGGGCGGCGCCTACCGCGAAGACGGTGTAGACATTGAAAAGGCTGGCGACAACTATGTGGTGGGCTATACCGAAGTCGGTGAATGGCTGAAGTACACTGTAGACGTTGCCCAGGATGGTGATTATGTGGTTACTGCAAATATCGCTACTTCTGCCGATACCAAGGGCTTTGACCTGTACCTTGATGATGTAAAACTTACTGAGGAATACACCATCCCTGCCACAGGTTCCGGCTGGAGCGACTATAAGGAAGTTGATGTTGGCAAGGTGAAGCTCACCGCCGGCAAGCATGTTCTGAAACTGCAAATCGTCGGCAGCTATGTGAATATCGACTGGGTGAAGTTTGTGGATGCAAGTACAGTGAAGCCGGTGGAGCCTGAATCTTCCGAGATTACCGCCCCTGCCGACACAACCACCCAGACCCTGTATAATTTGAATCCGGGTTCTTCCAACTGGGATCTTCATATGATCGAGGCCAATACCAATGTTCAGTACTTTGACATGCGTGGCCATCGCATAAGCAAGTCCGTAGCCAAGAATCAGGGTGTGTACTTGGTCCGTGTTCCGGGTAAAAAAGCCTATATGGTTCGCAATACCAAGTAAATTCAAAAAAATCAACCAACCAAAACCAAACGGGTACTTCGCGAATTTTTTTTCGCGAGGTACCTTTTTTTAGGAATTTCGGTATCGATCTCACAATATCCTATGGACAATCCGTCCATAGAAACTCCGCTCCAACTAGTGAAAAATGCTTGGTAAAGGGGTAATTTATAGTGGTAAAAAACCGAAGGATCGGGAAGTATGGGTATGAATAAAGAAAATAAGACAATCGTCAAGCAGATTTTTGGACTTTTGGCTATTGCTGCCGCCTTTGCGCTGCCAGGTTTGGCCGAGGCTGCAACAGTTTCCAATCCCTGGATTTATTCTGATGTTCCGGACCTTTGCATTGCCAAGGGTGAAGGGGACAACTATTACATGGTAAGTACCACCATGCACTATGCACCGGGCGTACCTATCATGAAGTCTACAGACTTGTCTAACTGGCGTACGGTTAATTACGCCTATGAGACCTTGACCAATAACGACAACATGAACCTGAATGGCGGCAAGAACGCCTACGGTAAGGGTTCCTGGGCTTCTGCCATTCGTTATAACAAGGGCAAGTGGTATATTCTGACTCCGTCCTATACCACCAACAAGACACATCTTTACATCACTAGCGATATTGAAAACGGCCCCTTTACCGAAAAGCAACTGCCCTTCTATCATGACCCCAGCATTTTCTTTGATGATGATGGCAGCGCCTATGTGATTTATGGTGGCGGCCAGCTTAGCATTGTCAAGCTGAAATCCGACCTTTCCGGCCCGGATGGCGGCTCTACCGTGCTGGTAAGCGAAGCATTGCGTAACCAGACTTCTGGTACCAACAGCTACATTGTGGCTCTGGAAGGCGCCCACATGGAAAAGGTCAACGGTGAATACTACCTGTTTGGCATTAGCTGGTTTGGCCCCTGCCGTACAGAACTGGTGTTCCGTTCCAAGAACCTGATGGGCGGCTACTCCGGTAAGATTTTCCTGCAGAACAACGGTGTTGCCCAGGGCAGTATCTTTAAGACCGAAGGTGGCAAGTGGTATGGCTATCTGTTCCGCGATAGCGGTGGCATCGGTCGTATTCCGTACCTTATGGAAGTGGAATGGAAGGATGGCTGGCCCACAGTTGTTGGCGACAAGGCTCCTGCTACCTTGAATTTGGAAAATGAAGTGGATCCTGGCTATGGCATGGTCACTTCCGATGACTTCGACGGTCCGGAACTTCCGCTGGAATGGCAGTGGAACCACAATCCCGACAATAGCAAGTGGGCTCTTTCCGACGGCAAGCTGAAAATCACTACTGGTCGTGTAGATGGCAAACTTTACACTGCAAAGAACACCTTGACTCAGCGTACCTATGGTCCCAAGTGCTCTGGCCGTACTCTTGTAAACGGTAAGGACATGAAGGATGGGGATGTTGCTGGTCTTGTTGCCTTGGCCGACTCCCTGGGCTTTGTCGCTCTCGAAAAGAACGGCAACAGTTTCGAAGTGGTTTACTACGAACGTGAATACAAGATCTCCGGTACTCCCATTAGCGGTGACGAAGTTTACCTCCGCATTGATTTTGACTTTACCAGGGATCGTGCAAACTTCTACTACAGTACTGATGGTAAGAACTGGACCAAGTATGGCAAGGAACTGAAGTTGCCTTATACCTTGGGTATGTTTGTTGGCTATCGCTTTGGCCTGTTCAACTTTGCCAAGAAGACTGCTGGCGGTACCGCTGCATTCGACTGGTTCAAGGTGGGTAACGATGTCAATGACGAAATCTACCTGGATGGTGCTGTAGAACCCGTTCCCCAGGAACCTTTCGGCGGCAAGGCTTGGGCTGTTCCTGGCAAAATTCAGGCAGAAGACTTTGATGTTCCTGGCAAGGGCAAGGGTGGTGCTTCCTACTACGATATGGATTCCGAAAATCATGGTGAAAGCAACTATCGTAAGGACGCTCCCTCTGTAGATCTTTATGCGAAGTCTGGTGACCGTGTGGTTGTGGGTTACATCCAGAAGGGTGAATGGCTTGAATACACCATCGATGTTGCAAAGGCCGGTGATTACAATTTCTTCGCTGCAGTTGCTTCCGACGGTGGTTCCAGCTTCAGCATCTCTGTTGATGACAAACTTGCCGTAGAAACCATTGAAGTTCCCAAGGCAAATAAGGCCGAGGGTGACGAACAGAACTTCGATGACTATAGCAAGGCCCAGGCTACGCTTTCCCTCCCTGCTGGCCAGCATATCTTGCGCATTACTGCTACAGGCGACTGGTTCGATATTGACTACTTCAATATTACGCAGGGTGAAGATACGGATCCCATTCTTCCTGGTGATGCAACTTGTGTAGGTGATACCTGCAAAACTGAGGCTATTTATGGCATGCATGACCTTCACATGACCGAAGTTGAATCAAATGTTCGTTACTTCGACCTGAAGGGCAACCGCATTGGTGCCAACAAGGCTCTCAAGGCAGGCGTTTATCTGGTGAAGAGCTCCAAGGGCGTTTACCTTAAGCGCATTGAAAAGTAACGTGTAATGAATTTGCCCCGGTCGCTGTGCCGGGGTTTTCCTTTCAAATTGCCATCCCGGTTGTACGGCCGGGATTTTTTTGTAGAAAATACAATGACGATTTTGACAGGGGTCACTTTTTATAGATCCAAGAATCTAAATCTACAATGCAAGATTATATTCATTAGTAGGATTAGGCTAACATGTTGAACATCGACGAAATCAGTGATTACAGAGATCTTTTAAAAGATTACTATGTCCAGCGAAAGGTGGAGTTTCCTCTGTATTCCTATAAAATGATGGGGCAGAAGCTGGGACTGGAAACCAGCCAGATGTTCCGTGTTTTAAACAAGGTGTTCCATCTGCCTACCCGAAGTGTACCCTTGGCCAAGGACCTCTTGAAATTGAAGGGTCGCGACGGTGAACTGTTTGAAATTTTAGTTGCTGCTGCCAAGACGAAATCCCAGGCGAAAAAGGACAAGTTGTATAAAATGGCCCTTTCCCTGAAGGACGTCAAGATGCGTGCCTTGAACACCAATGAACTTATGTTCTTGAGCAAGTGGTGGATTCCCGTGGTGCGTGGTGTGCTGGAACTGAACGGCGGCGACGCTGACATTAGTAAACTTACAAAGGCGATCCGTCCAGCTCTTTCCAAGGAACAGATTGAAGAAGCCCTGCGGGTTCTCAAGGAACTGAATTTGATTACGCCTCTGGCTTCTAATCGCTATGCCATTACCAAGGCAAACTTTACCTCGGCTGGGGCAGCAAAAGTTACTGCAATCCGCAGCTACCAAAATCAGCTGTTGGCTCTTGCCCAGGATTCCATCGTTAACGTAGAGCCTGACCAGCGAAATATTTCTTCGCTTTTGGTTGGCGTCGATGAAGACTGCTTTGAAGATCTTAAGAACATGACCATGGAATTCCGCCGTCAGGTACAGAAGCGTGTGGAAGAAGTTGTCAAGGTCGACAAGGTCATGCAATTTGTATTTGCACTTTACCCGGTGGCAGACGTCTCAACGCAGCCGGCGACAAACGTTTCATCGATAGTCGCAGCCGAATCTGGGAGAAAAAAGAAATGAAGAATCTCTTTTTAACTCTATCTAATTTTTTGAGCCTATGTTTTGCGATTTGCTTAACAGTAGGTTTGGTTGCTTGTTCCCCCAGTGGAGAAGTGGCGGGCATCAGCACTGTTGAAACAGAAAACGCCCTGTTGATTCATGTGGTGGATGACAAGGGAAAACCTGCGGCCAATGTGCTGGCCCGAGTCCGCGAGGCCCGCAATGTGGATGGCAAACCCATTGCTGAATACACCACCGATGGCCAAGGCAAAATTGCACTTAGCGATTCTGCAGTAAAGGCACTTGATGTAGAATCCATTGCCGTTGAAGTGCTGGATGATGGGGTTGGTGCATTCGCTGTCATTGACTTGGATGTAATGACCCGCGACACCTTGAACCTTGCCAAGTTTGGCTCTATGGAAGGTTGCATTGAAGGCTCTGATGCCCAGGTGCAGATTTATGGAACCGGCCGCACAGTTCGTACCGACAAGAATGGCTGTTTTGAAATTGACGGTTTGCCGCCTTTTGAATACGAGGTCCGTGTTACTGTAATGGGCGACAGCAGCGAATCCGTGGTCAAGGATGTGATTTGCGAAGTAGAATCAGAAAAGACTGCAGTCCTTGACATGAGCAAGGTGGCTCCTGAAAAGAACACAAAAATTTATACAGCCGAAACGCTTGTTTCCTCATGGATGAAAACCGCCCTTGCCGCCCGCGAAAATGGCAAGTCTGTCATGGGATTTATCCGTTTGGATTCCTCCAACTTTGATTTCAGCAGGGCACCTAAAAAGGGTTCTGGAATCAGCGTTGTTGACCCGGCGAACGAGCCCCTTGATTTTGCCGTTTCCTATTGGAACGATTCCTTGAACAAGGCCGTAATCTTGGTTCCCATGGACCCGCAGGTTGATACTGTTAAGTTTAAATGGTCTACGGAGGTGGACGCTTCACAAATTTCCGTTGCCGACGCCTGGAAAAACATTGATTCCGAAGTCGTCTTGGAACAGAATTCCATTTTGATGGTGGATTTTGAATCGGGTATGAAGTCTAACTTGTTCAAACCTGCTGATGAACCCAACTGGATTTATGGTTTTATTGGCGATTCTGCCTCCATTGTCACAACACCTGTTGTTGGAAACGGGCTGGAAGGTATTGAAGATGCCGGTGACGGTCGTGACGGCCATGCATTCCACTGGAAGAGTTCTGCGCCTAACGGGCAATGGTCCTTTGTAGGCCTTTGGATGTGTCGCATGGAGGAAGCTTGTAATTTGCAGGCCTTGGATTCCGTGGCTTTCTATACCCGCGGCAAGGGGGTGATCTCCTTTGTGCTGGAATCCACCGGTTATCCCAATGTCGAAGGTAAGGCCTTGAGTTACGATACCCTTTCTACCGACAAGTGGACTAGAATCACCACTAAGCCAGCCGATTTCATTGCCGCCGACAACAAGTACGGCAATATGGGCTACAATGCCATTATCAACGCCATTACAGACTTTCACGTGGTGGCTTACCGCGAAGCCGAGATCTGGCTGGATGATATCCGCTTTTACGGCATCAATATGGATGACCTGGAGCAGAAACGGCTGCGAAAGTAGGCTTGGATAAACTGTCCATAGAATGATATGCGCCCCCTATACGATAGGGGGCGTTTTTCAAATATTTTTAAGAGGGTAAAAAAGGGAAAAAGGGTAATAGAATGAAAATTCTCTCGAAAAAGAACTTTGTTTTTGGCGTCGCCGCATTTGGATTGGCTGTGACTGCGGCCCATGCCGACAATCCGTTTATCCAGACATATTATTCTCCGGACCCCGCTCCGGTTGTGTTTGGCGATACTCTTTGTTCTTATTCCGGTAACGATGAAGGCGGTTCTTTCTTTACCATGCATGGCTGGCGCGTTTCCTGCACCACCGATATGGTGAACTGGACCGATATGAACACCCTGATCCTGGAAGCTGGCGACTTTAACGGTAGCGCCAAGAAGAATGGCGACTGGGCCGCCCAGGTTATCCGTCGTAAAAATGCGGAAGGTGTTTACAAGTATTACTACTACGTAACCGTGGAATCGACCCGCGGTGGCCGCGCCATTAACGTGGCTGTTTCCGATTACAAGGAAGGCCCCTTTAAGGACGCCTTGAATGGCAAGCATTTGGCTGGTCCCAACTGGGACTACATCGATCCCACCGTATGGATTGACGATGATGGCCAGGCTTACCTCTACTGGGGTAACCCCAAGCTCTACTATTGCCCCCTCAAGGACAATATGATTGAATGTGACGGCAAGGAACGTGTTACCGACATGGCTTCCTTCAACGGCAAGTATACCGAAGGTCCGTGGATTCATAAGCGTGGCAAGAAGTATTACATGATTTACGCAGCCGGTGGTATTCCTGAATCCATTGACTATTCCTGGAGTGATTCTCCTACTGGTCCGTGGACCTACAAGGGTGTGATTATGCCTAGCGCCGAACCGGGTTCTGCATTTACTGTTCATTCCGGTATTGTGGATTTCAAGGGCCGCAGCTTCTTCTTCTATCATAACCAGCGTCGCGTTCCTAGCGCAGGCGGCTATTCCCGTACTTCCGCTGTAGAAGAATTTACCTGGGGTGCCGATGGTACCATTCCCACGATCCGCATGACCGACGAAGGCGTTACCAAGCCTATCAAGAATCTTGACCCCTACGAAAAGGTGCAGGCTGAAACCAAGGCCTGGGTAGAAGGCATCACCGTGGATAAGGCTGGTGGTTACACTATCATCAAGAATGTGGATGCCGAAGGCAAGACCGTATTCCTTACCAACATGAATGCTGGTTCCTGGACCAAGGTTCGTTCCGTTGATATGGGTGATGGTGCCGACAATATCGTAGTTTGCACCAAGGGCGGTTCCGGTGTCATTGAACTTCACTCCGGTTCCGCAAAGGGCCCGCTGATGTCCACCATCGAAGTGCCTGCAAGTACCGATTGGCAGGAAAATTCATTCCCTGTTACTGGTGCCGAAGGTGTTGCTGATCTCTATTTTGTATTCAAGTCTGGTAATTTCAAGTTTGACTACTGGTACATGGAAAGCACTGCCCAGGCTGTGCCTCAGGAACCCTTCGGTGGCAAGGCTTGGGCTGTTCCCGGCATGATTCAGGCAGAAAAATTTGACAAGCCGGGCAAAGGCCGCGGCAATCAATCCTTCAGCGACAAGGATGCCGAAAACCATGGCAATAGCGACCTTCGTGCAGAAGATGCTCCCGCGGTGGATCTTTACAAGAAGTCTGGCGACCGCGTTGTCGTAGGTTACATTCAGGAAGGTGAATGGCTGGAGTATACTGTAGACGTTGCAGAAGCTGGCGACTACACCATGTTTGCTGCAGTTGCTTCTGATGGCGGCTCTAGTTTCAGTGTCTCCATTGATGGTGAAGTTGCTGTTGAAAAGTTCGAAGTACCTGCAGCCAAGAAGGAAGAAGGTGCTGAACAGAACTTTGATGACTATGCCAAGGTTGGTGCTAACGTGAAGTTCACCGCCGGCAAGCACATTGTGCGTATCACAGCAACTTCCGACTGGTTCGATATTGACTATTTCAACTTTGTGAAGGGCTCTAATGCTGTCGATGATAATCCCCTTGGCCAAGAATCCAATCCGGAACAGTCCATTGTACCTCAGGTGAAGTTCAATACTGCTTCCCAGAACCTCACAGTGTTCAATATGTTGGGCAAAAAACTTGGAACCATCCGCCTAAACGGCAACACCGCAGCTGAAGCCCTGCGCATGTCTGGCTACAACGCTGGTGTGTATATGCTCCGCGGCAACGGCGTTAACCAGATGGTAAATACTGCCAAGTGATATTTCTCACTAGAGAGAAAGGGGCGGCCCAGTAATGGGTCGCCTTTTTTACGTTCCAAATTGTACTATTCGTTTGTTGGAAGTTCTATTGACTCGGCTAATGCTAAGGCTTATATTATTTCTGCGAAGAATATCGGATCGGCGCCGATGCGTCGGCCGATTTTTTTTAGGAGACTGTGTTTATGGATGTTTTTAAGCTTCTTTTGACGATGGTTCTTTCGGCTAGCGGGGTGTGGGCTCTGGAAATCGATCAGGTTGCCTTAGTCAAGGAAAAGAGCGCATATACCTATATCGAATTGTTTGATGATGTTTATGTAACCCAGGACGCTGTTTCCACGGAGACAAGGTGCTCTGTTAGCTTTGATGTTCAGAAACGTTCTGTTAATGTTGGCGATTGTAATATAAAGCGTGTGATGTTTTTTACGAAAGGAGATGCATTACTGGGAAACATTACCCGTAGTGCAAGCGATACACGTACGAGTTTTAAGGCTGGTAACAACTACTCAGATGTGAATTTTTCCTTTAATATGAAGGATGCTGCCTATTTTCAGGTAGAATTTGCCTTTACAACACAATTTGCTGATGCCAGCAACATATGGAAAGTCTCTTGCCCCGATGGTTACGACAAAACAATAAGCAAGTCGAGAATGGCAGTATGCTATAAGCCTAATTGCAAGCCAGGATATGGCTGGGATAGCGAATCAAGAAAGTGTAAGGTTGTGCCTGCCCAGTGCACAGATGGGTTTGTTTTGTCTAGCGATAGTCGCTCTTGTGTGCCTATCCCTCAAAATTCATATAAAGCAAGCTCGCGGAATTGGGAATGCGAGAGGGGGTATGAAAGAGATGGTGGAACATGCCGGGCGCTGGCTCAGTGTTCCGAGGAACAGTATAACCTGAATAAGTTTGCCTGTGCTGACATTCCAAGTAATGCGCACAAGTTGAGTGGTGGGACTAATCCGTGGGCATGTGATGATGGATTTGTGCAAGTGGACCAGGAGTGCCTAGAAATTCCTACTTGCAGTGAAACAGAAATCCTAGATACAGAATCTTTGGAATGTCTGCCGATTCAACGTAAAGTAGCAAAGCCTCGTAAAAAAAATGAGGATTTAGGAAATGATCTATCGTTTGAACTTGCTGTTCAGATGGGTGATATATTTGCTTCCGGCAAACAATCTCCGTTTTCTGTAGACATGTCAGCAGGTGCAGAATACCTATTTCGCAAGGGGCCTATAGCCTATGGCCCGGCAGCAGGCTTGGGGCTAGCAATAGACAACAGATCTGATGAACTGTCATTTGTGGGAGCTAGATTGGACATTGCCTTTATGCTTGTTTACGGTACGCAATTTGCACGAGTTTATGGCAGACCGTTTATTTCTGCAAATTTGGGAACCTCCGTCAGCTTTGAAAGCAAGTATAGTCAATATGCGGAATACTCTGTGCCTGCTGCAACTGCGGGATTCGAACTAGGCCTACGTCTTGGACATAAGCATAAAAAAGCAATGGGTGTAGATTTGTTCTTGTCTGTATCCTCGATGATGTTCAAGGATGAAGTGTATTCAAGAGGTGCAAGGGGAACGCTTGGTGCCCGTTTCATATTCTTGTAGTAAGAGGATGTTATGAAAAAGATTTTGCTAGTTACAATATTGCTTTTCCTAGGTGCATGTTCACAATCGGGGATCGTTGAATCCTCTGAATATACGAATTCCCCAGCTGAAGGTATTCCTGTGGAAAACACAATCGCTCGGATTATACCTGGAGAAACATTCCGAATTGGTGAGATGTATGTGTATTATTCTACCCTCTATTTTGAAATCGTAAATGAGACTTCCTATATGTTGCCACCCTTCTACGCGGATTATACTTTAATCTGTGATTATGCTATGTATAAATCAGGAAGCTTCTATTCCCCCACTATGTGGGAGTTTGATAGCGAATCTCACACTTTATATCTGGATTCAAATGCATCTTCTTGCAGATTGACTATTACGGAGCTTCGCTTAAGTGAATATGGTTCAGTGATATGGCGAGGCTCCTACTCTGCTTCCACTACGTCGTCGTGGTGGTAGCTTTAGATAAATGTTTTATTATTTTGCCGCTATGATTCGAATGCGTAAATTTCTTTTACTTATAGCGATTGCTTTTGGCAGGGCCTTGGCTGATGAAAGTGCCAAGGTTTTGCTGGAGGATGGTGTGGAAGTGTATTCCTTGGAATCCTCCTTTGACAATGTTTATGTTGAAGACAGTGCGGTATCTGCGAAAACGAAGTGCGCTATTCGAATTGACATTCAGAATAGGTTGGTGGATGTTGACGACTGCAATGTCAACCGCATTAACTTTTATACAAAAGACGACATGTGGCTTGGGGATATCTCTCGTAGCAGCGAGGAAGATGAGCCGAATTTTGATGCCAATTACAGTTATCAAGATGTCAAACTTAGATTTGATTTGACGGTTGCCGCATATTTCCGTGTTGACTTCGCCTATGCCACGAAATTCGCCACTCCTGGTAGCTTGTGGATGGTTAGTTGCCCTGAAGGCTTGACCAAAGCGATTGATGGGCAGGGCTATGGAATTTGTCTGCAGCCTTATCAGTGTGGCTTGGAGGAATACGCTGTTGACAAGTTTAGTTGTGCAGCGCTTCCCAGGAATGCAGTACGTCTAAGGGAAGACGGCTTTGTTTGTGATGGTGACTTTGGTTGGAATGTATACGAGGGTTATTGCGACGGCAGTTATTCCAAATGCTCAGAGGGAGCCGTGTTGTCTCGCGATGGCCGGCTCTGTACCGAGATTCCCGAGAATTCCCGCAAGGTTAGCGAAACAAATTGGCTCTGCAACGAGGGCTATGTAGCCAAGGATGGCTACTGCAATGAGATTCCTGAAAATGCCTATGCGGTCAATGCGAATTCTTGGGCTTGTAACGATGGTTTTGCGGAACAGGATGGCGTCTGTAAACCCCGTGTGGCTTGTACTGTGTCTCAGTACAATGTAAGCGAGTTTGAATGTGCGGACGTGCCTCTTCATGCTCATAAAATTTACTATGGCGATGTTCCTTGGGCCTGTAACGAGGGCTTCTTGGAATACGATGGTTCCTGCCGTAAGATTGCAGTGTGTTCTGAAACCCAGTATTACATTAATGAGTTTACCTGCGGTTTCCTGCCGGAAAATTCCCATAGGGCATATGGTAGCGGTGATTTCTGGGAATGTGATGAGGGCTTTATTGAACGGGATGGAAATTGTGAAGTTGTTGTACCGGTATCGACTCCTGCCTATATAACAAATACTGAAACGGAAACTCCCTGGGTTCTTCCTGGGAATCTATCAATGGAGTTTGCCGTTCTTGTGGGCTTTCCCTCCGTAGTCCTTGGAGATCCCGATGACGACATGGTTATCGCGGAATTTGAACTGGGAGGCGAATGGCTCTTTGGAAGTGCTTACATTCTTGGCCCTGCAGCGACAATTGTGGGTGTAATCGACAACCGGTACGATGACGCGTTCTTGTTTAACGCGCGTCTAAAGCTTTCCCTAGTGATGGGTTTGGGAGTTAATGATGCCTATTGGTATGTTCGTCCTTTTATTTCCATCAATTTGGGAACTTCAGTAGATTTTGATGGTAGGGATACTTCTGATTATTTAGATGTTCCTGCTGCAGTGGGCGGGATGGAACTGGGCTTTAGATTTGGAAACTCTGCTGGAAATAATATGGCCATGGATGTATTTTTGTCTGCCGCACCGATAATGATTAGAGATAAATATTTCGAAAACGACATCGTGTACTCCTTGGGTGTACGCTTTGTTGCCTTTTAATAAAGGTGAGGGGCGTTGACAATCTGTCCATAGAAATGCGAATTGCCCCCGTTTTTTTGCACCTACGAAAGATATCTTTGTAAAGGGTGAAAAGAAACGGGAGTCTTGAATGAAAAAGGGTTTTGTTTTTAGCATTACTGCGCTTTTAGGCGCACTTTGTGCGAATCCAGCACTTGCTGCAACTGAATTTTATATTTCTCCATCAGGTAGCGATGCCAATGATGGTTCTAAGGCAAAACCTTTCAAGACTATTGAAAAGGCGCAGAAAGCTGTTCGTGCAATTAACGGCTCCATGACCGATGATATTACGGTCTATCTTCGCGAAGGAACCTACGCTCTCGCAAATACAATTAAGTTTACCGAAGCCGATGGCGGTAAGAATGGCCACTATGTGCGTTATAAGGCTTTTGGTGATGAACGCCCCTTGATTACCGGCGGTATGCCTATTACCGGCTGGACCTTGCACGATGAAAAGAATAACATCTGGAAGGCCGAAAATGTGGAAGACCGTTTCCGCCAGCTTTATGTGAACAACAGGAAGGCTGTTCGCGCCTGTTTTCCCAATGTGGTAGCTGCAAACGATAAGGGAGTTGGCGGCTTTGACCATGATTTCGTGCGCTTGACTAAGGTGGACTCTACTGGCCGCGCCTTTGATGTGAATGCGGATTATATCAAGAACATCAGGAACATCGAAGATGTGGAAATCCACCTGATGATTGCTTGGTCCGAAAACATTTTGCGTTTGGAAACGGCCCAGGTGAATGGCGGCACTGCAAAGCTTATTCCCAAGGATCCTGAACGTACCAAGTTGTTCCATCGCGCATACCCCATGCTGGGTACAGCCTTCATGAGCGATTCGCCCAAGCAGCAGGCCTTCTATCTGGAAAATTCCTACGACCTCATTGATGCTGAAGGTGAATGGTTCCTGGACGAAAAGACCCACACCTTGTATTACAAGGCTCGCGAAGGCGAAAACATGGGTACCGCCAACGTGGTTGCTCCTCGCATTAACACCTTGTTCAGTGTCTTGGGTAAGGATACCAAGACCAAGGTGGGCTACATGGCTTTCGAAGGCTTGACCTTTGCCCACTCCAACTATACCCGCCCCAGCGAAGAAGGCTTCTTGGATTTGCAGGCCGCCAACTTCAATGTGGATGTCTTGCCGGATCCTAGTCGCGGAAACTGGGAAAAGCTGAACAGTAACAAGTATGCACTGTGGCGCCCCGATGCCGCCTTCCGTGTAGAAAATGCCCATCACTTTTTGGTGCAGGGTTGCGTCTTCTCCCAGATTGCGGCTACTGGCCTTGACTTTGTTTCCGGTACCAACGACGACATGATCCAGGGCAACGCCTTCTTTGAAGTGGGTGCCGCAGGCATTATGCTGGGCAAGTTTGCTCCCGACTCCCTCAGCGAAATTCATGAAGGTTACAACCCTTCTGACAAGGACGAGATCAGCACCCGCGATACCATCAAGAACAATCTGGTGACAAACGTGACCAACGAACATCAGGGTGCCGTAGGTATTGGCGCTGGCTACCCCCGTTACGTTGTCATTGAACATAACGAAGTTTCCTACACTTACTACTCTGGAATTTCCGTTGGCTTTGGCTGGACCAAGAAGGAAACCGCCATGACCAACAATCACATCAATTGGAACAATATTCATCACATTGCCCGCTTGCTGTGCGACTCCGGTCCGATCTACACCTTGTCCAACCAGGGCACCGGCAGCGAAATCCAGCACAACTACATTCACGACAATGGAACTTCCAAGTGGGCGGACTACTGGAATGTGCCCATCTATTTGGACGAAGGCTCCAGCGGCTTTACTGTGAAGGAAAACGTGTTCAAGAATTCTCCCGCAGGTGTGGGCCAGAACCAGGCTGGACAAAATACTCTTCAGCAGACCAACGACTACTACAGCGCCGACGTTGTGAATAATGCAGGCATCGAAAAGTCTTTCCAGTATATTCGCGAAATCAAGGAAATTCCTATGGCTGATTTTACCGGCGCCATGACTCAGGAACCCTTCAAGTCTGTAATGACTTTGCCGGGCAAGATTGAGCTGGAAGATTATGATAACGGTGGTAGCGGCATTGCTTACTCTGATAACGATCTTGAAAATCAGGGCAAAGTCTACCGCGAAGATGGTGTTGATATTGTTGGCCTTGAGTGTGCCGACACCTTGAATACCGTTGATTGCAAGGGCTACGCCATCGGTTATACCAATCCGGGTGAATGGCTGGAGTATTCCGTGAACGCAGTCATTGATGCTGAGTTCCTTTTCAAGGCCCGCGTTGCAAGTGGACTTGATGTGGCAAGTTTCCAGTTGTTCATTGATGGCGCTGCTGTAACGGACACCATCAAGATTCCTCAGGGTGAAGATTGGAACACCTATACGGAAGTTGATGGTAAGACAGAGAAGATTGAAAAGGGAGAACACGTTCTTCGTGTAAAGATTACCGGAACCTATGGCAACCTGGACTGGATCCAGTTCGCTTTGACCGAGGAAGAACTAGCAATCAAGTCTTCTTATCATGTGAATTTCTTGGAAGGTTCTCAGCAGTATCGAGTTTACAATATGAATGGAACTCTTCTTGGAAGTGTTTACGCGGATTCTCGTGAAGTGATGTCCAAGACCCGTCAGTTTGTTAAGCAGAGTGGCGTGTATATCGTGAAGGCTTCCCGTGGCAACCAAATGTTCCGGGTAAACGTGTTAAAATAGCGTTTTAGAGCGAAAATTACCCGAAAAAAGGTTTATTTTCGGCATAAAATGCTGTTGTTGACAAGTTATCCATGGGAATATTTGAAGAACAAAAAATTTTGGTTTTAACTTTTGGTAATTTTATAACGTAAAAGTTAAGAACTTAAGAATTTCCTACATCACACCCGAAGGCACCCTGGGCAATCACGCCCGGGGTGTCTTTTTTTATCAAATCGGTCATTGCCGTCGCGCTAGTTCGTCACTCGATCTTTCTCGCCGTGGGCTCAACCACGGCTTCGGATCTCGTTCCTGCTATCGCTTGGCTCTGACCGATTTGATTAGCGGGTCATTGCTGTCGCGCTAATTCGTCACTTGACCTTTGACAAAATGTCAATAGAAGTTGTTTTGAAACCATGTGATTTTTCTTTCTAAGAAAATAAGTTTAGGGTGGGTGATAAGATAATAGGGAAGGATGGTTTTATGAACACGAATAAATTGGCATTTGCTGCCGCTGCGGCGCTTTCTCTTTCCACTGGAGCCTTGGCTCAGAATTTTAACGAGTGGAACGGAAATCCTAAGACTTTTGGCATTAACGTGCTTTCTCCTCACGTGACATCGATGCCTTATAATACGCTTGAAGAAGCCTTGAAGATGGATCGTCGAGCTTCTGAATGGTACCAGAGTCTGTCTGGCACCTGGAAGTTCTTCCATGTGGATGCTCCGGCTCAGCGTAACAACGACTTCTTTGCTGACAATTACGACGTTTCCAAGTGGGACGATATTCCGGTTCCTGGCAACTGGCAGATTTATGGTTACGACCATCCCATTTACAGTAACGTGATTTATCCGTGGAACAAGAACGACTGGATTAATCCTCCTGCAGCGCCCACAAAGTTTAACCCGGTGGGCCATTACCGCCGTAACTTTACCGTGCCCAAGAATTGGGATGGCAAGCGCATTCGCCTGCACTTCGAAGGCGTGGAATCCGCTTACTATGTTTGGGTGAACGGCAAGTTCGTTGGCTATAGCGAAAACTCCTTTACCGACCACGAATTTGATATTACTGACAAGCTTCGCAGTGGCGAAAACAACATTTCCGTGCAGGTGTTCCGCTGGTGCGATGGCTCCTGGATGGAAGACCAGGATTTTATTCGTTTGTCTGGTATCCAGCGTGATGTGTACATCTACGCTACCCCCAAGATTCATATTCAGGACTTCCAGGTCAATGCTTCCTTGGCAAGCAACTACACCGACGGTACCTTGGATCCTAGCATTTGGATAAGGAATACTAGTTCCGCAGCTTCTGGCACCTACACTCTGGAAATGGGTGTGTATGACGCCTCTGGCGCTGCCGTGGTGACTGACAAGGCATCTGTTTCCATTGCCGCCGGCAAGGAAGAAAAGGTCACCTTTAGCAAGGTCGTTTCTGGCGTTAAGCTGTGGGCTTCCGAAACTCCGAACCTCTATACCTTCGTGCTTACCTTGAAGGACGCTTCGGGTAAGACTGTACAGGTTGAAAGTAACCGTATTGGCTTTAAGAAGGTGGAATTGAAGAAGAATGCCCAGGGCATTACCCAGTTCCTGGTGAACGGTAAGCCTGTGATTTTGCGCGGTGTGGACCGTCATGAAATCGATCCGGATTACGGCCATACCATTAGCCGCGAATTGATGGAACGAGACGTGTTCCTCATGAAGCAGTTTAACATCAATGCTTTACGTACTTCCCATTATCCCAATGACCCGTACATGTACGATCTTTGCGATAAGTACGGTATTTATGTTCTTGATGAAACGAATTTGGAAACTCACGGTGCAAACGATAAGGTTCCCAAGAGCGATGACAACTGGCGCCCTGCTTCTTTGGAACGTATCAGCTCCATGATTCAGCGCGACAAGAACCACGCTTCCATTATTATTTGGTCCTTGGGTAACGAGGCCGGATACGGTGACGTTTTTGCCTCCATGCGTGAATATGCCCATCAGGCAGACCCGTCTCGCCCGGTGCATTACGAAGGCGACAACAACAATGCCGACGTTCAGAGCTGCATGTATTGTAGCGACTGGACTGCCGCCACCTACAACAACAATAACAAGCCCTGGATGCTTTGCGAATACGAGCATGCCATGGGTAACTCCGTGGGTGAACTTAAGGAATATGTAGACGCATTCTACAGCAACCCCCGTGTTTTCGGTGGCTTCATTTGGGACTTCATCGACCAGGGCCTGCGCCGCAATGGTACCAAGTTCTTTAACTTCGGCGGCCTCTGGGGTGACCAGCCCAACGACGATAACTTCTGCGCCAACGGCCTGGTTCTTCCGGATCGTACCTTGCAGCCCGAAATGTGGGAAGTCAAGCACCAGTACCGTAACGTAGTTGTTCGCGACAAGGGTGCCGCAAAGGGCGCTGTGGAAATCGAGAACCGCTTTGACTTTGTGAACCTGAAGGATTATGCAACTGCTGTTTGGACCCTGAAGGAAGATGGCAAGGAAGTGGCCAAGGGCACTCTTTCTAGCACTCAGCTTGATGTTGCTCCTTTGTCTAAAAAGGAAATCACCATTGATCTCAAGAAGCCCACTCTCAAGGCTGGCTCCGAATACTACCTGGATATTGATTTCCAGTTGAAGAACAAACAGGATTGGGCCGACGTTGGCTTTAGCATTGCCCACGAACAGTTCATGGTGCAGTTGGGTCAAGATAAAGTTCCTCAGCTGGATTTCACCAGCTTGCCCAAACACAAGGTTTCTGAAGGCAATGGCAAGGCTGTGATCGATGGCAATGATTTCTCTGTCACCATCAATACTGCAAATGCGACTATTGAAAACTACACCTTGAATGGCGTGCAGTTGATTTCTGCAGGCGGCGTTCCCAACTTCTGGCGTGCTCCTACCGATAACGATAAGGGCTACAACATGGAAAAGGAAAGCGGTGTCTGGCGTAAGGCCGGTAGCACTCGCAAGGTGAACAGCTCCAAGGTCACCAAGGTTTCCGATAACGAAACTCGTTTCGACTTTGACCTGGGAATTTCTGCCGGTTACTCTACCATGAAATTGAGCTATACCGTTTACGGTTCGGGCGATATTCTTGTGGATTACACCTTTACACCTGATGCTGCTCAGCCGGCAATTCCCAATGTGGGAACGCTCTTCACCATTCCTGGCGGCTTTGAAAAGGTCCAGTGGTATGGCCGTGGCCCCAGCGAAAACTATGTAGGCCGTCGCGAAGGTAGCTATGCAGGCGTTTACAAGGCTAACGTAGATGACTTCTTTGTTCCCTACATGGAAGTGGGCGAAACTGGCCAGCGCAGCGATGTGAAGTGGATGATGATGACCAATGCGCAGGGTAAGGGCCTTATGGTTGTTGGTTCTCCCCGTATGGAATTCAACACTTTGCATTACACTCCGGAGCAGTTGACTGACGTGAAGCTGCCTTGGGATTTGAAGCGTGACAAGGACATTACCCTCCGCGTAGACCTGCAGCAGATGGGCCTTGGCGGCATCAACAGCTGGGGTGCAAAGCCTCTGGACAAGTACAGACTGTTTGCAAAGAATACCTTCAAGCACAAGTTCCGTATTACTCCGGTTCGTGGCCTGATGGAAGATCCAAACGAACTTGCAAACATTGGTTTCCCCAACTTGGAAACCAGCATGATTACCAATGTGAAGTATCCCTCCATCGAATACGGCGAAGTGAAGCAGGAAGCTTTTGTTGAAAACGTATTCCCGGGTACCATCCAGATGGAAAACTTCGACAAGGGCGGCGAAGGCTTGAGCTATCATGATGCGGACATGGTGAACGAAGGTGGCGTTTATCGCGAAGATGATGGCGTTGATGTGGTTTGCCTTGGCGGTACTGACAACAAGAATTGTAGCGGTTATGCAGTGGGTTATACTCAGACTGGCGAATGGCTTGAATTCACCGTTGATGTGAAGGAAGCTGGCGATTACCTGTTCCGCGCCAATGTTGCAAGCGGTTTGGAAGGCAGCGGCTTCAAACTGTACATGGACGGTAAGGCCGTGACAGATGCCATTGAAATCCCGAAGGGGGCCGATTGGGATACCTATGGTACTATTGATGGTAAGATAGGCGCTGTTGCTGCAGGTAAGCATGTGCTGAAGGTGGAAATTACCGGAGCATACGCAAATATCGATTGGATTCGCTTCGGCTTGGACGAAGCATTCCTGCCTATTCACCGCCGTGTTGAACTGAATGTTGGTGAACCTCAGGATTTCTACGTATTCAACGCAAAGGGCAAGATGCTCACTAAGATGAATGCTGTAGATTTGAACGGCGTTCGCGAACAGATGCAGGCTATGGGCATGCAGCCTGGTGCTTACATTGTTCGTAGTGCCAATGGCGCTGTTAAGCAGGTTGTAAAGTTGGCTAGGTAATCCTAGAACCAAAATTATAGATACTCACATCCATACAAAAAGTATCTCGGAGATGTCTCCGGGATATTTTTGTTTATCGGCGCAATGTTGGCATTGACAAACTGTCCACGAGACTTTGCACGGCTCTGTTGGAATCATTCCTTCAAAGGGGTATCTTTAAGACTGTGAAAATGTGCATGTAGGGTAGAGAGGTTTTAATGATTTTAAAAAATATGCTGTTCGGTTTGGGCGTGAGTTTTGCCGTCCTTTCTATTCCCGCTTTTGTAGCCCCAGTTTCTGCGGCTCCGGTTACATCCCACGTACTTTGGTACAATGGCGATGCAGGAACCACATTCACTAACGCTTTACCTATTGGCAACGGCTATATGGGGGGTATGGTCTATGGTGGCGTAAGCAAAGATGTTATCAATCTGAACGAAGGTACTGTTTGGAATAGCGGTCCCGGCAGCAATAACGTTTCCAATGGCTACACCAAAATGGCTGATATTCGTAGTGCTCTTTTTTCGGGGAACTACGATCGCGCCGAACAGCTCACAGGCCAACTTTCTACCTACGATATTGCAAAGTTCCAACCTGTAGGTGATTTGGTTCTGGATTTTGGCCACACCGGTACGGATTACCGCCGCGAACTGGATCTTGAAACTGCTATTGCAAAAACGACGTACACTTCCGGCGGCGTCAAGTACACCCGCGAATATTTCGCCAGCTATCCAGATAACGTCATTGTCATTCGCGTCTCTGCAGATGCAAGCGACAAGGTGAACTTTAGCGCCTCTCTTACAACGCCCCACACTAACAAAAGTATCAAGAATGTGGGTTCCGACGGCCTCACCCTTGATGCCACCATCAATTCCATCAAGTTCCAGACTCGCTTTGTAGTGAAGGCTGATGGCGGTACTGTTTCTGCAGGTTACAATTCTGTGAAGGTGGAAGGCGCAAACTCCGCTTACATTATTTTGAATACGGGCACAAACTTCGTTTCCTTCGATAACGTTTCCGCAAATCCGGGCGAACGCGCTGCTGCCGCAGTCGATGCTGCCAGCAAAAAGACTTATGACCAGCTGAAGGCCGCCCATCTGAAGGACTATCAAGAACTGTACAATCGTGTGCGTTTGAACTTGGGTACTGCCGCTTCCAATGCAGGCGACATTACATCCAGTCGCGTCAGGGCATTTAATACCACCGATGACCCTTCCTTCGTGGAACTGTACTATCAGTTCGGTCGTTACCTTATGATCTCCAGCTCCCGTAAGGGCGGCCAGCCTGCGAACCTTCAGGGTATCTGGAATAATGATTTGAATCCTTCCTGGGGTAGTAAGTATACTACCAACATCAATCTTGAAATGAACTACTGGATGGTGGAATCTGCAAACCTGCAGGAATGTGCCATGCCCCTGTTCGACAAGATCAAGGCCCTGACCGTTCAGGGCAACAAGACTGCTAAGGCGATTTGGGGTACAGACAAGGGTTGGGTTGTTCATCACAATACCGACCTTTGGAACCGTACGGGACCAGTGGATGGTTCCTGGGGCGTGTGGCCTTCTGGCGCAGGTTGGCTTAGCACTCACCTGTGGGAGCATTACCTGTACACCGGTGATAAGGATTTCTTGAAGGATGTTTACTCAACTATCAAGGGCTCTGCAGAATTTTTCTTGGCGACTTTGGTGGAAGAACCTGTTAGTGGCAACAAATATTTGGTGACCGCTCCTAGCGATTCTCCGGAAAATACCCACGGCAAGTACAATGTTTGCTTTGGACCTACTATGGACAATCAGATTATTCGTGACGTGTTCAATTACACCATCGAAGCCTCTAAGATTTTGGGCGTCGACGCAGATTTCCGCAGCCAAATAGAGTCTGCTGTGAAACGCTTGACTCCAAGCCGTATTGGTCAGCATGGCCAGCTAATGGAATGGTTCCAGGATTGGGATGACCCTCGTAGCGATCACCGCCACGTTTCCCACCTTTATGGCCTTTTCCCCAGCGCTCAGATTTCTGTAGACGAAACCAAGGATTTGACTCAGGCTGCAAAGACTACCTTGACTCAGCGTGGTGATGCGGCTACGGGTTGGTCTTTGGCTTGGAAGATTAATTTGTGGGCTCGTTTGCAGGATGGCGACCACGCCTATACTTTGGTACGCAACCTGCTCACTCCGGATCGCACTTACAACAATCTCTTTGATGCGCATCCGCCGTTCCAGATTGATGGTAACTTTGGTGCGGTTTCTGGCATTAACGAAATGCTTTTGCAGAGTCAGGGCGGAAAAGTCCGTATTCTGCCAGCACTGCCTTCTAAATGGTCCGACGGTTCTGTAGCAGGCCTTCGCGCTCGCGGCGGTGTAGTGGTGGATTCCATGGCCTGGAAGGGTGGCAAGTTAACTTATCTCAAGTTGACTTCTGAAAATGGTGGCGTCATCAATATAGAATACAGGGGCAAAAAGATTACCGCCGATCCCGAAAAGGGCGGGGTAGTGGAATTTGATGGAAACCTTAGGGATTTAAGTGTTCCTGTGGAACCTATCAAGCTTCCTGCAAAGTTGGAAGCCGAAGATTACCTTAGCGCCGAAGGTGTTGAAATCGAAACTGAAGAAGACGGCGGCTCTAATCTTGGCTATATCAATGATGGAGATAAAATTGAGTTTATGGTATCGTCTCCAGTTGAAGCCACTTATACTTTAAGAGCCTCGGTCGGTACAGATGCCGATGCCGTTAGCGAAATCAATGTTCTTGACTCAGCTGGCAAAAAACTGGCTACATTGACTGTGGACCCTGCAAAGTCAACCGGCTGGAAAGACTGGTATGTAACAGAGACTGAGGTGACTCTCCCCGCGGGTTCCCAAAAGTTGACCTTCCTGTTTAATGGCGAAAGCAGCTTTCTCATGAATGTGGACTGGCTGGAATTCAAGAATGATGAACTTTTACCAATTGCTCCTCAACTGCAATTTGCTGGGAAAATGCAGAAGGTGGAAGTTTTTGACCTAAATGGCAAACTACTAGACCGTATTCACATGAATAATGTGGACGAAGTTCCTGCAATATTAAAAGCGAAGAACTTTATACCGGGTATTTATATGATCCGCACCTCTGGATTCGCAAAAAAAGTGCTGGTCTACTAAAAAGCAGTCCTGAAAATACATTTCTCCATTGACAATATGTCCATGAAAGGTTATCCACAAGGTAGCCTTTTTTATGTGGAACAAGGTAACTTTATGATTGTTGGGTGTCTTTTGGGAAACAAACAGGAGTAGGAATGAAAAAGTTTGGTTTGGTTGTAGCAGGCTGTGCTGTGGTGGCTGGCTCTGCATTTGCTCACCCCGATAGTTTGGTGCTTACGCCCCCGCTGGGTTGGAACAGCTGGAACGTGTTCCACGAAAATATTAACGAAAACCAGATCAAGGAAGTGGCTGACGCCATGGTTTCTTCCGGTCTCCGTGATGCAGGCTATATCTACTTGAATCTGGATGACAACTGGATGGATACGAAGCGTGATACCAATGGCGACCTCCAGAACCATCCCAAGACTTTCCCCAGCGGCATGAAGGCTCTGGCCGACTACATTCACGCCAAGGGTCTGAAGTTTGGCGTGTATGGCGACCGCGGTAAACGTACTTGCCATCACTATAACAGCAACTGGGACAGTGAAAACGGCTCCTACATGCACGAAGAACAGGATGCCAAGAAGTTTGCCGAATGGGGCGTTGACTACTTGAAGTACGATAACTGCGACCCGGCTCCCGGTTCCAACCAGGAAGCGGATTACACCCGCATGAGTAAGGCTCTCCGCAATTCCGGTCGCGACATTGTGTTCAGTATTTGCGCCTGGGAATATAAGGACTGGATGCCGAAAATTGCCCACCTGTGGCGCACCACCTTTGACATTGGTCCCGAATGGAGATCCACCTCCTGGTACCGTGGTGTTTACGAAATTATCGATGCTAACAATAAGTATTGGGAAATTGCAAAGCCCGGTCACTGGAATGACCCGGACATGCTTGAAGTGGATAATAATAAGCTGACCTACGAAGAACAGAAATCCCAGATGACCATGTGGTCTATTATGGCTGCTCCCATCATGATCAGTTCCGATGTCCGCAAGATGAGCAACCAGGTCAAGGATCTTTACCTGAACAAGGATATGATTGCCATTAACCAGGATTCTCTGGGCGTTCAGGGCCATCGTATTTCTAACGTGAATGGCAAGCAAATTTGGACAAAGCCTCTGCGCAATGGTGACATTGCCGTGGCTCTCCTCAACGATAACACCACTACCCAGACCATTGAATGCGATTTCTCAAAAATTGGCGTAACGGGCGAAGTGGAAGTTCGTGATGTTTGGCAGAAGAAGGATCTTGGCCCTAGATCTAGCGTATCTGCAGAAGTTCCGGCCCATGGTTCTGTTTATCTGCGCTTGGTTATCAAGCCGGTTCCCCGTGAACCGTTCAAGGGGAAACCCTTTGCCATTCCGGGTAAAATTGAAATGGAAGACTTTGACATTTCCGGTACTGGTGCTGGCAATACCTCCTTCTATGAAAAGGATGCCGAAGATCACGGCGAAACCGATTATCGTAAGGGCACTGGCGTTGACATCTACAAGAAGGCTACTGGCTACATTGTGGGCTATAACCAGGAAGGCGAATGGTTGGAATATACCGTAGATGTTGCAGAAACGGGCGAATACACCATGTTTGCTGCAGTAGCTTCTGATGGTGGCTCTAGCTTCAAGCTTTCCATGGACGGCAAGGACATTACTGAAAATCTTTTGGTGCCCGCAGCCAAGAAGGAAGAAGGCGCTGACCAGAACTTTGATGACTACAACAAAGTTGAAGCAAAGGTGAACTTGACCAAGGGTGAACACATCCTGAGGTTCACGGTAACCGCAGACTGGATGGACATCGATTACATCGAATTCTCCGCCGACGGAATCGACCCGAATCCCATTTGCAAGGATGATGACGGTAACGTTATTGATTGTGTATCCCAGGCTATTTCTAACACAGTCAAGTTTGCTACTCCTTCTGCAGGTGAATTCAACGTATTCTCTGTAACTGGTAAGATGTTGGGTCGCGTAAATCTCGGTGCGACCTCTGCAAGCGAAATGGCAGCCTCTCTTAAGGCCTCCGGTTTTGCAAACGGTGTCTACATGGTCCGCGGTGTCGACAACTTCAAGACTATGCGAGTACAAGTAAAGTAATTGTCTAACGAGACAATGTAAGATGCAGAAGCCCCGGGATTAATCTCGGGGTTTTGCTATTGATAAAATGACAATGGAATTTTTACTTCCACCATTTTTTTCTCCCTTTCAAAACATATCTTTAGATTGTTGAGGACGCTGTGGTGGGCACCTCAAGGTAGGCGAGTGTGTTGTAGGTTAACCTCGCACTAGGGAGAATGAAATGGGATTTTCTAAGGTTTTAAAAGCGGCCTCCGTGGCAGCTTCCATTGCGGCAATATCTGCCACCAGTTCTTTGGCTGTTACAAACCAGTTCCGTGGTACCAACTGGGCCGATAAGCGCGACAATTTCGTTTCCGATGTGTTGAAACTTTCCGGTATGACCGGAACTGAAGATTATCAGGCTGCCTATGCGCTGTCTGATCGCATCATGAGCCAGTTTGTTGAAAAGCTGGGCATCAACAGCCTGCGCATTCCTATTAACGAACCTACCGCTTCCAAGAATTGGAGCGCCTACAAGGGCATTATTGATGGTATTTTGGCTCATGGCCGTATGCTGATTGGTTACTGGGGCCCTGCACAGCCCGCTGGCCCCAAGAATATGGACGACTGGTGGAAAATGTGGGACACCGTTGTCAAGGAATACGGCAATAATCCCGACGCCTACTTCGAAGTTTTTAATGAACCTCACATGTACACCAAGGATCAACTTCGCAATCTGTATGCAGATTGGCTGAAGCGTTATCCCGATGTTCCTCGTGACCATGTTTTGCTAGATGGTACTGGCCTTGCATGGAATGTGCCCGAAATTGCCGATGATTCCCGCTTTGACGGCTGCCTTTTCGCAGTGCATGAATACACCTTCTGGAATATGAGCATTACCACCGAACAGGGCTGGATGAACAGCTTCAAGGGCAAGGTGGGCAAATACGCCGACCGCACCGTGGCAACCGAATGGGGCGGCGCCATGGGCCCCGGCGACAAGGCCGGCGTTCATTACGAAATCATGGATTACAACGATCCCAATCCCAAGAATTACTTCATGGCTTATATTCGCGGCATGTCCGAACAGCTGCGTCAATGGAAGATGGGTAGCTTCTACTGGGTTGGCCTTCGTGACGAAGACTGGTACAGTATGGTGACTCGCTCCGGTTCCGGTGCCAACACCACCTTGAATATTGTGAACCAGTCCGGTGTAGACCGCATGCAGTATTCCTGGACAGATACTGTTGAAGTGAAGCCTGTTCCTCAGGAACCCTTTGGCGGCAAGGCCTGGACAATTCCCGGTAAAATCGAAGCTGAAGATTTTGACGTTCCTGGCGTAGGTTCCGGTAACGATTCCTATAAGGAAATGGACAAGACCAACCACGGTGATAGCGATTATCGCGAAGACACGGGTGTCGATATTTACAAGAAGGCAACCGGCATGATTATCGGCTACAACCAGAAGGGTGAATGGCTGGAATATACTGTGAATGTTGCAGAAGACGGCGACTACACCATGTATGCTGCTGTGGCATCTGATGGGGGCTCCAGCTTTATGCTCAGCATGGATGGCAAGGCCATTACCGATACAGTAGCTGTCCCTAAGGCAGTAAAGGCTGAAGGTGATACTGTTCAAAACTTTGACGAATATAACAAGGTGAAAGCAAATGTAAAACTTGCTGCAGGTGAACACATTTTGCGCCTCACAATCACCGCCGACTGGATGGATATTGACTACATCAATTTTGAAAAGGGCAAAGATGCCAAAGACTCTTTCGCAGATTCTAGCGCCGTTGATCCTGGCGAAACGACCGAAGCGATACGTGCACAATTCTCAAGTTCGTCTTTGAGCTTTGAGCAAATGGAAACTGCCGGCAAGGCTTTGTACTTTGACATGCGCGGCAATCGTATTTCAAAGTCTGTAGCAGTAAAGCAGGGTGTCTATTTGGTACACGTTCCTGGTTTTGGTAGCCGAGTTGTTCGCGCAGTAAAGTAAGCGTTGCGACTGCACTATACTCTGCGCAAAAGAAATACTTTCATACACACCCTAGGGCCTCCTCGTGAATGCGGGGAGGCCTTTTTTTCGCTTATGGATAAACTGTCCATAAAATATGTTTCTGAATTTACTTTGTTAGAACAATTTCCATTTAATTTATAGAGTGGTAAGTCCCGCGTTTTGGTAATGGTGTCAAAAGCGGACTAGTATGGGATAGTGATGAAGAAAGAATTCCTTTTTTCTGCTGTGTTGGCTTTGGCCTGCACAACAGATTGTTTTGCGGGTAATGCCAAAGGCGAAACTTTGAATGGTCGTTCCATTTATGTGTATGCACCCGCCAATATCGAAAAAAATAAACCGCTTCTGATTTCTTGCCACGGCATGAATCAGGATGCAGCCTACCAGAGCAACCAGGCTCGTTGGGAAGACGTGGCCGATACTGCCCGTTTTGTTGTGGTTTATCCCAACGGCATTAACAAAGGTTGGGACCTTGGCGGCGATAAGGATATCAATCTGGTGAAGGACATTATTGATGAAATGTTTAAGCGTTACCAGATTGATCTTTCTCGCGTGTATCTGTCCGGCTTTAGCATGGGAGGCATGTTTACTTACTATGCCATGGGCAAAATTGCCGACAAGATTGCGGCTTTTGCTCCTGTTTCTGGCTACATGATGGGTGGCCCGGGCAAGGCTCAGCGTCCGGTACCTATTATCCATCATCACGGCACCAGCGACGATGTGGTCACATATAATAACGTGATGACACATATCAATTCCTACAAGAACCAGTTTAACTGCCCCTCCACCCCTTCGGAAACCAAAACCTTCCCTGCAAACTCCAAGTCTGAAATGTGGGGCCCCTGCGATGGCGGTGTCAGTGTGAAACTTGTGACTTTGGGTGGTAAGGGCCATTGGCATTCCAATGATGAAGCTGTGGTCCATACCAGTAAGTCCATCTGGAACTTTATTAAGAACTACACTCTGGATGGTCCTGCTGATGCAGTGGAACCGGAACCGCAGAAACCTTTCAAAGGTACGGCAATTGCTATCCCGGGTAAGGTTGAAGCCGAAGACTTCGATATTCCTGGTGTAGGCCGCAATGCAGATGGAACCACCAACCAGTCCTTCAGCGTAGGCACCTCCGAAAACAAGGGCGATTCCGAGTACCGCAAGGATACTCCCGTCAGCATTTACAAGAAGGCCACCGGCAATGTCATCGGCTATAACGGCGAAGGCAACTGGTACGAATATACGGTTGACGTAAAGGCTGATGGCGACTATACCGTTTACGCCGCTGTTGCTGCCGCAGGTTCTACTTCCAGTTTCCAGCTATCTATGGATGGCAAGGAAATTTCCGAAAAAATTGCCGTTCCCGCGGCCGCAGCAGGCGAAGACAACTATGACGATTACAATAAGGTCAGTTTTGATGTGAAACTCTCCAAAGGACAGCATATCCTGCGTCTTACGGTCACTGGCGCCTGGTTTGACATCGACTACATGACCTTTGTTGCCAAGGGCGAGGCTGACCCGGAACCCATTGAAAAGCAGGAAGAGAATGTTGGCGACCCCGCCTCTATTTTTGCGGGCGCTGCAGTGAACTTCTGGGCTCTAGATGCCGCAGGCAAGGTGCAGTACTATGACCTTAGGGGCCATCGTATTACTAAGTCTGCCGCCATGACACAGGGCGTATTCCTGATGCGTGTTCCGGGTCTTGGTAACCGAGTTGTTCGTACTGTGAAATAAGATCTTTCTTTCTCTCTCTAAAACTTGATGCCCCGATTCATTCGGGGCATTTTATGTTTTATTTTGACGTATAAAAAAGTACGAAGCCCATTGCTGAGCTTCGTACGGGGTGTTTTTGGGGTGTTTTGAGAGAATTTCTTATTACTACATCTTCTTAAACATCAGGGCTTGCTTCTTGCCGCTTTGTCTAATGTTCAAGAAATACTGGCCAGCGGGTAATTTCTCGATGGAGATTGCATGGCTGCCTGCATCATAGGAACCTGCACCCTTCATCAGAACCTTGCCCAAAGCGCTCATGACTTCCCAGCTGATGTCGCCTGCAGAGGGAATGCTCAGCATCAGGTTGGAATTCTGAACTTCCACGCGGAAGTTTGCTGCATTACCCATAGAGGGAATGGCGTTAGTTTGTGAATTGGAAGAGAAAATCGGCTGCTGAACGCTGCTGGAAGAAACAGTCGGCGGCAGAGTAGAGCTGGATGATGTCACTGCAGAGGAGCTAGAAGACTTCACTTGCTGTGCGGTACTGGAGGAAACGGGGGAGGGTTCGTTGTCCTTGGGAACTTGGCCGTTGAACATTTCCTGACCCTTTCTTGTGAGGGCGAGAATCAGCATGCCTTCCTTGGAATAAATGTTGTTCTTGGTAAGGTCGACGCGGTTGCCGTCGAAGGACCAGTCACCCTTGCTCCAGCGCTGGGAATCAAAGGTGTCAAAATTGTCGGTCCAGTCCAGGGTGAAGTCGGAACCATCGGGACCCTGACCCGGAGTGTACTTGTAGCGCTTCACCCAGTTGATGAACTGAAATACGGGAAGCTTGCTGTCGTCCCAGGGGCCAACCCAGCCGGCGTCTTCGTGAGACCACAGGTTAAAGCGGATTCCCTGAGGCTTGTTGAGGGCGGCAACCTGGTCCTGACCGTTAACGATTTGGCTACCCTTGGTGGCCTTACGGACTTCCTTGCCATCCAATGTCCAGCGAACGTAATCGGGAGTCCATTCTAGGCCGTAAGTGTGGAAGGAGGCGTTTGCTGCAGGGCTTACAGTATGATGCTTTTCGCTGGTGTTTTGGTCGCCAGCCTTACCAGTAATGATATTGGACTGGAAGCTGCCGGGATTCTTACCCAGAATTTCAATGTCGATTTCAACCCAGGGGCGACCATCCGCAATTTCGGAACCGTTGTTGTAGAGGAACATGGAACTTACGGTTCCAGAGATTGCTCCCATGTACATACGGGCTTCGTACTTGCCGTATAGCCATTCTTCATTAGAGTAAAGTTCTGCGCCGGAATAATCCTTAGCCATAGCGGTACCCACGTAGAGTGCTGAAATTGCAGCCACGGCTGCGATTTGCTTGATGTTCATTTTGTCCCCTATCAGTTTACCCATACGTAATTAAAGATAAGTTGCTTAGTGTGCTCTTGTTAACCTACTGTAGTGTTGAAATGTTATTTGTGTGCCAACTGTATTTTTTTGAGAATGTGTTTTTTTTCACAGAAAACGAGGAATTTCGCTGAATTTCCATCCATGTTGGTATATGAAGTGCAAGTCCCAAGAACGCATTGCAAGGATATATTACCTAGAAAAAGAAATAAGAGGTTCCTATGAATAAATTTTTGACTTTTGCAATTTCAGGTCTTGCCGCAGCAACCGTAAGCCATGCCGCCCTGGCAGATGGTGGTGCCAAGTTTTTAGGAAACATTACTACCGGTGGACAGATCCGTAGCGATATGGGCACCTATTGGAATCAGATTACTCCTGAAAACGGCTGTAAGTGGGGCTCCATTCACTCGTTGTCCAACGGCAATAGCGGTACCAGCCAGTTTGCCTGGGATAATTACGACAAGTGCGAAGGAGCTTACTTGTGGGCCAAGGAAAAACCTGGCGAACGTCATTTCAAGTTCCATGCACTGGTGTGGGGCTCCCAGTATCCGCGATTCCTCTGCAAGGGCGAAAACCCGAGTATCACCATAGAAAAGACTAGGCAGTATATTACTGAATGGTTTGATGCCGTTGCCGCCAAGTTCCCTGACCTGGAATACATTGACGTGGTGAACGAGGCTATCTGGGATGGCAGTAACTACCATTCTGGCTACCTTGCGCCAGCTGCAGGTGCGCAGGGCGTAAGTACCGATGACAAAAGCTGTGGAGGTTCTTATATCATTGAAGCCCTTGGGGGTGACCGCGTTGTCGGAGGTAAACACCAGTATGATTTTATTACCAATGCCTTTAAGATGGCTCGCGAACGCTGGCCCAAGGCAGTGCTGATCTATAATGACTACAATACTTTCACATGGCAGAAAAATGAAGGTATCGAACTGGTCAAGACCATTATCGCTAACGGCGCTCCGGTAGATGCCTATGGCCAGCAGGCTCACGATGCAGCGGATTTCCCCGATGCAACCAGTTTCAAGAATGTGTTGACCGACATCCATAATGCCGTAGGCATTCCTCTCTATGTTACCGAATATGACATTGGTGAGGCCGACGATGATAAGCAAAAGAATATCATCGCAAACCAGATCCCCTTCTTGTGGGAAACTCCCTGGATTGCAGGTATTACCATTTGGGGCTACATCAATGGCTCTACTTGGCGTAAGAACACCGGTATCATGAATGCTGATGGCACTGACCGTCCTGCAATGACATGGCTCAAGCAGTACTTTGCACAGAATCTGAACAAGGGCCAGAATGATACTGGGCTTGGTGGGGAACCTGTAGAACCTGTCCCGCAAACTCCCTTTGGTGGCGTTGCCGCAAAGATTCCGGGAATCATTGAATTTGAAAACTTCGATGACCCAGGTGTGGGCTATGGCAACAATTCCTACTACGACAAGGATTCCGAAGACCATGGCGCATCGAATTACCGTCAGGGCGCAGGAGGCGTTGACATTTACGAAAAAGCAACGGGATATGTTGTCGGCTACATTGAAGCCGGCGAATGGCTGGAATACACCGTAGATGTGGCAAAGTCCGGTGCCTATACGGTGTATGCCGCGGTTGCGTCTGATGGTGGTGGCGCCTTCAGGCTTTCCGTTGGAGACAAGGTCCTTGCAGACTCTGTTCTGGTTCCCAAGGCTGCTAAGGCCGAAGGCGACACCGCACAGAACTTTGATGACTTCTACAAGGTTGCTGCCGATGTGCAGCTGGATTCCGGTAAGAACATTATCCGTTTTACGGCACTAACCAGCTGGTTTGACGTAGACTACATGGAATTCGTCAACCAGGGTGAACCGGATCCGAATCCCATTGACAAGCAGTCTATTGCCCAGAATATTCAGCTGAACAGCAATCGTGCCGCCGACTACGATGTGTTCAACATGCAGGGCGTGTTCGTAAGTCGTCTCAGTGCCTACAGCATGGATCAGGCTGCTAGATATGTCAAGGGAAATTCCATTAACTTGAACAAGGGTATTTACTATATCCGTAACAAGACCACCCGTCAGGTGCAGGTTATTCGCATAGCAAAGTAAAATCAGCGAATTTTATTGCAGAAAAACGACCTTTTTATTAAAAGGCCGTTTTTTTTGCGTTGTCTAGAAAAAATGAAAAATGCGGTTTTTGGCAAAATTTTGCGGGTTTTAGGAGTTGTGGCTTGCATCATGGACAAATTGTCCATAGAAGAGAGAGCAGCTAGAGAACGATGTCCCAAGTTGGAAGATATATTCCTTATTGGTATATGGGAAATACATAAAAGGATGGATGTAGTATGAAAAAAAGAAATTCTCTTGCTGCGATTGGGTTAGCTGCAGCTATGGCTGTTCCCGCTTTTGCAGGCCCCGGTCTTGCCGATGGTGCTGCAAAGTTCATTGGTAACATTACCACTCGCGGCCAGGTTCGCTCTGACTTCGGTCAGTACTGGAACCAGATTACCGCAGAAAACGAATGTAAGTGGGCTTCTATCGAAGTCACCCGCGGCAATTACAACTTTAACGGCTGTAAGGCTGCCTATAACTGGGCAAAGCAGAATGGCGGCCACTTCAAGTTCCACGCTTTGGTGTGGGGCTCCCAGTATCCTAACTGGTTGAACGGCATGAGTGTTAACGACACCAAGACCGCCATTACTCAGTGGTTCGATGCTGTTAAGAAGAATTTCCCCGATCTGGAAATGATCGACGTGGTTAACGAAGCTATCCGTACCGGTCAGGGTCAGTATCACTCCGGCTACGGCAAGAACAATAACATCATTGGCGCTCTCGGAGGCGATAACAATGGTGACTACAACTTCGTGACCACCGCATTCAAGATGGCCCGTGAACGTTGGCCGGATGCAATCCTTATCTATAACGACTATAACACTGTCCAGTGGCAGAAGAACGAAGGTATTCAGCTGGTTCAGACCATTCTTAAGAATGGCGCTCCGGTGGACGCTTACGGTCAGCAGGCTCATGACATGATGAGCCAGGGCGGTGGCGCTGGTGGTACCGGTGGTGGTGGCACCTGCTTGAACATCAACACCCTTAAGAGCACCATCAAGGAAATCCACGACAAGGTTGGTATTCCTCTGTTCATTACTGAATACGATATCGCTACCGATGACGATAACATTCAGAAGCAGTGCTATCAGGAACAGATTTCCTTCTTCATGGAAGCTCCGTACATCGCAGGTATCACCATTTGGGGCTACCTCTATGGTGCAACCTGGACAACCAACGGTAACTCCGGTATCATCAAGGAAAGCGGTGGACGAGTCACTGACCGTGCAGCTATGACTTGGCTGAAGGAATACCTGAAGTCTAACAAGGGCGTAAACGAAACTGGTCTCGTTGGTGGCAAGCCTGTTGATCCCGAACCGCAGACTCCGTATCGTGGTACTCCTGTGGCTATTCCGGGTAAGATCGAAGCAGAAGACTTTGACAAGCCGGGTAAGGGCCGTAACGAAGATGGCACTACCAATCAGGCTTACTCTGTTTCTACCTCCGGTCAGGGTAACTCCAACTACCGTAAGGACGATGCTCCGAACCTCTACTCTAGCGCTACCGGCGTAGTCATCGGTTACAACAACACCGGTAACTGGTACGAATACACCGTAGATGTTAAGGAATCTGGCACCTACACCATGTTCGCTGCAGTTGCTTCTGGTAACGGTGGTGCATTCTCCCTCTCTATGGATGGCAAGGCTATTACCGAAAGCATTGCAGTTCCTGCAGCAAAGTCCGGCGACACCGACAGCTATAGCGAATTCGAAAAGGTTTCTGCCAAGGTTAACCTTACCGCAGGCAAGCACATCATGCGCCTCACCGTGGATAAGGAATACTTCGACATTGACTACATCACCTTCGTAGCTGGTGAAAATGCCAAGGATCCGGAACCCTTTGAAACCGACCCGCAGCCGTGCGAACAGTGTGGCCAGGGTGGTGACAACCAGCAAGGTGGCCAGCAGGGCGGCGACCAGCAGCAGGGTGAAGGCACTCAGTCCATCGGCCATAGTATCGACTTTGAATTTGATACTCTCCAGGACTTCGATGTGTTCGATATGAACGGCGTGTTCATGGGTCGCCTCAGCGCCTATAGCTTCGCCCAGGCAATCGAAACTGTCAAGTTCGGCAACATCAAGTTCGCTAAGGGTGCCTACTACGTACGTAACAAGGACACCAAGCAGATGCAGTCCTTCCGCATCGCTAAGTAAAGTTTAGGACAAGTTCCTTCAAGAACCTAATCCAAAACACCAAACAAAGGACCTCGTGGCGAATGTCACGAGGTTCTTTTTATGCTTGGAACTTAGGGCGGGTTGGCGTCCCGGCTACCGCTTTGGCGTCCCGGCCTTGGGCCGGGATCTCCTTTTCTTCAAATCAATATATTAATTGTTACAATTGTTATAATTGATAGAACTAAAAACCCGTAAACTACGGACTTTTTTGAAAAAATACAACTTTTTTATCTTGCAGACCTTGCGAAAACCTACTACATTTGCTCCAGCATTTCACGGGGCAGGGTGCCCCGGAATCACTAACACAAAGGATTTACATGAAGACCATTACGGTAAACCCGAAGAACGTCGAACGCAAGTGGAAGCTTGTGGACGCCGCCGAAAAGCCGATGGGCCGCGTAGCAAGCGAAGTTGCTAAGCTCCTCATGGGTAAGCATAAGGCTATCTACTCCCCGAACGTCGATACTGGCGATTTCGTGGTTGTGATCAACGCTGAAAAGGTTGCAGTGACTGGCAACAAGAACCTGCAGAAGGAATACTTCCACTACACTGGCCACATCGCTGGTGAACGTTGGATCAACTTTGCAGACCTCTTGGCTAAGCACCCGACCGCTCCGCTGGAAGCTGCTATCTGGGGCATGCTCCCGCACAGCGCTCTCGGTCACAAGATGATCAAGAAACTCAAAATCTATGCCGGTGCAGAACATCCGCACGCAGCACAGAATCCCGAAGTCGTAGACTTGTAAAACGGAGGATACCTATATCGCTACCGCAAAGAATAAGAAGATCTACCGTGGCACTGGCCGTCGTAAGAACGCTATCGCCGCTGTGATTTTGAAGCCGGGTTCCGGCAAGCGCACTATCAATGGTCGTGATTTCAAGGATTACTTCCACTCTGAAGTGCAGAACATGATTGCAAATCTTCCGTTCGCCATCCTCGGCAACGCAGAAGAATGGGACGTCGAAGTTACCGCTCGTGGCGGTGGCATCGCTGGCCAGATGGGCGCTGTCCGTCTCGGCATCTCCCGCGCACTGGTTGCTAACGACGCAGAATGCAAGCCGGCTCTCAAGAAGGAAGGCTTGATGACTCGCGACGCTCGTGCTGTTGAACGTAAGAAGTTCGGCCGCAAGAAGGCTCGCAAGCGTTTCCAGTTCTCCAAGCGCTAATCGTCGCCTGGGAAAAGCGAAGCTTTTCGAGAGCATTCCGAAAGGAATGCTCTTTTTTGTTTACCGGTCTCATCAAAAGCAACTCTTTTTGCCTCTTTTCTTCAATCTTTGACCTTTACCCTTGATTCTTTATTTACTATTTTTACCCCCGCTCGGGCAATTACGCCCGGGTATAAATCAATCACCGGTCTCGTAAGAACCGCTTCGGTGGTACCAAGGTACTTTGCGGTTTAATTACAGATCGGGTAGTAACAACCGAAAAAAAGGAATACATTATGGCAAATCTGCCTTCCGTTGAAGATCTGCTCGCTGCAGGTTCCCACTTTGGTCACCAGACTCAGCGCTGGAATCCGAAAATGAAGCCCTACATCTTGGCTGAAAAGAACGGCATCTACGTTCTCAACCTGTCCAAGACCCGCGACCTCCTCGAAGCCGCTGCTGCAGCTGCAAAGAAGATCTCCGAATCCGGTAAGACCGTTCTCTTCGTTGGCACCAAGCCGACTGCTCGTCAGTGCGTTCTCGACGCTGCTGCCGCTTGCAATCAGTTCTCTGTTACCAACCGTTGGCTCGGTGGTATGATGACCAACTTCCAGACCGTTCGTAAGTCCATCAAGAAGATCGACAAGATCGACGCTATGGAACAGGATGGTACTTTCCAGGCTCTCGGCAAGAAGGAAGTTCTGGACAAGACTCGCGAACGCGCCAAGCTCCTCGAAGTTTTCGGCGGCATCCGTGAAATGGTGAACCTTCCGGGCCTGCTGGTCGTAACTGACCTCGCTCACGAAAAGATCGCCGTTGCAGAAGCTCGTCGTCTCCACATTCCTATCATCGGCATTTGCGATACTAACGTTGATCCGACCCTCGTTGATTTCCCGATTCCGGCAAACGACGATGCAGTGAAGTCCATCAAGCTCATTGTTGACTACATTGCTGCCAACGTTGCTCCTCGCTCTGCTGACAAGAAGGCTTCCAAGGAAGAAATCAAGAAGTTTGACAACGGTGAGGACAAGTAATTATGGCAACTATTACCGCCTCCCTCGTTAACGAACTCCGCCAGAAGACTGGTGTTGGCATGATGCAGTGCAAGAAGGCCCTCACCGAAACTGACGGTGACATGGACAAGGCCATCGAACTCCTTCGTAAGCAGGGTGCTGCCGTTGCTGCAAAGCGCGCAGACAAGGCTGCTAAGGAAGGCCGCATCTACTTGATCGAAACTGCAGACAAGGCTGCTGCTTTCGAACTTTCCTGCGAAACCGAACCGGTTTCTAACAACGACGACTTCGTAGCTCTCGCTAACCTCGCTGTTAAGGCTGTTGAAACTCAGGCTATCTCTTCTGTTGAAGACCTGAAGAACGCAGTCGTCGACGGCAAGAAGATTAACGACATCCTCCAGGACGTCCTCGTTAAGATTCAGGAAAACATCGACTTCCGCAAGTTCGCAGAACTCAAGAAGTCCGCTTCCTCCGTGTTTGGCGTTTATAGCCACATGAAGGGCAAGATCGGTGTTATCACCGAACTCGCATTCGAAGGTTCTGCAGACGAAGCTGCTCTCAAGCAGGCTGCTAAGGACATCGCAATGCAGGCCGCAGCATTTGCTCCGGTTGCTCTGAATGACGCAGCCGTTCCTGCCGAAATGATCGAAAAGGAACGCGAAATCGCTAAGGCTCAGATTGAAGCTTCTGGCAAGGCTACCAAGCCCGAATTCGTTGAACGTCAGATCGAAGGCCGCGTTGCCAAGGTTCTGAAGGAAATCGTTCTCGAAGACCAGGAATTCTTCATGTCTGAAAAGAACCCCAAGAAGCTTTCTGTTAAGGACTACCTCCAGGAAGTCGTTGCAAAGCAGCTTGGCCTCTCCAGCCTGAAGGTCGTAAACTTCATCCGCTTCGAACGCGGTAACTAGTTGTGCTTTGAGTGATGAGCTGTGAGCTCGGGCCTTCGGCCCTTTGAGCTTAAGCTTTCCTCAACTTAGCGAACTTGAAAAGGACCGTTCCCTCGGGAGCGGTCTTTTCTTATGCTGAATGTTTTCTATATTGCTTTTAAATACGGAGTTTTATTATGGCAAAGTTCAATCGTGTTTTGCTTAAGTTGAGTGGTGAAGCCCTGGCCGGTGCCAAGGGTCACGGAATCGACAATGAAATTTTGAACGAAATGGCTTCCGAGATTGCCGACGTGGTCCGCAAGGGCGTAGGTGTTGCTCTGGTCATTGGTGGTGGCAATATGATTCGCGGCGTAAGCGCCAGCGCAGGTGGTATGAACCGCGCCCAGGGCGACGCCATGGGTATGCTTGGAACCGTCATGAACGGTCTTGCCATGCAGGACGCCTTGGACAAGCAGGGCATCAACTCTGTGGTCATGTCCGCCATCCGCATGGAACCCATCTGCGAATTCTTCAACCGCCGTCGCGCTATTGAACTTCTTGCAAATGGTTCCGTGGTTATTTTCTCCGCAGGTACCGGCAATCCCTTCTTTACCACCGACAGCTGCGCCGCCCTTCGCGCCATCGAAAGCGAATGCGACGTTATCATGAAGGTGACCAAGGTGGATGGCATCTACTCCGCCGATCCCATGAAGGACCCCACTGCAACCCGCTTCGACGACATTACCTATCAGGAAGTGATCGCTCGCGGACTTAAGGTGATGGATACTGCTGCCGTTGCTCTGTGCATGGAGCACAATATGCCCATTTTCGTGTTCAAAATGGAAAAGGGCTGCTTGACTCAGGCTGCAGTTGAAGGTAATTTAGGTACACTGGTTCATTGTTAATTGAAAAAAGGTTTTATTATGGCAGATTATTCTGAAAAAATGGCTAAGGCTATTGAAGCTACTGAACGTGAATTCACCAAGATCCGCGCTGGTCAAGCTTCTCCCGCAATCTTGAATGACATCCGTATCGACTACTACGGCACTCCCACTCCTATTTCCCAGGTTGCCAAGGTTTCCGTTCCGGAACCTCGTATGCTCCTGGTTGCACCGTGGGAAAAGACCATTGTGGATCTGATTGAAAAGGCTATCTATGCAGCCAACATCGGTCTGACTCCTATGAAGGATGGCAACTCCATCCGCGTGTCCTTGCCGATCCTTACTACCGAACGTCGTCAGGAACTTGCAAAGATCGCTCGTAAGCATGCAGAAGACGGCCGCGTTGCTATCCGCAATATCCGCCGCGATGCAAACGACGCTATCAAGAAGGACAAGGAAATGCCCGAAGACGAAGCCAAGAAGCAGCAGGATGAAATCCAGAAGGCTACCGACAAGGCTATCGCCCAGATCGACGCTCTCCTTGCAGCTAAGGAAGCTGACATCCTCAAGGTTTAATCCTTGTTTCTTTTAAGGGACTGAGTGTGGCAAACGAACTGAAGCATGTAGCCATAATTATGGACGGCAATGGCCGCTGGGCCAAGAGCCGCGGTCTTGAACGTTTCCTGGGTCACCGTAAGGGCACCCAGGCTACTATCGACGCTGTAGAAGTCGGTGTGAACCTGAAATTGGAACACATGACTTTGTATGTGTTCAGCTCCGAGAATTGGGGCCGCCCCACCAAGGAAGTGGAATACCTGATGGGCCTTCTCATCGAGATGGTCATTAAGGAAATTCCCGACCTGATGGAGAAGAACGTAAAGCTTAAGGTCATCGGCAATATGGATCGACTGCCCGAAAAGCCTCGTGCAAAGCTTCAGGAAGCTATTGATGTCACTGCAAACAATACAGGTATGCAGCTGAATCTGGCCATTTCCTACGGCGCCCGTCAGGAAATTGTTGCTGCTGTCAAGTCCATTGCCGCACAGGTCGCCGCCGGTGAAATCAAAATCGACGACATCGACGAAACTGTTTTTGCAAACAACCTTTATCTGAAGGGTGCCCCTGATCCGGATCTCATTATCCGTACCGGTGGCGAATTCAGACTTTCCAACTATCTTCTTTGGCAGGCTGCCTATAGTGAATTCTATGTCACCGATACTTTGTGGCCTGACTTCACCAAGGAAGAATTCATGAAAGCGGTGGAGTTCTTCAAGACTCGCGAACGCCGCTTTGGGAAGGTTCTCCATGAGTAATTTAGCGCAACGTTTGATTACAGCTGTTATTGCCATTCCTTTGGTGTTTGGCCTTTTGTGGTTCAATGATGTTTCCCGCATAGGCTTGATGTGCTTCCTTGCAGGCGTCGGCGCCTGGGAATGGGCTGGCATGGCAACCAAGATGTATGGCGGTCCAAACGTCCGTTATCTTTCCTTTGCCTCTAGCTTGGCATTGACCTTGGCTTGGGCTTTGTCCAAGGGTGGCTATTTCGGCTTGCCCGCGGTTCCCTATATCGTGGGCATGACCATAATGGCGGTCTTCGCGATTTATATCGGCGTAGCGTATGCAAAGGTGGATATTGAAAAGTTGTTCCCTTGGCTGGTGATGCAGATGGGTGCTCCTCTGTATGTGGGCCTTTGGGGCGGCATGAATGTCCTTATGATGGGCAATGGCCAGGGCTTGGAACATTGCTATGGCTTCATTCTGGTCATGACCAGTGTGTGGCTTTGCGATACCGTCGCCTATTTCTTTGGCAAGTTTGCTGCAGGCAAGGGCCCCTTTGGCCGTCATCCCTTTGCACCGAGCATCAGTCCCAAGAAAACTTGGGAAGGTTCCATTGCTGGTTCCATTGCAACTGTAGCCTGGGTGGCTTATTGGGCAAATTGCAGTTCTGCACTTTCTGCCTTTAACGTGAACATGGACTGGTGCAAGGCTATTATTCTTGGCGTGCTGGTGACTATTGCTGGCCAGGTTGGCGATTTGCTGATGAGTGCGCTCAAACGTTGGAGTGGCACCAAGGATTCCGGTAACTTGTTTGTTGGTCACGGCGGTGTTTTGGACCGCTGTGATTCCTTCCTTCTCGCGGCACCCATGCTCTGGCTGCTGCTGGATTTCATGAAGAACTTTAACTAAAAAAATAGGAGGCGTAAGCCTCCATTTTTTTTCTACTTGATGTAGTAAACGTAGTTTTCCTTGCGGGGAAGCGCTTTGGGCACGGGGGTCTGGCGGTAGCCCAGTGCAACATGGCCTATGCCTTCGTAGTTTCCTTCGATTCCTAGTTTCTTGAGAATGGACTTGCCAAATTCGCTTTCGAACTCCTGGCGGGCGCGGTGAATCCAGACGCTGCCAAGGCCGATGCTTGCGGCGGCGTTCATCAGGTTGCCCATAACAAGACTTCCGTCGTTGATGTAGGTGCCAGAGGCGTTGTTGGCGTCACGGTCGGCAATGACAATCAAAATGACCGGTGCGCCATAGAAGGGATCGAAACCTTCATCCCAGCCGCCGATCTTACGGTTTTCTTCGGCAATCTGGTCGCGGAGCTCCTTGTTGGTCACGGCAATAATAATGGAAGACTGCTGGTTCTTTCCGGAGGGGGCGAAGGTGCCTGCACGGAGTACCGCTTCCAATTCCTCGTCGGTGATCATGTCGGGCTTGAACTTGCGACAGCTGCGACGGGTTTCCAAAGTCATCAGGGTTTCGTTCATCATTGTCTTACCTATGGCGAAAAAGTTTTGCCGAGGGCCATTTGGCACCACGTTCATTATAAAAATAGCATTTTCAAATAACTGACTTTATAAAAAAATGAAATTTATTTAAACAAGGTCTTGACCTAGAGTCAACTCCAGGTGATATATTATAACAAAAAGAGGTTTCAATGAAAAAGATCATCCTCATCCTTTTAACAATCTCTATGGGGGCTGCCATGGCTGCTGAATCCAAGAAACTGGTCATCTATTATTCCCGTGCCGACGAAAACTACAGTGTGGGCTACATCAAAAAAGGCAATACAGAAATCATTGCCGAAATCATCGCGGCAAAGACTGGCGCAACACTTCTGAAAGTGGAACCCGCCAAGGAATACCCGAAGGTTTACGATGAGTGTATTGCGGTTGCAAAAAAGGAATTGGCAAACGACGCCCGTCCCGAAATTAAACCGGTTAGTGTCAATCCGGAAGAATACGACGAAATCTATGTCGGATATCCCGTGTGGTGGGGCGAAATGCCTATGCCCATGGTAACCTTCTTCGAAAAGTACAATCTGAAGGGTAAAACTATTCATCCTTTTGTCACTCACGAAGGTAGCGGCCTCAGCGGTGTAGCCCGACTTAAGAAATTGACCGGCGCCAATGTTACTATGGGTCTCGCCATTTATGGCCACGTTGCCCAGAACGAAAAGTCCAAGGCCGAAAAAGACGTGGAAAAGTGGATAAGGTAAAAGGACATTTTTCCTTGAAAAATACAGCTGTGTCCGTTTTGTAATGGATATGGCTTTTTTTTATTTTATTCTAAATTTACTGTTAAAAATGAATCAAATTCTTTCCATAATTTTGATTTTTCTTTTTACTGTTCTTGCTCACGGGCAGGAACCGGTTTCGGATACAACGGTGGTTCGTCAGTCAACGGACCATAAAAGTAATTCAGCCTCCGTTACTTTGTCGCCTTTCGATCACTTGGGCCACAACATGTTGTGGAGCGCCTTTGGATGGCCTATTGCATTTCACCTGGTTGGTGGGGGTGCAACTTACTTGCTTTCTACCAACGATGTGGATTTGAAGGTTGCCAGATTTGCTGCCCGGCAAAATGAATTGGCTTACGGCATTGCTTTTACTCCAGGCATGGCTATGGGTACATTTTTCCCGGTGCTTGTTCCTGGCTACATGTATTTTTTCAGTAAGGATAAGGATTGGAACAATACCGGTGCTGTGGCGGCTCAAGCTACGGCGGTGGCGTTTCTCTACAACAATATCCTAAAGGCTGTTTCAGGGCGTGCCCATCCTGAGGCCGGTAAGAACACTGGTAAACTTTCCCGAGATTTCAAATGGGGCTTTTTCAAACGAGGCGTGTTTTACGGATGGCCCTCTGGTCACTCCATGACCAACGCTGCGTTAGCCATGAGTATTGCTAGCTATAATCGAGATAATCCCTATGTTGTTGCTGGCTGCAGTTTGTTTGCAGGTTATGTGGCTACCAGCATGGTGCTTGGAGCTAAGGGAGAGGCCCACTGGTTCTCCGATGCTGTCGCTGGCGTTTTGATGGGTGCGTCCATTGGTTGGTACATTGGAAACACTTTCTATAAGGAAAAGGTGGGTGCGCGAAAAGAGAATGTGCAATTTACTGTTGCTCCTTGGTTCTATAATGATAATAAAGGCCTTTTGGCCTCGGTCTATTTCTAAATCTGCTTGAAAAGCCTTTTTGAGTTTTTTAACTTTCGGTTAGAAAAAGGTTTGTAAAATGAATATTCTTTTGACAGGTGGTGCTGGCTATATCGGCAGCCATACCATTATTGAATTGGATAAAGCTGGCCACTCTGTTGTTGTGGTTGATAATCTGGTCAATTCCAGCGAAGAATCCTTGAATCGTGTGGCAAAAATTATCGGTAAGCAGGTGCCTTTCGTAAAGGCCGATGTCCGTGACGCTACCGCCATGAACGAACTTTTCGACAAGTTCAAGATTGACGCTGTCATTAACTTTGCTGGCCTCAAGGCAGTGGGCGAATCTGTAGCCAAGCCTTTGGAATACTACGAGAACAACATGAACGCATGCTTCGTTCTGTTGGACGCCATGCGCAAGCATAACTGTAAGAACTTTATCTTCTCCTCCTCTGCAACGGTTTACGGCGATCCGGCTATCATTCCTATTACGGAAGAATGCCCCAAGGGCCAGTGCACTAATCCCTATGGCAAGACCAAGTCTATGCTGGAAGAAGTCCTGATGGACTTGCAGAAGGCCGACCCGGAATGGAATGTGGTTCTGCTCCGTTACTTCAATCCCATTGGCGCCCATCAGAGCGGTCTCATTGGCGAAAATCCCAACGGCATTCCCAACAACCTGATGCCCTACATTACCCAGACGGCTGTGGGCCGCCGAGCAGAACTTGGGGTATTCGGTAACGATTATGACACCCCCGATGGAACTGGCGTTCGCGACTATATTCATGTTTGCGATTTAGCCAATGGTCATGTTTGCGCCCTCAAGGCTATTGAACGCAAGTGTGGCCTTGCTATTTACAACCTGGGTACAGGCCATGGCTATTCTGTACTTGATGTGGTCCATGCTTTCGAAAAGGCTAATAACTTGAAGGTGCCCTACAGCATCAAACCCCGTCGTCCCGGTGACATTGCCACCTGCTACTGCAATCCTGCCAAGGCCAAGGCTGAACTGGGTTGGGAAGCCAAGTACGGCATCGAGGAAATGTGCCGCGATGCCTGGAACTTCCAGAAGAATAATCCTGAGGGATATTAGCGGAAAGGATCTTGAAAAAAGGAATTTATAAAATGAAAAATGTCGTTCTTCTCGGTGCTACCGGTTCTATCGGAACCTCTACTGTAGACGTTTGCCTTCAGCATTCCGACCTGTTCAAGGTCTATGCGGTGGCTGCAAATTCCAGCGTTGAAAAGGTTGCAGAAATTGTCCGCAAGTTCAAGGTGGAACGTGTCTGCATGTTTAAGCCCGAAGCCGCCAAGGAACTGAGCGCCTTGCTCAACATGCCGGTGCTCTCCGGTATGGAAGGCCTTTGCGAACTGGCCGCCGACCCCAAGGCTGACATCATCATTAACGCCTTGATGGGTGCCGTTGGCTGCCTTCCCACCATTACCGCCATAGAACACGGTAAGCACGTAGCCCTCGCCAACAAGGAAACCATGGTCATGGCCGGCCCCGTCATCTGGGACAAACTGGCAGAAAATCCCAAGGCTTTCATCACTCCCATCGACTCCGAACACAGCGCTATTTTCCAGTGCCTGGCAGATCGCCCGGGCAAGGAAGTGGAGTGCCTGGAAATCACCGCTTCCGGTGGCCCCTTCCGCACCTGGGATATTGAACGTTTCGAAAACATCACCGTGGCAGACGCCCTCAACCATCCGGTATGGAGCATGGGCCGTAAGATTACCATCGATTCCGCTTCCATGATGAACAAGGGCCTTGAAGTTCTTGAAGCCCACTTCCTGTTCCACATTCCTTACGAACAGATCAAGGTGGTGGTTCACCCGCAATCCATGGTGCACTCTTTGGTGCAGTTCCGTGACGGTTCTTTGATGGCACAGCTGGGCGCTCCCGACATGCGCATTCCTATTCAGGTGGCCCTCACTTGGCCGGAACGTTTGCCGTTGGAAACTAAGCGTCTTGATTTGCCCACTCTCGGTCAGTTGACCTTCTTCGAACCGGACTTCAACAAGTTCCGCTGCCTGGCTCTGGCATTTGAAGCCGGTCGCCGCGGCGGTGTGGTTCCTGCCATGATGAACGCCGCCAACGAAGTTCTCGTTGACCGTTTCCTGGATGGCAAGCTGAAGTTCACCGATATTCCCCGTCATGTGGAAACCATCATCAATGGCGCTCCCAACTTGACCGGTCACCTGACTCTCGATCAGGTTCTGGAAGCCGACGCCGAGGCACGCCGCTTGACTCTGGACTTGATTAAATAGCTGTCATCTCGACCACTGTGGTCTTGTCATCCCGGCCTCTTTTATTTTGTCATCCCGGCCTTGAGCCGGGATCTTCTTTTTTGCGTTTTATCACAATGGGTACAGATGTGTACACCCTGTGCTGAAAAAAGTTCATTTTGTCATTTTTTGAGTCTATATTATCTTTGTAGTAATATCATTAGGGAGTATGTTATGTTTTCAAGATTCGGCCTCAAGCAGTTTGTGCCTTTTGCAATTTCTGCCCTGACTTTCGCCTCTGCAGCCTTTGGCGCTACAGCGTTCATCAACCAGATTGGCTATCGCCCTTCCGATGAAAAGGACTTTGTCCTTCTCGATGCAAATGGCTCCGTTGAAATTGTTGACCAGGCTGGCCAAACAGTTCTTACTGCTACCCCGTCTGCAGCGTCCTACTGGGATCCCAGCGGTCAGAACGTTCAGCTGGTGGATATTTCCAGCTTGAAGACTGCCGGTACCTATTCTGTGAAAGTTGGCGGTCAGGTTTTGCGTAATGACCTTAAGGTTGCTGATAAGACCTACGAAGAAATAACCAAGGCTGCCCTTAAGTGGTTCTATTACCAGCGTGCCTCCATGGCTTTGGATCAAACTTATGCAGGTCAGTGGAAGCGCGCCGCAGGCCATACCAATGCTACGGTTCAGCTTCACAGTTCTACAGGAAAGTCTGGAACTATCAATTCTTCCAAGGGTTGGTACGATGCTGGTGACTATGGCCGCTACATTGTGAACTCCGGTATCACAACCTATACTCTTCTTTCTTTGTACGAACATTATCCGGATTATTTCAAGACCCTCAAGTGGAACATTCCCGCCGAAGGTACATTACCGGATCTCCTTGCAGAAATCAAGTACAATCTTGATTGGATGCTCACCATGCAGGACACTGATGGCGGTGTATTCCATAAACTGACGTCCTTGGGCTTCCCTGGTGATGTGATGCCTGCTGCTGATAAGTCAACATTATATGCTATTGGTAAGGGGACTGCAGCAACATTTGACTTTGCCGGCGTGATGGCTGTTGCCGCCCGTGTGTATAAGAGCTTCGATGCAGCATTTGCAAATACCTGCCTAGAAGCCGCCAAGAAGGCCTATGCCTGGGGCGCCCAAAATCCCGGCAAGACCTTCAAGAATCCTAGCGATGTAAGTACAGGTGAATATGGCGATGGTTATGTCGGCGACGAAAAGATTTTTGCAGGCACTGAACTTTTCATCACCACAGGGGAAGCTTCTTATAAGCAGGCTCAAAATAATGAGGCTGGAGTTCCCGCCTGGCCCGATGTTTCTGGCCTGGCGATTTATGGAGCCGCAACCCATGCAACGGAATTTGGTTCCGATGCCTCCTTGGCTGCAAGTGTTCTTACTGGAGCTGGCGATGATTTTGTATCTCGTGCAAACAAGGGCTTTGGTGCTGTAATGAACAGCGAAGACTTTGTGTGGGGCTCCAATGCGGTTGCTGCTAATCAGGGTATTTGGCTTCTGCACGCCTTCTATGTAACAGGTGAAATGAAGTACTATGAAACCGCAAAGAAGGTTCTGGACTACTTGCTGGGCAAGAATCCTTTGAACATGTCCTTTGTGACAGGTTACGGTACAACGTCACCGAAAAAGCCCCATCATCGTCCCAGCACCTCTGATGGCGTTGCTGCCCCGGTGCCCGGTATGTTGGTGGGTGGTCCTCAGAATAAAGACAATGGTGACGAATACAAACCAGGTAAAGATAATCCCGATGATGCAGCTTGGAAATGCGCAACCTATTCAAAGCCGCAGCCGGCCTTGTCCTATGTAGACAACAACTGCAGTTACGCTTCTAACGAAGTGGCCATCAACTGGAATGCTCCTCTGGCATACCTTGCTGGCGCTATCGAAGCTCTGAACGCAGGTCACAAGCCTTCCTTCGCAAAGGCAGGTCTTTCTGGAGTTACTTCTGCAATCAAGCCGAACTTTGCAGGCAATAGGCCTTCTACTGAAGAAAAGGTCCGCCTCCGTTTCGCAGACCAGAAGGTCTTTGTTGAAAAGGGTGGCAAGAAGTTTGACTTGAAGGGCATGCGCCTCAAGTAATCTTTGTATCTCATCTCCTTTTTTAGGCGGCCCAAGCGGGTCGCCTTTTGTTTCCTCTGAGCTCATTTTCTATATTCAACGTTGATGGCTTCTATTCTTGATAATGCAATAATGTTTGTCCTGGGCCTCATCGGCCTCAGTTTTTTGGTGACCATTCACGAACTGGGTCACTTTCTGGTGGCCAAGTGGAATAACGTAAAGGTCAATACTTTTAGCGTTGGTTTCGGAAAGAAGCTTTTCCGTTTCAAGAAAGGCGAAACGGAATATTGCATTTCTGCCATTCCCTTTGGTGGCTACGT
>JAZLKF010000054.1:0-67540 GCA_045597525.1 Fibrobacter sp. | reverse complement strand
AGTAGTGCCCGTTTACGGGCGGCCTAGTAAGGACCCTTGCAGGTGGCAGAACGACGTGCGTGCCCTTGCACGCCGCTAGTATTGTAGGGCTACGCCCGTATATGAAGAACCGCCGGCTTCGCCGGCGGGTCACTTTTTTTGATGTTTGCGGAATTGCACCGCCAACTTATGTTAGTGGAACAGCGTCGCCGGCTCGTTAGTCGTGGATGCTGTTCTTCAAGCTTTCGATCAAACGTGCGAAGCTGGGATCTGTTTCCATTTCCTTCTTGATGCTCTTGATGGCGTGAACCACGGTGGAGTGGTCCTTGCCGCCAAAGCGGGAGCCGATGCTCTGAAGGCTGATGGGGGAGCATTCGCGCATGAGATACATGGCGACCTGACGTGCCTTGGAAATTTCCTTGGTGCCGCGGCCAGATTCGATAAGCTTTGCTTCGGGCACTTCGTAGTGCTTGGAAACGGTGTGGAGCACGGCGTCCAGGCTTACGCGACGGCGAAGGGTGGGGGCGATTTCTGCCACGACCTTCTGGGCAATGCTCATGTCAATATCATGGCTCATGAGGCTGGACTGCAAAGTCAGCTTGATGATGGCGCTTTCCAGACAACGGACGTTGCTTGCGATGCTTTCTGCCAGGTAATGCAAAACTTCGTCGCTGATTTCCAGGTGACGTTCCTCGGCCTTCTTGTGGAGAATGGCTTCGCGGGTTTCGACGTCGGGGGGCTGGATATCGACGGTAAGACCCCAGGCGAAACGGCTGACAAGACGGTCGGAAAGGTTCTTGACTTCGGCGGCGGGAGCATCGGAGGTCAGCACGATCTGCTTGCCTGCCTGGTGCAATGCGTTAAAAATCAAGAAGAATTCGTTCTGGGTTTCGTTCTTGCCGGTCCAGTTCTGAATGTCGTCTACCAGAAGAATGTCTACTTCGTTGCGGTAGAAATCAGACATTTCGGTGATGCGCTGTTCGCGCAGGCACTTCATGTACTGCTGGGAAAAATCTTCGGAAGTCAGATAGCAAACGCGCTTGGTGGGATCTTCTTCCAGGATGTAGTTTCCGATAGCCTGAAGCAGGTGAGTCTTGCCGAGGCCGGAAGAACCATAGATGAAAAGCGGGTTGTACTGAGTGCCGTCGGGGTTACGAGCCACTGCGAGGGCTGCGTTGAATGCCAGCTGGGCCTTGTCGCCGGGCACGAAGTTTTCGAAACGGAAACTGCCGGACAGCGGAACGCTGGGCTTTACAAAATCCTTGAAAGTGTTCTGGGAAGATGCCTGCTGTACTACAACTTCCTGCTGCGGCTGAAATTCAAATTCCATGGCGGAATCGTCGTGGGTGACTTCCTTCCATGCAAGATTGATCAAAGCCTTGTAAGCGGAATAGACAGAAACGTCTAGACCGGAAGGAATGGAAATCACTGCGTGGCCAGTGGTCTGGCTAACCAGTTTTGTCTGAGCGAAATATGTCTTGAAGACAGTGTCAGACAACATACCGCGGAGGTAATTCAAACATCTTTCCCATTCAACTTGCATCTTCTTATCCTTGCCAACAGGGTGGCACCACTTAGTCTATCAACAATTAGGCTTCCAAATATAGAAAAAATAGCTTAATTGTTGATAAGTTTGTTTGAAAAGGGTTAAAAGTTTGTGTAAAAGAAAAGTTTACAGAGCTTGTAACTATTTGAATATCAAAGGGTTAAAAAGGCTCATTTATTTGAAATTGCCGATTTTAGCTCAATAAGGGCGTTTTGAAAGGGCTTTGCGGTCACTGTTGATAAATTGCCTTTTGTGAATTTCCTAAATTTGTCGGGTATGGAAATTATCTCTACTTTGGATTACTGGTTCTGGACTCCAGTTTTGTTTTGGATAGCATTGTTTTTTTGGTTTTATAGGGTAACTTATCCTACTTACCTGAAAAAATTGCTCCGAAAAGGTCAAAAATGGGTTTATATCCCCAAGATTAGTGGCTGTTGGAAGCTCTTTGACCTGATCTTTACTTTTTTTGTGTCGGTTTTCTCCGTAATTCCGACCATTTGGGCGTTGAATAAGTGGACCGAGCTTCCCCTGCATTATGCTTTGGTGGAAGTTCCCTTGTTCTTGATTCTTGGGGCCGTTCTTTGCAAGATGGCAAAATCCAAGACCGTAAACTTGTATCAGTCAGCCTATTTCTTGGAATACCGCAGGGTCCGTTACGAGTCTGAGAGCAAGGGAAACTTTAGGAACGAGGCCGATATTCATAATCAGACTATCTGGCGTTTTACAAGGAACCTTAAAAAGGCTGAAGCTCGTGGTCGACTGTGGAAATATGTGAACGCCATGGCAAAGACCAAGAAGATTCCTCGCGATATTATAGCGGAGACCATGTATGGCTAATATTTTGGATCAGGTTGGGATGGGCGAAGCTGTTTTGGAAGGCAAAAAGGCCTGGGCTTACGCAGAAGAAATTCTGCTTCAGGTGTCTAGAACCTTCGCATTGAATATTAACGTACTTAAGGGTAAGTTGCACAAGAGCATCTTGCTTGCCTACTTGTATCTTCGAATTGCCGATACCGTTGAAGACGACCCGGATATGAAGGCTTCTGAAAAAGAAGTTCTTCTAGAAAAGTTTGCGAAGATTTTCCGCACGCCGGAACTTTGTGACGAGGACGTGGAAGCCTTTGAAAAAGCGTTGCCCGAAAGCTGGCGCGCCCGTGCCACGGAACCTTATTTTGACTTGTGCCTACACACTCATGTGGTGGTTCCGCTGTTGAAGGAACTGCCGGAAGTGTATGCGGCTCCTGTCCGTGATGTGACCATTGAAATGTGCGGTGGCATGGCGAAGTTTGCGTTGCGTCAAGAGGCCGCTCTTAGCAGTGGCTGGTTCACTCTGGAATCGGTGGATGAATTGGACGAGTACTGCTACTATGTGGCTGGTATCGTGGGTAAGCTTTTGACTCATTTGTTTGCTGCAGACACTTGCCTTATCGGTGATGTCCGCAAGGCTGAAATGCAAAAGCTGGATGTGAGCTTTGGGCTTGCACTTCAGGTGGCGAATATTGTGAAGGACTGCCGCGAAGACTCTGAACGTCGAGTATGCTTTATTCCCGAAGAAATTTGCCGCCGCCACGGTTTCGAACATTCCTACGATATGTTCAAGGCTGCAAGCGAATTGCCTGCGGAAGGTTCTGCGGAACGTGCGGATTTCGATAAGCGCCGCGCCGCCGTCATGGGTGAACTTGTGGAAAAAACTTGGAACCATTTGGCCGACGCCATTGCCTACACCAAGCTTGTTCCCTGTGTCAAGATGCGCACCCGCCTGTTCTGCCTGTGGCCCTTGTTCATGGCTGCAGAAAACATGAAACTTATTGGTGACGGTTCTGCAATTTTTGCCAGCGACAAGAAGGTGAAAATTACCCGCGACACCGTTAAGAAAATTGTGAAATCCACCATGAAGCATTTTTATAGCGACAAGTGGATCGATAAGAAGTTTGATGAGGTTCGACCCTAATGAAATTTTATAATAAGTTGCCTTTTCACGTTGCTGTGATTGTTTTCAGCATTGTTGCCGACCAGCTGACAAAGCTGTGGGCCTTGGCTCGTTTTACAAATGAAACTGGCGCACCCAATCACGATGTGATCGACGTAATCGGTGAACTGGTGCGCTTTCAGCTGGTGTTCAACAAGGGTGCTGCCTTCAGTAGCCGCCCTCAAGACTTGATGCCGTTCTTGCCGCCTTGGCTTTTCTTTTTGCTGATTTCTATTGTGGCTGCGGTGGTGCTGTTCTGGTTCTACAAGAGCATTGATAAACGTGACTACTTGAGCCGACTTGGCATTGTGATGATTTTCGGTGGTGCCATTGGCAATTTCATTGACCGCATGCGCCTGCAGATGGTGGTGGACTTTATTGATTGCGATTTCCCTGACTTTATTATGACCCGTTTCCCCACTTTCAATGTGGCGGACTCCTTTGTGACGGTGGGCGTCGCTTTGGTAATTCTATCTCCGCTGCTTTTGAAGAAACTGCACAAGCAGATTAAGGAAGAAGAAGCCGCAAAGAAGGCTGAAAAGGAAACGAAGGCAACAGAGGCAGAAATAAAATAATCTCAAAGTGCGTGAAACGACCTAGCTCAAAAACTCAGAGCGAAACTATATATGAATTACCTTGTAGACGAAAAGAAGAATGGCGAGCGTATTGACAAGTTCCTTGTTGGCGTTCTTGAAAATGTTTCCCGTACCGATGTGCAGAAAATGATTGCTGCCGGCGAGGTGAAGGTGGGTGGGGTTCCTACTCCCAAGAACTTCCGTGTGGAGACAGGCATGGTAGTGGTCTGTGGTGAAATTCCTGAAAAGGAAGCTAGCACCTTGGAACCCCAGGAAATTCCTTTGGACATCGTCTATGAAGATGATGATATCGTGGTCATTAACAAGCCCCGCAACCTGGTGGTTCATCCGGGCAATGGCGTCAAGGACGGAACCTTGGCCAACGGCCTTCTGTACCACTTCAAGGAAAAACTTTCTACAGTGAATGGTGCGCTGCGTCCGGGTATTGTCCATCGTTTGGATAAGGATACTCCGGGCTTGATGGTGGTGGCAAAGAATGATAACGCCCACCGTCACTTGGCCCATCAGCTGGAAACCCGCACTTTGCACCGCACCTATAATGCTCTGGTGTGGGGCCACGTTCGCGACTTGGAAGGTACAATCGATGCACCCATCGGTCGTAATCCCAAGAACCGCCTGAAGATGGCTGTGGTCAATGGCGGCAAGGAAAGCCGTACTCATTACACTGCCAAGAAATTCTTCAACTTCGCCACTTTGCTGGAACTGCAGTTGGAGTCTGGCCGTACCCATCAGATTCGTGTGCACAACCGCTACATGGGTCATCCGGTGGTTGGCGACCCGCTGTACGATGGTCGCGAAGGTTGCATTAATCGTGTGTCTCCCTTGATGCGCGAATACGCTGAACAGGTTTTGGAAATTGCTCCGGCCCAGCTCTTGCAGGCTGTGAAGATTGAACTGATTCACCCCACCACGGGCAAGAAGATGAAGTTCAAGGTTCCTCTGGAAAAGCCTTTCGACAAGGTGCTGAAGCTCTTGAAAAAGGAATGCCCCGAAGACGCACCTAACTTCAATGACGATGAGGAAGCATTCCACGAACTGGATCCAGAAATGCGTTTCTACGACGAAGGCGATGACTACGTGGACGAATACGAAAGCGATGAAATCCTGGCCATCACTCCGGAAGAGGCTGCTCCTTACAAGGAACGTAAGACTCGTGCCCAGCGCTTGGCTGAACGTAAGGAACGTGCCGCTGCCCGCAAGGCCAAGGCTGCCGAACGCAAGCTCATCAAGCAGATGAAGGCCGCCCGCCGTAAAGGCATTGCTGCCGAGGACTTCGTGGAACCCGGCTACGAACCCACAATTGATCCGAACCTTTTATAATTGAAAAAAGACGTTATTTTTATGTAGTAATGTTCCTTTCTTGCTTGCGCGTTGGCCACAACTTAGTAAGGCGAGTGCAGTATCCATGCTTGCATAGATATTGCCGAGCCGAGAAGTTGGCACTTGTGCCAGATGGAGGAGGGGTGCAGGGGAGAGAGGCCCTGCGGCCTTTGCCACTCCGAGCTGGGCCTCCTCCCCGCAAGAAGAACTTAACTGAATTAAATCGTTTTTAAAAAGTTGAAGAAAAATATGTGTTCTTACTTTTTTATCGGTGTTGCTGGTGTTGGCATGAGTGCCATTGGCCAGTACTTGGTGGGCCGCGGTGTAGAAGTTCGCGGATCCGATCGTCAGTTTGGTGAATATCTGGCAGGCAACTGCGAAAAGCCTCGCGTCATGGAACAGCTGGAGGAGTGCGGTATCAAGTGCTTTGCCCAGGATGGTTCCGGCATTGTTGCGGGTCTCAACGCTGTGGTGGTGAGCACCGCCATCGAAGATACCAATCCGGATTTGAAGCGAGCCAAGGAACTTGGCATTCCCGTGATGCATCGCAGCGAAATGCTGGCCAAGATTTCCAAGGAAGCTAAGACCATTGCGGTCAGCGGCACCAGCGGTAAGTCTACTGTTACCGCCATGATTTATCACATTCTGCAGTATGCCGGTTTGCAGCCTTCTGTAATGACTGGCGCTGGCCTTGTGAACCTGCAGAAGGAAGGCAAGATCGGAAATGCTGTCAGCGGTGCTGGCGAATGGCTGGTAGTTGAAGCTGACGAAAGCGATGGAACTCTGGTCCGCTACGAACCTGAAGTAGGCCTCATTTTGAACGTGGACAAGGACCACAAGGAAATGAGCGAACTGCAGGAAATCTTCGGCAAGTTCCGCGACAACATTTTGAACAACGGCAAGACCCTGATTGTAAACGACGCCCATCCGCTGGCAAAGCCTTTCAGCCAGGACCGTCATAACGATTTCGGTACCGAAAGTTACGTGGGCGTCCAGGGCATTGACTTCCGACCCGATGGCGCCTCCATTGTTTTCCGCTGCCGTCACAATAACGAACTGGTGAAGTTTGTGGTTCCCATGCCCGGCCGTCACAATATGGAAAATGCCCTGGCTGCAACCGCTGCCGCGTTGCAGGCCGGCGTAAGTCTTAGGACTTGCGCGGACGCCCTCAGCTCCTTCCCGGGAGTGTTCCGCCGTCATCAGATTCTTGGAACTTTCAATGGCGTCACCTTGGTGGATGACTTCGCTCACAATCCAGCAAAGATTTCTGCCAGCATCAAGAGCGCGCAGAACTTTACCGCAGGCCGCGTTCTGGCCTGGTTCCAGCCCCATGGATTTGGCCCCACACGTTTCTTGCGTAATGACCTGGTGGAATTCATCAACAAGGCTTTGCGCAACCCCGGCACGGCACCTATTGAAAGCGCGGCCCCGACCAGCGCAGCGGCTTCCGCCGGTGACGCGGTAACCGCAGATCAGATGTACTTCAGTGAAATCTACTACGCTGGCGGCACAGTCACCCGCGATATTTCCGCAGGGGACCTGGCCGATGATCTGAAGAAGCTTGGCTCCGACGCCATCTACATCGAAAACCGTGATGAATGCGCAAAGGCCATGGTGGCCGCCGCTAAACCCGGCGATACCATCTTGCTCATGGGCGCCCGCGATCCAAGTCTCGAAAAGTTCGCCCAGAACGTTCAAAAATTGCTGGAAAACAAGTGATTTTGAAGTCTTAACCCATAAATTGGTTTGGTGAAATTTGTTTTTGGGTGTATATTAGGTTAGGAGGTTTATGGGTACTTCGTTAACAAGCATTTTTGTCGCTGATATCTTCGGCGTTGTTCTGATTGCCGTGCTTCTTGCTGGTAATCGTTGGTTGCTGCGCTCCAAGACAATGGAAATGAAAGCTCTGTTGGCCATGGTTATCTTGACTATGGTTTGCTGCGCTGTTGATCCAGTTCTTTTTGCCATTGATGGTGTCAATATTCCCGGCTTACGTTATTTGGCCATTGTGGGGGATAGTTGGCTTTATGCGTCCAACTTACTTTGCGCCTTTTTGTGGTTGTTCTTTTTGCTGCGTTATGCCTGTGGTGGAATTTCGAAAAATCACTTGAACATCCTCCTGGTTGTTTTAAGCTTGGGCATTGTGGGGATTTTTGTCAACCTGTTCTATCCCTTCATTTTTAGTATTAGCGAAGACAATGTTTATCACCGTCATTGGGGTTACTGGGTTTATACTTGTGTAGATTACTTGATTACCATGGATAGCATTATCGTCTATTTTTGGAGCAAATCGAAAAATGGCGTGCTGCGAATTTTCCCCATAGGTCTTTACTTGTTCCCCCTGATGATAGGAACCTTGGCGCAGACCATGTTCTACGGCATATCCACTATTGCGGCAAGTCTTGCTATTTCTATGGCCGGCGTGCTGGTCAGCTTGCAAAACGATTTGATTTTCAAGGACGGCCTTACCAATCTCTTCAATAGAATTTATCTTGATCATCATTTAGCAGCTATTGCCGGCACCCAGGATGCCACGGTGAATGCTCTGATGTTGAACCTAAAGGGACTGAAGGCAATCAACCACAAGTATGGCTATGCCATGGGTGATGATGCTTTGGTGAATTTGGCAAGGGTTCTACAGAAGTCCATGGGCGCGGTGGGTGTTCCCCTACGTTATGCTGGTGATGAATTTATTGTTTTGCTGAAAGCAAAAAATGAAGCCGAAACCAATTCCTGCATTCAGGCCATTGAAATCGGCTTGGAAAATTTCAATGCCAAGACCAAGGCTCCCTACGAGTTGGCGGTGGCCATAGGCCATGCTGAACAGGACCTTCGTAAGTATGGTGTGGATGGGTTTATCAATACAATCCACACAAAAATGCGCGAAAATAAAATGCAGAACGGCTAGTTCCAAAATTTCTTTCTGTACAAACGATTATATTTTGTGCGGGAGAAAAAGTTGGTACAATGCAAGCTTCATTGACAAATATCTACGTGACAAACGCTTTTGGCGTTGTTTTAACGTCTGTGGTATTGGCTGGTAATCTTTGGCGCTTAAATATCCGAAATTCTGGAAATTTTGCGATTTTATGTCTTTTGGTGCTTTCTTTGCTGAATTGCATTGTGGACTCTGCTGTATTTTCTAGTGATGGTGGTGCAACTGCTCTAGACCTGTTTATCAATCATTTTGGAAATGCCTGGCTTTATGTTTCCAACATGTTCTGTGCCTTTTTGTGGTTGATTTTTTTGACCAGGCATGTTTGCGGTGGTGTTTCTAGACGGCATTTAAATGTTTTAATTGTTTTGTTGGTTATCGGTTCTGTAGGTGTTGTAATCAACTATTTTGAACCCTTTATTTTTAGTATTGACGCCAATAATGTTTATCATAGGCATAATGGATACTGGATGTATACTCTTATTGACTATGGTATGACGATCGATAGCATTTTTATGTACTTCTGGAGTCGTCGTCAAAATGTTGTCTTGAAGTATTTTCCCATTTGGGTATACCTGTTCCCCTTGATGATCGGAACTTTGGCCCAGACAATGTTCTACGGTATTTCCACCATTTCGGCCAGCTTGGCGGTTTCCATGGCGGGTGTATTTACCAGTTTGCAGAATGAACTGATTTTTAGGGATCGTTTGACTGGTTTGTACAATCGTGCTTATTTGGACCATTACCTGAAGTCGTATATGAGAATGCGCCGTACCACGGTGACTGGTCTAATGATGGATATGAATGCTTTTAAGAAAATCAACGATGATTTTGGACATTCTGTAGGCGACGAAGCTTTGATTAAAATGGCTGAGTTGCTGCAAAAATCTGTTGGCTCCGTAGGCATTGTTATCCGTTATGCCGGTGATGAATTTATTGTTCTCCTGAACACCCAAAATATTTTTGAAGTGGATTCCTGCGTGCAGGCTATTGACATGAATCTTGAGAAGTTCAACGAAACATCAGGCAAACCATATAAGCTATCTGTGTCTATTGGTCAGGGCGAATTGGATTTGCAAAAGAATACCATTGATGAATTTATCAATAAGATTGATCACAGCATGTACGAAAACAAAAAGGCGTTCTACGCAGCCCATGCTACCGCAGATCGTGAGAGCTAAAACAAAATTCACTGTGTAGAAAAAAGAAAACCGTTCGTTTAACCGAACGGCTTTTTTATAGTTGAATGAATCGAGATTTTTTTGCCGGCGTTTATTTGCTTTCGTGCTTGCTCATGCAGTGCAGGCTGCCGCCTTCCTCGATGACGGTACGGCAGTCAATGCCGATGACCTTCAGCTTGGGGAACACGCTTTCGAAGTACCTCTGGGCGATTGCATCCTTGGGGCTCTTGTACTTGGGGAAGATGAGAGCGCCGTTGGCGTGGATGTAGTTCATGTAGCTGGCCGGAAGGATCTGGCCGTCTTCAAGAACGCGCTGGGGCGGCATGGGGAGTGTGTCCACCTTTGCCTTCTTGCCGTAGTGAGCCTTCATGAATTCTTCGATGAGGTACTTGGCTTCGGCGAGAATCGGTGTGTTGGGACTCTTCTTGCTTTCTTCCCAGCACATGACCACGCGATCCTTGGCAACGAAACGAGCCACGTTGTCGATGTGGCCGTCGGTGTGGTCGCCGTGGAGACCGTGGGGGAGGATCAGCAGGGACTTGAGGCCGAACGCGTTGCAAAGAGCCTTAATGACCTTGGTCAGGTCCTTTTCGGCGTTACGGTTCTTGCCGATGAGGCAGTCCAGAGTGGTAATGCCAAGGCCGTCGCCGTTCACTTCGATGGCGCCGCCTTCAAAGATGTAGGGGACGCTCTTGTCCATCTTGTAGCCGAAAGCTTCCGCAATGGTTTCAGGAATCTTGTCGTCGTGATTCCAGGGAGGGAACTTGGCGCCCCAGGCATTGAACTGGGTCTGTGAAATCACAGTCTTGTCGCCCTTCTTCATAAAGAAGGGACCGTAGTCGCGGATCCAAATGTCGTTAGTCTTAAGGAAGATGACGCTCACCGGGAAGGGACGGTCGGCCAGGGCCGACTTTTCATCAAAAGTCAAGAAGTTCTTGGAAGGAACCAGCACGTTCACCGGCTGGAATTCGCTGATGGTCTGGATCAGGTTGATGTAGAACTTGCGGATCTTTTCGCCGCGTTCACCGTACCAGTTCTTCTTGTTGTGGGGGAATGCAAGCCAGGTGGCTGCCTGTTCTTCCCATTCTGCAGGATAACGAATAGATGCTGCCATAAAAACCTCAATAAAATGAACAATGAAAAATGAACAATTAACAATTTTTTCAAGGCGCTTCGCGCTTTATCAAAAAGCGCCAAAGGCGCGATTATTGTAATTGTTCATTGTTAACTATTAATTGTTAATTTCCTGGTCGCACCAGATTTTTAAAATGTCGCCGTACAAATCTACGCGGCGGTCGCGGAAGTGGGGCCACCAGCGGCGATTAAATTCGGTTTCGCCTAAGTCGATTTCCACAATGGATGTACCCAGGAAATCGCTGTCGCATTTCTTGATGAGGTAGCCATCGGGAGCTGCCACAAAGCTTGTGCCCCAGAAGGTCAGTTCCCCTTCGGTGCCGATACGGTTAGCGCTCAGCACAAAAGTACGGTTGGCGATAGCGTGGCCGCGCATTACTGTAGTCCAGCTGTCCTGCTGGCGGGGGTAAAGTTCCTCGGGTTCGGATTTCATCCAGCCGATGGCAGTGGGGTAGATCAGCAAATCTGCGCCCTTCAGGCTCATAATGCGGGCTGCTTCAGGGAACCACTGGTCCCAGCAAATCAGAACGCCAATCTTGCCGGCAGAAGTCTTGATAGGTTCAAAGCCTGTGTCGCCGGGAATGAAGTAGTACTTTTCGTAGAAGGCAGGATCATCGGGAATGTGGCTCTTGCGATAGAGACCTGCGATGCTTCCGTCACGTTCAAAGACGAAGGCGGAATTGTGGTAGATGCCGCGGGCTCGCTTTTCGAAGAAGGGGAACACCACAACGGCGTTCAGTTCCTTGGCGATTGCCTGCCATTCCTTCACAATGACATCATCCTTTTCGATGGCCATGTCAAAGAAGTCGGCGTTTTCTTCAAAGGGGAAATAGGGAGTGTGGAACATTTCCGGGAGGATGACGATGTCAATTCCCTGACCCTTGAGCTTCAGAGCTTCGGCCTTGTACCATTCGTTATTGGACTTGGTGTCGCCAGTCCACTTTCCTTGGAGAGTAGCGGTCTTAATTTTCTTCATGCAGATAAATTTAGAAAATTTATCTCAAGGAATCTCTGACAAAGCCTCCTACAGGCATGCCTTCAAGAACTTCGAAGGCGCTGACGCCAATGACAGCTCCGTTTTTGTAGGCAGTTTCCACACGGTATTTTCCGGGAGGAACGTTTCTTTTATTGGAGTAGATTCTAAAACCGTATTCGCGGCCACCGTTCATGACCATACGCCCAGACGATATTTTGTCTGTAAGCTTGTATTTGCCGGTAGTGGGCTCCTGGTAGTACCAGCGGAATTCAAGGCCTGCCTTTAGCTTTGCGGGAGCAAAGACTGAGGAAAGAAAATAGACTTCGTTTCCGTCGACCCTGTGAACTGTTGGTGCACTAAGATTTAGTCTCTGTAACATTGAAGGGTGGTCCACGTCGCAGGAATAGTTCTTTTTGTCGAAGTTCTGGCAAACCATTTGTTGCTTAAGAACCAAGGGAACAGGCGGAACCCAGTTCATTAAATAGGCTGCGGTCAAAAGAGCACTGATCAGTACGGGAATCACCATCATGCGCTTAGGGCGACGTGCAATTTTCCATACCAGAAAACAGATGCCCAAGGAAATGACTGTGCTTAGGAAAAACCACCTGAAACCGATTCCGTGAACAAAGTAGGGAATGGTGAAGTTTAGCACCATGGTGCCCAGAAGACAGAACAGCGCCAGGTTCAATCCAAAACTCTCGTAGCGCTTCTGGAGGAATTCGTTGCCAACCAAAAGTGCTGCCAGCAAAAGAACCAAAATGAAAGATGCAAGCGAACCGCTGCTCTTGAAGTAGCAAACTACCAAGGCGCTGGAGATTCCTCCGAAGAAGAACTGAAGAGCCCAAGTGAATCGGCTTTTCCACGTGTCGCTCCATTCACGATTCAGCAACTTGTTTCTTGCGGCGATAGCGTTGCGGGAGATAAACTTATGCTGTGTTTGTGCTGGCTCTTCAGCAGTTTTTTTGCCCTTGGCGGATTTTGCCGTATCTCCGCTTTTGAGAGCGTTTATGTCGGAGGACATCAGCTGGGCCGACAATAGGACGATCAAAATTAGTGCGCCCAAGTAGTAGGCTACTAAAAAGGCCAGGTCGGAGTCGTCGATGGACATTCCCAAAGTGATGGAGTCCCAGGCAAAACCGCCTAAAAAGGCTATGGCCGGGATAAATTTCTCAATTTTCTGAACTACAGGCTTGGCGCGAAGGTTATCTACAAATTCCATGAATTGAAAAATACAAAAAAGGGGCAGAAAAACAGCACTTTCAATAAAAAAGGCTGTTGTAAAATTGCTAATTTATAGCGCGAAAAATTTGTCTTATAATCCGCATGGATTTAAAGGATTGTTATGAAACTCTCTAAGTACTTCTACGTCACGCTCCGCGAAACGCCCAGCGATGCTACTATGCCCAGCCACATTTTCTTGATGCGTGGCGGGTATATCAAGCCTGTGTCTACCGGTATCTACTCCATGATGCCTATTGGCTATCGCGTTATCCAGAAGATCACCAATATCGTTCGTGAAGAAATGAACAAGATCGGCGGTATCGAAGTGGACTTGCCTGTGGTTCAGACCGCAGACCTGTGGAGCGAATCTGGCCGTTACCAGGCCATTGGCGAAGAATTGCTGCGCTTCAAGGACCGTAACAACCACAACATGGTGCTGGCCATGACTCACGAAGAAGCTATGACCGACATGGCCCGTTACGTTTTGAACAGCTACAAGCAGCTGCCCTTTATGCTGTACCAGTTCAAGACCAAGTACCGCGACGAAGCTCGTGCCCGCGGCGGTCTGATCCGCGTCCGTGAATTCCTCATGAAGGACGCCTACAGCTTCCACTCTTCTCAGGAAGACCTGGACAAGCACTACCAGGAAGAATACGACGCCTACCTGCGCATCTATCGCCGCGTGGGCATTGAACCGGTGGTGGTCCAGAGCGATACCGGCATCATGGGCGGAAAAATTGCCCACGAATTCATGCTGGACACTCCCAACGGCGAAGACTACCTGATTCTCTGTAAGAAGTGCGGCTACCAGGCCAACCGTGAAATTGCAAAGTTCACCCGCGAAACCTACAAGGGCGATGCAAATGCCATGCCCGAAAAGGTTGAAACTCCTCACTGCCCGTCTATCGAGGAACTGAGCGCATTCCTGAAGATCGACCCCAAGTCCACCGCCAAGTGCGTGTTCTTCGACTTCGAAGGCAAGCTCATTACCGTCATGGTTCCGGGCAACCTGGACGTTTCCGAAATCAAGCTCCACAACCTGCTGAAGGCCAAGGAACTTTACCCTGCAGACGACGCCCTCATCCGCCAGTGCGGCATGGTGCCTGGCTTTGCTAGCCCCATCGGTTCTCATGACTCCCGCATCATCGTAGACGAAGCTCTGGCTGACGCCTGCGATCTGGTCATGGGTGCAAACGAAGAAAACTACCACCTGATGCACTGCACTCCCAAGCGCGATTTCCCGGCTTTCGAAGTAGCCGACATTGCCGAAGCCCAGGGCGGCTGCAAGTGCCCCTGCTGCGGCGAAGAACTGACCGAAACCCGCGGTATCGAATTGGGCAACATCTTTAAGCTGGGCACCAAGTTCTCTGAATCCATGGGTGCCAAGTTCCTCACAGCCGAAAAGACCACCGCTCCTGCAATCATGGGTTGCTACGGTATCGGTATCGGCCGCTTGATGGCTTCCGTTGTTGAAAATAGCCATGACGACTTTGGCCCCATCTGGCCCAAGTCCATCGCACCCTTCCAGGTGGAAATCGTTCCCATCGGCAAGGAGCCGGAACTGGTGGAACTTGCAGAAAAGTTCGAGGCAGAACTTGAAGCTAACGGCATCGATGTTCTCGTTGACGATCGTGACGAACGTCCGGGCGTTAAGTTCAAGGATGCCGACCTGTGGGGTTCCCCGGTCCGTATCGCTATCGGCAAGAAGGGCCTTGCCAACGGCGAAGTGGAATGGAAGTTCCGTAACGAAAAGGAATTCACCATGGTCAAGGTTGAAGACGTTGTCGCCAAGGCCAAGGCTTACTTCGCAGAATAAATTTGAATTATTAGGAGATCAAGATGAATATTAAGAAGATCGCTTTTGGTGCAGCAGCTCTTGCTTTGGTTGCTTGCAACAACCAGTCTTCCGCACCTAAGAAGGCTGTTATCGATGCAAATACCACCGACGACCAGAAGTTCGCTTACATGCTGGGCGCACAGTTTGGTGGTCAGAACTTTACCGTTATTCCTCGCCAAGTTGGTGAACAGCTGAATCTGGACGCTGTTGTCCAGGGCGCTTTGGACAACATCAAGGCTGAACGTGACACTACCTTTAAGGTTCAGTTGTCTAACGAACAGTTGCAGACTGTTGGCTCCTCTTACACTGCAGTCGCCCGTAAGCGTGTTGAAGAAACTCGCCCGGATAGTGCAACTGCTGCTTCCTTTGCTGGAGACTACTCCAAGTTCAATGCATATGCAGATTCTGTTGCAAAACTTCAACCCATTGTACCTGCAACTCCGTCTAATGGCAGTGCAGTCGTTGTGAATGAAGAATCTTCTGACAACCAGAAGTTCTCCTATCTTATTGGTTTGCAGTTTGGCAATCAGTTCTCTGCAATCTCTCGTCAGTTCGGTATCGCATTTGACGAAGCCTACTTTGCTCTTGGCATCAGAGAATCCAATGCAAAGGTTGCAGATTCAAATTTCGTAATGCAGCTTTCTCAGGATAGCTTGAATGCTGTTGGACAGCGTTTCCAGCAGAAGGCTCAGGAAAAACAGGCTGAAGCCGCAAAGAAATTTGAAGAAGAACAGAAGAAACTTCAGGAAGAAGTTTCGAGCATGAAGGGCGATACTCTTGCTAATGGTATGCCTAAGCTGATGAACTTTAAGGTAAAGACCACTGGTATTACCGTTAAGGGCGATGATTTGAGCTTCTTCGCTGGTAAGAAACTCTTGATGTTCTACTTCTCTGCAACTTGCGGTCATTGCGCTCACGCTGCTCCCCAGATTCTTGAAATCGCAAAGGAATTTGCAAAGGATGGCTTGACCACTGTTGCTGTTGCTAGTGGTGGAAACAATAAGTCTGGCATTCGCAAGTTCATGGACAGCGCCAAGTGGGATGAAACCATCAGTGTTGTTTGGGATGAATCTCGCCAGTTCGGTGAACTCTATAGCGATGGCTACGTTCCCAAGGTTTACGTTGTAAATCCGGATGGCACTTACAAGCAGTATGCCGCCTTCGAAAATGAAAAGGAAACCATGAAGAAGGAAATTGCTGCTTTGCTGAAGGGCGAAAATGTTGTTTGGAATCCGGAAGATCCTCGCAAGGCTGAAGAAGCCAAGGCTGCAGAAGCTCCGGCTGCTAAGTAACCTAGCATAAAGTCAATGCTTAATGGTTAAAGGGTCTTAGCTTATAAAAGGGCTGAGATCCTTTAATCTTTCTACTTTAACCTTTAATCTTGATCCTGTTCGCTCTATGCTAAATGCGGAATATGACGTTGTAGTTGTTGGTGGCGGTCATGCCGGTATCGAAGCAACTCACGCAGCCTGGAAACTGGGTGTGAAAACGGCCATGTTGACCATGGATATTAACGCCATTGGTCGAATGTCCTGCAATCCTGCCGTGGGTGGTGTTGCTAAAGGCCAAATTGTTAGAGACATCGACGCCTTGGGCGGTCTGATGGGTTTGCTTACCGATAAGGCTGGTATCCAGTTCCGTATGCTGAACATGAGCAAAGGCCCTGCAGTGTGGGGACCTCGTGCTCAGTGCGACATGAAGTATTACAGCGAAGTTGCCCGTGAAGTGATTACAAGTCTTCCTGGCTTGAACGTGATTCAAGGTGAACTTGCCGGTTTCCAACGAATGCTGGATGGCCGTCTGGAATTGACGCTGCTGGACGGCTCTCGCTACATTACCAAGTCCATTGTAGTGACTAGCGGAACTTTTCTTGCTTCCAAGATGTTTACAGGATTGGAAACCAGCATCGGTGGGCGAGTTGGGGAGCCCAGCTCTGATATGCTCTCCCAGTGCCTTGCTCGTGAAGGTGTCCAGTTGCGCCGTTTAAAGACAGGTACGCCTAGCCGCCTCGATCCGGATTCCATTGACTTTAATGAGTGTGAAATCCAGCGTGGTGATGATACTCCCTGGCCCATGAGCGACCGTCATTTGGACAATACAGTCCCCGGATTTAATGCAAATTATTTCTGGGGTGATCAGGCGAATCACTTTGTTCGTAATGATTGTGTCTGCTGGATAACTCGTACTAATATCAAGACTCACGATATTTTGCGCAGTGGCTTTAAGGATAGTCCCATGTTCAGTGGCCGCATCCATGGCAAGGGCCCCCGTTACTGCCCCAGCATTGAAGACAAAATCAATCGCTTTGGAGACCGCGACGGTCACCAGCTATTCCTTGAACCGGAACAGGCGGACATTGGTCGAGTTTACATTAACGGATTTAGCAGTAGCTTGCCTGCGGATATCCAGTTGGCTGCCATTCATACCATTCCCGGCTTGACCCGGGCCAAGGTTTTGCAAATCGGTTATGCGGTGGAGTACGATTCTGTGGACGCCACCCAGCTTTATCCCACCTTCGAATGTAAGAATGTTCCAGGACTGTATTTTGCTGGTCAGGTATGCGGAACAAGTGGCTATGAGGAAGCTGCGGGCCAGGGCCTGATGGCTGGTATCAACGCCGCCCTCAAGGTAAAGGGCGAGGCTCCCTTCATTCTTGGTCGTTCTGAAAGTTATCTTGGTGTTATGGTAGATGATCTGGTTAATGTTCTTTTGGACGAACCTTATCGCATGTTTACCAGCCGTGCCGAATATCGTTTGTTCCTCCGTAGCGATAATGCTGAAGCCCGCCTTAAGGAAAAGGCTCATCAGATTGGCATGATCAGCGATGCTGACTATGCCGACTACAAACGCCGTTGTTTGCAAATGGAAACGTTGAAGGAACGTTTGAGCGCGGAATCTGCGATCCCAGAAGATGCAAATAAGATCCTTGAGGCTGGTGGCCAAGCTTTGGCTGAGCAACGTACTCGCTGGATAAATGTGCTGCGTCGCCCCGGTATTGATCCTGAATTGTTCTTCAAGATTGCGGCTCCCGATGAAAACGTGTCCCGTCGCGATCAGTGGTACATGTACGCTGAGGAAATTTACGCAGGATTCTTTGACCGTCAGGCTCGAGAAATCGATGACCAGAAGAAAATGGAATCTGTAAAGCTGTCTCCAGACTTGGACTACATGCAGATTCCTGCAATCAGTATCGAAAGCCGCCAGCGTCTGAATGCCCAAAAACCCTTGAGTTTGGGCCAGGCAAGCCGAATTCCGGGTGTTCGCCCTGCTGATATTACTGTTTTGGCTCACTGGTTGGAGAATCGATCATAGACAGTGGGCGTAGATTTTGTTATCTTTGCGCCGTCAAATTAAAAACATTTGAATTATTCACAATTTTTCCAAGAGGTCTATTATGGCAGAAGAAGTAAAAGAAGAAGTTAAGGCAGAAGAAGTAAAGACTGAAGTTAAGCCTCAGGAAGCCAAGTCCGAAAAGAAGGCCCCCGCTAAGAAGGGTGGCAAGCGTCCGTTCAACAAGCGTGGCCCGAAGGGTGGCAAGTTTGGTGCTCCCGCTGCAAAGAAGCCGGCTGTGTTCAGCGACTCCCTGGAAGACCGTTTCCCCAACCTTGCTGCAAAGCTCAAGAAGCAGCTCGAAGATAGCCTGAAGCAAAAGATCAAGGACGCTCAGAAGGATCCTAACGTAAAGAAGGCTTCTGAAAAGTTCGCTGGCAAGTAATTGCTAAACCTATTGGAATAAAACAACGCTCTGGGAAACCGGGGCGTGTTTTTTTGTTTTTTTGTAAACGCATGGCGTAATTTCGCAAATTGCAAAAATTATGTGAGTGAATTTTTTAGACAATATCGTCTTTAGGAGGAAAAATGAAAAAGTTCATATTGTTGCTGGTGTCACACTTAAGATTGTTGGTGGTACTCAGCTTAAGAGGGCAAACATGTACCGCCCAAAGGCTGTGGATTTCGAACGTCGTCAGGACGCGGCCTACTTGCGTGTAGTTCCCACGGTTGATCCAATCAACGGTCGCTTTGGAACCTTGGCTATGCTCAGTTTCTAACAACTAGGGGAAGAACTAAAAAACGCCGGAGCTTAATGCTTCGGCGTTTTCATTTTTTTTGAAAAAAGTTGGTACGAACCTAGACTCGCGCAACTTCTAGATTTAAGCCTGAGCTTCGGCAGGTTCGTCTACGATGCCCATGACCTTCTTGTGGATGGCAGTTGCTGCCTGACGGCCAGTCTTCATTGCCATCACGACGGTGAGCGGACCATGCATGGAGTCGCCTGCGGTATAGACATTTTCAACGGAGGTTTCGCCAGTTGTAGCGTCCTTGACCACGATGGTGCCGTTCTTGTTGGTTTCAAGACCCGGGATACCTTCGGCGGCCACAGGGGAGACCCTGCTACCGATAGCGATTACTGCAGTGTCGCAAACGATAGTTGCGCCGTCGCCCTTGACGCGGACCGGACGGGGACGACCGTTTTCATCCAGTTCACCAAGTTCGAACATGCCAAGCTTTGCCATGCAGATCTTGCCTTCTTCGTCGGCGATGAAAGCTTCGGGAGTGTGGAGTTCCATGACCTTGACGCCTTCGTCCAGAACTTCCTTGACTTCGGCCTTGCATGCGGGCATTTCGTTCAAGGTTCTGCGGTAGACGATACGTACGGATTCTGCACCCAGGCGGAATGCCATGCGGGCTGCGTCCATGGCGACGTTACCACCGCCAGCGATGATCACGTGCTTGCCGGAGTAGATTTCTTCGCCAAGGTTACCCTTGCGCAGGTATTCTTCGGCGGTGTAGACGCCCTTCAGGTCTTCGCCCGGAATACCGAGCTTCATGGGAACTGCGGCACCGATGCCAACGAAGATGGCGTCAAAGCCCTGCTTCCAGAGGTAATCGATGGTGACGTCCTTGAAGACGCGGATGCCGGTGCGGCATTCAATGCCCATCTTTTCGATGATGGAAAGTTCGTAGTCCAGGATTTCCTTGGGCAGGCGGAATTCGGGAATGCCGTAGCGCAGCACACCACCCAGCTTGGGCTGGGATTCGAAGATCACCACTTCGTGACCCTTGGTACGAAGATCGATGGCGGCGCTAAGGCCTGCAGGACCTGCTCCGATCACAGCAATCTTCTTGCCAGTAGCGGGAGCGATGGCCGGAACCTTCTTGCCACCCAGGTTCTTGCGTTCGTAGTCTGCCACGAAGCGTTCCATGAGACCCATCTTCAAACCCTTAGCGGGATCCTTGAGAGACTTGCCCAGCGCGCAGGCACCTTCGCATTGACGTTCGTGGGGGCAAACGCGGCTGCAGATAGAAGGCAGCAAAGTGTTTTCGCGGATCATGTCGATTGCGCCCTGAAAATCGCCGGCGCGAACCAGTTCCAAGTACTGGGGTACGGGCATGCCGATGGGGCAGGCTGCAGTACAGAACGGCTTCTTGCAGTTCATACAACGGTTGGCTTCAACTTTTGCCTGAGCTTCGGTAAATCCCAAGGAAGTTTCGTCCATGGTGGTACGGCGCTTGATGGGGTCCAGTTCTGCCACTTCCTGGGGCTGGATTCCCAGCTTATCCTTAAGGGTAATGGTGGGGAGAGCCTGGATACGTGCCAATTCCTGTTCGGCAGCCTGGTTCAGGGATTCCAAATCGTGCATATTTTTTTCCTTTTAAACAGTCGTAAAAACGACAAAAAAATTCCGTGCCAATAATAGCAATTTTTTTACATCCCCTGTAGGTTGTGTTACGGAACTTGTTTGTGTTTTTAATTTTTTGAACGATTTGAGCCGGGAATTCTTTGTTTAAAGACTCCTCGAAAGACTTTTATGATAAGAAAAATTCGATTTGAGAAATTTGTGCGGACTAATGAGTTTTTATATTGTGGCAAACTGAAGATGGCTTGTTGTCAATAAAGAAAAGAGCAGATGATGAATAATGCAGATAAGTTAACGGAAGAAACCATGGAGATTGCCCGAAAGCTTTTGGCCGAAGAAGACCAGCGCTTTATGCGTATGGCCATTCGTGAAGCAGAAAAAGCCTTTGAAGAAAAGGAAATCCCCATTGGCTGCATTATTGTGAAAGATGGCGTTGTTATTGGCCGAGGCCATAACCAGATTGAAATGTTGAAAGATGCTACCGCCCATGCTGAAATTTTAGCCATCGGAACAGCAGCTTCCGCCTTGAACAATTGGCGTCTGGATGGTTGTACTTTGTATGTAACGCTGGAACCTTGCCCCATGTGCGCAGGTGCTATTTTGAACAGCCGGGTGAGCCGTGTAGTCTATGGTTCGCCGGATACACGATTCGGAGGCTGTGGTACAACCATTGACGTGATTACGGATAATGCTCTCAAGCGCCCAGTTCCTGTAACCGGAGGGGTTTTTGCCGAGGAATGTCTTGGCCTTTTGAAGTCATTTTTCCAGAGAATGCGCCTAGAGAAAGGGGATAGCGGCAAAAAGGCTTAAAACATCCGGAAAAAGGGCTTTCCTTAAGTACCTCTTTTCAATTCCTTGGCCTAAAAACTTATCTTTTAGCCATGAATTTTATTAAGACTCTTGCCAGCTCCGCTGCATTAATGATTTTGTGCTCCTGCGAAGGAAATGATTTCGTTCTCGCCTTTAACACCCAGAACGTTCCTGCGCAAACCTATTACCTTGAATCCTCCCTGAATGCCATTTTGCCGCCTACAGACACGGTGACAGGCACCCCTGAGGCTATGAATACCCGCCTTTTTGTGCGAGCCACCAATAGCTTGCTTACCGCCTATGATAACGGCACCGCAAAGTTTGAGATGAAGGTGGATTCCGTAGACTACAAGTCCGATAAGCGCTCCGTGGAAGAATTCCGCAGCATGGAACGTTACATGTCTACTGAACACTTCCAGTTCAAGATGGCCAAGGATGGCGTGGTTAGCGATCCTGTTATGGAAGATTCCGTAATGATGGGTACCGAAGCCCTGGACTTGGTCCGCCTTTTCTTGAAAATCCAGCCGCTGCTTCCGGGTAAGGCTGTTTCCCTGGGTGAAACCTGGGAACGCTCCGTGGAAATCCCGGGTACAAGTGGAAATACCGTTGTCTATAAATCCTTTACTCTCCAGGACCAGTATGTTCACGATGGCGTCCAAATGGCAAAAATCGGCATGAACATAAAGTACAAGGAGTCCGGCGATTCTTCTTCTGACCTGCGCATGGAAAGTAACGGCTTTATCGTAGGTACGGGTGTGATTCTTTTTGACATGACTCATGGTGTGATTTCCAATGCAACTATGGAATTGTCTGGTGACCTTAAGGTAAACGACATCGTTGCCGACAATGTGATTCCGGATATGCACGTTATCCAGAAAGTCAAGCTGAAAGGTGAATTTTAATGCTCGCTAAAGTTCGAAACATATTGATGGCCGCATCTCTGTTTGTAGGAGCCGCTGTCGCCGGTGAAATGCCTTTCCCGCAGATAGAGAACGGCAAGGTTCAGCTGGTGGAAGCCGATAGTCCTTACATCCTGGAACAGGGCATGGTTTTCTCTGCTGCGGATTCCTTGGTGATTGAACCTGGCGTCACGGTACTTATGGGTGAGTATGCCAAGCTGATGGTCCGCGGCTATGTGAAAATTGCAGGCTCTGAAGCAAAGCCTGTGGTTTTCCGCAGTGCCGACTCTAGTGGTAGCTGGAATGGTGTTCACTTTGTATCGTCAAACCGCCCCTTCGAAGTAAAGAATCTTGTTGTTGAAAATGCATTTCGCAATACGATTTTTCGCTCCAAGGGAATTTTTGAAAACGTAAAGTTCGTGAATAACTACTACGGACTGTGGGTGGACGACGTCCCTGAAGTGTTCCTTTCTCGTTGCGAATTCTCTCGCAATCGCTTTGCCCTTTCTATACGTGCTGGTCAGGTTCTTGCTGCTGATACCAAGATCTCCAATAATGTCTACGGTCTTTATTTGGAAGCCGGCGGAAAATTTAATGGTGATCAAGGCTTGATCAAGAATAATCTTGAAGCGGATGTTCGCAAGGAATCTGATGACATGGTCAAGAGTGGCAAGCGCGTTTCCCGCAACATTTGGCAGCGTATTGAAACCAGTTTCTAAGAGGCGTAAGTGCAGGAAAATTTTCGCAGATCCATTCGTAAGATGACGGGCAATAGTGTCCGTCTCTCGGTGCGACCTAACAGGTCGTCCATGGTGGCGAATTTGTCTCAGTCCATGATGGTTACTTGGTCCATTGTGCTTTACGAACATTTGGACGCTATGCTGAATGATCCGACTGTGAACGTAGGCTCCTCTGAATTGATTTCTTTCAGCGAGACTGCGTGGAAACTTGCGGATTCCAGCTTCCCACAAATTATTGCCGATGCAAATAAGCTGTACGATGAGTTCCGTGCCAAGTGGATGCAGCGTTTTTCTACTGATGAAGTAATGCGTCTCCTTTTGGAAAGCGGTGAATTCATGCAGCACGACGAAGAGAAGGGTTGGGTCCTGACAGTCAAGAACAACAAGCAGGACATCAATGCTTTTTACTCAGCGACCATTCATTTGCTGGTTAGCGATGCAGAACCTCTGTTCGTGCGTATGCATGGCCGCGTAATGCAGCTGCAGGAAAAATTGTGCAAGTACTGGCATTCTGAAAGTGCTGTAGATGCTGTGTCCAAGTTGTTGCCCAGTTTGGAGGCTTCCTTACGTGATAAGGAAAACTCCATGATTGTTTCGCTGCGTAGTTCCTTGAATGCCCTGGCTAAGAAACGCTTTGCTGCAGCCTTTGCTACAAAGAACCCGCCTCGTTACTACAGCTCTGCTGCAGGTTGTGCCCGCAATGTTGGACGATACTGGAATCCTCATTATGCTTACGAAAATGGATTCCTTGCCTTTACTGATGATTTTTGTGATTACGCCCGAGGTCTGACTATTCAGATTATTGAATGGTACCAGAGCAAGTGGGCTTTGTTCCTTCGTGGCTTTAGCCGCGGTCAGTTGAATTTGTTTGAAACCACGGCCTCTTATAAGGCTTAAAATAAAAACAGGTAAAAAATGAAAAATGCATTTACAACCACTTTGTTGCTTACCATTGTAGGATTCGTGACCCTTGTGGTCGGCGCTTGTTACTTTGGCGCTCCGCTTTTTGGCTGGGTGATTCTGGGTGCTATCTTTGTGGTGTTCCTTGTTGAGCAGGCTATTGCCCTCAAGAAACTGAAGCAAATTTCTGAAGAAACTGAAATTCTTGAAACCTGCGAAAGTCGCGGTACTCTTAATGTATCTGGCGACGGTGTTGTCGCAAAACGCATTGCTCTTGCCCGCAAGCTTGTATCTAAGGGTGTTCGTCTGGATTCTCCCATTGCTTACGAAGTTCTGAACAGCAATGTGGGCATTACAGTTCCTCGCAGCGCTGGCAGCACAGTAATTCTCCTTGGTTTGATGGGTACCTTCTTTGGTTTGATGTACTCCGTTGCAACTGCAGGTGGCGCTATCGATAACTCCACGACTCAGGGTACTTTGGATACCATCCAGCTTTTGTTCCAGGGCATGAAGGGTATTTTTGGGACTTCTCTTTGCGGCTTGTTTGCAGCTTTGGTTTTGAACGCTTGTCGCACCATGTTAAACGGTGCCCGCGATAATTTCATGGCTCGCTTGGATGCCTTGACCTTGAATATGCAGGGTGGATCCGATGAAGTTGCACAAAGCAAGAATGAATTGGAACGTTTGTTCGATGCCGTTGAAAATAACTTGAAGTCTGTTACAGAAGCTGTGCAGAACGGCCTGGTTGGGGTTGTTGACATGGTGGGCGAGGAAATCTCCGCAACTGTCAAGAACATGAATGAATCTTTGGCTTCTGCAATGTCCAATATGGATAGCTCTATGCAGAACCTCGGTTCTTCTGTTAGTGCTTCTCTTTCTGGAGCATTTGCTCCTATGGAACAAAGTGTTAAGGCCTTGGCTTCTTCTGTGGAAGCAATCCCCAATAAGTTGGATGAAAAACTTAATGGCCTTTCTGATGCATTGAACTCTGGCTTGGGTAGCATTGCCGGCGGCGTTCAGAATTCTCTCTCTGGTGTTTCTTCTGATGTTTCCAATGCCTTGAGTGGTGTGGCTAGCAATGTCAGCGCTGGCCTGGATGGCGTATCTCGTGATGTGGCTTCTTCTGTTGCAGATCAGGTCAAGCAGTCCAACGCCCAGTGGAACGAATTCATGCAGCGTCTCGAAGAACGCGCAACCTCCAATGTGGATGCACAGCGTGAAGGCCTGGAAACCCTCAAGAATGTGGCCCTTCAGGTTGCAGAAAAGGCTCAGGCAGGTTCTGCTGAACTTTCCGCTTCTGTTTCCGAAAAACTGGGTTCTCTTTCCAGCGATATTTTGGCTGCCTTCCAGAAACTTTCCGAAACATCTGCAGTGCTGCTGGATGCCCAGAAGGCTCTTACGGAAAGCATCGATAACCGCGTTATCAAGGAAAAAGAAGCTACCGACGCTCTTGGCGGAAACATTGTGGAAACCGCAGAACTTATGCGCGTGAACCAGTCCGAACTTAGCGCTAACCTCGAAATGCTCCGCGCAGGTCTCGAATCCATTCTTGAAAAACTCAGCGGCGATACTGCTGAACACGAAGAAGAAGAAAACTTTGTGGAACACCTCAACCAGTCTCTGGAAGCCTTCCACGAACGTGCCAGCGAAGTGCTTATGGAGAACGCCGTCAAGACCCAGGAAATCCTCTTGGAAGTTTTGGAACAGACTCAGCGTGGCGCCGCTATGGCTTCTGCCGTTTCTGCAGACAAGGTGGAGGGATAATCCATGCGGTTCCGCAAGGACGAAAACAACAATCCTTGGATGGCCTATACGGACCTTGGCATCGCGCTGGTGTCATTGTTCATCTTGGCTTTTGTAGCCATGGCCACTTTGAAGGAACAGAAGGCAGAGGACTTGACTCGTACCGAAGAAGAAGTTTTGAGCTGCCAGGAAGAAATGCGTAAAATCGCAGCCGAACGTAACGCTCTTCTTTCCAAGAGCTTGCAGACCTCTATCGAAGCCGGCCTCATCGCCTTGGAAGGTGGCAAGATCCAGATTCAGGCTAGCTTCTTGTTTCCGCTGAACGGCGCGGACTTGACCCCCGAAGGTGTAGGCGTTATCCGTGGTATTAGCAAGGGTCTTTTGGAAGCCCTTGATTCTACCGACGTTATCATGGTCAGTGGTTTTACCGATGATACTCCGGTGAAGTCCAAAACTTACACTAACTGGAATCTTTCTGCCGAACGTGCAGTGAATGTGGTGAAGACTTTGATTAAGGAAGGCTTCCCGCCGGAACGTCTTTTTGCTGCGGGCTTTGGTGAACATCAGCCTAAGTATCCTAACGATAGCGAAGAACATCGTCGCTTGAACCGTCGTGTGGAAATAGGTGTGACTCCGCTCCAGATGATGGACAAACAGGCTGCGGCAAACTAGGTTGAACATGCAGGAACGTTTAGAAAATCTTCGCCAGAATATTGACGCTATCCGCAAGAGCGGAAAGTTGCCTCATTGGCGTATGGTCTATGCCGATAACCTGCTGAATCGAGCTGGCGAGTATGTGGCTGTGGATCGTCTTCCTGAAGCGGGGATGGTTGCTGACAAACTAGATCGTTGGATTGTGACTCATAAGCCAAAACTTGAAGAAACCAGTCGCTTTGCAGAAAATCCCATGATGTTCTGGAATGAACAGCTCCTTGGAGATATTTCGGAGCAGATTAGGAAAACCTTGCAAAACAAGCGTATGTTGATTCCCAATACAGAAAGAGAATCTACGTTGCGTCGTCTAGGTGTTGTTGAAGGTTGGGTTAAAACTGGTGAACTTTTGGCTGCTCATGACGAATTGTTGTCTATTCGAAGTGACCTAATTGCCCGACTTCGTCGTAGCTATCGTGCTCGCTTAGCCGCAGTTACTGCCTATCAGCAGGGTGGATTTACTCAGCCTGAAGGAACTTTGGTTGGCCCCTACAATGCTCGTCATACTTTGGAAGAAACCTTTCATGTTGTTGGGGAACGCGATCCTATCTGGATTGAAGACTTCCTTGAAATCTATAACGATCTGTTTCGCATTGTGGAACGCTTGATTCCGCAAGATAAGAAATAGATTGCTTATAGTTTTTTGTTATAAGTTGTTAAAGCAAAGTTATATAGCTGAAGAGTCTTGGAGTTTTTCAAGACTCTTTCTATTATTTTGTTCAAATTTAGAACAAAGTTGTGTGAGGAAATGTGGAAAAAAGGACAAGTGTTTTTACCAACGGAATGATCTGGTTTGGTGTTGCTATTTCGGTATCTGAAATTGTCTGCGGTATTGAAATTGGCGAAGCCGCAAAACTTGAAAACATCTGGTTTCCCTTGATTCTCGGCCACGTCTTGGGTGGCATCATGCTGTATTTTGTGGGGGTGATTGGTGCTCGAGTTCGTGTGAACGCCATGGAAACCACGGCGTCTACTTTTGGTAAGTACGGCTCCAAGTTTTTCGCTTTTTTGAATGTACTTCAGCTGATTGGCTGGATTGCTGTTCTCAATGCGCAGGGCGCCATGGCTTTGGCTGGCCTGAATCTTCCCATTTCATTCCCGTTGACTTGTATTCTTTTGGCAGTTCTTATTGCCGCATGGGTTTTTGTGGGCTTGCGTAAGACGGCGAAAATTACTACGGTGGTCATGAGCTTGCTGGCAGTACTCTTGGTTATTTTGACCGCCAAACTTTTTGGTGTGGAGTCGGCTTCCAATGCCGCATCCCACGCCGCACATCAGTTTGGTTTCTGGACTATTTTTGAAATTTCCATTGCCATGCCTCTTTCTTGGTTGCCTGTAATTTCTGACTACACCAAGGACGTGGAAAAACCGGTTGCCGCTACAGCCGTTTCTGCTGGGGCTTATACTTTGGCAAGCCTTTGGATGTACTTTATCGGCTTGCAGATTGCGGGCTTAGGTGTGGGTACAGACATTGCTCAGGCAATTCTCTTGGCGGGCATCGGTATTCCAGGAATTATCATTGTGGCTCTTTCTACGGTGACCACAAACTTTTTGGCAGCAAACTCTGCTGGTGAATCTGCCAAGGCAATCTTTAGCAAGTTGAATCCCAAGATCTCGGGTGTTGTTGTTTGTGTCCTCAGCACAATTCTTGCTATTTGGGGGATTGTGGATCACTACATCAGTTTTCTTTACCTCATTGCCGCGGTCTTTGCGCCTATGGCCGCGGTTCTTCTGGTTTCCTATTTCTTTGTGAAGGAACACTTGGAGAAAAAGGGCTTTTGGATTTGGAATATGATTGCTTGGGCTGCGGGTTTTGCTGTTTACGAAATTGCAGTGAACACCAGCGTAGAGTTTATTGGTCCAACGATCTTGGCTGTTGCAGTTTCTGCGGTTCTCGCTTTTGCCGCAAAGATTAAGAAGTAGTAAAAAAGAAACCGCAGCCTCATGACTGCGGTTTTTAAATGTTATCCCGTCGAAGGACGGGATCTCCTGTGCGACTATCGCCTTAGGCCTTCTTGAATTTCTTTAGAAGTGCGTCGGCCTTGGTAAACTGCTGCTTCACGGACTTGGGACCGGTACCGCCTTCGATGTTACGGCGGCTGACGCTGTATTCGAAGGTGAGGGTCTTCTTCATGCGGGCGACGTCGGGAACGCCGGCGGCTGCCCAGGATTCGTCGGACAGGTCCGTAAATTCCTTACCCTGGCGGGCGGCTTCGCCGACCAGGCTACCGACCACATGATGTGCGTCGCGGAAGGGAACGCCAGCTTCCACCAGCAAGTCTGCCAGATCGGTAGCCAGCAGCGCCGGCAGCATCTTGGCCTGCATCTTGTCGAAGTTGAAACGTGCGGTTTCCAGAGCTTCCTTCATGACGCGGAGGATGACCTTTACGTTGTGGACGCTGTCAAAGACCGGTTCCTTGTCTTCCTGCAAATCGCGGCTGTAGGAAAGGGGAGCGCCCTTCACCAGAGTGTACATGGCGCTGAAGTTACCCAGCATACGGCCGGACTTTCCGCGGATCAGTTCCATGGAGTCGGGGTTCTTCTTCTGGGGCATCATAGAAGAGCCACTGCTGAAGGCATCGTGCAAGGTGAGGAAGCCAAATTCGCTGGTGCTCCAGTTCACGAAATCTTCGGCGTAACGGCTCATGGTGTTGGCAATGATGGCGAGGTCAGCGTTGAATTCCAGCATCATGTCGCGGTGGCTCACGGCGTCAATGGAGTTGGGGCTAACGTCCTTGAAACCAAGTTCCTTTGCAACCAGGGCGCGCTGGTAGGGGAATGCGGAACCAGCCATGGCGCCGCTACCCAGGGGCAGTTGAGAGTGCAGTTCCAGGAAGTTGTCCAGACGTTTTACGTCGCGGGAAACTGCGAAGAACATGCTCATAAGATAATGGCTGAAGTAGATGGGCTGAGCCTGCTGCAGGTGGGTGTAGCCCGGCATCAGCTTGCCGAAGTACTTCTTGGAAAGATCCAGGACCACTTCCATCAATTCCACTTCGAGAGCGCGGATTTCTGCGGCGCGGTGACGCATGTAAAGCTTGAAGTCGGTGCAGACCTGGTCATTGCGGCTACGGCCGGTGTGGATCTTCTTGCCCAGGGCGCCGATGCGTTCGGTAAGTACGCGTTCTACGGCCATGTGGATGTCTTCGTCGGAGGGCTGCCACAGGTTCTTGCCTGCGTGGTAATCGTCGAGAATAGTCTTGAGGCCATCGCAAATCTTCTTGTATTCGGCCTTGGTCAAAACGCCGGATTCTACCAGGCCCTTGCCGTGACCGATGCTGCCTTCGATGTCTTCTTCAATGAGTTCTGCGTCGAACTGGAGGCTGAAGGACAGGTCCACCATGGACTGAGCCATACCGCTGGCGAAGCGGCCGGTCCACATATTGGTCTGGGTGCCCTTCTTGGAATCTTTGGAGGTTGCTTTCTTAGTAGTCTTAGCCATTTTATCCTCGTAACTTATTAACGATTCTGATTCTTTAATTCTGCGTAAGTTTGCATGCACTGAGCCAATGAGGTTCGTTCTTCGCGACCTGTTGCCTTGCATGCGGTCTTGTTTTCGACACCCTTAATGAACTTGGTCTTTGCAATCATTTGGTTGTCGATGTAAAAGTTGAACTGTCCGTGTCTGCGTCCTGAATGGCAACGTCCATCTACGTTGACCTTGAATCCGTAATCGTCAACGAAAGACCAAGTTGCGTTTTTCATATGGAGACCATCGCATACGAATGGCTGCATGCGATCCTCAGGTGTCTGGAAATTTCTATAGCTACTGCAAGAGCTAAAAAGAACTACTGAAATTGTTGCGAGTGTAAATAAAAAGAACTTTTTCATAAAACCCAATTTAGCTATTTAAATGTTTTTGAACAAGTACATCTTTCATGGCTTCCGTCAGATGAATTGCACTTTTGGTGGCTGGCATATCCAAGAACGGTGCTACAGAGATTTGAGGTAGAACTTCAAGATTGTACAGATGCCTTTGAGTTGGATGATGGGACAGCATTTTGTCGTGTTTTCTTAACCCAATTTTTTCATTGCCGCCAAAATAAACAGGAATTATATCGTTTTTTGAAAAAATGGCGAAACGTGCTGCGCCTTTCTTGAAAACCCAAGGCTCGTTAGGCTTGGATCGTGTGCCCTCGGGGAAGATAATCAAGTTGTTCCCTTCTTGCATGGAACTAGCGGCTGTTTCCAGTTGCTTTTCAAAAGGCAATGTGTTGGGAATATAAAGATTGCGGATAATCCCCGAAATGAACCTGTTGTCTACTAAAGAACCTTTCACAATGCAATCCGCATTGGGGATTAAAGAAATCAAAATGACCACGTCGAGTAAAGATGGATGGTTGGCTATGATCACCTTGGATTTTGCATCCTTTAGCAGTTCCCTGTGCTTGACGGTAAGCTTCATTTCGCCGACAAACTCCATGTACTTTACGAAAACCACAAAGGACCTAGAAATGAATTTTCTGGTAATGCGGCGGAAACGTACTGCCGAGAATCCTGAAATCAAATGAAGAATAGGGAATATTGCTGTAAATAGAAAGAGACTTCCGATGCCAAAAACAGCAAAGGAACTCAGCTTAGCAATAATTCTCCAGATGTACTTGATCTTTACAAGAATCATATGTTCTGTACGGACATGATAAATGCAAGAGCCTGGTCAGAAGCCGTATTGAAGTTTGTCTGTAAAAACTTCAGGTTCTGCAGGGCCAAGTTCAAGTCAAAATCCTTGTAGCACTTATCCGCCTTGGTTTCGTCCTTGGTCAAACGTAGTGCTACGGCGCAAACTGCATTGGGATAAGGAACGCCTGCAATAGGGGCGTAGGTTTCTGGAATTAGTTCGTCTGCAAAAATAAAACTGCGGTCTTCTGCAGATTCAATTTCCATGGCAGCAAGGCAGTCTGCCAGACCGTCAATAAAGGCGTTCTTGCCTCCGTAGACGGCGGAATAGCCAGCCATGTTCTTTTCCAGGATTGTAGCGTTTGCAACGGGGGTGTTGAAAACAGAGGAACTGAAATGAGACGGTGAGACTTTGCCTGTGTCGATTAGAACTTCTGCAATTTTCAACTGTTGAGTGATTTCGCCATATTGGGAAGCAAAGGTCACTTTGCAAGGAGCTAACTTGTTGCCGTTGTCGTCCTTGGAAATCTTGTCGCTTGTGTAGACCACCATGCGAGAAAGGGCGCTTAAACGCCTGCGGGTAAGCATGGGGACAAAGGCCACGTCTGGCTTTGGCATTGCTTCTGTAGGAATGAACGACGCAAAACGCTGGATGTAGACTTTCTGCATAAGATACCGAAACTACTTGATGCGGAAACGCAACAAAGAGTAGCTGTTGATGCCTACGTTGTGATGAGCTTCCTTCAGTTCGAAGCCTGCGATTTCAATGGCTTTCTTCAGTTCTTCAAAACGATACATCTTGCTGTTGCCGTTGGCAATGCAAGTAAAATACAGCGAGGTTGCCTGCAGGGAGTACGCTGCTGCTTCGAAACGCTGCTTGTCCCACAGGGGTTCAAGAACGTACACGTCGGTTTCGGGGCTTGCAGCCTTGTGGATCTTGGTCAGAATCTTTGTGATTTCTTCTAGAGAGAAGCAATCCAGGAACTGACTCATCCAAACTGCGTTTGCACCTTCCGGGAATGCGGTGACATCGTCCAGAACATTGCAGGGAATGGTGTCAATACGATCAGCGAAACCTGCTGCTGCGGCATTTTTTTCTGCCATGGCTGTTTGACCCGGCAAGTCGATGATGGACACCTTAACGTCTGCATTGTACTTGCAGCAAGCGATAGCCCACTTGGCTGTGTTTCCGCCGATGTCGAACAGGCGACCTACGGGCTTTTCAAAGACAATGGGCAGAGCTTCGGGGAAAGCCAGATCGGAGTAGAAATGGTCAAATCCAAACCAGCTCTTTTTCTGCTGATCGGTAAGCTGAGACAAACCTTGGTAAACAGTCTTCCAGTTGCCCAAATGGGGGAGTCCTGCAGGCTTTCCTTCGCGAATGGATTCTTCCAGATTTTCGGCGCCGCGATAGCAAATGTCCTGGGAGAAGTCCATGTTGACTTGAGTCATTTCATCTTTCAGAAGGAAGAAGCCCACTTTGCCTAAAGTCAAACGCAAATCATCTTCGGCAGAATCCGGATGAACTTTAAGGGCGCCCATGCCAAGACCCATTTCAGTAAGAACCCCTACGCCATAAAGAGATATGTTCAGCTTTTTTGCAATTTCAGAAATGGTGACACCTTTCTTGCGGGAATCACTGATCAATTCAAGGATGCCCATATCGCGAAGGGCGCGTGCAGCTTGGAAACTGAGGGGGGCAAATGCGATTTTTTGTGCTTCGAACTTAGCGTCAATAGCAGAAATATTATCGTCGATATAAAAGTCAAACATAAAAGACTCTGGTTGTTTTTTGATGAAAATATAGTTTTTTATGCATGGATAATTAAAAGAACTTGAAGAGAACTTTACAATAGTGTTCCTTTTTGTTATTTTTCTAAAAAGTAAGTTTGAGAAAGGTAAATAATGTCCGAATTGAATAACAAGATTAAGGAACTTTTGATCAAGTCTCTGGAACTGGAAGATATCACTCCTGCAGATATCATTGACGATGCCCCTATTTTTGGTGTGAACGAAAAGGGTGAAGGCCTTGGCCTTGATTCTATCGACGCCTTGGAACTGGGCATTGCCATCAAGGATGCTTTTGGCGTATCCTTCGCAGTTCAGAACGACGAAACCAAGAAGCATTTTGCTTCTGTAAGCGCACTTGCCGCTTATATTTCTGCAAATCAAAAGTAATTGAGTTATTTGGAACATTACTATGGATAAACAGCAAATTTTTGAAAAGATGAAGTCTGCCTTGGTGGAAGACTTCGAAATGGACGAAGCAAAGATCACTCCCGAAGCTCGTCTCTATGAAGATTTGGAACTGGATAGCATTGACGCTGTAGACCTCATTGTCAAGCTGAAGTCTATTCTTCCTCGTAACATTGATCCTGAGGTTTTCAAGACCGTGCGTACCATGCAAGACGTGGTAGATGCCATCTACAACCTCATCCAGGATTCGGAATCCAAGTAATATTCTTATGGCGGGAAAGATTTTCTTTACCGCGCTGAGCGTACTTTATCCGGTTCTTGTTTTTTGCGGTCTCACTTTTTGGGGACTGTCGCCTAGGCGCCTGAGCATTCTGCTTTTGGCGCTTGCTTTTTATCAGTTCTTGAACTTGACCCGCTCCAAGAAAGCTGAGGCATCTGACGCCGATGCTAAAAAAGCGAACCTTGCAAAGAATGGTGCGCTAGTTGGCTTAATGACTATCTGTGGCGGTGTTGCATTTTTTGCCGATAGCCTATTGTTCCTCAAGTTCTATCCGGTTCTTGTGAACTTGAGCCTGCTTGCGTTCTTTGGATTTACCCTCTGGAAAAAGCCCAGCTTTGTTTTTCGCATGGCAAACCTTGGGGACAAAAGCATCAAGAATTCCCCCAGCCGCAATTACGTTGAAAAATACTGCGACAAGGTGACTTTTGGCTGGTGCATTTTCTTTGTGCTAAATGCCTGTGCCGCCGCAGTCACCGTGTTTGTAGGTTCCGACAGACTTTGGTCCTTGTACAATGGGTTAATTTCCTACATTTTAATCGGTTTATTTTTTGCTGTAGAATTTGTGGTTCGAAAAGTGATGCAGAGTAAATTACAGTCATATGTTCCTGTAAGTGAGTTAGAGCGAGGTTCTCGCCCTGATGGTGCTCTTTTTTGCTTTGACGATTTTTCGACTCGCACTTGGAAGGATTTTGTCAGCGATGTTTCCAAGGTTCGAATCTTTTTGGAATCCAAGGAGAATATGCCCTGGATTCTTCATTGTGAAGATGTCTATTTCTTTATTGTTGCCTTTGTGGCTATGCTCCAGAGTGGCCGTAAGGCTCTGGTGACAGCGAATCGTCAGGAAGCCTTCATTAAAGAAATCCAAAAGGAAAACTGTGGTTTTATTACCGACGAACCGTTTGCACCGGGTGGTGCCACCTTGATTCAGGACTTGCTGAAGCTTGAAACTAATGAAATACGCTTTGGCAAGTTTGACCTGAGCAAGGCTGAAATGGTGGTGTACACTTCCGGTACCACAGGCAAGCCCAAAGCTGTATTCAAGATGTTCTACCAACTTGAAAATGAAGTACAGCAGCAAGTGAAATTTTTCGGCGATGACTGGAAGGACCGCCAAATTTACAGTACCGTCAATCATCACCACATGTTCGGTTTGCCCTTTGCCGTAATTTTCCCCTTGGCTGCAGGCATTCCTTTCCGTCGTCGTCGCTTTGATTTCCCCTCGGAATTGACAAGCATTACCGGCAAGAAGGCTGTGGTTGTGTCTAGCCCAGCATTCCTGAAGCGTTTGGTGGTGGATCTGGATAGGCCCCTTGATTTCAAGACGACGCCTTTCTTCCTTTCTGCAGGTGGAGTGCTTCCTGAAGATGTTGCTCAAAAAACGCATGAGTTGACGAATTGCTGGACTACGGAAATTTATGGCAGTACAGAAACAGGAATCATTGCCCATAGGGTGAGCGGAAAGGGTGCCGCATGGACGCCCTTTGAGTTCTGCAAGATGAGTCTTGCGGAAAACGGCTGTCTGAACATTAAGTCTCCTGCGGTTTTGGAACCCGAGGGTTTTACTTCCGGTGATTTGGTTGAATTTTTTGCCGATGGCAGTTTTAAACTCATGGGTCGTGCCGATTCCATTGTGAAAATTGAGGAAAAACGAATTTCCTTGCCCGAAGTAGAAATGCGTTTAAAATCCACAGGGCTTGTGCACGATGTACGCGTGGTTCCTATGGCTGGCAAACGTCAGTATTTGGCTGCAGCCTTGGTGCTTAATGAAACAGGCCGTACAAAGTTTAGCGGCTGCAAGAAATTAAAGATCAACGAATTCTTCAGGGATTACCTGTGTCAGTATCTCGAAAATACGGTGACGCCCAAAAAGTGGCGCTACCTGGAGGAATTGCCTCAGGACCTAATGGGAAAAATCAAAATGAGCGATATTCAGGATCTCTTCAACCTGCAGGAAAACCCTAATTTCAAGGTGCTCAAACTGCACCGCGACGGATGTTCTCTTACCGTAAAACTTCTGTTCCCCGTCACCAGCGATTTCTATGACGGCCATTTCCCGGAATTCAAGTTGTTGCCTGCTGTTGTCCAGGTGAACATGGTTTTGCTGCTGGCCCGAAATTTCCTAAAGGTTCCAAAGGAAATTGTGAAGATTAACCGCACTAAGTTTACCAGCCCTATCTTCCCAGATGTGCCTGTAGAACTGAAAGCAAATTACGATGAAGAAAAGGGGAAACTGACCTTTGGTTTTACCGATGAAACTGGAACCAAGGCTCTTTCGTCTGGCTCGATTCTTATGAAGGTTACTCCTTGAGTATGGAAAATATGACTGAACAAAAGTTTTGTGCTGTAGTCCCTGTGTATCGCCACGAGGCTGCTTCCCGCCATGTAGCCGAGGCCCTTTCCAAGGAAGGTCTGGCTGTGATTCTGGTGGACGATGGCAATGCTCCCGAAGGCCACGCCATTCTTGAAACTATAGCCAAGGAAGTTCCTAACACCTACTTGGTCACTCACGAAGTGAACAAGGGTAAGGGCGGGGCTGTGGTTTCAGGCTTAATCGAAGCTTCTCGCCTGGGATTCACTCATGCCTTGCAAATTGACGCCGATGGCCAGCACGATGTGAACGCCATTCCCTTCTTTATCAAGGCTTCTAAAAAGCATCCCCAGAATTTGATTTCTGCTTTTCCTCAGTACGATGGCACAGTCCCTAAGGCTCGTGAACAGGGTCGTAAGATTACCAACTTCTGGGTTTGCGTCGAAACTTTATCCATGTCCATTCCCGACACCATGTGCGGCTGCCGAGTCTATCCCTTGGACAAAGTTGTTCCTATTGCAAGGAAGATGACCAATTTGCGCATGGGCTTTGATATCGAAATTATGGTCCGCATGTCATGGGCTGGAATCAAGATGAATTTCTACCCGATTCACGTGACCTATCCGGAAGACGGTGTTTCCAACTTCCGCGCCCTTCACGATAATATCGCCATTTCTGCAACTCACACCAAGTTGTTCTTTGGCATGGTAGTGCGCTTGCCCATGTTGCTGCTCCGTAAATTCAAACGTTCCTAGGCGGTAAAGGCTTGGCTGAGAATTTACAAGAGACACATTGGTCCGAAGTTAAGGAAGTGGGAGGGAGCCTTTGGCACTTCCGTTTCATGCTTTGGATTGTGTGCCACTTGCCTTTGCGCCTTGTAGAACTTTGTACAGCCGTCATCTGTTTTTTCTTTTGGCTTGGAGCCACACCGGTACGCAAACGTTCCAGAGTTTATTTAGAACATGTGGCCAAGGTAAACGGCAAAAGAGTTCCTTTGTTTGCAACATACAAGCATATTCTTTCCTTTGCCCTTTCCATGATGGAAAAACTCCTAGGTTGGCGCGGTGCCATTAAGTTGAATCAGCTGGAAACCCAGAACGATGACCTGGACAAGTTGGTGCAACAGCTTGAAAATGGGGAAGGAGCTTTCCTCCTTTGTTCCCATCTGGGTAATATGGAAATGCTCAGATCCCTTACGGGTTACGGCGAAAAGCATACGAAAAATGATTTCAAGGTTTTTCCTGTTGTTGATTTTTCTGGAACATCCAAGTTCAACGCTTTACTTCGGGAACTGAATCCTGAATTGATGGATCAGGTGGTGGATGCCAATTCCATCGGTGTGGATTCAGCCGTATGGATGAAGGAACGTATTTCCGAAGGAAACCTTGTGGTGATTGCCGGCGATAGAACTTCCGCCAACTCCAGAAACCGAAATGTGGAAACTCAGTTCCTTGGTGAAACGGCGAATTTCCCAGAAGGTTCCTTTACGCTGGCTGGCGTCTTGAACGCTCCCATTTATTTTGTTTTTGCAATCCGTAAGAACGACTTTGATATTCGCTCCCCTTACGAAATGCACGTGGTTCGCGCTAAAACAGAACTGAGCGGGCCTCGTAAGGAACGCCCTGCCAAAATAAAGTTGCTGCTGCAGGAATACACAAGTCTTTTGGAAAAGCACTGCTTAAGGCACCCTTACCAGTGGTATAATTTCTACAATTTCTGGGAAAAGTCCGTAGATTAACGGCCAGGCTTATTTTATGATTAAAGAAACTGTTGAATTTCAGGTTGAGTTCTATGATGTGGATTCCATGCAGGTTGCCTGGCATGGTAACTATGTGAAGTTTATGGAAGTGGCTCGTTGTGCTCTTCTTCGTAAAATCAAGTATGATTACATTGAAATGGAAAAGAGTGGTTACGCTTGGCCTGTGGTGGATTTGCATATTAAGTATATGCGTCCCATGACCTTTTTGCAGAAGATTCGTTGTGAAGTCACTTTGGTGGAATACGAAATCGGTATGAAACTTGCCTACAAGTTCATGGATGCAGAAACGGGCAAGGTTCTGACAACGGCTGAAAGTACCCAGATGGCTATTGACATTGCCAAAAAAGAGTCCCTTTTCGGTAGCCCCAAGTGTTTTGTAGATCGCGTCCGTGCATGTGAGGCTAACGAAAATGCTTAACAGGATTTGCTTGATAATGCTGGTGGGCATCCTTGCTACTGTAAGTTTTGCTGCTCCTGCCGCAGGTTCCAAGGCCGACTTGGTCAAGTCCATGGCTGCCATGACCGCCCATAAAGTGACTCAGGGCAATTTTAAGCAAATCAAGACAATAAAAAAACTGAACCGCGAATTTGTTTCAACGGGCACCTTCAAGATTACCAATGGCGAAGGCATTCTGTGGAGTGTGGAAAAGCCCTTCGCAAGTAAGCTCTCGATCTCTGGCGATAAAATGATCCAAGAATCCGCCAATGGCAAGAAAACAGAAATGGCTGCCAAAGATAACGCAGTCTTTGCAGAATTCTCCAAGACCATTCAGTCAGTGTTTTCAGGCAAGGTTGATGAATTGGAACTGCATTTTGACGTCTCCCTAAAAAAATCGGGAAACTCCTATGTGGTGACCCTTGTACCGAAGGAAACGCCCGTCCGTTCTGTTATAGCAAATATGGTTTTGGAATCTTCTACAGAGTTGGATAAGGTCACTTTGACAGATGGGGAAGGTAACCCTACGGTATATGAATTCAGCAACCACAGTCACTAAGCGCAAACCTTTGAAAGTTGGAATTTGGGTGGTAATTCATGCCACCCTTTTACTGCTTGGCTTATGCTGCAAGTGGAATGTGGAAACGGATCTCTACTCCATTTTGCCGGATTCTAGTGAATTCAAAAATGTCAGCGCTGCAGAAAAAGCCCTTAGTGGCCGCACCATGCAAAATATCTCCCTGTTGCTTGGACACGAAAATTTTGAAACAGCCAAGGTCGCGGCAGAATCAGTAAACTCATCCTTCGCATCTGACAGCGCCTTTGAAAGTGTCCGTTTTTTAGTTGATGCTGGCGCTCTTAAGGAAACTCGAAATTTCTTGTACGACCATCGTCTTGTTTTGCAAGGTCCAGAAGTTCGTAACGCCCTTTTGCAAGGGGACGAAGAATACCTCAAGAATGCTGCTATGGAAAAAATCTACGGAGTTTTTTCTATGGCGGATCTCAGCCATCTTGATGAAGACCCCTACCTTCTGGGGGAACAAAGTTTTGATTTTTTCACTTTAAATAATCCATTGATGAGTGGGAAGTTCTCCATTCGCGATGACATGCTGGTGGCAACGGATGTTTTTGAAAGCGCCGGCGAAAAGAACACTGCAGATTCTGCAAAGCCAATTCATTACATCATGTGGAGCGCAGTCCTGTCTAGCAACACATCTGCCCTTGCTGCAGACGGTCACGTTCTTGGCCGGCTGAACAAAACCCTAGATAGTTTGCAAAATGCTTTGCCCGGATTGAAGGTGGCTAAGTCCGGTGTGCCCTTCCATAGTTTTGAAAGCTCTCAGAACGCCCAGTCCGAAGTTGCCTGGATCTCAGGAATTTCCCTTGTTCTGATTTTTGCGCTTTTATTGTTTGTATATCGTTCTGCCTTGCCGATTGTGGCAACGTTGCTTTCCATTGGTGTGGCAATTGCAGCAGCTCTTTCTGGAACCTGGCTTTTGTTTGGTTCCATTCACGTGTTTACCTTTGTTTTTGGAACCAGCGTCATTGGCGTAAGCATTGACTATGCCATTCACTTTTTTACGGAACGCCATGGAATATTCAAGGGTTTGCTTCTTGGTTTTATGACCACAGAACTGAGCTACTTTGCCTTGACTTTTGCTGGCTTTGATTTGCTTAGGCAGATGGCAGTATTTTCTTTGATCGGTTTGGCGAGTTCCTTCTTGACCATTGTGCTTTTGTTCCCTTCCGTATTGCGGGAACGTGAGTTGCCAATAAACACCCCTCGCAAAATGTTGGATACCTACGACAACTTGCTGATGAATCGCTCCCCGTGGCGAGTCCGCGTTTTGCTGGTTGCGTTTGTTGCTGTTCTTTTGCCGGGAATTTTTAAGCTGAATGTGCAAACCGACATGGGGTCTGTCTATACCATGAGCGAACAGCTGAAGGCTTCTGAAGTCTTGAACGCCCGCTTAAATGATCTGGGAATTTCTCCCAACTACTTTATTGTGGAAGGCAAAACCATTCAGGAAGTTCTTGAACGTGAAGAGTCCTTGAAGCTTCGTCTGGATTCTGCCCGCAAAGATTCGTTGCTTAAGGATTATTTGGCCGCTTCTACTTACGTACCCAGTTTAAAGACTCAGCACGAAACATATGAGGCTGCAAAAAAGTTGGGCTCATCCAGCGAAAATCCAGGCTTTGTCACATTTGAATCAGAACTGCCTGTTTTTTCAAAGAACATTCTCGATATGCTTTGGATCGGGAAGGTGAACGGTATGTTCTATAGCGCCGTTATGCCGCTTCATCCTGCAAAGGAATTCCATATCCAGGAATGGTCCGATGTTGATCACGGAATTTTCGCCGTAAACAAGATGGAAAATATTAACGGAGCCCTGACGGAACTTTCTAGAAAGGCTTTGCTGCTTGTGGCCTGCGCCTACGTTTTGGTTTTAATTATTTTGACGATGGTGTATAAGTGGCGTGTAGCCATCAGTGTCATTCGAGCTCCTGTTATAGGCTGCCTTTTCTTGGCTGCGGTATTTGGCTATTGCGGCATTGCCTTTAATTTCTTTGCCATTGTTGGTGTGATTTTGACTCTTGGCATTGGAATTGACTACGCCTTGTTCTTTAGGGAAGGCGGCCAGAAGAATTATGCCACGGCCCTTTCTGTGATGCTGTCGGCGGCGACTACCCTCATTTCCTTTGGAAGTCTTGCCTTTAGCGGCTTTATTCCCGTATCCACCTTTGGTTTCGCCACCCTTTTAGGCATATCCTGCTGCTTCCTGCTGACCCCCTTAAGTCAAAAAAAATCTAATATTGGGTCGTGAGAAAATATTTATTGCAAGTCGTGACCTTTGTAAGCCTGCTGCTTTGCTGTGCTTTGACGTCTTGCCATAAATCCTTGGTAAAGCCCGGTACTGCACCGATTTATTATTCGGATTCCCGCTCCATAGAACTTCTGCCCACTTCGGCTATGACGACGCCTATGGATATGGCTCAGCACCTGGAAGGAACTTTTATCAAGGAAGATGGCTCTGAGTCCAGTTTTGACGGGGATACTTGGGTGCGAGCAGATGACTCTATCCTTTCAGTCTTTTTATTCAGTGGTTTTGGCACTACCATTGCAGAACTTACCTATGCTGGTGATAGCGTGGTCTTTGAAAGTTCTGTCATGGATGTAAAAAAGATGAAGGCCGAATACGTGCTGGCTGATCTGCAGGTCTGCTTTTATCCTTTTGAAGCTTTAAAAAAGAATTTTGAAGGTGCAGGCTTTGTTTTTGAACAAGAACTGGATGGGGATGATTTTGTCAGGACTCTTTCTGAAAATGGAACAACCATTATGAAGGTCCAAAAGAAAGGTTCTGAAATCCTTCTGGTCAATGAACTTCGCCGTTACAGATATCATATTATGTTAGGATCCAATTAATGAAACGCCCTTTGTACATTAACGACTTTGGCTTCTATTGCATTTTAGGTGGCAACAAGAAAACTGTTCTTGAAAAGCTTTCCCGTGGAGAACGTGGAGAATTCAGCACCCTTGATGTAGATGGCGTGATGCGTCCGGCTGCATTGATTGACATGAATTCCTTGCCCAAGGTTTCTGAACCTAAGTTTGATAATCGAGTCAACCGTCTGAGTAATGCGGCCCTTGCCGACATAGATGAAACTGTTTGCAAGATGGTGGAAAAGTTCGGTGCCGATCGCGTTGGTATTTTCATGGGATCTTGCGATAACGGATCCGAAGCCTCCCTCCAGGCATTGAGATGCCTGAAGGAAACAGGCTCCTTTCCTGAAGGTTATTCTCTGGATTTTCAGAGCGTTGAATTTCCGGCCCAGTATGTGGCAGAACGTTATGGAATCCGCGGCATGATGGAAGTGCATTCTACGGCTTGTGCTTCCAGCGTCAGCGCCTTCGTTTCGGCCCGCAACAATCTTTACGCCGGCAATTGCGATGCAGCCCTTGTTGGTGGAGTAGACATTGCTGCCTTACCTGTTATTTTAGGCTTTGCCTCTTTGGAGGCCATGAGCGATAAGCCGACCAATCCTTTTAGCGCAAATCGTTCCGGGCTTACCTTAGGTGATGCGGCTGCTTACTTTGTTATAACCCGCGAACCCTGTGATGAACTTTGCAAGCAAGAATGCAAGGGCCTTATAGTAGAAGGCTTTGGCGAAAGTGCAGATGCAGACCACATTACCGCACCTCGTGCCGATGGGGAAGGTGCCTATCAGGCAATGAAGGCAGCCTTGGAAGATGCAGAGTTGGATCCCTCCCAAATAGATTACATCAACCTTCATGGTACAGGAACCCGCCTGAACGATGCCATGGAAGGCCTTGCCGTGAACAAGCTGTTTGGTGAAAATACTCCTATCAGTTCCACAAAGGCATTGACGGGGCATACTCTGGGAGCGGCCGGCGCCCTGGAAACAGCCTTTTGCTGCATGGCCCTGCAGAATAAAATTTTGCCAGCCCATCTCTATGATGGCGTAGCCGATCCTCAAATGCCCAAGGTTCACCTGGTGGCTCCTGGGGAAAGTACAACTCAATTGAAACGCTGCCTTAGCAATTCTTTTGCCTTTGGCGGTTGCAATGCAAGCTTAGTGATAACCAATGGCCTGGAAGACTAAAGATGATTGAACTAGACCTGGATTTAAGTAAGAAGAGCGACTTGGAAAAACTTGTTCCTCACAAGGGCAAGATGTTTCTTTTGGATCGAGTCAAAAAATACGACCTGGAAACCATTACCATTGAGACCCAGGTTGATATCGATGAATCCAACCTGTTCTACGACGAAAATCTAGGCGGCGTGCCGGTATGGATTTCCTTTGAGTACATGGCTCAAAGTATTTCCGCCATGTCTGGAATCTTTGGCCATGCCCATAATGAGGCGCCCAAGGTTGGCTTTATTATGAGCGTTTCCAGTTTCAATTCTCATGTCCCTGTGTTCAAGAAGGGGGATGTTGTTACCTTGAAAGTTCATCAGACAATCCGTATGGATGCTGCGGTTACCTTCGAAGGCCAGGCCTATATTGGGGATTGTGAAAACGGAATCCTTGCTGCGGATGGTGTTTTGAACACCGTCGAGGTCCCTGATCCGCAAAAATCACTAGGTCTTTAAATCTTTTTTTTGCTGGAAAGTAAATTTTTTTAAATTTTACACCATATGGAAAATCAGGTTTTAATTACTGGTGCCAGTGGTGGTATTGGTCAGGCTATTGCTAAAGCAGTAGCCCAGGCAGGTTATACCGTTGTGGCCCACTACAATAAGAATGCAGCCCCTGTAGAAGCACTGGCCGAAGAAATCCGAGCCGCTGGTGGTAGCATTCGTACCTTGCAGTTTAATATTCGTGATCGTGAGCAGTGCCGTGAAGTCCTTGAAAAGGACATTGCTGAAAATGGAACCTACTACGGTATTGTGACCAATGCAGGTGTTTGTGCTGATGCAGCTTTCCCTGCTATGACCGATGAATACTGGGACAAGGTTATTGATACAAACCTGAATGGATTTTTTAACGTGGTTCATCCTTTGGTAATGCCCCTGTGCCGTAAAAAGCGCGGTCGCATCATTACCATTTCCTCTGTTTCTGGCGTTATCGGAAACCGTGGTCAGGTGAACTATAGTGCTTCCAAGGCTGGCCTTATTGGTGCAACCAAGGCTCTCGCTACAGAACTTGCCAGCAGAAACATTACTGTGAACAGCATTGCCCCTGGTGTCATTGAAACTGAAATGATCAAGGACGCCCCGCTGGACATGATTCTGCCTGCAATCCCAATGAAGCGAGTGGGCAAGCCTGAGGAAGTTGCTGCTACTGTTGTATTCTTGCTTTCTGAGGGGGCGGCGTATATTACCCGCCAGGTGATTTCTGTAAATGGAGGTTTGGCATGAGTCGTAGGGTTGTAGTTACAGGTGGATCCTGCATTTCCTCTTTGGGAATGGAGCTAGATGACATCTTTACAAATCTTAAGTCTCTGAAGAACCGTGTAGTGCGTATGGAGGACTGGGACAAGTTCGCCCAGATGAATACCCGCCTTGCAGCTCCCATCCTTTACGATTTGCCGGAATACCCCCGCAAAAAAATCCGTGGCGCAGGCCGCGTTGGAATTTTGGCTTTGGCTTCCGCAGACAAGGCCATGCAGGTGGCAGGCCTTGCTGGCGACACAGAACTTCTGAAGTCTGGCCGCGTAGGTGTAGCCTACGGTTCCTCCATGGGTAGTGTGAATCCTTTGATGGATTTCTTCTCCATGTTGAATCCCCCTTACGACTGCTCCAAGATTACCGCTACAACCTACATCCGTTCCATGCCCCAGACTTGCGCTGTGAACATCAGCGTGTTCTTTGGTATGACCGGCCGCTTGATTACTACGAATACAGCTTGCACCAGCGGTAGCCTTTCTATCGGTTACGCTTACGAGGCCATCAAGTACGGCATGCAAGACGTGATGGTTGCCGGCGGTGCCGATGAACTGGACCCCACGGAATCCGCTGTTTTTGATACTTTATTTGCAACAAGCGTCAAGAATGACTCTCCGGAGTTGACTCCTGCCGCCTACGACAAGGACCGCGATGGTCTTGTGATTGGCGAAGGCGCTGGAACCATTGTTCTTGAAGAATACGAACACGCCAAGGCCCGCGGCGCACACATCTATGCAGAACTGGTGGGCTTCGGCCACAATACCGACGGTGACCACATCACACAGCCCAAGAAGGAAACCATGCAGGTTGCTTTGGAACTGGCCCTGAAGGATTCTGGTTTGTCTCCCGATGCTATTGGTTACATCAATGGTCATGGCACTGCAACCCACCACGGTGATATTGCCGAAAGCTGGGCTACCTACAATGCCATGAAGGGCCGTGCAGTCCCCCTGTCTAGCCTCAAGAGCTACATCGGTCACACCTTGGGTGCCTGCGGTGGTATCGAAGCCTGGTCCGCCATCCACATGATGAACACTGGCTGGTTCAGTCCCAACTTGAACTTGAAGAACGTGGATCCTGAATGCGCTCCTCTGGATTACATCACAGGTTCTGGCCGCGAAATGGATGTGGAATACATCATGTCCAACAATTTCGCTTTTGGTGGAATCAATACATCCTTGATTTTCAAAAAATTGTAATTTTTATTTCATTAACAAGGAGGGAATATGAAAAAAATAGTTACGATTATGTTGTTTGCCTTTGCTCTGGTTTCGCAGTCCTTTGCGGAATCTGGCAGTGGACTCTTTTGGAGAGCCTCCGCAGGCTATGACTATGTTAATATCAGTGAGGAATCTAGTTCCTTGGCTGAAAGGAAGTGGCATGGCAATGGCGGCGACATTGAGCTGAGCTTTGGCTACAACATTAATAGCTTGCTTGCTTTTTATGCCGGTCTGGACTTTTCTGCTTTTAGTGGCGAACTGGGAAAGAGAGTTAAAACTTCTGAATCCAATATATACAGCTATGGCGATGCCGCTCTGATTGAATATGGTTTGAGCATTGGCGCCGTTCTTATGCCGTTCCAGAGTATTCCTGTTGTAAAGGGTGCTCTCTTAGGCTTTGGAGTTGGCTATGGGATTACCGAAGTGTACAAGCCTTCCGGTATGGTCTTTGACGACCACACTATCGATATTAAGATCGAACTGGGATATTTGTGGAATATTTCGGAAAAAATGCGCTTTGGTCTCGTTGGCAACGTAAAACCGAAGTTTTTGTTCGGTGATGTGGACATGTCCGGAGTGTCTTTCGGAGTTGATTTTACTATTATGAGAAAGTAAAATCGATCAAAAGCTAAGGGAACTCTATGAAAAACATTTATGTGTCCATTCTGTTTGCCTTGACCGTCTTGACACAGGTGGCGTTTGCTGAAATTTATCAAACTACGTATGATGGTTACGATTACGACTATCAGGATCGCGATACTGCCCGTATTGAAAAGGAAACTGACGATACGATCAGTTTCGCAAGTAGTGTATTCGTGAATGCAAACCTGGGTTATATCAACCAAGGCATGGATGGCATCTATGATCTAGATTCCTCTTCGCTGGATGCCCATTACTCTGCGCCGGGAGTCGAGTTTTCTGTTGCTCTTGGCATGAACTGCGCAAGACTTTTTGCAATCTATGTTGGCTTTGGTCTTCGCTCTTCTTGGGGTGAATGGGAAATCGAAAAACATGAAGAAAATGAGAAGGACTTTTCCGCCTTTGCCTATTCTTACTATATCGGAGCCATGGCTTATCCTTTTAGATCCCGTCCTGGTTTAAGAGGTGTTTTTGGCGCCATGGAAGTCGGAAATATTCATCATTCTGTAAGCGGCAAATCCAAGGCGATGAGCAACCCTGTTGATAGAAACTTTTATGATCTAAAACTCAAGGTTGGCTACGCCTTTGATGCTAATCCTCATTTGGCTTTTGGTGTAACTGCCTTTATGGAATTGAGCAGTGCCGATGAAATTGATGAATACAAGGAGAAGCAACTGAAAGATATGTCCGCTTATACTCTTGGCGTCTTGTTCACAATAATTAGGCGATAAAAGCAATTGTTTTTTTTATAGACCTTTAGTATTTTTATCTAGTCTCTTTGGGGACTAGATTTTTTTTAAGGAGGAAAAATGAAGAAGTCTATTGTAGCCCTGTTGCTTTCTTTATTGCTGTCGCAGGTTGCATTTGCAAATGAATACGAGTCTGGTGTAGAGAAACGAGTCTATGGAAATAGCTTTTTTGTACAGGGTTCCATTGGCCCGTCTTATCATAGCATTGATATAAATGACGAGTACCGTAGTTACGATGGAAGTTTTGAATCCTCTAGTCTTTACTTGAGTCTCAAACTTGGCTTGAATGTTAGAAACATCTTTGCCTTGTATGGCGGTGTAGACTATTCTCAAGGTTCTGGTGAATGGTTTAACTACAAGTCCGATGTCGATGAAGAAAAGGCTTCTTTTTTTACTTTGAATATCAACGTGGGTTCGGTATTTTACCCCTTTAGATCCAGCGAGTTGCTAGATGGCACTTTTTTTGGATTTAGCTTGGGCTTTGGCGGAACCGATGTGAACTATAAAGACGAAGACGGTTCTGACGCAGGTAGAATCATTAGTGACGGATGTTTCTTTTTTAAGTTGAATGCCGGATATACTTGGAATATATCTCCCCGTTGGAATGTGGGCTTAGAAGCCTTCGTTACATTTGAATCCTATTTGGATAACGATGATGGTGGCTACTATGGTGAGGATTACCATTACGTAGAAGGAACCACCTTTGGCTTGAACTTCACCTTCATGAGACGATAACTTTTTGCAAAAGCAATCGAAGTTTTATCTACATAAAGATCCTCCCGCTTGGGAGGACTTTTTTAATTTTCTCGTAGATTTTAGCTGTTTTCCAAGAGCTTCTCTACGGTAGCGATAATCTTGTCTCTTTCGCCGCACCAGTTGGGTGCGATGAGCATGTCGCTGGGGCTTTCGCCGCTGAAACGCTCGATGGCGGTTTCGGGACCAATAATCTTGATCATTTCGGCAACGGCTTCGCAGTATTGCTCAAATTCCAAAAGCTTGAATTCTCCGGCGATATAGTCCTGGGCCATGACGGTTCCCGTGACGATATGCAGGGGGTGAATCTTTACGGCGGCCAAGTGCAAGTCGCGGACTACCTGGGCGGTGTGCTTGAAGTCTTCCATGGTTTCGCCGGGGAGCCCAACAATCACATGGGTGGTAACCGTAAGGCCCACAGATTGACAACGCTTTACGGCGTCTTCGAATTCAGCCAGAGTGTGGCGGCGGTTGATGGCAGCCAAAGTCTTGTCGTTAGCAGTCTGCAAACCGATTTCCACAATCACAGGCTTTTCCTGGTTCACTTCGCCGAGGTAGGCCACCTTGTCGCTTTCAAGGCAATCCGGGCGGGTACCGATGGCAAGGCCTGCAATTTCCTTGTGTCTGATAATGGGGTTTATGATTCCCATCAGGTGTTCCAAGGGAGCGTGGGTGTTTGTGTAAGGTTGCAGGTAAGCTAAAATTCCTGCATTGGGGTACTTGTCGCGAAGCTTGGGGACGAACTGGTCCAACTGTTCCTGGACGCTGACCTTTGCCAAGTCGTACACCGGGCTGAAACTGCGGTTGTTGCAGTAGCTGCATCCGGAGTAGCTCTTGGTGCCATCCAGGTTAGGGCAGCTCATACCGCCATTCAAAGGCAGCTTGCGCACCTTCAGGTAGTTGGGGAAAACTTTCAAAAGCAAATCGCGATAAGGAGTGTAATGCATACTCTTAAGTATAATAAAAAAGGTGGGAAAAAGCCCACCTGAAAAGATCAATTTTATAAGGTTGTGGAAGCCAGTTCTTCGCCGGTCTCAAGATGAAGAACGCTGAACTTGGGGCCTTTTTCGTTTGCCGAGGGGCTTTCGTAAAGTCCGAAGGTGGGCGGGTTTCCGCCTTTAGGCAAGCTGGTGGAACCGGGATTGAACACCTGGACGCCCTTGAAGTTCTTCTTCACGTCAAAGATGTGGGTGTGGCCGTAAAGATAGGCGTCGATGGGGCGGGAACAGGAGACGTCGACGGAATTCGCGGTGTCTGCTGTTGCGGAGTCTGCGTTTTCTTTGGCTGCGCAGGGGTCTAGCTGGTCCAAGGCATTGGCGGGGAAGCATTCCGGCATAAAGATGTGGCCGTGGCTTAAGAACATGCGGTATGTTCTGCTTTCGCCTTCCGAAGTTTCGAAGGTGTCTTCGACCACAGCGTATTCCTCGGCGATAGGAAATTCCAGCATCATCAGGTCCACATCGGCGTCGCAGTTCCCGCGGACTGCCACAATTTTATCCTTGTAGGGGAGCAGAGCCTCTACGACGCCCATAGGGCCATGGCCTGCGGGCAGCGGGTTTCGGGGGCCGTGATAGAGGGTGTCGCCCAAAATAAAAATCTTGTCGCAGTGGAGTCGTTCAAAGTGGGCAAGGGCTTTTCGGGCTGCGTCTGCGGAACCGTGAATGTCAGAAAGAATTAAAGCGCGCATGGGAATTAATTATGAATTACGGATGATGAATTGTGAGAAAATTGTTCGGCGGTAGAATGCAATTATAATTTATTTAGGCAAGCATGGCCACGATGCCGCTGAAGGCCATGTACACGTACACGATTTTCTTGAGAACCTTGTGGGGAATTTTCTTGAATACTTTTCCGCCAATTGCCGTCCCGATGATTACCCCAACGATGCCGCAGCCGTAGGCGATGCCGACCGCTGGCGTCACAAACCCGTTTCCTGCCCTGAAGAATGTCATCATCAGGTTGCCTAGGGCGAAGTACACCTGGCTGTGGGCGATGTACTTCTCCTTCGTCTGGGCGGAGGCCATAAAGTAAAGCACCGCCGGCGGCCCCTGCATGGCGAATAACCCGCCCATAAGGCCCGACAAGGTTCCCAGCCCGATTTGCGCAGGCAGGGTAGGCTTCAGCTTGATTCGTTCGCTGAAAATGAAAAAGTACAGGCTGACCCCAATGAGAATTGCCCCCAGCACATGTTTCAGGAACTTGTCGTCGAAGTCCGCAACGGCACTCACGGAAAAAAAGCTCACCACCGTAAAGGTGGCCAAAATCGGCAGCACCTTGCTCCATTCGATAAAACGCCGCATACGGATGGCGACAATCAGGGACATGGAGGCAGCAAGCATGCCGGACAGGGCGGTGGCCTCGCCGTAGCTTGGCAGCAGGTAAGGGAACATGGTCATGACGAAAATGCCAAAACCAAAGCCGCTGACCCGCTGGATAAAGCTACCCATGCAGCTAATGCCAAAAAGTATGCCAATTACTGCAAATTCCATTTTTAGTGTTATCCCGGCTTTCGTGACGTGACCCCTTTGCAACGCAAATCTAGCTAATCGTCCTCCAATCGGCATCCTTTTGTTTGTTATACTTAACAATGAATAAACTCAAGAGGGAAAAATGAAATTATACAGCAAATTTTTTGCAGCCTTGTTCTCCGCATGCGCTCTTTTGATGACCGCTTGCGGAGATGACTCCTCCAGTGCTAAGGAAAATGCAACTCTTACGGTGGTTTCTTCTAAAAGTGATTTGAAAAAATGCGACAAGTCCAAGGAAGGAGCCATCGCTTACATTACAGGCACTGGCGAATTGATGTTCTGTCTGGATAAGGAATGGCAGGCTTACGGTGTTGGTGACATTCCCGTTTACGAAGGCAGCAATGGTGCTGATGGAATCGATGGAAGCAATGGTTCTGACGGAAAAGACGGAGTTGACGGTAAGGACGGTACAAGCTGTACTGGGGAATATCTGCCTGATAGTTCCGGCGTGAACCTTTACTGCGGTGGGAAACTTGTGGGTACCATTATGAATGGAACTAACGGCTTGTCTGGTGGTAATGGTGGAACCACGGCGGATATTGAATTTAATACCGCAGAATATGTGGAAATTGGCGATACCGTATGGAGTTATTCCGATTCCTTGTTAATCCGCGTTAGCGACAACGATATCCTGACAAAAACAGATTCCGTTGAAGTTACAGTGGTCAGCACCTCTGATTCTAAGGGTATTGTTTTGACTGCAAAATTTAGGGATGGTTACTACTATACCACGCTGTTCTTCACAGAAAAGAGTTCTGGCGCCCAGGCAATCAAGGTGCAGGATGGGGATAACGTGGTAGTTAGCTACAGGGATGAAAACCCTGAAAGAGTCATTAAACGCAATGTGGCATTTATCCTGGCTTCCAAGGGTGAACGAGACTTTATCTCCCTGGATAAACCTTGGTATTACGGGGACAGCGCCGAAGTGGTTGTTACCGTTAACGATAAGAATGCCGAAGGGGATACCATACAAGTATCTATGATTTTGTGCTATGATGATGGCTATGAATGTCATTATACTGATAACGAGGGTGGCTTTGGTACCTATGATGCAAAACTTAAGCTTGCTGGTGCAGGTGGCCTTTATAAAGGAAATTTCTTTATTGTGAATGAAGGTAAGAATCACGATAACTACTTCTATTCTGATCCTGCGAAAATTTTGACAGTTGATGTGCGATATACCTTTAAAGATGAAAAAAAGACATTTGAAAACGTAACTGTCTACTGGAAGAAAAGTGTCGATAGCCGAGTGGAGTTTGATGCGGATCGATATAACCAGGCTTCCAAGGGACATTTCTATGTCTATGACGAAGGCTGTGACAAGGATTCCGTTGAAGTGACAATCTCCAGCAAGGTAAAGGGCGATGAAATCAGTGCCGTTGGCTACAGGTATAAGAATTACTTCTATGGGGAATTCCTTATGAATGGCCTTAAGGGCGATAAGGTCCTTGCCATTGATGAACAGGATACAATACTTGTCCAGTATAAAGATGCTACGACCGGAACAGTCTCTCAGGATATAGCGAAGGCAGGATATGCTCTTTATGCGACAGTATCTTTTGGCGATTCCCTGTATATGGATGTTACTGACAAGGCCGTCTTGAAACTGGTGGATGAAAGCCTTACCGAAAACGATGCGGTGACTATTCGGGTTTCGTCAGAATCTGATTTTTATGGTGTACTGGTTGATATGTATACGGTCCCTGGTGGAGATGGTACGGAACGTATCGGTTACGTTGAATTCACCAAGGATCCCGAGGTTGTACGAGAAGATAACTTCGAGAAGAAACTTTATGTGAAGGATAAGGAAACTCTTCTAGCCTCCTATTACACCAACCGATTGGCTTCCACCACCAAGTGGTTTGAGGCTAATTCCATGTGGGCCGATAAGAATACCTGCTTTATTGATGAACGTGATGGAAGGGCTTACAAGTTCGTCACTATGGGCAAGCAGGTGTGGATGGCGGAAAACCTTGCGTACGGAAATGGAAAATTCTATGACTATGATTCTACCAAGTACAGTGCCTATGGTAAGCTTTACACCTGGGCTCAGGCTTTGGATACCGCAGAAACGATTTGTGGACCGGGAAATACTTGTAACATAAAGCACCCCTATAAGGGAGCATGTCCCTCTGGTTGGCACCTGCCCAGTCTGGCTGAGTACAATGACCTTCTTGCCTTTGTGAAAGATTCGTCGGAATACGGTTCTGCGGCTGCACTTTTGAAAACCACCTATGGATGGACGTATAAAGCAAGCGTTGAAGGCGGTAAGGACCGCTGGGGCTTTGGTGTTTTCCCCATAGGGTATGCTTATTCAACGGGCTTTAATGGTAAGGGGGATGAGGCTAATTTCTGGCTGGATGAAGATGTCAGCAATGCTTCGGCCAAGATTATTTATTTTTCCTATCTAAAAGACACATTCGAAGACACGAGTAGTTTCAAAGAAATGGGCAATTCCGTACGATGCGTCAAGGATGAGTAAATTGAGCCTCCAGGGGCAGTTTGCCCCCTTTTCAGTTTCGTCTAAATGTGCTATATTTAGGACGTAAATTTTTCAACACCTTATAAGGAAGGTAAAATCATGGCAAGAAAGAAGATTGCACTCGTTGGTGCTGGTCAGATTGGTGGTACTATGGCTCTCGTCCTCGCTCAGAAGCAGCTTGGCGACGTTGTCCTCATCGATATTCCGATGACTGAAGGTATGCCGAAGGGTAAGGCCCTCGACATTATGGAAGGCCGTTCCGTTATGGGCACTTCCTGCAACCTCTCCGGTTCTACCAACTACGACGACATGGCTGGTGCAGACGTCGTTATCGTTACCGCTGGCGTTCCCCGTAAGCCGGGCATGAGCCGTGACGACCTTCTTGGAATCAACTGCGGCGTCATCAAGGACGTGGGCCTCAAGATCAAGGAAAAGGCTCCTAACGCATTCGTTATCGTTATCACCAACCCGCTGGACGCAATGGTGTACAACATGCAGAAGGTTACCGGCTTCGATTCCTCCAAGGTTATCGGTATGGCTGGCGTTCTGGACTCTTCTCGTCTCGCTTGCTTCGTTGCAATGGAACTGGGCGTTTCTGCTGAAGACGTTAAGGCAATCGTTATGGGCGGTCACGGTGACACCATGGTTTCCCTCTATGACTGCGTTTCCGTCGGTGGCATTCCTCTGCCGCAGCTCATGAGCAAGGAAAAGTTCGACGAACTTGCTGCTCGTACTGCTAACGCTGGTGGCGAAATCGTTTCTCTCCTCGTTCGTGGCTCTGCATTCTACAGCCCGGCAACTTCCGCTATCAAGATGGCTGAAGCTTACCTCCTCGACAAGAAGAGCGTTCTTACCTGCGCTGTTAAGCTTAACGACGAATACCAGGGTAAGGGCAAGGGCCTCTACTGCGGCGTTCCCTGCGTGATCGGCGCAAACGGTGTCGAAAAGATCTTCGAAGTGAAGATGAACGACGCTGAAATGGCAGCTTTCGAAAAGTCTATCGAAGCTTGCAAGAAGAACGCTGAATGGGTTGACGCCAATACTTAATTAGACAAGGGAAGGCTCCGCCCTCCCTAAGACCCTCCTAAGAAAATACCCATGGTACAACCAAGGGTATTTTCGTTTTTAGGTGAAAACTTTGGGCTGTCGTCCCCTGCTGAATAAGCAGGGGCTTTTTGCTCACGTAATCTTGTATAAAATCATAAAATATTTTGATAGGTCCCTCCTTTTTCAAAAATCTTGAGGTAGATTACTGAAAAAGGAGTTCTTATGACTGCTGTGATGATTATTCAGCTTTTGATTGTGCTGGCTGCCCTTTATGTGGGTTCCCGCTATGGTAGCCTTGCGCTGGGTGCTATTTCTGGCATTGGCCTTGCCATTCTGGTGCTTGGCTTTGGCATGGCGCCGGGTAAGCCGCCTACCGATGTTATCTACATCATTATTGCTGCGGTGACTTGCGCTGGCATTATGCAGGCCGCTGGCGGTATGGATTGGTTGATCCAGCTGGCGGAAAAGCTTTTGCGAAAACACCCGAACCAGGTGATTTTCCTGGCTCCTCTTTGCACATTCTTCCTTACGGTGCTGGTGGGTACGGGCCATGTGGTGTACACCTTGATGCCCATTATCTGCGACATTTCTTTGAAGAAGGGCATTCGTCCGGAACGCCCCTGTGCTGTAGCCTCTGTGGCATCCCAGGTGGGTATTACCTGTTCTCCCATTGCCGCTGCGGTGGCTTCCTTCGTGGTGATTTCCAACGCCAACGGTTTTGAAATCAACAACCTGCAAGTGATCGCAGTGACCATTCCCGCTTGCCTTTGCGGTTTGGCCGCTGCGGCCGCCGTCAGTTACAAGCGCGGTCTCGATCTGGACAAGGATCCCGCTTTCCAGGCCCGCTTGAAAGACCCTCAGATGAAGGAATACATGTACGGTAACACCGCCTCCCTCTTGGACAAGGAAGTCTCCAAGGAAGCACGCCGTTCCGTGTACATCTTCCTTATTGCTCTTGCTGTGATTGTGATGTTCTCTGTGTTCCAGATTGCTGGCCACGACATTCGCCCTGTTGTTCCTACAGGTAAGATTGTAGATGGCGTCGCCCAGGTGAAGCCTATCGGCATGAACATCATCATTCAGATTGTGATGATTTCTGCGGCTGCCTTCATGATTATCTTCTGCAAGGCTCAGCCTAAGAAGGCTGTGGCTGGCGCTGTTTGGCAGTCTGGCATGGTGGCGGTGGTTGCAATTTACGGTATCGCATGGCTTGCTGACACTTATTTCGCCAACTACATGGATGTGATGCAGGGTGGCTTGAAGGACATCGTCCAGCATTATCCTTGGGCTATTGCCTTTGCCTTCTTTGCCGTTTCTGTGTTGATCAACTCCCAGGGCGCTGTGGTGGTGGCTATGCTTCCGCTGGCTTACAGTCTGGGCATCGAGGGTGCTGTGCTTCTGGGTGTGCTTCCCAGCGTTTACGGCTACTTCTTTATTCCCAACTATCCTTCCGACATTGCCACGGTGAACTTCGACCGTTCCGGCACAACGGTAATTGGTAAGTACTTGTTAAACCACAGCTTTATGCTTCCGGGTCTCACCTCCGTCATTGTTTCCACCATTGTGGGAAGCCTGATTGTGAAGGTGTTCTTCTAATCCAATAAAAATTTTTATTAAAAATCCCTTGGTCATTCCAGGGGATTTTATTTATTATAAGGGTATGGAAAAGAAGAAAAAAGTTGGTATTGCGTTAACGATTGTTGGCATCCTTGCGGTTGCTTTCTTTATTCGCGACTGGTATGTTTTTTACAAGTGTGGTGCGGTGGAGCAGTGCCTTGTGGATTCTAGCCACTTTCAGAATTATGCCAAGTTTGCTGTTACAACCATCGTTACGATTGTAGCCCTGATCATTGGAAAATCCGCCCTTTGCAAACGCGACAAGCGTTTTTTGCAGGCGGGCTTTATTATGGCCTTGTGTGCGGATTTCTGTCTGAAGATTTTGCATAACGCCACAAGCCTTTTTGAACACAGTTCCGATTACACCTTGCTTGGTATTTGCTTTTTCATGGTGGTGCAGGCGTTGTTCATTTTCCGCCATTCCCGAGTGAGTGATACCGATAACAATGTGCCATGGATTATTTGCGTACCCTTTGTGGTGATGATCATTTGCAATGCCCTTCATTTGTTCGGAATTTTTGAAAGCCCCACCATTCCTATTGTGGGAACCTATGCGGCCTTCTTGATTTGCTCCGTGGTGGTGGCTTGCCAGGCTCCCAAGAAGGGGTATTTCCCGGAGGCCAATGTTCTTGCAATTAAACGCGGCATGATCCTGTTCTTCTGCTGCGACGTTTGCGTAGGAATCTCGTTGGCTACGGGCCCGGACCACAGCGCTCAAGAGATTGTAGCTACGGTGGCTAACAATTTTGTGTGGTACTTCTACACTCCGGCCTTGGTTCTTCTTGCTCTGAGCGGATACAAACGCAAGTAGCCTTGTAGGTGTGTTGCCAAGAAAGACCTGATTTTTTAACTTTATGCCATACGGGAGCTGGTTACACCGGCTGAGAGGAAGTTTAAAACTTCGACCGCACCTGATTTGGATAATGCCAACGGAGGTAAAATGATTAAAGTCAATGGCATTGATATAGAAGCGGACGGCAAGTCCTTTGTCGGTAAGTCTGTTGCCGAATACCTTTCTACCACAAATTTTGACTGCAAGCGAATTGCCGTAGAACGTAACGGCGACATTGTTCCCAAGGCTAAGTACGCTGAGACGCTGCTTGCTGATGGGGATTCCTTGGAAGTGGTCAGTTTTGTGGGGGGCGGTTGATGGTCTCTCGGGAAGAGATGCACGCAGCCCTTGTGGTGCGTCAGGGTGCCGAAAATGTGGCGAAGTTGCAGGCGTCAACCGTTGCGGTTTGCGGTCTTGGCGGTCTTGGTTCCAATGTGGCAATTTCTTTGGCTCGTGCCGGCGTAGGCAAACTGATCCTTATTGATTTTGATTGCGTTGACGTGACCAATTTGCACCGTCAGCAGTACAAGGCTTGTCAGGTGGGAATGCCTAAGCCTGTCGCCTTGGCTGAAAACCTTCGTGAAATTGCACCCTATATCGAATTGGAAATTCATCAGGCCCGAGTGACGGAAGAAAACCTGATGGAACTGGTGGGGAAGGCCGACGTAGTTTGCGAAGCCTTTGACAATGCGGAATGCAAGGCCATGCTGGTGAACGGCGTTCTGGAACATAACGCAGAATTGGCTGGGGAAGATCGCGCAGCAGATCAAAAGCCGCTGGTGGCTGCCTCTGGAATGGCTGGCTTTGGCGACGCCAACAGCATCCAGACCCGCAAGGTTTCCAAGAATTTTTATCTCTGCGGTGACGGTGTTACCGACGTAAACGATGGGGTAGGTTTGGTGGCGCCTCGAGTCATGGCTTGCGCTGCCCATCAGGCACAAACAATTGTGCGCATCATTTGCGGACTTGAGCCAAAGTAGTCCTACTTTTTTATTTTTTTATAAAAGGCTATCGCCTTAAATTTTAAAGCGCCTTGGGCGCGGGCAGAAATATGGAAAACGATAAACTTGTTCTTGGCGGTCATGAGTTCAACTCCCGCTTTATTCTTGGTTCTGGCAAGTACTCCCTGAAGCTGATTGAAGCTGCCGTGCAGTATGCCGGTGCAGAAATCATTACCTGCGCTGTTCGCCGTGCCAATACCAAGGAACACGAAAACATTCTGGATTACATTCCCAAGAGTGCGACCCTTTTGCCCAATACTTCTGGCGCCCGCAACGCCGACGAGGCCGTTCGCATTGCCCGCCTGGCCCGCGAACTGGGCTGCGGCGATTTCGTGAAGATCGAGATCATGCGCGACTCTAAGTACCTGCTGCCAGACAACTACGAAACTATCAAGGCTACTGAAATTCTTGCCAAGGAAGGTTTTGTGGTGCTGCCTTACATGCACGCCGACTTGAACGTGGCCCGTGACCTGGTGAATGCAGGTGCCGCCGCCGTTATGCCTTTGGCTGCTCCCATCGGTTCTAACCGCGGTCTTTCCGCCAAGGATTTCATCCAGATTCTCATTGATGAAATTGAACTGCCGATTATCGTGGACGCAGGCATCGGTAAGCCCTCCCAGGCTTGCGAAGCTATGGAAATGGGTGCCGCCGCTGTGATGGCAAACACCGCCCTTGCTACCGCCGGTGACTTGCCCCGTATGGCAGCCGCCTTCAAGTCCGCCATCGAGGCTGGCCGTAACGCTTACCTCTCTGGTATGGGTCGTGTGCTGGTTCGTGGTGCCGCCGCCAGCGATCCATTGACTGGATTCCTCCGCGACTAAACGGTGATTTGAATATGAATGGGTAAAGTATTTTGGAACTAAAAAGAGCTGACATAAAGAACGTTGAAATGCATAATGATTGCATGGAATTTTTTGCAGAAAACGGCATGACTGCAAAAATTCGTTTTTGTGATTTCGCTCGTTTGAAAAATGCAAATCAATCTGTTTTAAGAAATTATTCCTTAGGATTATTTGGCATTCGTTGGGAAGGCCTTGATGAAGATATTTCTTATGATTCAATTTTTTATCCAGAAAAATTCCCGCTAAAGTCAAGCTTATAATTAGGCGAAGTTATGTCTGAAAAAGAATATCACGACGAACGATATTTTATTGATTCCGACTCCCTTTCTCCGGAAGCCCTGGAACGTAAGCACCGCATTGAAAACGATCCCAGTGCCCGCACAAACCACATGGAATACATGAAGGGCATGGAAGTCATCAAGTCCGACATCCACGACAAGGTTATGGGTCATGTGGATTCTGCGGACTTTAGCAAGTACACTGCCCGCGACGTGCTGGCTGCACTGGACCATCACACTTGCACCGTAGAAGATTTCAAGGCGCTCCTTTCTCCTGCCGCCGCCCCGTTCCTGGAACAGATGGCCCAGAAGGCAAAGCTGGAAACCAGCAAGCACTTTGGCAATACGGTCTATTTCTTTACTCCGCTATACATCGCCAACTACTGCGAAAATTACTGCGTCTATTGCGGCTTCAACTGCTACAATAAAATCAAGCGCATGCAGCTCTCCATGGAGCAGATCGAGCACGAAATGAAGGTCATCGCCGACAGCGGCATGGAAGAAGTGCTGATCCTTACAGGCGAAAGCCGCGCCAAGAGCAGTGTGGAATACATCGGCGAAGCCTGCAAGATTGCCCACAAGTATTTCCGTATGGTGGGCGTGGAAGTTTACCCCATGAACACCGACGAATACAAGTATCTCCACGAATGTGGGGTAGACTACGTGACTGTGTTCCAGGAAACCTACGACAAGGTTCGTTACGAACAACTTCACCTGCTGGGTCACAAGAGAATTTATCCGTACCGCTTCGACTCTCAGGAACGGGCCCTCATGGGTGGCATGCGCGGCTGCGGTTTTTCCGCATTGCTGGGCCTTTCCGACTTCCGCAAGGATGCCCTGGCCAGTGCCCTCCATGTGTTCTACCTGCAGAAGAAATACCCTCATGCAGAAATGAGCCTGTCCTGCCCGCGCCTGCGTCCCATCGTGAATAACGACAAGATCAATCCTCTGGACGTTCACGAAAAGGAACTTTGCCAGGTGTTGTGCGCCTACCGTATTTTCATGCCTTTCGTTGGCATTACTGTCTCCAGCCGCGAGTCCAAGGAATTCCGTAACGGCATCGTAAAGATTGCCGCTACCAAGGTTTCCGCAGGTGTCTCCACCGGCGTAGGCGACCACGAAGATAAGTACAAGGATAGCGACGACGAGGTCAAAACCAAGACCGCCGACGTAAATGCCGGTAAGGAAACCTCCGACGTAGAAGGTGACGAACAGTTTGAAATCAACGACAACCGTAGTTTCAACGCCATGTACAAGGATATTAGCGGCGAAGGCCTCCAGCCCGTGCTAAATGACTATTTGTACGTGTAGTTTAAACCATCGAGATGCCGTCGACTTGATTTTTATTTAGATTATTTGCGATGGAACTGGCGCTTTACTGGATTGCTTCTTTGACTTTCGCCATAATTCTGGCGATTATCTTGTGGCATGCCTATACCTACAAGAATGAGGCCTCACCTATAGATAAGGCCTACCGAATTCTTGTTTCCTGGTGCGTGTTCTTTTGCTTGCAAGATGCTCTGTGGGGAATTGCGGCCATGCCCGAGGTTGGTCATCCGTCGTTCCTTTTTGGGGTAACCACCGGGTTCCATATTTTTACGGTTATCTCGGCGTACGTCTGGCTTCATTTTGTTCTGGTTTATCTGGGCAGCGAAATTCACCACAAAAGGTTTTACCGTGTGCTGGTTCTTTTGGCGGTCGGTTTTCAGACAGCCCTCGTAATAAGAAATGTTTTCGTACCCACCATCTTTACCATTGGTCCCAATAACGAATACCAATGCGAAGCCTTTAGGCAGGTTGCGTTCTTTAACCAGTACTTTATCTATGTGTTGATCGGCTTGATCACGGCAATTTCTGCTTTAAGTAACAAGGGGGATACCCGTAAGCAGTATGCCGCCGTTTTTGTCTTTGTGCTGGCTCCGATTTTAAGCGGTGTGTTCCAGTTTTTCTTTCCCAATGCGCCGTTCTATGCGATTGGCTATGCAGTAGGCTGCACCATCATCCATGTATTCATTGCTTCAAGAGAACATAACGATCGCCTGGTGCTTGCATCTACTACCGATGAACTGACCCAGGTGTACAATCGTCGTTCCTACGAAGAAGACCTTAAGCGATACGAGGATCATCCCATAGAAGATGACTTGATTCTTTTTTCTGTGGATGTGAATAGCTTAAAACAGGTCAACGATTCCCTAGGCCACCTTGCTGGCGACGAACTGATCCAGGGAGCCAGCCTTTGCATTACCAACGCTTTTTCCGGCAGCGGCAAGGTTTATCGCGTGGGTGGCGACGAATTTATTGTCGTTGTACATTCCGATGAATCCGGCAAGAAATATAAGGACAGGCTTGAAAACGAAGTTGACCAGTGGGAGGGCCAGAGAATAAAGGGCTTGTCTCTTTCTGTTGGTTACGCTGCCAAGCGGGATATGCCTGATGCAAGCCTGATGGAATTGAAAAAGTCCGCAGACCAGATGATGTACCGCGACAAGGAAATGTACTACAAGTCTAAGGGTGTAGATCGCCGCGGCCAGCGCGAAGCCTTTGATGCGGTTTGCAATTCCTATACCAAGATTCTGAAAGTCAACCTGACGGCTGATTCCTATGGAATCATCAAGATGAACCTGGATGAGAAAACGGAACAGAAGGGTATCTCCCATAAGATTTCCGAATGGCTTCATGGCTTTGGAAAGTCTGGGCAGGTTCATGCCGAAGACTTAAACGGCTATCTGGAAAAAACTTCCCTGGAATTCTTGCGTAGTTATTTTACGGAGGGTAACACCTCTCTGAGCATTTTCTATAGGCGACTTTCTGCCGATGGATACCGCCGCGTGATGATGGAAATGATTCCCTCCGATGATTACTCCGCAGAAAATCAGACCTTGTATTTGTACGTAAAGGATATTGGCGCTGCCCATGAATCTTGATACTACCCTCTACTTTATTACCGACAGTTCTACCGTTCCCGCTGAAAAGTTCTTGCCTTCTGTGGAGGCTGCCTGCAAGGGTGGCGCTACCATCATTCAGCTTCGCGAAAAGAACAAGTCTACCCGCGAATACATGGAACTTGCCGCAAGTGTTCACGAAATCACCAGCCGCTATAACGTACCCCTGATTATCGATGACCGTGTGGACGTTGCTCTCGCTATAGGTGCCGAAGGCGTTCATGTGGGCCAGACCGACATGCCTGTGGCAACCGCCCGAAAGCTTATGGGACCTGGTAAAATTGTAGGTGCTACCACCAAGACTGTTCCCCAGGCTCTTGAAGCCTATGAACAGGGCGCAGACTACTGCGGTGTTGGCGCAATTTACCCCACTACCACCAAGGTGGTTACCATCTTGACATCTGTGGATACCCTAAAGGAAATCGTAAAGGCTGTACCCATTCCGGTAAACGCCATTGGTGGCCTGAATAAGGATAACATTGATGTGCTGAAGGGTTCCGGAATTGCAGGCATCTGCGCTGTTTCCGCCATCCAAAAAGCCGCCGATCCCGAAGCTGCCGCCCGCGAACTGAAGGCCGCCTTCCTAGCTCTTTAATTATATTTAGCAGCGGATTAGGCAATGGGAGGTCTTTATGATGATTGGGTGTCGTCGGGCCGTTGTTTTCGGCCTTACATGTTTTTCTGTTTCCATGGCTGCAGATTGGTATGCCAAGGAAACTCAGTGGGCTGGCCATGATCCGGATATTATCCGCTACGAAGATGGCTACGCCTTGATGACCACGGATAACCATCTTTTGATGCAAACTTCAGAAGATGCTTTGAACTGGAAAAATAACGAGCCGGCAATGCCGACCTTCGAAAAATGGCTTTACAACTACGCCCCTAACATGATTGATATCTGGGCTCCGGATATTCATTACATTGGCGGCGAGTACCGCGTTTACTATTGCGGTTCCGAAATGGGCATCCGATCTTCGGGAATGGGCTTTATGTCCAGCAAGGAAATCGATCCTACAAAGCCTGGTTACGGCTGGAAGGACCAGGGTGAAGTCATTCACACCGTGAAGTCCGATGCCTATAACGCCATCGACGCCGCAGTCCTAAAGGATTTGGAAGGTCGAGTCTGGATGGCCTTTGGCTCCTGGGGTACGGGCATTCACATTATTGAACTGGATGAAAAAACAGGCAAGGTAGCAAACGGTGCCAAGATGACAAACATCGCAAACCGTGGCGGTTCCGGTGTTGAAGGTGCAAGCCTTATTGAACACAACGGAAGCTACTTCTTGTTTACCGCCTGGGATAACTGCTGCAAAACCGGAAAGAATCTTGATGGCAATTCCTACAAGACTACGGTGGGCCGCGCCAATACGATTACAGGGCCCTATGTTGACCGTACCAACAAGCCTTTGCTGAATGGTGGCGGAACAATTCTTCTCCAGCGTTACGGCCGTTACTATGGTCCTGCTGGTGGCGAAGCCTTTGAAGATGTGAACCGCTTGCGCTTTGTGAACCACTACTACGACAAGAACGACACTGGCCGTGCGAAAATCCAGGTACGCGACCTGGTGTTCACCGAAGACAACTGGCCCGAAATGGGGCAGCCCTTCCTGGGGCGATATCTGAGCGCCGAGGCAGAACACGGAATCTTGAATGACGTGGAGATCTCCAGCAGTTCCAAGGCTTCCAACGGGGAATACGTGGGCATGATCAACGAAGCCGACAGCCGCATTCGCTTGCCCATGATTATACCTCAGGCTGGCGATTACCTTGTCCGTTACCGCTATGCCAACGACTGGACGGATGAAGGCTCTCACTTTGTTGCCGTCAACGGTGTCAATCGTGAAGTGAAGCTGCCTATTACGGGTGCCTGGGGAGAGTTCCCCGAAAAGTCCGTGGTGTATTTCCCTGTAAAGCTGAAACGCGGAAGCAACTTTATTGAAATCACCAAGGGCAAGAGCTACGGTGAACTGGACCGCATCGACTTCCTGCGAATCATCCGCGATACGATTCCCGGTAATGGCTTTGACAACGGCATTCGCGTTCGTCTTGACGAAAAAGACCAGCTGGCCATGAAGGATGGCGGCTACGCTATCTTTGAAAACGTGATTACCGATTCCCTTGCAGGAACTTCTGTTCATGTGGAGTTGAAGAACTGCGCTGGTGGTACCCTGTCGCTACGTACCGAAAGCAAGAAGGGCGATGAAATTTCGAAGTGCCAGCTGCCCACTACCTGCGGCGATGCCAAGTGGGTTGACGTCAAGTGCTCTGACCTGCCGAAGCTTTCCGGTGTGCAGGACTTTTACCTGACCGCCTCTGGCCTTGGCGACGAAATCCGCATTGGAAACATCAAGTTCGGCGATTCCAAGACTACGGAAAAAATCGTGAACGTGGCTGCATCTCAGAACATGCATTACGATGCTGCAAGCCGCACCGTGAACTTGTCTAAGGATATGGAATGGTCTGTGTTTGACCTGAACGGCGTTGAACTTCGCAAGGGCTTTGGCCGCCAAGTTCACCTTGGCGAAATGAAGCGCGGAACCTACCTTGTCCGCACAGCAGCAGGAACCTTGAAGGTCCGCTAAACTACTTGCTGCTCCTTTACTTGCTGCCTCTTAATTTTTGACCAACTCGCAAGGGTTGGTCTTTTTGTAACCCGTTGATTCGGCGTACGGCATCTTCGGAAATATAGAAGTAGGTAGCCACATCCTTAACGGTATCTCCGGCCTTTACCACATAGACATTTTCTTTCTTTAATTTATTCTGAATGTTGTAGTGGGCGGAAACAATCTTCTTTTTAGAAAGGTTGCCTGCATCGGGCTGCAGTTCCCATTTTGGGAAGTTCACCACCTTGGCAGGGTCGATGTTGATGTCCTTGTAGCGGATCTCAAAATGCAAGTGTGCTCCGGAGGATTTTCCTGTGTTGCCTGCCAAGCCCACAATGTCGCCGGGGAACACTATGTCTCCGACACGAACGGCTCGTTCCTCCAAGTGGCCGTAGAGAGTCTGCAATCCATCTTCGTGCTCTACCACAACGTAATGACCGTAACCGCCCTTATTGTACTTGGAGACAATTACCTTGCCAGGGTAGGCGGCCACCATGGGTTCGCCCTTCTCTACATGAATATCAACGCCACGATGCAAGCGATGGTCGCGAATACCGTAGGGGGAACCAAGCCTAGCCTCGTGGGTCACGGGAATCAGCATAGTCGAAAAATCAAAATAGTCGCCTTTGTTGAAATTGATTTTAGGAATCTGTAACTTGGCAAGCCTTGCGTCCACGACTTCTACTTCAATGCCTTCCTTTTCATAAAGCAGGGCCTTGGTGAATGCCTTGGGATCGTCGGACTGGATAATCACTTTCTTCTGGGAGGAATCTGCGGGTGCAACCTCTTCCACATCCTGCTCGTCTGACGCAGTGTCTTCTGCTGGATCGCGTTTTAAACTTTCACTTTGCTTTTCGGACTTTTTATTCGTCTTCTTTTCGGGTTTCTTTTTGACGTCTTTTTTCTCGGCCTTTTTCTCGGCTGGTTTCTCGGCCTTCTTTTCTGTTTTTGCCGGGGCTTTTTTGCCGGCTTTCTTTTCAGCCTTTTTCTCGGTGCCTTTTTCCTTTGCCTCGGACTTTTCCTTGCTGGGCTTTGCCTTGTTCTTGGTAACATTTTCTTTGGCGGGCTTTTCCTTGGCAGGGGCCCCAAGCACAGGACTGCTGCAGCACAACAGTGCCGCAACAATTGCTATGAGGGCGAGCCTCCATTTATTTTGCCCGAACAAACTCATGAACTATTTCAGGAAGGCGAAGAACACGGCGGCGATAATCAACAGGAACGCCACGATGTGGTTCCACTGCAAGGTCTCGGTATGGAACACCGTTACGGCGATGGTGGTGAAAATGGTCAGGGAAATTGCTTCCTGGATGATCTTCAGCTGCATCAGGCTGAAGGGGCCTCCGTTGATCTTGCTGCCGATGGAGTTGGCGGGAATCATGAAGCAGTACTCCAGAAGTGCCAGCCCCCAGGAGGCGAGGATAACAAGAATCAAGGGCCAGTCGGTGCTGATGTGCATTTCCTTGAGCTTAAGGTTGCCATACCAGGCGAAGGTCATAAAGACGTTGGAACAACAAAGAAGTAAAACTGTAAAAATTCCGGCACGCATAATAGTGAAGAGTGAATAGTGAACAGTGAATAGTGAAGAGTGAAGAGTGAAGAAAAGTCTTTAACCTTTAATCTCGCGCCTCGCACCTCTTATTGTAGGGGCGTCCTGTGCTATGCTGGTAAGCCAGCCTTGCTCGGACTTGTTCAAGATACTTGATGTAGGGCTCGCTTTGGTAGTCCCGGTAAGTCCAGTCGAAGGCGTGAAAATGACCATCCTGGAAATACAGGGTGGGTTCCACAAAGATGCCCCGCTGCATATACACGCGTTGGCGCTGGTCCTTGGTGGTTGCCAAAAAGAACTGGCCCAAGGTCATGTAGCCCGGGTCCAGGTTCACAGGGCGAAGTCCCGGGGTTCCCGCGGCTTCGGCAATGGAAAGTTCCACGTCGTTGGTCCAGAGCTTGATATCCACGATTTCCTCACGGTCCACCAAAGTTTCATAGCTGAAGAATGCGCGCACGGGAGCGTCGCCGATTTCTTCCTTGTAGTAGTTGGTGAATGTGAAGGGGAAGGGGGCGAGGTTCAGGTCTTCTTCGCCGAAACGGTTTTTCAGGGTTTCGCGCACAGATTCCACAGCCTCGGCGTCCTTGGCCAGGATGCCGACAATGATTTTGACCTTAGCTGGAGTGCGTAATTCGCCCATGGGTGCAAATCTAGATAAAATTTTCTAGTTTGATACACGTAAGTCCTAAATACTCAACGATTTACAAACATTTAGCGTGTAAGAAATGCGTAAGTTTTTCGGGTTGCAAAAGTGACAATCCTGCTCCTGCGGGAAAGTGAGTCGTATTGCAAAAGTGGGAATCGTGCACCAACGGGAAGTAAGGCCGAATTCCCAAAGTGACAATCCTGCTCCTGCGGGAAAGTGGGTCGTATTGCAAAAGTGGGAATCGTGCACCAACGGGAAGTAAAGCCGAATTCCCAAAGTGACAATCCTGCTCCTGCGGGAAAGTGAGTCGTATTGCAAAAGTGGGAATCGTGCACCAACGGGAAGTAAGGCTGAATTCCCAAAGTGGGAATCATCCTTCCGCAGGCAGAAATGGACTTTTTACACTGCAGTTGTTTTTCTGAAGGGCTGTTTTGTAGTTTAATGGAAGTTGAGGCTTCCCCTCAAGAAGGAGTTAGGACATGAATTGCAAAGAAAACAGAAATTTTAGAAGTTTCAGCATGGCTTCATATGTTGAAGTTCATCGCAAAATTTACGGAAATATGCGAAAAATCAGCAACCCCTTGGTTGCCGGGGCGGTTTCCTCCTATGGTGAAGCGTTGAGGCTGCTGGAATCCAAGGTGAGTACCATGGTTCCCGGCTATGTGTCTGAATGGAACGTGGAGCGAGCCCGAGCTTACAGAATTTGTCAAACGGCGGTAAGGTCCCTTGTTGACTTTGATTCGGCCGAGGATCGTGAAACGGTTAAGGTACTGTCGAGGGCATTCTCCATGTATATTGCTAGGGAATCATCCATGGTAGTAACCACAGCCGTTGAACATGCCCTTGCTGTAACGAAGAGTATCCCTGTGGAACAGTTGGAAAAACTGGCCATAAAGAAACGTATCGATTACCTGGGGGAGGCTCACCGAAACTACCTCAGGAATAGCGATGCGGTCAAGAGCAATGTGCTTGCGGCCAGGAACAGGGACGTAATACTGTACCGCCACTGCTGCAACGTGGCTTTCAGAAGCTCCCTGGAACTTGCTGAAAAAATGCATAGCCTCGGGGACGAATCCTGCGGCGAATTCCTCCGTTGGATGCGCGCCGCATAAGCTATATTTAGCTCGAGTTATGTTAGCAAAGAAACTTGTTTCAATTTTAGGTTTGGCTTTGGCTTCTGTTGTGTTTGCAGAGGCGCCCCGCGAAGTGCCTGTGATTGTGGATTCCATTCCTCATGACCAGAGCCATTTTACCCAGGGTTTGTTCTTTGATGGTAAGGATTTGATTGAAACTACGGGACTTTACGGAAAGTCCGGCATGTATCGCTATGCCATGGACGGCAAAACCCTCAAGATGCTGGATTCCGCCCGACTGGCGGACCGCTACTTTGGCGAGGGCTCCATTGCTGTGGGCGACGACATTTTCTACCTGACCTGGAAAGCCAACAAGGCATTTATTTACGACCGTCGCTCCTTTAAGCAAAAGGGGGAGTTCCGGATTCCTACGGAAGGCTGGGGCCTGACCTATTGGCGCAGCGCCCTGCTTATGAGCAACGGCAGCAGTGAACTTTTGCAGTTCGCCCTGGGCGGTTTCTATGTGGTGGGAACCATTCCAGTTCGTGATGGAGACCGCCCAGTGAACATGCTGAACGAACTTGAGGTGGTTGGCGATACTCTTTATGCAAACATCTGGCAGATCGATGATATTGCCGTGATTTCTTTGCCCAGCGGCCGCGTTGTCCGTTACTTGAGCTTTTCCAAGAAGGTTGAAGAACTGCGCCGCAAGTACCCCAACATGGACGTACTGAACGGCATCGCCTACGATGGCAAGAACCTGTGGGTCACAGGCAAGAACTGGCCCTGGATTTATAAGCTGTCTCAGTAGATCATTACCCCCGCCTTCACGGGGGATGACAATAATGGTTTAAAGCGCCTTGATTTCCTCAGGGGAGAGACCTGTTTGTTGGGCAATGACTTCTAAAGAAATTCCTGCATCGCGGAAGCCCTTGGCCAGTTCCTTGCTTGCTTTCGCACGGCCTTCTTCAAGCCCCTTCGCACGGCCTTCGGCAACTCCCTTGAGGATGGCGCTAGCCAAGATAGTCGCGTTTTCTTCCTTCGTTACCATGTCCTTTACCTGAGCCGTTAAGAGTTCCTCGTCTGCGTTGTCCACACGGA
>JAZLKF010000053.1:0-36215 GCA_045597525.1 Fibrobacter sp. | reverse complement strand
GAAAAAGCAGTGCTCAACTTCGGAAAAATTCTTGATTTTTACAAGGCAAAATATGCCATAAAAGCGCCCCTGCAAATGCAAGTGCGCTTTATGAAAACTAGGTGGGGGTCTCTTTCCAAAAATGGGATTCTAACACTCAATTCAAAACTTATCGCAGCACCCAAGGAATGCATTGAGTATGTGGTTGTTCATGAATTGTGCCACCTTGTTCACAACGATCACGGAAAAGCTTTTTACCGTTTACTCGAACGCCGATTACCCGATTGGGAAAAGCGAAAGAATAAACTGGAAAAAATCTGTTTTTAGCCATTCGCCTCTTGAATAAAGACATCCTGGGCGCAAACGCGAGGGCCGTCACCGGCGACAGCGATGTACTTGCCGGTAGGAAGCATCATGCGGGCCTTGGTGTTGTCGTCCATCATCACATCTACGATGTGCTGCAGGCGCTTGACAATTTCAGGAGTCTTGATGGGCGTCAAGATTTCTACGCGGCATTCCGTATTGCGGGTCATCATGTCTGCAGAGCCGATGAAGTATTTGCGACTCGTCTTCTTGCCGAAGATGTAGATGCGGGAATGTTCCAGGAACTGTCCCACAATGCTACGCACATGAATGTTTTCTGTCAAGCCTTCAATTCCCGGCAGCAGGCAGCAAATACCGCGGATAATCAGTTCCACCTGAACGCCGGCCTTGCTTGCTTCCACCAGTTTATTGATGACATCCACATCGGTCAGGGAATTCATCTTGATCAAAATAAATCCATCGGCACCCTTGGCGATTTCACCATCCATCAAGTGCAGGATTCCCGACTTCAACCCCGTGGGCGCAACCAGCAATTTTGAATACTTTCCATCCTGATTGCCAATGGAAACATTCTTGAAAAACTCGACGGCATCCTTACCGATTTGAGAATCGGCGGTAATGTAGGAAAGGTCCGTATAAAGTTTGCTGGTCTTTTCGTTGTAATTACCAGTGCCGATTTGAGTGATGTGCTGGATTTTTCCACCGACCCTTTTCGTAATCAGGCAAATCTTGCTGTGAACCTTGTAGCCTTCCAGGCCATACAGCACGCGACATCCGGCGTCTTCAAGGCGTTCAGACCAGTCGATATTATTCTGTTCATCAAAGCGGGCACGGAGTTCAATCAGAGTCGTTACTTCGACACCATTTTCAGCGGCACGGCAAAGATAATCCACCAGCTTGGCGCGACTTGCCAAACGATAGATGGTTATCTTGATGGAAATGGTGTTGGGGTCTTCTGCCGCTTCCTTGACCAACTGCAGGAACGGATCCATTTTTTCGTACGGGTAGAACAGCAACAAATCCTTTGCAGCTACCTGCTTGCTGATGGGCAAATTCGTACTAATCGTTTTTGAATCTGCAGGAGCAAAAGGATGGTAAGAAAGTTTTGTCACCAGTTCTCGCGGCAGCATTTCACCAAAGCTGTAGGGGAACTTCAACTTTAAGGGAGCAGAGGTAATGAAAATCTGCTTTTTGTCAGCATTCAATTTCTGCAGAATAAACTTTTCCAGGTCGCTGCTCAAGGGCCTTGCCGCCTCTACGCGGGTAATGGAACTCAGGCGACGCTTCTTGAGAATCGTTCTCATCTGATTTCTAAAATCTTCAGAACCATCAGACTCCTCGTCCGTCGTCAAGTCGCCATTGCGAGTAACGCAAACGATATTTCTATCGCTGATTTTGTACATGGAGAAAATGGTAGGCGCAAATTCAAGAATCAAGTCTTCCGTAAATACGAAACGCTTGGAATCTTCTCCTGTAGGCATAATTTCAGGAAGTGTGGTGGGTACGGGCACAATGCCGATCCGGTTGGATTTTGCACCCTTCAGCGTCACGAAAATGTAGGGAATCTTCGTCTGCAGATTAGGCGTCGGGTGGCGGGCATCAACAATCTGCGGAGAAAGCAGGGGCAAAACGGAATTGTTGAAAACGCCAAACAGGAATTTCTTTTCTTGCTTGGAGCAGTCCTTGTAATAGGAAAATTCAACACCATTTTTAGAAAGTTCCTTATTCAGGATTTCAAAGGTCTTGTCCTTGCGCTTGTAAAGTCTTGCAGTTTCCTTAAAGATGGCATCCAGCTGTTCGCGGGGAGTCATCTTGCTCTTATTATCGCGCCAGTCCTTTTTCTCTGCGGCAAGTTCAAAAAGAATACCCACGCGAATCATATAGAACTCGTCCAGATTCGACGTGAAAATGGAAATGAACTTCAGGCGTTCCAGCAAAGGAACGGTTTCATCATTCGCTTCGTCAAGAACGCGTTCGTTAAAGCGAAGCCAGGAAAGTTCACGATTTTGCATGCAACAGGACTTCACCATTTTTTCGTTTTTCATATTGTCTCCTTTTGCATCTGAGATACAAAGTAACCTTCACGAACACCGTACTTGCAAACAAGAATATCCTTGCAATCAAAGTACTTCGCGATGGTTTTTAAAATCACCATGCCCGGAACAAGGGTGTGAATTCGGTGAGGAGCCACCTTCAAAATCACATCCAGGCAAGCCTTCTTTTCTTCCTTAAAATGCTCCAGAATTTCTTTCAAATCCTTGTAGGAAATATTTTCGCCATTCCCATTGAATAGGGAACGATGAAGTTTTCCGATATTGCGAACACTGCCCCCTACGCCGCAAAGAGTAAGACCTCGTGCGGAATCCGGCAAACTAATGCCATCCAGCATTTCCAACATATCTCGACGAATCCGGTTCTGTTCCGCTTTTGTGGGGATAATTCGGGAAACATATTTCTCGTAGCAATTCAAGGAACCAATGGGCATCGAGCAGGACTTGACAACCTTCTGATTCTTGAAATAGACCAGTTCCGTGCTGGCACCCCCGATATCAACCAGCAAGCCATCATCCACCTTGAAGCCCTGCCTTGCCCCGGCGTAGCTAAATGCGGCTTCTTCGTTGCCGCTTAGAATTTCAATCTTGAAACCAACTTCCTTTTGCACCCGATTCACCACGTCCCGGGCATTGCTAATCAAGCGAAGGCTTGCCGTAGCAATGGGCATCACCGACGTGACGCTGTAAGTTTTGCATACTTCCTTGAAGTCCTGCAAAACGGAAATCAACTTTTCAATTCCTTCTTCCTGCAAATTGTACTTGCGATTTACATCAGAAGCCTTGCGGTCTACATAGGCGGCGAGGCCCGCAACATTGCGTTTCTTGGCAACAAGTTTAAAGGAATGACCCTGAACCTGGTAAATACAGAGCCGGATTGTATTAGAACCGATATCAATAATAGCGTATTTTTTCATAGTGCATTATATCTAAAAACGCACTGTAAAAATGCACCTGCCACTAAGTAACAGGAAGGTAATTCCTTTGTAAAAGGTGTGTGAAATTTAATTACAAACCGCAGTTCCAGTCTTTCTCATCGGGGATAATCCCTTGAGCACTGGACTCATTTCTTAAAAACTGTTCCAGCTTTACGCCCTCTAGGTAACCGCGAATGATACTATCCAGTTCCTTCCAGACAGGGAGCGTAACGCAGACGGGAGCGCGTTCGCACTGGTTGACATCATCGTCAAGGCAGGCCACAGGCGCCACAGAGGTTTCCGTCAACGAAAGAATATCCCATACACTGCAATCAGCAGGAGTCACCTTCAGCTTGTAGCCGCCGCCCTTACCGCGGGCGCCTTCCAGAAGCTTACTACGAACCAAGGTTCCCAAAATACCTTCAAGATACTTTTCGGAAATCTTCTGACGCGCAGACAGTTCCTGCAACTTGACGTAATTTTCACGACCGTTCTTTGCAAGGTCAATCATCACGCGCAAAGCATAACGACCTTTAGTAGAAATTCTCATTTCAGTTACCTCTGCACTCAAAGATAAAAAGAAAAGCGCCCAAAAGAGCGCTTTCCCTTGAAAAACTATAGGATTCGTAGGTTATTAATCCTGACCCAAATATTCCACAGCAAAAATCAAGGTTGAGCCAGCAGGGATAGGACCTGCGGCACGGTTACCGTAACCAATTCCCGGCGGAACCACCAGGATTCTCTTTTCACCCGGAAGCATGCCTTGCACGCCAATGTCCCAGCCGCGAATTACTCGGCCACCTCCCAAGGGGAAGGCGAATTCCTGGCCACGGTCACGGGAGCTATCGAACTTATAACCATTGGTAAGCCAACCGGTGTAATGAACTCGGGCAACCTCACCTTTCTTGGCGGGTTCACCTTCGCCCTGCTTGATAATGGCATAGCGGAGGCCTTCAGAACCGTTTTCAAAGGTCAAAGTCGATGTATCCGGGAAGAAGTCCATACGCGCCATGACTTCTTCATCCATTTCCACAGAAGTCATTTCCACGCGATAGATCAAAGTGGAGTTGGAGGGAATCATAGAGTAGGCTGTTGCACCATAGCCCATATTGGGAGAAATACGAAGCCAGCGAACACCGCCTTCCTTCATTCCTTCAAGACCCTGTTCCCAGCCCTTGATCATCTTGCCTGCACCAAGAACAACCTTCAGGGGCTTACCCATATCCTTAGAGCTACCAAACTTGCGACCAGACAAGAGCCAGCCAGTGTAATGGGTATTGAGCGATGCACCCACAATAGCGGATTTGCCGTTACCCACCTTTTCGTCATAAATCTTAAGACCCTTGGCCGCATCCTTCCACTTCAGGCCTTCAACACTCTTGGGGAACACATCGGGTTCCAAGGGCTTTTCGGCAGCAACAAGTTCCACCTCAAAGTACAGATCAGAGTAGGCGGGAATGCCGTCTAGGGAGTTTTCACCATAAGCCATTTGATAAGGCACGTAGAGCTTACGAATTTCACCAACCTTCATGCCCATAAGGCCCTTTTCCCAACCAGGAATGACCAGACCCATGCCAATGGTAAATTCCAAGGGTTCGCCTGCAGCATAGGAATCTGCAAAGGGGCCTTTTTCTTCGGCACTTTCCGCAGCAGAGGAATCCACTGCAGCCGGCTCCGTAACAGTGTCAGTTTTTGTCACATCCTGTTGCTTTGTGCTATCCTGATAAACAAAGCCTTTGTAGTGAACCTTAATAAGTTGTCCTGCACGGATGGGGTCACCGGAGCCTTCCTTTACAGTTTCCACTTTAAAAGGAATGGCAAAACAGCTTACGCTCATCAACAGAACAAGAAAAATCTTTAATTTCGACATAATATCTCCTGTCCTACAAAATAGAAAATGCTAGTTTTTTAGAGTACAGATTTTCCATAAACGGAATTGAATATGCTATCAATCATCATTGTAATTGCGATTATCGTCCTGTCGATTATCCTTGCGGCCATTGGCGCATACGTGGTAATCCACAGTTCCGACGAAAAAGACGAGCCTAAAAAGGTTATTGACGTGTCTGGTCAGTACGCCGTTGTGGTCCGCCCTGCTCGCGAATCTCTGGAAGCAGTCAAGCCTTCCGACGCCTCCTTGCGCTCCTGGCTGGATACACAGGACATGTCCGAAGATCAGCGACAGGCATTAATCGACCAATGGCACCAGACCATGGAAGAAACCATCCGCACCATTGACGAAGGAGACCGCAACGGTACGGCCACCTATCGTATCGTACTGGGCCCCAAGGGCAAAAATTACTGCAAGTTTGTTAACGAAGAAAACTTCATTACCCGCGAGCAGATCCGCAATCATGCCGAGATCCTGCCGCCCTATGTTTTGGGCTGCGACTGCAAGCTTTTGCCGAAGCAACCCTGGGAAAACCCAAGCAAATCCGGATGGAAAGCTGTGGTGCCCTCACACGGCAGCAGCTACGACGTACCGGACTGGAGGCAACTTGCGTAAATCCCTATTCTCCGCTCTATTACTAGCACCGGCCCTGACTTTTGCAGCAGGCTCTGCAATCATCACCTTGGAAATGCCCGTTGGCGCACGTCAACTTGGCATGGGTGAAGCCGGTGCCGCCATGGCAGACGACGCTACAGCCATGTACTATAACCCGGCAGGCCTTGCCTTCGGTCCTTTGTCCGACGAATGGCGCATGTCCTACCCTGCAGAAGCCAAAAACGTCCCCTACTTCACCAGCATGGCTTCCCGTTCCAAGAACGGGTTCTTTAGCAAGAGTGAACTTTGGGCAGGTACTGCAGAAGGCATCCAAAAGTTCGATGGCGAACAGTGGGTCAACTACCACTCCATCACCTTGCAGGGTAACGCCAAGATTCGCGACGCCGTGAAGGTTTACGTAGGTACCGAACGCGGACTAGACGAATACGTTCGACAAGTCAAGGCTTTTAACGAAGTCAAAACCGCCGAAGATGAAAAACACATCGTCGAAGTAAAGATGCCCTGGAATCTGGTTGTTAAAGATTCCATCACCGCCATTCTTTACGAAAGCCGCACCGAAAAACTTTGGGTAGGTACACCCAAGGCCCTGTTCCGCTTTGACGGCAAGGGCTGGAAGAGCTACGAATCCGAATTGGGCACCCACAGGATTTCCTCTTTGGTGAGCCAGGGCGCATCCATCTGGATCGGTACCGACAATGGTTTGTTCGTATACCGCAACGGCCAGTTCGAGCAAAAGGGTAAAGTTCTCCCCTCTCAAAAGATTAACGCACTGGCCTGGTCCGAGAGCCGCAAGGAACTTTTTGTTGCCGCCGACGGTGCAGGCATTGCACGTCTCATTCCCAAGAAGTCCGTCAACGACAAGGACCGCTGGAGCCTGTTCACCGAAGAAGACGGTGTCATGGACCTTAAGCCCACTGCACTGGCAATCGACAGTTCCGGCCACGTATGGGCGGCACACGCAGGTGGCCTCAGCCACTTCAACCTGCGTAAGTGGGAACAAATCCAGTTTGCAGCAAACCACGTCAACGACGTTTCCGTTGACCAGAAGGGCGGCATCTGGATCGCAACCGACAAGGGCGTCTGGCGTCATCTTCCGGACTACGCAACTGCCAGCGGTCGTAAGGCAGAATTGGAACGCGGTTCCTCCGAAAAGGAAGGCGACCTGAAGAAAGACGACGAGTGGATTCACTATCACTCTGGCAACGGTCTTTCCTCCAACAAGGTCTGGACTGTACTTCCTCAGGGTAACGACGTCTGGTTCAGCACCGCCAACGGTATGGAACAGTTCAAGAATGCAGACTACCAGCTCACAGCTTTCTACGAAAAGCTCCTGCCCATTTTGAACATTCCTGACTTGTACCACCTCTACGGTGGCATGACCATCCCTCTGAACGACTGGGGAACCTTGGGTGTGTTCGTGAACTTCGTTAGCTTTGGCTCCACCGTTGCCTCCAGTGACGTTGATGTAGACGACCTTGTTGCCTACAACAGTTCTGAAATCGTAGGCGGCGTAAGCTATGGCACCCGTTTCCCCGGCAACTGGGGACTGGGCCTCACCATCAAGATGTTCTACTCCGACCTGAGCTCTGGCGCAGGCGCTAGCGAAGAAGCGACCACTTTCGGTTACGCCTTCGACATCGGCGTCTTGAAAAAAGACCTGTTCATTCCTCGTTTGAACTTCGCTGCAGTTCTTGCAAACATCGGCCCCAGCGTCTACTACGTAGACAAGACCATCGAAGACCCCATTCCCTTAACCTGGCGTTTGGGCCTCTCCTATGAAATTCTCTCCCTGGCCGACTACAAGCTGACTGTTGCAGCCGACTACAACCGCGAAGTTGTCTACGACGACGAAAAGGGCCGCCCTGAGCCGTTCTATATCGCCAGCTGGAAGTCCCTCATCAACCCCGAACGTGGTGGCGACGGTTTCTTTGAACAGCTGAAGAATTCCATTATGCAAGGCGTATTCAACCTGGGTCTGGAATTCATCTACTCCAATACCATCGCACTTCGCGCAGGTTACCTCCGCGACAAGACCGGCAAGCGCAACGAAGTAGACTTCGGCTTTGGCTTTATGCTGTCCGACATGCTGCAGTTCGATTTCGCTACCATCAAGGATGTAGGCGACAACGACGGCGTTCGCGACGGCCAGATGAGATTCGGTCTGCTGTTCAAGTTCTAGCAGACACACGGTTCTAGGTTCGAAGCACAAAGCTGGAAAACAGAACATAAAAAAAGCGGGCCTTCAAGGTCCGCTCTTTTTATTTTAAGCTACTCTACTCGTTCAAAAATAACGAGAGCACGCTCCTGGGTACTATTGGGAATACTGTAGAAGTGCTTTTCCAAGAGTTTGTATCCAAAGTCTTCGGGATGCAAGGTCTTTAATTCGTCAGCGGCAGCCGGACCCTTCATAAAGAACACGCGGCCGCCCACCTTCAAAGAATTCTGGAGACGGGGAAAAGTCTTTTCCATCAGTTCGAAAGCGCGGCTAATGACTCCATCTACAGGAATGGTCATGCTACGGCTGGTCACCTTATGTCCGAACACGTCAATATTCTGAAGTCCCAGTTTTTCAATGACCATATTCAAAAAATTGATACGGTTGGGGCGGGGTTCGCAAAGCGTCAGATTGATCTTCGGGTTTACAATCTTCAGCGGAATTCCCGGAAAGCCTGCGCCACTGCCCACGTCAATCATACGGGCAGGCCACTTCTCAACAAAGGCGTTGATCAAGGTGCAATCCGCATAGTGACGTTCAACCATGGTTTCAAAGGCATTAAGACGAGTCAAATCCTGGTCGTCGTTGTTGGCTCGCAGCAACTGATGGAATTCCCAAATTTGCTTCAGGGTATCTTCTTGAAGTTCCACACCATAGTAGTGCAGCAACTTGTCGAGGCCAGCCAAAGAGGGAGTCACGCGCTTGCCGTTGAACAACGGGAATTCTGTGCGGGGAGCCTTCATATGGGGGACAAAGGCACTACCCAAGGCATCTGCGCCACGAGCAGGCATACGAGAGGGAGTCTTTCCCCAGGAGCCCTTGTTGGGCTTTTTAGACCAGTTTGAATTTGCCATGGTCCAAAATTAGAAATTCTGATTTTTTTTCAAAGATGAAACATTGGTACGGAGCAAAAGAACGTGTATATAGGCGAGGTATCCCTTTATGCGTTTTACTCCAGAAATTTTTTTCATCGTTTTTTTCGCAACTGCAGTAGCGGCCGCCCCCATCACCGAAGCCCAAGTTTTCAACTGGTGGGACGACGGAATCATTTCTCCAGAAGAAGCCCAGGAAATATTGGACCAGCTTCAAGAAGGAAACCTGCGGGACGCATGCTTATTGGCAGAAGTCTATGCCCTTGAAAACTGCAGTGACGAAAACAGCGACATCGAAAATACAAATGGCAATAGTCAAGCAACCATCAGCGCACCAAAGTTCGGCTACGTCTCCTGGAAAACCCGGTGGGACTCCCTAGGGCAAGTCGAACGAAACTTTGCAGAGCTTAAGGTAAACTTCTACAGGTTCACCCTGAAACTTGGAAACCAGGAACTTTTGACCTACAAACGAGATGGCGCCGAGGCTCATTTCGGCGACATTTCTACCCGAGAATTTCACAGCGCATTTCCTCTTGATACATTATGGGGATCCGTTTTTATTTATCCCTTGGGTAATCTAAAAATGGGCGGAGCCCTAGACACAGCAGGCAACATCCACGGTCAACTGAGCTACAGCATCGACAACCTCAACAATCTGCAGGCGGCGTACTGGCACAAGAATTCCCATGCCCTGTCTTTGCAATTGGAGAGTGATTGGTTCCAAGGCGGCATTTGGTGGCAACAAGGGCAAGACCTTCCCTTTGTGAAACTGCAGGTGCAAAAAAGTCATGGCACAACAGCTAAAGACAAAGACCGCTTAATAAAAAAAGTCGGTTGGAAAACTGTAGTTTATTTTCACGGAGACTCCATTCCAGATCAAATCCATCTTACGAACATTCTGCAAAAGCACAAGTTCTGGGGAACGCAAAATGTCAGTGCAACCTTTGCAGATTCCTGGCACAGCAAAATCTCCGCCAACGCAAGAATCATGATTCCGTTAGATGTCGACACCGCCAACGCAAAGTTCAAAGTCGACATAGAAAGTGGCCCCAAAATTTTACGCGGTACGGCAAGTGGAATTTGCCTTGACGCAGCCAACGGTTGCGAGCAAAGCGATTGGAAGCTAAAGGTACAATCAGGCATGGCACAACTCACAACCTCCGCCAGCGTCAAATCGCGATTCACCAGCGACCATGGTTTCGACGTCCCTCGAATCGAGGCGGGCGCAACCTACAACTTGGCACCTCAAAACTCCATCCGATTGGCGGTTGCCTTCCCCAAGGCATATCCCCAAAAGCAAACGCAAATCCGCAGCCAAATAACATTTGACGCCTTAGAAAGTCACCTCCAATGTTCCCTGACAGCATCCTACAGGTGGGGCAATACCCTGAGTTTTCACCCAACCCATGGTTACCTACAGATAAAAGTTCTCTTTTAACGCGACATTTTGCACAACATAACAAAAATAAAAAATGGCGATTTTCATCAAAAAACGGCAATTTTCACGTTTTGGTCACGCTGTGTACACTCGAGTAAACAAGAAATGCAGAAATTTATAGGCTATTCCAGTTTGGAATATGTACTTTATAGGTACCCAAACACTCCCAGACGCCATTAGGTTACCTCCTTTACCTGATGGCGTCGTTTTTTTATACCGCCAAATAATCGCGAAAAAAGCCATCGGACTCAATTTTTATATTTGAAATATGTTTGTTCCCGCTCTCATTGGCGCCATTTTCTTTTTGCCCTCCGTGGCACTGAATATCGCCCTCGCCCTAGGTGCGCCCCTTGGCATGTACGCCATGAATGGTCGCCATCGCATTGTTCCCGAAGAAGTCCGCAGGGCATTCATCGTACCCATTATCATGCAGTTCGTAGCACTGTTCGTGTTGACGACCGCAGGCAATGTTTTGCCAGAAGTAGTGTGCAATATATTGCCCCGCATTATCACCTTGATTTTGACATTTTTCTTTTCGCTGTACATGACCTTCTACATGGCTACGGTTCTTTTCAGTACCAGCCGCAAGGAAAAAACGGTCATGGGCTTTTTTGCCGTCGTCACAACAATTTGTTATTGGGCTACCGCATTCGGCATGTTGAATTATGAGTGAGCCCAAGCATAACTACCAGCGAGACCTGGAATACATTATTCACGGATTGCAGAAACGTGGCGAAACGCCCACATTGCTCTTGCACGCCTGCTGCGCCCCTTGCAGCAGCTACAGCATCGAGTATCTTTCGCAGTTTTTCAAGATTACGGTTTTCTATTACAACCCCAATATTTCTCCCGACGAGGAGTATCGCCATCGCGTTGCAGAAATCAAGCGCTTTGTAGCGGAGTTCCCCACGAAAAATCCGGTGACGCTGATTGAAGGCCCTTACGAACCCAAGAAGTTCTACGAGTTCGTCCGCGGCCTTGAAAACGAGCCGGAAGGCGGTAAGCGTTGCCGCAAATGTTTTGAAATGCGCCTGGCAGAAAGCGCCCGCATCGCTGCGGAATTGAGCGCTGACTTCGTTACAACCACTCTCACCATCAGCCCCATGAAGGACGCCCAAGTCCTCAATGAAGTGATGGAAGAACAATGTCAGAAATACGGCGTGAAGCGTCTGCCCACGGACCTGAAAAAGAAGGGCGGCTTCAAGCGTTCCACCGAGCTTTCGGAACAGTACCATCTGTACCGTCAAAACTTCTGCGGCTGTGTATTCTCCCAGCGGGAAGCCAGAGAGCGTGAGGCGCGGACCGCAGCAAAAGTTGCCGCAACGCAATCTGAAACTGTCGCAGAAAATTAAAGCAAATAGCTGACGCCGGCAAAGCCCGACCAGACCATATCCTCTACGCCGCTGCCCTGGAGGTTAACGGCCCCAGCCCTAACGCTCCAATGTTCATCCAAGCGGTAACCAACTGTAGTGTATATGGTAAAAATTGTAGGCTCTCTGGAAAGACGCTTATTTTCCAGATCCACATCATACATACTTGCAGAAACTTCTAGACTTATTGAGCCAAAATAAAGAGACGTATATAAGCCCAATAAAGAAGTTCCAGCCGAATGTGAGGTACCCGCGACATCATAAACATCCGGCAAAAGACCAAGAAGGGATTCATATTCAATTCCCTCATGCTCGTAATCACGGAAATTATTCCAAACGCCTGCGGAAACACCAATTTCAAAATGCTTTGTATTCAGACCCAAGGAAGCAAAGCCATATACCCCACTATTAAAGCCTAAACCAAGACTCCAAAGTAACGGTCCCGCGCTACCCAAAACTTCTGCGCTTCCATTTACATAGCTGTATTCAAATTCATATTCCAGATTCACTTTACTTGACGCATTACGCTCACTCAGCAAGTCACGGCATTTGGTTCCACACCAGTCTGCCAATTCATTATAAATACCGTGAACTTTTTGCGTCGTAGAAGGAGCAGCGTTCACTCCTCCAGAAAAACGATACTTGTGCCCCGATGTAAAATGTTCTCCGGCACCGCGCATTTCTGGAGCGGGATTCACCTCTATCTTCGCCTTGGAAAGGTGCTCTGCAGCAACAACACAACCGCTAAGCATAAATGCGGCAGTCAAGAAAAAAGCAAATAAAACAAGTGTGTGGAACTTCATTATTCTTCCTCCAACCATCCACAAACCTAGCTTATTTCACGTTCAAAGCGAGTTCATTCATCGTGAAAATTTAGGAGTTCGTCGTAAATTTCGCAGCAGAACCGTCAGCGAAAATCATTTGCAATACGCAATCCCTAAAGGTTGTTGTTTTAAAAGTTTTTCACGCAGCGAACGGAAGATCCCAGACCATCTATTTCCACACTTTCTAAATCCACATCATCACGTTTGTTTGACAATCTCGCCAAATAGGCATTATCGCCGCTTGGACTGGACGACCAAAAATACGAACTTCCATAATCAAGACCACCGGCATTGTCAAATACCATTCTCTCAGTTTCACTCGCTTCAAAAAATGCGCCTGCAGGTAACACCGAAAATCCAACACCATCTACACCATTACTAGACTCCCATATCGCCGTAGTTTTCAACTTTGCTCCAGCTCCGATATAGTACCAGAAATTTTCATGGTCTTCTACACTTGATGCTACTGAGGTCAATAAAATTTTCCATTCATCATTGTCCGGCAAATGCCACCCTTCTGGACAAGCCTCCAAAGCAGCATTCCACAAATACAAACGGCCATACATAGCGCACGAATCCGCAACATTATCGTAGCAGAAGCTGGACGATTCCAGCAAGGTAGAAGATGCCCTGCTAGCATAATTCAGATTCTCAGCCATCCAAATTTGATTTCCGATTTTTACAGTTTTATACACTTGCCCATCGCGTTCATCCGTCATTTCATCATAGTCAACATTAGGATTTAAGTAGTTCCACACCGTCTTCTTTTCTTTATTAAGATCCATCAGCTGATTCACGCATTCCCCAAATTCCTTTTCATTTCCCCAAGAGTAACGAGTCATGACATCAGGAGTTGCATCCGAATAATGCAAGCCATCCGCATTTTCCGCCTTGCATACTGCAGGAGTTACATTCAAGGTGCTAAAATATTCCAGGTGACATTTTGCAGCGCCATTAGAAAGAGTCAGCGATAAATAATCATCAAAGGAATGAACAGAATCTATTTTCAGTTCATAGGTCACACCCTTATAAGTAAAGGTTTCGCTTCGATTATCCTGCTTAAGAATCGCCACTCCGTAGCGACCAGGATCAACGGCGTGTTCATCGTAAATGAGATCCGCATAAATATCCATACTGGAATCTTCAAGACTTTCATAGAACATCCACATAAAGAGGGATTGCATATAGTTGAAGTTCTCTTTTTCCAGCACACGGATTTCAATGGAACCTTCGCCAAAATTCCAGTACACGGTATAGGCAGAACGACTTAATTGCAGCCAAATTCCCTGAAGCTTTCCTGGCTCGCCGCCAACGAATTTAAGAACCGTAACATTGCCATAATAATCTGGTTCTTCATTCAAGGCGGTAAGAGTCAAAGTGTCGCCTGCAAAGCTATAGCGAAACAGGCCGCCTGCTAATTGTGTTACACGATTCAAGTCTTCAACCCACTGGTAAGTTTCACCCTGCTTGACACAGCCCGATTCCTGAACAAGGCTGATGGAAATAACGCCTGTTTTTGTGTTTTCGGAACTTTCTTTCACTTCGTAGGAGCCCTGCGCATAAGTGCGGGCCACGGCAAGCTCCTTCTGCAGATTTACGCCCGAGTCATCTGTAGTTCCTGCCACAGGTGGATCCGAGGTAAAACCGGAACAGCCGCAAAAAATGAGGACCGCCGCAAACACAACTCCAAGAATTCTATTAGGCAAATTACTTCTCATCCTTCTCCTCCAATTTTCGGGTCAGGGGAAACATCTGTAAATTGATTCGATAAACCCGATCGTAGTCCTTGACTTCCGACACGATGGATTCAATTTTCTTGCGGAACTTCGCCATTTCCGTTGCCACACGCTCGTAGGCGACGCGGTCTAGACCCATGGTTATTCCCGACAGGTTCCGTTCCGACCCGTCGAATTCATCCAGGGCATCGGCAGCCAGGTGGGCGAACTGCTTTTGCATGGAACGAACCGCCACATTGATGGCTGCCTTGTGATCCGCATTGTCAACAGGATTGATGCCTACATCGGCCTGCTCGTAAGTTACGCGACCATTACTCTCGATTCGTCGCAGAAGCCCCATCTGGACCATTTGATCCAGAGAATAACGCACATCGGCGGCAGGTACAGAAGGGCACAGCATGCGGGCCATTTCCAGAGGCTTTGCCCTCGGCATAATGGGAGCCAACTCACGCAACGTGGGATTTATCCAGCTGGAAAAATAGGAGTACGCCTCGCCACCTAAAATACGGACCTTGTTGGCATCTGCCAAACGGCACATTTCACCATAAGCCGCTTGTTTTTCTTCGTTTGTCCGGGCGTCGCAAAATTCCACCATACAGCAAAAGTATTCCACCTGGAAACCGCTCAGCCCCATAGCCTTGGCAACACTTTCTGCACCGGCCTTACGCAAGCGGGTCTTGCCGTCGCACACCAGCTTCAAATATCCCGACGACGCAAAACCGGAGAGCTTGGAAAATTCACGCCACGTAAAAGCGGAAGTTCTCTTACGCTCTTCGTAGAACTCCTGCATATACACGCGATAATCAAGATATTCGACAATGGGTTTCATCAGAACCAGTAACCTACACCCAGCTGAAACTTCAACATTTTATAATAAGAACCGTAGGGTTCGGAATAATCCATAAAATCAAACACAACATTTCCATCGCCATCAAATTCTTGTACTGGGATAAAGTAACTATCCGCAAACTTGTCTGCATCAATTAAATCGTTCACGCGGAAAAGCACACGAAAATCAATGAACAGGCCCGATTTAAATTGATGCCCAACACCCATAGCAACATTCACCCCAAAGCGGCTTTCCTCATCGCGATTTCGGTAAGATTCATCCCTCCACCCATCATCCTCATTTTCGATTGTCCCAAGCAACAGCTCAAATACAACGCCCACTTCAAGAAACAGAATGCGAGGAATCCTCCACTGCAAAAGTACGGGAATGTTCAGTAAAAAAGCTTGATTATATTCCCAATGTCCTCTCCCGCAACAAAAGCTTCCCTCACATCTATCATAAGGTTTCTGCTCTTCACCGGCATCGTATTCAAGAACATCTCCCGCAAGAGCTTCTATATAAACAAAGAAAATCCTATAGTCCAAACCCACGCCGGAATGCAGGTAAAGATTTTCCGTCAAGCCGTACGCCACATCAAAAGACAACGAACCCCAAGGTCCACCGTTTGAGGGATAATAATCCTCTTCGGAGTCCGTGATGACATACATGAGTCCCGCCCCAAAGCGAGTTCCCAATTCCAACTTGTCAAAAACACTTGATGAATTATTGCCCTCGGCAAATGCATTCAAGGGAATGAGCATCACCGCCAGCATGATCATCAGTTTACGCATAAAAGGACCTCCTAACACTCAAAAAATAAATTACGAGTCGATTGTTCGCAATATTCCTAGGAAACAAAAACTTCCGTTTTTGCGTAATTTCAATGTAATTTTTAAACATTCCCGTATTTTTTATCAATTCTATGAAACAAAATGTTTCTTGAAAGAACAAATTTGTCAAAAATCGTCATACCTGTAGTATTATATTTGAAAAAGCTTTTGGCTGAGTCCAATTGTATAAAGATGCTTGTAATATATCTAGTCTATATCTTGACATTATCTAGCAATAAGGTATATTTATGAATGTAAAAATATCAAACCACGCGCTCTTGCGTTTAAAAGAAAGAGGTATTTCAGAACAAGAAGTTCTGAATTATTTTAGCGATCTAACGCCACCCATTATTGCAGATTCTTCAAGGAGGGATCCATCCTGTGTTGAAATCACCCGAGTATTCTCAGGAAGAATTTGCAAGATAATCTACTCAGTAGAAACGAATACCGTGGTCACAATCTATCCGGTGAGGTAATCATGACAAGAAAAATGACAGACGAAGAAATTGAGGCTCTGGCAGCAAAGTTTGAAAACCGCACTCCGGAAGAAGATGCGGCAGATCACCAATGGGCGGTAGATAACGGGCTCAGTTTTACCGGTCCAGGCGCACTCCAAAAAGCTATTTCAGCCACAAAAGAACGAGCACGCAAAATAAAAATCGGGACCAGCATTGATCCCGACGTTCTCGAAAAATTCAAGGCAAAAGCTGAGCGGGTTGGAATCCCTTATCAGACTCTTTTGAACAGTGTCCTAAAGCGCTATACAGAAAGCAAGTTAGACATCGAAGTCGCCTAACGACGTCCATTATTTCTCGTAACCTACGGCGTGGTTCAGCATGGGAATCTGCTTTTCGTTTAAGCCCAGAAGTTTCTGGAGGCCGGCCTTGTCCATGGAGGCGCGGACGCGGGTGTCGATCTTTGCGCCGGCGCAGTAGATGCTGATGTTCTGGGAGACAATGCCTGCGTCATAGGCGCCGGTCACGCGCTGGTCTTCTGCGGAACCGCGAGTGAACTTGGAGACGTCACTGACCAGAAGGATTATCACCGGAGTCTTCATGCGTTCAGTGAAGAGGGCGCGATGGTCACCTTTCACCACCAGGTTCATGGCGTGGGCTTTTGCGTCGTAGAGGTAAGCTGCCTGAGTAGTAAAAACATAGAGGGAAACATCCTGCTGGTTCAGCGCAGAAGGAGCCGTACGGTCACCAGATTCCGGGCGGTTAATGCCGTTGGCGGCCCACAGGATATTTCCGATTTCCTTGTAGGAGACAACCTTCTCGGTGAAACCCTTGGCGGACTTACGATTCTGCAGGGCGTCCATGACGTCAGCCTTCAAGGCCTTGGGCGGAGCGTCAAACTTGATGGTCTTTGCAAGTTCCGGCTTTGCAGTGGCGAAGGCGAAAGTGCAGCAGGCCAGGGCGGCGATAACTAAAGATTTGAAGTTCATATTTTGTTCCTTTTTTTAAAGTCTGTAGGTTCTTTCCTTTTCGTTTTTACTTCTTGGATTTTGCGGAATTGACCGTGTAGACACCCGCCACAATCAAGGCAATAGCCAAAGCGTGATTAAACCCGAAAATGGCAAGCCCGGTTAACACAGAAACGATGGTGGATGTTACCGGCTGAACGTAATTGTACATGGCAACCACCGTGGGACGCAAAGCCTTCTGGGCCTTCGCCACCAAAATGTAGGCGATGAACGTTCCGCCGAAAACGACAAAGCTGGATTCTGCCCAAGTCAAGGCGCTGATTTCACTGAATGGAATCTGCATCACCCCGCCCAAGGTAAAGGGTGCAATCATGAGGGCGGAAAAAGTAAACATCCATTTCATGCTGGTGATGACGCTATACTTGCCCACAAGATTCTTGAAGAATGCCAAGTAAATGGCAAAGCTGCATTGGGATGTGAAGCAGAGCAGGTCCCCCACAATGTTACCGGCCTTGGCATTGTTGGCGGCAGCACTTCCCATAATAAGCATCAACGCTCCAGACACACCAAAGGCTATGCCTAGAATTTTCTTGGCAGTAATTTTTTCGTGAAGAAAGATGGCGGAAAAAATCAAGGCCACAATGGGAAGACTTGTGGCAGCAATAGACGTATTGATGGGCGACGTAATGGAAAGGCCCACCGTAAAGCAGCACTGGTTACAGACGATGGCGAAAAGGCCAGCAGCGGCGAACTTGAAAACATCCTTTGCGGGAACTTTTTCTTTTATAAAAATGGAGGCCAGCCAGAAACTGACGGCAGCACCAGCCACTCTGAAAAACACCATGTCCAGGCCGCTAATGCCATGCAGCATGGCGTCCTTGCCGATGGGAGCCATCAGACCCCAAATGGCGGCGGCTAGAAATCCTGAAAGATGTCCAAAAAGATTTGTTCTATTACCTGCACCATTCTGCATATAATCAAACCATCACACGAATCAAAGTCATATACACCGCGGTTCCCACTGCCATGGAAAGAAACAGCTGACGACGCCACAAATGCATGAGAACTACGGCGGCAATGCCCAAAATTTCGGGAATGCCATGAGAGCCCTCAAGCCACTGCACGTCCTTAAGGCAGTACACCACAAGCATTCCAAAAACAGCAAGGGGCAAGGCCTTGCCCAAGTACTGGATGTATTTAGGTGTGGGCTTTCCTGCAGGGAAAACAAGGAAGGGCAAGGCGCGGGTCATAAACGTAACCACCGCAAGAATTACGATAGTGATAATCTGCTGCTGGGAAGTCATTTGCAGACCTCCTCAAAATAACTAGGTTCCAGCTTCTTACGGAACACCGTCAGCATCAGAAGAATTCCAATCATGGCAGGAATCACGAAGTACTGCGACCCCACAACAAACAGGCTGACCGCAGTACAACCAATTCCAATCCATGCCGGACGCAATTCCTTTTCCTTCAGGAATTGATCCATGAAAATTGCGGTAAACATAGCAGTCACCACAAATTCCAAACCGTGAATATCAAACTTCAAAAGGGAACCGAACATGTATCCCATGAAGCCGCCGGTAATCCAGTAGGAATAATCCAAAAAACTGACTAAAAGCATTTCTGTGGCGGAGGCTTCGCGGGCATTGTAGTTCACCGCAAAAGTTTCATCGGTAAGCCAGAAAATCAAAAAGGGTTTTCGCCAGCCCATGCCCTTGTAACGATCCAACATGGAGACGCCATAGAACAAGTGACGTGCGCCCACCACAAGGGCCATACTTGCCGCAGCCAAAGGATTGAAATTTGCAGCCAGCATTCCCAAGCCCAAAAATTCCGCGGAGCCGCTAAAAATAAAAAGCGCCATGGTCAGCGGATACCAATAGCTAAAGCCCATGGATTCCGCAAGCACACCGTAAGTAATGCCCAAAAACCAGTACCCCGTAAGTACAGGAAGAGAAAGCCTGAAGGCCTTCTTAAAGGCATTTGCAAACGAGGATTGAACCGCAGGCGACATAGTAAGACAAATATAGTTTTTTGACATTGGTCAAAATACGGTGAATTTCTAAATTTGTTCACAATGGACAGGCTGGAACTACTGCGAGACGGAAAGGCCCTTAATCGAGGCCAGATGCTGCTTTTAATCGGGCAGCTGAGCCTTCCTGTAATTCTCGCCCAGAGCGCTTCCATCATCATGTCCTACGTGGACGCCGCCATGGTAGGGCACTTGGGTTCCAAGGAAGCGGCAGCCATTGGTCTGGTGGCCTCCTGCACCTGGCTTGTTGGCAGTTTATGCTTTGCCGCTAACGCAGGCTTTACGGTGCAAATTGCACACGCCATTGGCGCTAAACGTGAATTCCGTGCGAGAAACCTGGTCAAGGTTGGGTTACTTTTTGGACTTGCCTTCAGTCTGATTCTTATGTGCCTTGGAACGTTCATGTCCGACAAAGTTCCAGCCCTGTTGGGAGCCAATGAAGAAATCCATCAGGACGCTGCCACCTACTTTATGATCATCATGCTGGGGTTGCCGGGAATGCAACTGAACACCATGGCGGCAGGCATGCTACAATGCAGTGGCAACATGAAATTGCCCAGCACGTTACAAATCCTTTCCTGCTTTTTAAATGTTCTGGCGAACTTCCTTTTGATTTTTGAAACGAGAGAAGTGAGCCTTGCCGGATTCAGCATTACGGTTCCTGGTGCCGGTCTCGGAGTAGTTGGTGCGGGCCTAGGCACAATCCTTACGACTTATTTCATAGCTTCTTTAATGCTCTTCTTCTTGCTTTTCAAGAGCAAAAGCCTACACCTTCGCGCCAAGGAAAAAATTTATTTCTCCATCAAGCAACTAAAAAAGGCCTACAAGATTTCTTGGCCCATCGGGTTGGAACAATTGGTGATGTACAGCGCACAAATTATGCTCATGACCTTTGTAGCCCCCTTAGGGACCATCTCTATCGCAGCCCATTCTTTCGCCATTACCATCGAAAGTTTGTGCTACATGCCTGGCTACGGAATCGGAGCAGCAGCCACCACACTCATCGGACAAAGCATTGGCGCCAAGCGGAGGGACTTAACCCGCAAGCTGGCATTCCTCACCACAGGCGTAGGCATGATCGTAATGACGGGTACAGGCGTGCTGATGTATATCTTCGCCCCGGAACTCATGGGATTCTTTACGGTTGACGAAGACATCCGCGCATTAGGAACAGCGATTCTCAGAATCGAAGCCATTGCGGAGCCCCTCTACGCAGCATCCATCGTGGCAAACGGAGTCTTCCGCGGAGCAGGCAGCACATTCGCTCCCAGCATGATGAACCTTCTCAGCATGTGGATTGTACGCATCCCCCTGGCGGCATTCCTTGTGTCTGGCCACGGTTTGCAAGGCGCCTGGATGGCCATGTGCATCGAGCTATGCTTCAGAGGAACAATTTATCTGATTCGACTTGCAAGCAAGAAGTGGATTCCGGGGAAGTAATTGGGATATTTTTCAAAATATCACGAAAACATCACCAGTCTTGACTATAGTAAGCGTAGATGTCCATGGGAAACTCGTGTATATAAGGCTTTTTATTCATATCCCTGTTCACACTTTCATAATTGCCACACACAGATTTATCGACATCGCCTCGATCGTACAGAATCTTAATCTTAGGCAGAAGTTCCTTCGCTTCTAGCGATACGCAACTCCAAACCAGAAATCCTGTAAGTTCATAGTCGTAGCAGGAGCCATCATCCTCATCAATCACGAATTGTAGCTGCCGATCAATCAAATTCACTATGTCAGACTTATTTTTTACGACTTTCGGAAGCACCTCCGAAATAACTTCAAGCAAGACATTCTTGTTGCTATACTCAATGTCTGGTGTTTTTAGATATTCTTCTATCAAGTCATATTGTTCGTGGAAACAGTTTGCAATCGGATAAGCAATTACATCGGTCAAAAGGTCATAGAAATAGGACCTAATGAAGTCATAGTCTTGCTGCAGGAGTTCCAAAAGAACAGGCAGACTGCAAGCGTCACCAATCATCCCGAGGAACAATACCGCAGCAATCATGTGACCGCTAGCATCTTCGTTTTCAGCCGGTTCGCCCCCAGCAATGTAAGATTGAATCAGATTTTCCAAATCCACGCGCAGTTCCTCGTGGGGAATCGCAAGTATACGGTCAATCATTTCCCGAGGCATGCTTTGGTCAAAGCCTGCATCGTACAGTTCCTTGATTACATCCGGACAATTGTACGTCCTGTCGAGTACGTACTCCGTCTTCCTATCCAGTCTCGCGTCGTTCGCCACCTTCGCAAAGTCGATTCCCAAATCCATCTTTTCAACAGCGTCTTCTGGCTCTAACAAGAATTTGTCGACGTCAAAGGATTCGCAATGCCAAACACCATCATTGATTTCCTGTTCACAAGCAAGGGCCTGGTACATGAAATTGTGCACTACGGCATAGTCGACTTCCTTTGCAAATTCCGCACCAATAAACAGGTCTAAGCGGTAATTATAATCGATTTCATCATAGCGAAAACCATGAAGCGTTATATCAAGTCCCTTTCCATACTGCTCCCACAAAAACTGGGCAAAAGTAAAATTGCCGCCAGTATGTTGACGCACAATCATTACAGCAGCTCTACCCGTATCCTTGAAGATTTCCACAGGTGTCATATACGCCTTGTAAATGGAAAGCTTGCGGACTTGCGTACGGATGTATTCCTCCTCACTCAAAAACTGTTGAGGCTGCAGAGCTTTCTTTGCTTTCTTTTTCTTGTTATTTGATTTGCTAGACATGGGATAGAATGTAATAAATCGACAAGGACAATCCCAAATCAAGACGAACTACTTCAGCGAAATTTTGTCGCGGTTCTGTTCGCAAAAACAGTAACAATCGCATAGAAAGCCGTAGAGGCAAAGTAGCCTCTATGACTTAATACATTAAAAACGATGAACTATTTATTGGAACTTTCTTGCTAATGATACTAACAAGGTTACTATTGTCGTGACAAACCCGATGCACCAAATCGCAAAGAACATATTATCCCTTGCAGTCATTGTCAAGTCAGAGGTTTCAGCAACCAACATGAGACAAAGGACATCTATTACAGAAGCAATAATCAGCAAAAGAACGCCGCTTCTCTTTACGAAGAATGCAATCGCAGTGAATACAAGCCTCAAAGCAACCATCACCACAATCAAAGCATCGTCATCACTTCCTGAGCTCATCAACTGACTTGAATAAAGAACATCAGGCCACTCAGAACCTGCAGCCACCAAACCGCCCGTCAGGTGAAAGGCGGTAAGTAGAAGGCAAAGCAACAGCGATTCAGCAAGCAGCAATCTTGATGCATTTTTACCGGTACAAAGCATGCTCTATTTCCTCCTGACAAGATTCAGACCTCTGTCCAATATAACTTCTTTTTCCAGCAAGGGCATTTCCCAAACCCAAATTATAGGCTTTCGCAAGATCCGTCGGAACCGACGAGGAAAGACCATCCTGAAGTTCCCTAAGATACTGGGCAGCCAAATCAATTGCCAATGGTTCATGACCAAGCCAACTAATCGCCTGACTTCTGGTCCCTCGTTCACCACGAGCTCTAAGTAAGCGCATAGCTGTCGCGACTTGCATTTCCATCGGTCCAAAACTGTAGCTATCATCTCCGATCATCAGCTTATAAGCGCCTAATGCATTTTTTGCATCAGCGAAGAAGCCATAATATTTTTCTTGGAACATGACGCTTGCCGCAGCCATGGGATCAATCCCCCAGCGTTCACTCGACCGTTTAATCAGATTCCTGCGCTTGGCAATTTTATCAAGTACGCCAGGAGCCCAGATTGAGCTACATTGAGAACGAATAACTTTATCCAACAAGTTTTCTTTAGGCATAGAGCCTCCTTGTAATAATAAGGGCACTTTGTTCCTGCCAATGGTTTGCCCAAAAACACTCAGCAGGGAAATCGCATTTTTGCAATTTCACCCAATGAATAAAGAAAAATGGAATTAGCGATTCAAAACAGACTAAAACGGCGTTTTTTGCATTTTTTGAAGAATCAACCTCTAAATTGCCCAATCTGTTTATGCTATATTCTCCTTGACATAGTTCTCCGCCGCGCAAGTGGCGAAGGACGCAGGTTTAATTGAGAGTTTTGCTCTTATTCCTATGATCGAAATCTGGTAAATTTCAAAATACACAGGAATAAGGCTGACACTCACGTCTTTATGGGCGTGGGTCGTTTGTGCTTATTGTGTATAGGTTTACCAGAGCCTCGGTCGTGTAAGCGCAGACGATTCCACGCTTTTTTTGCATCCATAAAAAGGATTTTGCAAAAAGCCTACTCAATATTATTAGACAACAAAACCAACCACTTTCAAAAAAGGAGGCTTTATGAGCCTTGCTAGAAACAAACAAATCGATATTTTCCATGCAGATTGGGTTGATGGAACAACTTTCTGCGGCGATGACGAAATTCCACAAGTTCAACATCAAGTAACTGAAACTCCTGAAAAGATGATTCCCTTTTCGGAAGCTGTTAAAAAGAAAATTGCAATTGATGACGCAAGCAAGACCTATGTCCATTTCTTTGAACACGACTTTAAATTTTGGAGATTCATCAGGACCCCGAAGAAATATTTCAAGAGACTTAGAAAATTTGCAGGATTGATATCACCTGACATTAGTCTCTACCTAGACATGCCTTTAGCATTGCTATGTTACCATGTTTATCTGTCTAGAGCAATTACATTCTTCCTGCAGAAAAACGGATTTAAGGTTATACCTCTTATTCGATGGTCAGACAAACGATCATACCGTTTCGCATTTCAAGGTATTCATCAGCAATCCACCGTATGTGTCAGCATTTATGGAGGACAAAACGATGAAGAAGTCCGAAAAATTTTCTACGATGGTTTCATAAAAATGATTGAAATTGTAAAGCCTTCGCACATTCTATTTTATGGTTCTATCTCTTCTGAAATGAAGGCTTATTGCGACACCAAAAACATCGTTGTTACAGAATACAAACCCAATCAAAGAAATGACAAAATATCATCGCACAATCGAGGCAACTTTATAAAAGATTTACCGCTATTTAAATAAATGCAGAAAATCATTCAGACACAAAGTGAAGACAAAGTCGCTTTCCTTCAAGGAGAGTTGTCTTTGCTGTTGTCTGAACGGAGCACCAGCCCATATTGTAGCAACGATACCTTTGCAAGGTACTTGCAAAAAATAATCAAAGCAAAAAAATTGAACTCGCAAAAATTTTGCAGTCAAACCGGTTTATCTCCCCAAATTTACACAAGGATAAAAGAAGATGATTATAGGCCCTCCCTGCCAACAATTGTCGCCATCTGTGTAGGACTGAAAGTCAGTTTTGAATGTTCTGAAAATCTGTTAAAATCTGTAGGGCTATTACTCACCGAATCTAAAGAACATTCTTGTTACAAGGTATTGTTACAAAACACAGCTAAAATCACCATTGACGATGCCAACAATTTTTTAATACAACAGGGATTCAAAGCCTTTAGCGACAAGTATCTATACAACTCACAAAAAATAAATTCCTCGGCAAGGAACAAAACAAGCGAAAAAACGACAACTTTACATACACAAAGCTTGAAATCAGCCTAATTTTGGCATTTTCACATTCCTTCATGAGGAATGCGAAAAGTAGTTCCAAAACCTATCTCTCCCTTGTAAAACGACATAGGGACCGATATGGGAACAAATTACAGCGGATTATTTCATGGAACAGTGGGTGCAAGAAATCGAGCAAAATCCTGCAATGCAGATTTCATGCATAATGAAGTCACTAATTGGGCCAATAAAGAAGCACAAAAACTGGAAAGTATATCAAAAAATAAACGTCGGGATTTCAACACAGCCTGCATCGCAATAGACTCGGAAACTGGTCAACAATTCATTGGTCGAAACGGAGGTATTGAGCTCAACAACACTAAGAAAAATTCAGCAATCTTTGGAGAACACGGAGTATTACCACCTAAAACACTAAATCGATACCCGCTTGGAAATTGTGCCGAAGTTGACGCAATAAATCAAGCCTTAAATGCAGGAGTCAAGATGGAGAATATCTATATTTCAACCATACACACTTACAAAGGTCATGTTGGCGACCCCAAGGAAGCTTGCGAAAATTGCACGGAAGCTTTTAAAAACAGAATAAAAGGCAACCACACCGGATGGAAATTTTAAGGAGTGAATAGAATGATTTCAAATACTTTTAGAAACGTTTCCTGGAACGGTCGCATTGCGTATGCAATAATGTGCGCGGAAAAATATTTGTCCAAAAAATACTCTCAAAAGAATTGGTCTCCCCTTTTTGAAAAGTTATGGAATGCAACCGGGGAAATGTTCCTCGACGAGTGGTCCAAAAGAATCATTGATATCTTGCCAGAATGTTTTTTTGAATTTTCTTCCTTTGAAACATCTGATTTCAATTATTTGACAAAGGAGGAATATGATGTCTTTAAAAATTTATATGAAGGATTGGACGAAGATTTTGCAACACTCATAGAAGCCATTCATAGCATGGAAGAAATCTACGCTTTTACCAACATTCCCGGATATGGTGAAGAAAGCCTTAAGATTCTTGAAGATATCGCCAGCATGCTTGAAAAAGAAAACATTTCTCTTCCAGACCCCAAACTTGTGGAATTTTCAAAATTCAGCGAGAAAAATGGCTGGGGAGAGCCTTTTGACGGAACAAAACTTTCAATTATCTTGAATAAGTAACGATTTTATGGTTGGCGGCATTCCCTGCCAACCATTTTCTTTTGCATTTTTTATTTATATTCTCTTTGACATAGCTTGGTAGAAATGCTGAGCGTTTGATTTTAGGGTATTTGTCCTTAATCTCGCAGTTGAAATCTGGTACATTTTAAAGATACGGGAATTATGGACAGACGCTCACACCCAATCGGGTGTGGGTCGTTTTGTCTTTTTCGTATCTAGGTTTACCAGAACCTCAACTGCGGAAAGCGGCGGTCCACACCTTTTTCTTTTCTGCGAAAAAGCGGATTCAAAGTCTTTCAATTTCGGAGCAAAGCCCCAGGTTTCACTTTTGCCCCGAGGTTCCCTTGCCCTCTTTACACTGGCTCGGAAAAGATGCTGTTCTGAATCATCACCTGGATGTTCCATACAAGACCCTGGAACTGAAGGATTCCTTCAACTGCGAAAAAGGCGCTTCTGAAAACAAGATCATTCATGGCGACAACCTTGAAGCCCTCAAAGCCTTGATGCCAGAATACGAAGGCAAGGTGAAATGCATCTATATCGATCCACCCTACAACACGGGCAACGAGAACTGGGTATATAACGACAATGTAAACAGTCCCAAAATTCGAAAGTGGCTGGGTCAGGTTGTAGGGAAAGAGGCCGAGGATTTAACCCGACACGACAAGTGGCTGTGCATGATGTACCCGCGATTGAAATTGCTGCACAAACTGCTTCGGGAAGATGGCGCAATTTTTATCAGTATCGACGATAACGAACAGGCGAACTTGAAACTAATATGCGATGAAATTTTCGGGGCTGGGAATTTTGTTGGTGAATGGCACTGGTTTAAATCTGCGACACCACCAAATTTGTCCCACAAAATAAAGAAAAATATTGAATATGTTTTGGCATACGAAAAGAAGAAAAATAATTTTGTGTATAGAGGCATAAAAAAAGAGAGTAAAAGTGATGATCCTATTACAAAGCCTCAAAACACCTTAAAAACACTAACATTTACTCCAGGATCCGTCAATTTTAAAGGACTTATTAACGGAATAATTCCTGCTGGTGTTTATGGAACAGAAAAATTTCCAAATAAGTTGTTAAATGATGCTATTGTAAAAAATGGCGTAAACGAGAATGAAATTTCATTTGAAAACCGTTTTATTTGGCTACAAGAAAAACTTGATGAAGAACTGAAGGAAGGAACAAAAGTCAACTGTTCAAAGCAAATAGTTCTTTCTTATAAAAAGCAAAATTACGCCCCAGAAGTTCCTCCAAATCTAATTGACAATACCGTTGGCGTAGATACAACGGAAGAAGCTGGAAAGCAATTAGCTTTGATTTTTGGGAAGGAAAAAGTTTTTGACTACCCCAAAATACCTTCTTTAATTGAATACATAGTCAATTTTTTATGCGATTCCAATTCCATCATCCTTGACTCTTTCGCAGGTTCCGGCACCACTGCCCACGCAGTCCTCAACCTCAACAGGCAGGATGGCGGAAATCGCAAATTCATCCTTGTAGAAATGGAAGACTATGCGAACAACATCACTGCAGAAAGAGTCCGTCGCGTCATCAATGGTTACGGAGAAGGCAAGAACGCTGTCGAAGGAACCGGAGGTGATTTCAACTATTACGAGCTCGGTCCCGAAATGTTGCTGGACGGTTCGTTGAACGAAGAACAACCTTTAGAAAACATTCGCAATTACATCTACTATACAGAAACCAATTCCGTCATCGACTCCTCTGAAGTTTCAAAGAACAGAAACGAATTCTTCTTGGGCAATCACGACAACGCCGCCTACTACCTTTTCTACAAAAAGTCAGAAATTACAACTCTTGATTTCGAATTCCTTGGAACCATCAGCCAAAAAGCAGAGCGCTATGTCATTTACGCAGACAACTGCGTATTGCCCAAAGATTTTCTTTTCAAGAACAACATTGTATTTAAAAAGATTCCCCGTGATGTAAGGAGATTCTAATGCTTTTAAAGCCCTATCAAAAACAGATCATAGATGACCTTGCATACTATCTCGAAATTTTAAAAGAAAAAGGGAATACCGCCGTTGCCTTCAGCGAATTTTGGCAGACGCATCCTCGCACAGCAATTATGCCAATGCTTGGCGAAGCTGTAGAACCATATAAGAACAATGTACCAGGCGTACCTCATGTCTGCATAAAGGTTCCTACCGCTGGTGGAAAAACTTTTATAGCAGCCAACGCCCTAAACACAATCTTCAACGCATTTGATAGCACTCGCCCCAAAATCGTGGTATGGCTTGTTCCGTCCAACTCAATTCTAGAACAAACCCTTCGCAATTTTGGCAACCCCAAGCACCCATACCGAGAACAGCTGAACACTGATTTTGCAAACAGGGTGGAAGTTTTCGACAAGAAAATGCTATTGCAGGGAGCAGGATTCAACAACACCTCCGTTCATGAAAATCTTTCACTTTGCATTTTGAGTTTTGACAGCCTTCGGGCGCGAAAAGCAGAAGACCGCAAGGTTAACGAGGAAAATGGAAATCTCCAGTCTTTTTCTAGTCGCGTGGATGAAGAAGAAATTTCTGTCATGTCGGTTTTGCGTTCGTTAAATCCCGTCGTAATTGTTGACGAGAGCCATAATGCCGAAAGTGAACTCAGTGTGGAAATGTTGAAAAATCTAAATCCCAGTTTTATTCTGGATTTGACCGCTACACCACGCAAGAACAGTAACATCATCAGCTTTACATCTGCACTTGAACTCAAGAAAGAAAACATGGTAAAGTTGCCGGTGATTGTCTATAACCATCGCAAAAAAGAGGATGTTGTAAATTCTGCATTGGAACTACGTTCACGACTTGAATACTCCGCAGCGCAAGCCCAGAAAAATGGCGCACCATACATTCGTCCCATTGTACTTTTTCAAGCAGAACCAAAAACAAAAAATGACAACGCCACTTTTGAAAAAGTCAAATCAATGCTTCTGGATTTAAAAATTCCCGAAGAGCAAATCAAGATTAAGACCGCCGACAAGAATGAATTGCAGAATGTAGATTTGATGTCCGCAGATTGCCCGGTTCGCTATATCATTACAGTCAACGCGCTGAAAGAGGGCTGGGATTGCCCCTTTGCCTATATCCTCGCAAGCCTTGCCGACCGAAGTTCCAGTGTTGACGTGGAGCAGATTCTTGGACGAGTTTTGCGTTTGCCCAATGTACGCAAAAATGAAAATGCGATGCTCAATATGAGCTATGTGTTTACCGCTTCTGCTAAATTCAGCGAAACTCTTGACAGCATCGTCAAGGGATTAAACCGAGCAGGTTTCAGCAGCAAGGATTACCGCCAAGTTGAAATCACGGAACAAGAAATTACAGAAAACAAAGTTGTCGCAAATAACGGTGAAGAAGTTCAGCCATCACATGCCGATGCAGCAAACAACTTCGAAGACTTTGATGTTACAAAAATTTTCTGGAAGCCTGTTCCTGTACTCGATCATTTGTCGGACTCTGCGAAAGCGATATACAATCCAGGTTCCACGGAAGTAGATGTTTCCAAGGTTGCTTCAACAACTCCAGCAGCATCCGCAGAAGAAAACTCTGTAATCGCAGAAATTGCAAAGCAAGCTATCGCCGAAAATCAGAAATTGGAAAAACAGGTTGAGGCAAATGCAAAATCTCCACTCCCGCCAAGTGAGGTTAGTAAGCAAGTGAAAACATACGACGTCAAGGAAATCTTTAAGGAAACAGTGGCCTCGCTAAAACTGCCGCAGTTCTATTACAAGCACGCTCTGCAAAACGACTTGTTCAATTTGAATTCAGAGCCTTTTGAAAAAGACATGCTCCTAAAAAAGTTTCCGCTAAAAAATGCGGACACGAACATTGATTTTCAAAATGTTGAATTGGACATCCGGCGTATTGACCTAGATGAAACTCAGAAAGACTTTACGCCCACAATTTTTAATGTGGATAGACAAAGACAGAACGATATCGTCCAATGGCTGACAAATGTAAATGACTTGAACAAGAAGCGGGAACTATGCGCAAAAAATCTTCGAGGATGGATTGGCAATATGTATCCTATTCCAGACCCCGACATTATCGAATACATCAATCGCGTATTACAAAATTTCTCCGAAGCTGATTTAAATAATATGCTGAATTCACAGTCGCTTTACGCCGATAAGATTAAGCAGAAAATTAACGAACTCTCGGCAAAGTACATTGAAAGCGAATTTGACAAGGCGTTGGATCAAGATAAAATAGAATTGAAGCCGACTTTTGAAATTCCAGAAAAATTAAATCTTTCCGCAGTCGGGAAGCCGCTTCCGAAAACACTTCACGAAGCCGAAGAAAATGTAAATGGCTTTGAAGAAGAAGTAATCAACGCCGTCGCCAATATGGAGAACGTGGAATTTTGGACCCGCAATCGCGAAAAGAAGGATTTCTGCATCAACGGTTTCATCAACCATTATCCAGACTTCATCATCAAAACAAAAAACGGCAAAGTCATTTTGCTAGAAACCAAGGGCGACCATCTTGATGCCGAAAAGAAAATCAAACTAGGGAACTTGTGGGCAAGCAAAGCTGGCAACAACTTCCGCTACTGCCTCGTGTATAAGGACCGCCGTGTAGAACATGCCTACACTAAGGATGAGTTCTTGGATACGATAAAAGAATGGTAAAAAAATATTCCCGAAGATTCATTCAGAACCTTCGGGATGTTTTAGCAATTTTATTCTAATTACCGCAGTCTTTCTACAATGGGTTTGAAATACGCTTTAATTCGCTCAACTACCTTGTCAAAAGACTCCTGTACCAGGGCGTTTTTCTTTTTCATAAACGCATTCCATCTTTTTACGCGTTCCGTGTCTGTTGCAAACGAGTCTTCAAAAACAACAATGTCGTCAAAAGTTGTTTTTCGATTTTGAAACGTCTGTACAATCGCCTCTTGCAAAAGTTTTGCATCAATATTTTCGCTCTGCAAAATGACATACATATCGTAAAAATCTTTGAATCGAGTATTGACGTATCCTAGCGAAACTATCGCTTCAAATTTTTCGGCTAACACCGATTCAATGGAATAACCATAAATCCGAGGACACTCCATATCAAGTAATACCGGGAACGACATTTCTTTTTTTGACGGAATAATAACATCACCAAAGCCAATATCAATTGACACCGGTAACTTTGTGTTTCCAAGCAAGGCAGTAACACTAACATTCACGCCTTGATATTCGTCTTGCTTCGTTATCTCATAAGATTTAAGCGAAGCCAAATCAAATGTTATCCCGTCGTCACATTCAATAGCAAAAATTTCACTAAAAATTGACAGCAGCGATTCCTGAGTTCCGCTGATTTTGTCAGCGCGAAGGTCTATATCGGAGGTAGAACGAGGATATACCTTGTCGTAAAGAGCGTACAGAAAAATTCCACCTTTTAGAGTGAAGTTTTCCCTATATTTTGATTTTCCAATTCTGTACAGGGAGCGTTCAAGCGCAAAGACTGTTAGCAATTCTTGATACAGCCTGGAATTAGCCTTCGCAACATTCTTGAGCTTATCCTTGATCGATTGTACATTCACACTAGTACCTCCAGATATGTTTTCAGTATTTTCAGGCACGAAAGTTTTTCGGCATAGCGATAGAGATTGTTAAGGTTTTTGTCTTGCCTTGCGAGGTAATTGATTAAGATTTCCTTGGTTTCTTCGATTCCGACTTTGTTTCGGTTCGAGACAATGTCAACGACAGTTTTTTCGATATCGTAAATTTTGAAGGTGTTTTTGTTTTGGCGGATTGTTTTAACACCAAGAGATAGACGTTCGCCAGAAAAGTAGTGCAGGTTGATCTTTAGATTCTCTGGTTGTGTAGAAAGTTTTGCCTTGGGCGGAACAGCAACATCGATAGCATCGGGGCGGAAGGTTGTTAAATTGTAATAAACGGCTGCACTCATAAGGCAAACCACGCCCTGAGCCGCATAGGCTCGGACATAGTAAAAGTCATTCAGGTCACCAGAAAAGTTTGCGTTTTCGTAATACGATTTACTGAGGCGCATGAGCGCCCCACACTCCACCATTTTCACTATCTGATAATATGAATGGCCTTGCTTTTGGAGTTCACCACTTGAATAGACTAGCTGTAAATCGGATATATTCATCTTGTTGAGCATATCTGAAATATACTTTTTTCAGATCAATTTTTCAACAAAATACGGAAAATCCGTAAACTTTCCGTATTTCGTTTAAATATATTCTCAGCAACGAACGGATTCGTTCTTCGGACAAGCCTGAATAGCGAGCGATTTTATCCATCGGCTCATTTTCAGACAGTATCTTGAGAGCGGTCTGGACAGCAACACGGTCTTAATACCTATCATCCGATTTTCTTCCACCAGATGATGTTGGTACCTAAGAATTTGTTCTATAGCCTTGTCATCACGGCAAGATTTATGTTCTAGCAGGAACACTACACCGAGCCGTTCTGATTCTTTTTTTGTAGACTGAAGTTCTTTCTTCACTTTGGCAAGAAAAACCAAATCATCGGAAATCTCCATAAATGATTCTCGGTCTAGTAAATCCACAACAGTCTTCAAATCTTCATCACGAGAAGTCAAGTATTCCACAAATTCAAGAAATGTGGAGACATCAGACAAAATATCCCTACAGAAGGGATCATGCAACAATGAAATACTCATTATTTCCTCCGCGTCCTAAAGGGCGCGTTAAATTTTATATGGTAAAACAAGGCTTTGCCAAGTGCGGCAAAACCAGAATATGCAAAAGTTTTAAGGATTCCTTTTGGTGCCCTATCCTGAAACCAGTTCAGAACAGGCTCTTAATTAGGCTTCGCTTTATGCTAATTGTCCAGATAGCGCTTATCCAGGTACCCTGCGGCTTTGTGCAGTTAAATAAACCGTGCCGCGAACAGCAAGCAGAGAATTATACGACCGGCTCGTAAGCCGGATGAGAATGACATAAATCTAAACAAATTGTTTTGGCAATGCAAGGGTCAGGAATCATTTATCAAAGCCTTACCCCAAGCACCACTTCCAAACGGGAACGACTTGAATTCCGTCATCCAGAACGGTTTCGGAATCCCAGGTGACGACTAGGCAGTCCTTGACTTTTATCTCATCGCGGGCAAGGCGCAAGGCTGACAGTTCGCGATCCGATGTTTCGGATTTTTCCATGTTCCAGGCGACTTGGATTAGCTGCCGTGATTTTGAATTTTGGTCAGTCACCAAAAAGTCAACTTCGCCACCAGATTTGTTGATGTAATACTCGATTTTATTGTTGCCGCGACGCAGGTGCATAAACACCAGGTTTTCAAGCAGCCAGCCTCGTTCCGCATCATTCTTTGGAGTCATGGCGCGAATGAGTCCGGTATCAACGATGTAAAACTTATCGGGGTTCGTGCGGCGAACAGCCAGAGAATCAGTCCTTATGGAAACCGGATATATCAAGTAGGCATTGACAAAATATTGCAGGTATTCAGAAATGCGTTCGCGATTGTCGGAAGCACCTATGGCACGGAGCGCGCCGGAGATGGCTCGTGTAGAAATTTTGCGGGCATAGTTGTGGATGATGTAATCCAAAGTATAGCGCAAAGCCTGAGTGCTTGAAATTTCATGGCGTTCAATTACATCGCGATAAACTACGGCATTCACATATTCCTGAAGCAGCTTGTTGCGGATTCGCAAATCTTCGCCTTGAATATCGGGGAAGCCGCCCTCTTCAAGATAACGGGTCATGGCGTTTCGCAGCAAGCCCGCAGTTCTCGGAGAAAAAGGTGCTTGCGGTACAGCCTTTACAAGACCATTAAAAGTCAGGAATTCTGCAAAAGATAACGGAAATATCTCAATATCGAGAGAACGACCGCGCAGCTGCGTGGCAACTTCCGATGAAAGAAGTTTCGCAGAAGATCCTGTCAGGCAAAGCTGAACGCGATTGGAATCCACCAACCGACGGGCAAACAATTCCCAGCCGTCAACATCCTGAAGTTCGTCAAGAAAATACCAGCATTTTTCCTTTGCGGCCTCGGGGTACATGGCTGCATGAATTTCACCAATGAGCTTTAAATCGTTTGCCGAAACACCTCGCAAGCGTTCATCGTCAAAGTTGATATAAACAATCCGTTCTAATGGAATTCCATCGCTGAGCAATTCCTGTATTCGATGAAACGCCACATAGGTCTTGCCCACACGACGCATGCCGATAATGGCGGTCGCGTTACGCGCCTTTTCGTAGTATTCAACAACACGGGGGTGAATTTTTTCGGGAAGGCCCTCCTCGTAAAATTCACGCATAATTTCGGCAATTGCATTCTTCATAGCTTGCAATATACATAATTTTCAATTGCGTTGTAAAATTGGCTCAAAAAATAGACCAATTTTAATTAAAATTGGCATAAAAAATACGCCAAATTTAAACTCAAGACTGTTCTAAATATTTTTAGTATTGTCAAACCCGCGCTTTTATGTAAAAACAAGCAAGCCTATTTTTGCAACGCTGGACTTTTTCTATCTTTCCCCTTATGTACGATCCGCGCTTTTTACCGATTTGTAAAGAAGACCTAGACGAACTTGGCTGGGATTACGTCGACGTAGTGGTAATCAGTGCGGACTGTTATGTGGACCATCCTAGTTTTGGTCATGCCGTGGTAGCGAGACTTTTCGAACACGAAGGCCTGCGTGTGGCAATCTTGCCGCAGCCCAACTGGCGCGATGACCTTCGAGATTTTAAAAAATTAGGAAAGCCCCGTATGTTCTTTGCCATCAGTAGCGGCATGGACAGCATGGTGAACCATTACACCGCGGGCAAGCGCCTACGTCACGACGACGCCTTTACCGCAGGCAACAAGGCCGGTTTCCGTCCGGATTACGCCACCTACACTTACGCAAAGATCGTCAAGATGCTTTTCCCCGATGTGCCGCTTTTGATTGGCGGATTGGAAAGCAGCCTTCGTCGCGTCACCCATTACGATTACTGGAGTGACCGTCTGAAACCAAGTATTCTGGCTGAAACGGAAGCGGACATTCTGGTGTACGGCATGGGCGAAAAGCCCCTGAAAGAAATTGTGCGTCTCTTGAAGAAGGGCGTTCCTTTCAGCAGCCTGAAGAATATTCCCCAGACTGCTGTTCTTGTGGACAAGGACAAGATTCCCGCCCCTGGCAAGCACAAGGAGCTGGGCACCAACTGGGAAGACCTGCGCCTGCCTAGCCACGAAGAATGTGTGGCCAGCAAGAAGACCCAGATCCAAAGCTACAATAAGGTGGACATCGAATGCAACAAGATGTTCCAGCGCCGCATTCTGCAAGACGTTGGCGACAAGACTGTTGTGATTAATCCGGCCTACCCGCCCATGGAATACGGCGAGCTGGACGAGAGCTTTGAATATCCTTATGCGCGAGCACCTCACCCGCGTTATAAGAAGCGCGGCGACGTTCCCGCCTTTGAGATGATCAAGTTTAGCATCAACACTCACCGCGGATGTTTCGGCGGGTGCAGTTTCTGCGCCATCAACGCCCAGCAGGGAAAGTTCATCGCCAGCCGCAGCCGCGAAAGCATTTTGCGTGAAGTGGAGAAGGTGGTGAACATGGAAGGTTTCGCCGGCACCATCACGGACTTGGGCGGCCCCAGCGCCAACATGTACAAGATGCGTGGCAAGGACCGTAATCGCTGCGCCAAGTGCGCCCGTCCCAGCTGCTGCTTCCCCAAGATTTGCGATAACATGAATACAAGTCACCGCGAATTGATTGACTTGTATCGCGAAGTCCGTAACCACCCCAAGGTCAAGCATCTGTTCATTGGCAGTGGCGTCCGTTACGACTTGCTGTTGCAGGAAAACTGCGACGAAAACATTCGCAAGGAACACGAAGAGTACGCCAGGGACCTCATTGAGTTCCACGTCAGCGGCCGCCTGAAGGTCGCCCCCGAACATACGGTGGAATCCGTCCTGAATTTGATTCGCAAGCCCAGCTTTACTCTGTTCCACAAGTTCAAGGAATTCTTTGACGCCGAATGTGCTCGCATTGGCAAGAAGCAGCAGATTATCCCCTACTTCATCAGTAGCCATCCGGGATGTACCGAGGCCGACATGGCTGAACTTGCCCTTGAAACCAAGCAGTTGGGATTCCAGCTGGAGCAGGTTCAGGACTTTACGCCCACCCCCATGACGATTGCCACGGAAATGTTCTA
>JAZLKF010000052.1:0-2687 GCA_045597525.1 Fibrobacter sp. | reverse complement strand
TGTAGGAGAATGATCCGTTGTTGAAACATATTCATAAAGGGCTTTGGTTGCATCTTCAGAATATTCCGTGGGATAATACCATGACACGAATTCTTTCAATTTATTAAAAGCTCCATTTTTTCTAATACCAGCACCGGTAAGAGAAAGTCCCGTATAATTTGTACCTGAGAATCCATAAGTAGAACGAGTTCCCTTGATTCCGTCTTTGTTAGTCTTGGCGTGCCAAGCGATGTAGAAATCCCTATAAGTCATTAAACGCCAACCATCGGGACAAATACCACGATGTTTATTTTCAATCAAATCTGCGCAACTTTCGGTATTGCAGCGACTGGGCAACTGCATCATTTCGGCCCACTGGTACAGACCACCAAATTCATCGCATTTGGTGGTGTCATTGTTGTAGCAATAACGTTCAATGACGTTGTCATCGTTCTGATCGTTTTCACCATTAACCATGGTACCGATATTCAGGTTTTCAGCCATAATAGTCACCGTGGCATCTACACCACCCGGAGTTTCACCTTCAATAGTGATGTAGTAATAGCTGCGGCCATTTCGTTCATCGGTAAACTGTTTATAGGCATCCGCCCCCACTTTACTTGCAGCCGCGTGCGTTTTTGAATGATCAAAGGGCACATATTCGCTGCTGCTGGAAGAGGACTTGCTCTCCGAGCCTTGACTCTGCGCCTCGGCAATGTCGATGCAAGCATCGCCGCTGCTCTCGGCTTGCGAGCCAATCACAGAGCTTGAGGAAGACTTAGCACTGGAACTAGAAGCAACAGAGGAACTGCTCTTAGCCGAGCTACTGGATCCTTCGCTCGATGAGCTCAGGATGACGCTGGAAGAGCTGCTGCTCTTTGCTGTGCTGGAAGAGGATTCGTCATCGTCGCCACCGGCATTGGTACAACCTTCGTCGCCACAGGCCCCAAAGAAAAGGCTCATGGTAAGCGCGGTCAACCATAGATATTTTTTCATGTGTCCTCCTAATTTAATCCCCAAATTTTTTCAGAATTTAATTTTTTATAGGATTCGGCTCCGGGACCCAGGCGACATTATCACCAAATTCTGGGGCAAAATCCTAAAAAAAAGCAAGCTCCAGGGCAAAGCCCCAGAGCTTTTTCAAAAAGATTACGCGTTGTTGGATTCTGCAGACGGTTTTGCAGGCTCGTTAAGACCAATTTCGATCTTACCGTACTTGGCTATACGTACCCAAAAATACACTGAATAAAAAAGCCCCGGGATTTTTCCCGGGGGTTGAACAAAAAATTTTATAGAGCGTTGATTTGCTCTGGCGTAAGACCGGTGCATCTTGCAACTTTTTCCACAGAATCACCTTCAGCAAGCATGGCCTTGGCCAAACGACGTTTTTCATCGTCAACGCCTTTCTTGTAGCGCAGATTGAGTTCCTGTTCCAAAGTCATATAAGCCTTCTTTGTGGCGGGGTCCTTGCGGTATCTTTCCACAAGGTCATGGATTCGTTTCATCTTAACGGATTCATGCTTTTGCGTGGCGAAATACTGCATATACTCGCGAGTCGCCTTGTCGGTTATCTCGGAGTACTTCTTAAATATATAAAAGTTTTTGTAGCAGAGGTCACCCATCAAAATCCTGGGATTCGTCTCTTCACGATTTTGGAACTTATACACGGGCAAGCCCTTTCCGAAGATATCGTCCGGGCAGATGAACAAGATGTACTGTTCTTGAAGCTCGTCGTAACTTACGCCCTTGGCAAGGACATCCAGGTCGCACATTCCCTGGTAATAGCGTGCTCGCTTAGGGAGTTCACCGGTGTCGACCATCTGCAACTCGATATCGAAATAACGGCCTGGCTTAGAAACACCCGATGCGTCAGAGATTTCCTCCTTCACAGCGACATCAAAGCGGACGCTTTTGTGGAAGGGATCCTCCTGTGTGGTGGCTTCGCCGACTACGGAAATCTTGTCGATGGAAATTTTCAGAACATCCTGCAAGAAATCCTTGGCCACATCCTCGTTGCTGAATACCTTGGAAAACATGAAATTGTCAGTGATATTCAGTTCTTCGTACGGCTTTATTTTGTATTCGCCCATTTTTCCTCCATGTTAAAAGTTGCGTTTACTATTAACACGCAGGAAAGTTCCAAATAAGCACAGATTTTTATGAAAAATTTTGTTTGCGCTGGAGGGACTTGGAAAAATTTGAGGAGTTGTTGTTCATTGAACGCCTGCGGCGTTAGCGGCGGCGGTCGCGACAACCACCTAAAGGTGACCATGCCCACGTAAGCACTTCCCCAAAGAGGATAACTCAACTAAGAAACTAAAGTTTCAAGTTTCGTATAAAAGTGCTAAGTGGTCAAAGGTCGTTTAGCACGCTATTTAGACATGAGATTAGCCTTTGGCATGCTCTTGCATGCTTTTTATTAAAAAGTTTGGGGAGATCCCAGGTATTCGCCTGGGATGACACGCACAATGGGATGCCCTCTATGGAGGGTTCCCTAGATTAATTTTTTGGGGAGATCCCGGACTAAATCCGGGATGACAATAGGAGATTTTAAGGGGTTATTCCACCTTTACACAACGGACGGAAACACCATAGGTTTTTACGTCTCTGCCTTTTCCTGTAGGAGAATGATCCGTTGTTGAAACATATTCATAAAGGGCTTTGGTTGCATCTTCAGAATATTCCGTGGGATAATACCATGACACGAA
>JAZLKF010000051.1:0-3644 GCA_045597525.1 Fibrobacter sp. | reverse complement strand
GTGCGAACACGATGTGATACTTACAATTCCATGTGGTATGAGCCGTCGATTTATTTCTATCATTCATTTTAAATCCTTTGATTTTATTGTGATGCAGTTGGCAGACCGCATTTCAATATTAATCAAGGGATTTCTTTTTTTTCATGACCGCCAGAAGGCTTTTACGGAACTACCGGCGTAGCCGGTAGTTTTCAGTTATACAAAAAAGCGAGGGTTAAACCTCGCCTTTTTTATTGCCAGAATTTTAGGACAAGCTATTTTTTCTTGGAAGACTTCTTATCAGCCTTTTCAGCCTTAGCCTTCTTGTCCTTCTTACCGATATTTGCAGGATCCTTTGCAGATTCAGCAGGAGCGACCTCAGCTGCTGCGGCGGCCTGATTTGCAGAGGAATCAGCAGCAACCTTAGCGGCAGCCAGTTCCATGCAATGGGCAATCACAGATTCAACGACACTGTCGACAACAACAGCCTGGGCGGCTTCATTAGCCATGGTACTGTCGGTTGCCTGAGCAAGTCGGACCTGAAGGATAGAATCGCAATTCGGTTCAGGAGGTTTTAAGGCATTTTCAGCCTCAATAGCAGCCTTCTCTGCAGTTTCAGCGACGGCCTCGGCGCTCTTTACATCGTCCAACGCCTTTTGCAACGCTGCTTGGGCCTCCTGCACAACTTCCTTGGCCTTCTGAACATCCAGTTTGGCCAGTTCAGCAGTCATGCGAGCCTTCTTTGCAATTTCATGGGGATCAGCATTAATGGAGTCCTGAACAGGGTCAGAGCACACCAGGTCGACACCACCCTTAACACCGTTATAGCATTCCATCTTGCCCTTGAACTTACCCATCTTGTAAGAGCCCCACTGCTTTTTCTTAAGGCGTTCGGTGTAGCAAACTGCGGAACCCGGCAGCCATTCGTAACAGGAGTCCTTCACAGACCAGAAGGTAATCATGCCGTTAGGCAAACCTTCATGGAACACACCGCCAAAGTCACCGAAGTCAACAAAACCTTCCAAGTTTCCGGCTGCAAAGGTAACGTTCACGTTCTTTTTCTTGAAGGGGTTGTGAATAATCGTTCTTCCAAAAAGTTCACCACGCTTTACAGGCATGTCTGCCATAACAAAGCCCTTGTCGCTGAACATACGGGCGGTACCATTGGCGTAGCCCTGCTTGTAGGGTACTTCCAAATGTTTGAAGTAGTACTGGGGCTTATCTTCAGGAACTCGGTCTGCAACACTTGACTTGAAGTAATAAGCATTGCCTTCTCGCATACCATTCTTATAGTTTGCAGTCCACTGAACTTGGCCCCACCTTTCACCCTGGCGAGCTGGATAGCTCGGGTCGTTCATGTAACCGATTTCCTCGCCCTGCATCAAGCCTTCGGCATCCACATGTCGCAGGTTTTCTACGTAACCGTTAAAGGCAAAGCCAGTCAATTCACCATTATCAAGGCAGCGAACATCACTGTAATCGGTAAAGCGCAATTCTGCTTCGGGAAGCAATTTCTTAGGTAGGCCGGAAATGCGGAAGACCGAGGCATCCTTCTTCTTGGGTGCCCAGGGACGTTCATGAACATTCAAGAAGCAGGTAATGTCCTTAGCACGAGCCGCACGCTTGTTGAAGTATTCTCCGAAGGGAGTCATTTCCCAGCCTTCATCAAATCCCAGGGGCACAGCGCCAGCCATGGGGTGACCATCTACGAAATCAGACAAGGCAAAGGAAGCCTGACGAACATTATCCATGCACTGTTCCATGGCTCCGCCCTGGAAGCAAGAACCATTGGCGCAAGGCAATACTCGGGGCTTGGGAATACCGAACACCTGGGTGATGGGGCCATTGTCCACAGCCTTAAAGCAACCACAAATTGCAGAATTATCGTCGGTGGCACCCAACCTGGCTCTTTCTGAAGCAGTCAATCGGGTGGATTTTTCAAGCCAGCAATCAAAATATTCTTGATTTGCAGCAAAAGATGTGGAAACAAAAAGGGAAGCCAGTAAGGCGAACTTTTTCATATTAAAACTCATGTATGTGAATTTACATTTATAAAGCAAGGGTGTCTTCTAATTTATCTTTACAAAGCCCGTTTTTATGATCTATTCGCTGGAAAAGCAGCCTCTTATTTGGTCAAAACAGCAGTAAGCGTCGGCACAACATCTAGCTTACGGCTTAAGCGACGTTCGCAATAGATTACGCCAGGTCGAACCGACTGGCCAAAGGCCAACTCTGCCACGTTTTTTCCAAAATCGGAAGTAGCCCCCTGAGGGGCGCCGCTGTAAAGGATGTAGGAATGTTCCAAAAAGCCCACACAGCAGAACATCAGGCCACACCCATCCATCACCTTCAACATTCTATGCAGGAAACTATCGATGGATTCGGGATGGTCCCAGTCCATACTACCAAAGCAAAAATGGATCCCATTGAAAATTACCCGATCCACATCAGTACAGGTCACCTTGATTAAATTCAAAGCCAAAAGCCTTAGCCGCAAAGCAAGTTTCCTTGTTGGCCGGGCCCGCCATTTTCGCCACAACATTATAGCCCAGTTCACGCATCAGCAGAGCATAGGCCATGGCGGACATTACCGAATCCCCATCCGGATTCTTATGGCCAACGGCAATCACCGACGACGCATCCCGCCCGCAATCACCCCAATCTAAAGAATCTATCGTCTTACGATATAAGTTCATATCAATCCATCCTCATAGCAGGCGTTGACCGTAAAGAGTCCTCTGCTCCAGAGGGAAGTTTTTGCGTAGAATCCGTGATACTTACAGATTTTGCAGAAAGCAGGGAATCCACGTTAACACCATTGGACTTTAAATAATTTAGAAGTACGGAATCTTTTTCCATAAGGTTATTTTCGTAAGTATTAATGGGTTCCGGCAAACCAACATTCATCAACATCATACGACTAGTTCGGACCATACCAGAATACATTTCTACAACGTCCGGATGGGAAGCTTTTTTTGCAAAGCATTCTCCCTGGGCAATAGAAAACTTAAGACTCGCGATTGAGTCCAGAGTTTTAAATTTTTGAGGAGACATTACATAGCGAAAACACTTCAAACCCGCTATGCCTAAATCAACTTGTGCAGCCTTGTCCAGTTCCTTAACAAAGGGATGATCTAGAGTATATTTCATAAACGCAACCGTCCCTTCTGCAAAAGCGAACGCCATACCATCGTACAATTCCTCTGTTTCCAGGGAATCCGCCGGGCGACCGTCCAGCAGCCAACTAGTGGTCCAGAGCGAATCGTTTTCCTGAAGTCTAGCCTGAAAAGTCACGTTCGCTGAATCTCCACGAAACGGGACCTTACCGGACACATTGACGGATCGAGAATTTTCAGAGGACCAAACGGGATTATGAATGAAAAAATCGACCGATTCCTTGATATATATGGAAGGCCACTTGGTCATTTTACCATGTATAATAATGCTTTCAGGATCCTTGGACCCACAGCCCAACAGTAAACTTGCTACAAGCAGAAATGCAAATATTTTTTTCATTCTTTCTCTGTCCCGCCCAAGTTGAACTTGGACATTTTTGGTAAAGCTAATAAGGGAGTCCATCATGTCTGTTGGGATTTCCAGTAGGCTTGACGGACCTTGGTTGCATTATACATTTTTTGTCTCCGCTCGGCAAGTCGCGCTTCCAT
>JAZLKF010000050.1:0-2663 GCA_045597525.1 Fibrobacter sp. | reverse complement strand
ATCTAATCAATAAAGTGCGTCGTAGTTCGGACTGGGGTCTGCAACCCGACCCCACGAAGCTGGATTCGCTAGTAATCGCGCATCAGCCATGGCGCGGTGAATACGTTCCCGGGCCTTGTACACACCGCCCGTCAAGCCATGAAAGCCGGGGGCACCTGAAGTCTGTGACCGCGAGGGGCGGCCTAAGGTGAAACTGGTAATTGGGGCTAAGTCGTAACAAGGTAGCCGTACCGGAAGGTGCGGCTGGAACACCTCCTTTCTGGAGAGACGACAATCGGATGTCGAATGGACATCACTTGAAATTAGGAAGTAGGTTGGTTTAACCCATGCTTCTTGTACACGAACCTGTTTAATATATAAAAGGAGAAACGGTTGTAATCCCGGTTCGATTCCGGAATCTCCCCTTCTTCAGTCATTTTCCAGACGCATAACTATGAACTATGCATTGTGAACTATGAACTGAAAAGAGATCTTTGACATATTGATACAAGAAAACTGTAGAAAGTAAGACTTAAGTTTTAACTTAAGTGAAGTACTCCTAAGAGCAGCAATGCTCAACAAAGAATATTTCACGATCAATACAGCTGAAAGTATGAGCGGTTCAGCCGACGTTGGCAGCAATGCCGATGAGAGGCTGATATCATAAAGAAAGTAAGAAAGGGCGCATGGCGGATGCCTTGGCTCATGGAGGCGATGAAGGACGTGATAAGCTGCGATAAGCCTCGGGTAGGTGCAAATAACCTTTGATCCGGGGATTTCCGAATGGGACAACCCAGCAGTCTGAAGGACTGTTACTCATCAATAGATGAGAGCTAACCCAGGGAACTGAAACATCTTAGTACCTGGAGGAAAAGAAAATAAACAATGATTCCCCTAGTAGTGGCGAGCGAACGGGGACCAGCCCAAACCGGTGTTGTAGCAATGCAATGCCGGGGTTGTAGGACCACGCCGTGGTACCTGAGTTGTGAGCAGAAGCTTCTGGAAAGAAGCTCCATAGAAGGTGAAAGACCTGTATGCGAAGCAACGAAGGGTCTAGTGGTATCCTGAGTAACGCGGGACACGAGGAATCCTGCGCGAATCTGCCGGGACCATCCGGTAAGGCTAAACACTCCCATGAGACCGATAGCGAACCAGTACTGTGAAGGAAAGGTGAAAAGCACTCCGATAAGGAGAGTGAAAGAGATCCTGAAACCATGCGCCTACAAGCGGTCAGAGCTGCCTTGAGCAGTGATGGCGTGCCTTTTGCATAATGAACCTACGAGTTACCGTCACCGGCAAGGTTAAGGACCTAAGGTCCCGAGCCGCAGTGAAAGCGAGCCTGAAGAGGGCGTCCAGTCGGTGGGGGTAGACGCGAAACCAAGTGATCTACACATGGCCAGGTTGAAGTTCCGGTAACACGGAATGGAGGACCGAACCAATAAGCGTTGAAAAGCTTCTGGATGAGTTGTGTGTAGGAGTGAAAGGCCAATCAAACTTGGAGATAGCTCGTACTCCCCGAAAGGCATTTAGGTGCCGCGTGTGGTGGTCACCGTAAGAGGTAGAGCGACCGATAGGATGCGAGGGCTTCACCGCCTATCAAGTCCTGACGAACTCCGAATGCTTACGGTTCGCAGCCATGCAGTAAGGGGGCGGGTGCTAAGGTCCGTCCCCGAGAGGAGAAGAATCCGGACCGCCGTCTAAGGCCCCGAAATCCTGTCTGAGTTAGTCTAACGAAGTCTGGTCCCCGTGACAGCTAGGATGTTGGCTTGGAAGCAGCCATTCATTCAAAGAGTGCGTAACAGCTCACTAGTCGAGGGTCCGGGCATGGATAATAATCGGGTATAAGGCAGGTGCCGAAGGCGCGGGATAGAATTAAAAAAAGTATCGGTAGGGGAGCATACCATGTGCGTTGAATGAGGAGGATGACCGACTCTGGAGCGCATGGTAAAGCAAATGTAGGTATAAGTAACGATAAGGAGGGTGAGATCCCCTCCCGCCGCAAGACTAAGGTTTCCCGGGCAATGTCAATCAGCCCGGGGTCAGTCGGGTCCTAAGTCTCAGCCGAACGGCGAGGGCGATGGCAGAAACGGTCAACATTCCGTTACTACCATATGGAGCGATTGTGGAGACGGAGCAGTGAAACCACCGCGGAGTTACGGAATACTCCGTTGAAGGGTGTAGGTTATGATCTGGGCAGGCAAATCCACTCAGAGAGCCGAACCTGATAGTACGGGGTCCTCCTCGGAGGAACCTGATAGCGTGGGTAATCATACTCCCGAGAAAATCCGCTAAGCTTAATCCATATGGTACCCGTACCGCAAACGGACACACGTAGTCGAGTAGAATATACTAAGGCGTTGAGAGATTCATGGTTAAGGAACTAGGCAAACTGACCCCGTAACTTCGGGATAAGGGGTCCTCTCCCCCGGGAGAGGCGCAGAGAATAGGTCCAGGCAACTGTTTAACAAAAACACAGGGCTGTGCAAACTCGAAAGATGAAGTATACAGCCTGACACCTGCCCGGTGCCGGAAGGTTAAGAGGAGATGTCAGCTTCGGTGAAGCATTGAATTGAAGCCCCGGTAAACGGCGGCCGTAACTATAACGGTCCTAAGGTAGCGAAATTCCTTGTCGGGTAAGTTCCGACCTGCACGAATGGTGTAATGATCCGGACGCTGTCTCAACC
>JAZLKF010000049.1:0-2098 GCA_045597525.1 Fibrobacter sp. | reverse complement strand
CTACCTGCATCCTACATTTACCAGCGCCCTACAGGCGTATGCTCCATCCCGCTCTCCGCGGGGCGCGTTGAGACGCGCCTTTTTCGTTCCAGCAAAACTGCGTCGCGGCGGCTGATGCCGCCTTCGCTTCGCTCAAAGGCTTAATTCGATGAATGGGAATTTTACCAATCAACTAATTCCCGAATATGCTGCAACAAAGGATGATGAAACACACGACGAGGACAGCACAACCACAGAAGTCCAGAATAATTGATAACCGATTCTGGGTACCTTGCGGCTCCCCTATGGTCTTTATTACCCTTGATTCATTGATATCACGTATGACATCAAAGATTCGGGCTATGGTGAATATGGCAAATCCTACCGCCATAATCCATATAGCTCTGTCTTTCGGTATCTGACACCAGTAATATATGTCAATTGCAAGGGAATCGAGTAGGAGGAAAACAAAAGTAGTTTCCTCCTACTTTTGTTTCCCCACCTCTCACACCACCGTACGTGCCGTTCGGCATACGGCGGTTCTTCATTGATTAGTGCAATTTGGCGTAGTAGTCCATAAGGCAAGGGTAGCCTGCCCTGCGTAACATTTCATTTGTTGCAGCGTGGTGCATTATGCCTTCGGCATTTGCCCAATACCCTTTACTGCTGTTCCCGTAGATTCTTGCCCAATATGGTTTGATTCCGCACTTGACAAGATTCTTGACGCGCGTGCTCGGTTTCTTCCAACTCTTCCATATACACATTCGTATGCGTCTGCGGAGCCATTTATCCATCTCGACAAAGCATTTCTTGGCGTCAGCGAGTTTGAAGTAATTCATCCATCCGCGAATGGTTTGGTGTAATACCTCTTTCCTGCGTTCGTAGCCCATCCCGTTACTCCTGCCCGTGATGAGTTTGAGTTTCGCCCTCATCTTTTGCAGGCTCTTGGGGTGGATGCGAAGCCTTCACATACCGTCAATCGGACGTTTGTAGAACGAGTAGCCAAGGAACTTCATCTCGCGTGCGTTGCCGACTTCCGTCTTTTCTCGATTGACCTTCAAGTGAAGCTTCTTCTCGATGAAGTTGGTCAGTCCTTCGCACACTCTTTCTGCTCCTCGCCTGCTCTTGCAGAAGATAAGGCTATCGTCCGCATATCTCACAAACGGATGTCCCCGTTTCTCCAACTCCTTGTCCAGCTCGTTGAGAACGATGTTGCTCAAAAGCGGACTGAGCGGGCCGCCTTGCGGTGTCCCTTCGGGAGTCGGATGGTACACTCCGTCTATCATCACCCCTGCGTAGAGATACTTGTGTATGAGGCTTATCACCCTGCCATCCTTGATGGTGTGGGAGAGAAGCTCTATCAAATAGCTCTGGTTCACGGTGTCGAAGAAGCGTTCGAGGTCTATGCCGACTGCGTACTCGTAGCCGTCATTGAGGATTTGTTGAGCCTTCTTCAATGCATCGTGCGCGCTTCGTCCGGGACGGAAGCCGAAGCTCCCTTCACTGAACTGGGGTTCATACATCGGAGACAATACCTGCGCTATGCTCTGCTGGATTACGCGGTCTACCAAGGTAGGGATTCCCAGCTTGCGCGTCTTTCCGTTGTCTTTCGGGATTTCAACTCGCCGTACGGGTTGCGGCTTGTACTTCCCGTTCAAGAGAGATTCCTTGAGTTCATCCTTGTGGAGTTTCAAGTATGGAAGCAACTCCTTGCATTCCATCGAGTCGACACCTCCGCTCCCGCCGTTCGATATGACCTTCCTATATGCTCGGTTCATATTATAGGGAGATATGATGAGTTCCATCAAGTGCTTCTCATCTATCTGCACTTCGACAAGTCCGTTTTCTGTTATCTCCATAAAAGTCTGCACTCCTGCAAGGCTTTCGGCTTCCAGCCTATCCCCTTGCAGGCAGCCTGCGGCTTGTGCCACCGTTTTCTGCACTCGTTCTTTCATGAAGTTCCTTTCTACAAACTTACCCAATAAAGTTCGGTCCTTCCCTGCGTGTCGATATTAGGCAGGTACTATGACCTCTGCTGACTCCTCGCAGTTCGTTGTTACTGCTTGCCTTTCGGCTCGCCTGCGAGGCCTCTCCAGTTATGGACGTACTCTTTCCATCT
>JAZLKF010000048.1:0-33810 GCA_045597525.1 Fibrobacter sp. | reverse complement strand
CACCGACCCTTTCAAGGGTGGCCGGTAATCAGTCCACAATGGCTTGAACGAAGAGAAAGCCAGCGTCATTAAGGCGCTGGCAGTAATAACCCCTTCTAGGGGTAGATCAAACCACCCCTCTTAGGGGTGGTTTGTGATTTTATGTTAGTTTGAGTTGGAATAGGGGTTTTATCCAAAAAATATTTTGGGAATGATTTTTTGCTTACATTTATGTTCATGAATAAAGTATTACTTTTAAAACAAACTACGGTTCTTGCTCTCGCTTTAGTCGCGTCGGCATTTGCACAGGCAAGGCCAGATATTGCGTTGAAGGACTCCCTACAAGTGCCTAAGAACTTTGAAAACTATAATGAGTTCCAAATTGACAAGTGGGGTCCGGTGACTTATCAAGGTGAGGGCAGATGTGATATTCTGAACCTTTATCAAAAGAATGTTTCCGCCAATCTTGGGTATTCTACGATTGTGGATTATCGTGCCAAGGAAGTTAAGACGAAGGATCAGTACTCCTGTGTAGCTTGGGGCCTAGGGCTTTCCTTTAAGGTGGTGGCGGATTCTGACAGCAATTCCACAAACTACGGGTTGTCCAGTAACCAGAGGGCGGCCTTCTCTGCCCGTGGTAAGGATGCTATTAAGAAATTCTTCCAGAGTGACTCTGCGTTCCTTGAAATCGACACTATTGTGCCGGTTTCCTACAAGGTTGAGAGCACGTGTAATGTGGTGGATTTCTTGGTGTACGGTGCCAATGAGGAAAATGGCTTCCACGGCATTGTTGACATCAAGGCCAACGAAACCAAGGTTGATCGCAAGGACTCCTGCACGTTCTGGGGTTTGGCTGTTAAGTATAAACAACGTGACGTAGTGGAAAATGTCGTTACAAAGAAGCGCGTTGTAGAGATTATCAAACTTCCTACTCCGAAACCGGATACAGTGTATGTTCCTAAGGAGAAACCTTCAACCGGCGGCACTTGCTGCTTCACTTGCTCTTGCGGTCGATAAGGAGGAGTTATGAAAAAGTTTATTTCTTTATCTTTTGCCTCTTTTTTGGCAGCAACTTTTATTGGCTGTGCTGCAATGGAAATGCAACCTGATGTGTACGATGAGCCTGAACCGGCTCCGGAACCTGTGCGTCAGGCCAAGCCCATGCCTAAGCCCAAGCCAAAACCGAAGCCTGCTAGAGAGACTCCTGCTCCTGCAAGAAGTTCTGTTCCTGAAATCATTACGAACAACTTGTATCCCATTCCCAAGTTTGTCAATGTGGATAATGATTTCACCATTGTGTCCTTGACTCCTGTATCTTATAGTGCCGAAGCTCGTTGCAATGAAGTCAATTTCTTTGCGGAAGTCGTAACGGCAGCCTCGGGATACCACAATCTGGTTGACATATCCATGTCCGAAACCAGGGTGGGCGATAAGTATTCTTGCAAGTACTTCGGCTCTGCCGTGGTTTACAAGATAAAGCCGAACCCCTTTGTGACGGAAGTGGTTAAATACGAGGATGTGGTACGCAAATACGTGCCTGAGCAGTAGTTTTGTGTCCTTGGGATGTGGATAAAAAGAAAAAGCCCCGCTTTTCAGCGAGGCTTTTTTCAGTGGTCGATACAGAACTCGAATCTGTGACCTCTACCATGTCAAGGTAGCGCTCTAACCAACTGAGCTAATCGACCATATGGTTAAACCCGTTAAGGTAGCCCAATGATAGAAAGATTTGCCATCTTTGTCAAGGGATTTGTTGAAAATTATGAAAGTTAGGGCTTTATCGTTCGTCTGCGGGGACGTAGTACCTGATGCGACCCGTTACATGTATGGGTGGTTTGCTCACATCGCAGGATTCGTCGCTACAATCTTCAAAGTAAAGGTCGACGTTAACGGTCCATAGGGAGTCGGAAATGATTTCGTCGAATTTGACGTAGCTGCTGTCTTCAATAAGGGGTGATGTGATTGAATGCCGCTGGCGCATCCAGGTGGCGTTCTGAATACTTCCGTTGACGTTGATGTATTTCTCTGGCTTTAACTTGGTGCCTGTGGTTGGTCTGTTGACCAAAATGGAGAATTGGTCTCCACGATCGCTTTCCTGTACTTGCGTGTGAAGAAGAAAGTAGTGATGGGTGTTGTTTACGTAGTAGGGCGGTTCGCAGTCATCTTTATCTAGGTTAATGGTGTGTTTTTCGCCGCCATTGATGCGGTAGTTAAAGTACCCCCCGCCCTTGACTTCCCAGCTGCTATTGATGTCGCTGCAACTAGCCAGTGCTATGGCTAGGCTTATAAAAAGTCCGCAGAGCGGTGTTTTTTTGCAACATCTAAAGTTCATACCTCTAAACTAGAAATTATCTTTTGTCTTGATGTCTAGCGCCAAGATTTTAAAACGCTTCAATGTGGAAACTCCGGTGGGAATTGTCCATCTGGTTGCTTTTGAAAAGCATAACCATCGTGAAACTGTAGTGAATCTCTTGTCTGAGGTGTCAGGAAAGTCCTTGACGGTTACAGATATTGTTCAAAGCGAGGCTCACCCTCGTCCTGAAATTCCTGCCATTAATTTTGACGCAAATTGGACTCATTCCAGGGACATTTGTGTACTGGCCTACGGAACCCCTGGTTCTAAAACCGGTGTAGACTCTGGTGTCATCGTAGGTGTTGATTTTGAAATCCACAGGTCCAATCGTTCTCACATTGCAGATCATTTCTTCAGTGTTGAGGAGGCTTCCTATTTAAAGTCTTTGGATCCTGTTGAGGCTCAGGAGGAATTTTACCGCTTATGGTGCCGTAAAGAGGCTTTGTTCAAGTGCGTGGGAGGCTCTTTTTTCGAAGGATCCATAAGACGTTCTGTTATGGACGAGTCTATGAAGGTTGATTCTGGTTTGGTACATTTTATAGACTTTAATGGATCTACCGAATTGGACTTGGGTGCTGCAGCGTCTTTGTGTGTGGCTGTTTGTTGTAAATAACTTTTTTTCGCAAAAGAAAAGCCCTCGGTGATTACCGAGGGCTTTTGTGTAATTGGCCTTATTTATGCGTTACCGTCAACACCGTCGTCTGCGGCCGGTGCTTGACCAGGCTGCTGCGGAGCTTCGAGCATATAAAGCGGGAGACTGATCAGTTCTTCGCCATCAACGATCAGACGGACGATGTACTTGTCCGGACGGGCAATCTGTAAACGCTGCAGGTTCAGTACCAGGTTCACTGCTGCGGTGTCGAAACCCTGGGCAACCTGTTCCAGAGGAATCTTGGACTGCATCGGCGGAACGATGGGCTTGCCGCAAACATCTTCGAACTGAAGGCTCAATTCATGGACTCCGGCTTCTGCGCGCTGGTAGCGAATGCGGAAGGCTGCAGAACACTGGGGAATAACCAGCGGAAACTTTGCAAAAACACGGTCAAATGCACCAAGGATGTTCAATCGTCCGCCCATGCCGTTGGCAGTGGCTGCGTCACAAATTGCTGCAATTTCAATATTCATTATTTCTCCTCACAAGTAGTAGGTGTAACTTTCCAATTGTTTGCAATATACTTCATAACCATCGGACCGTTGTTATCGTCGTTGCCGACTTGTTCCGTATTGTCAAGGTCGTCGGGATACTTGTACATCTTTTGCACGCGAGTCAGCATTACTACGTAGATGTTGCCTTCGCTATCCATGCTGAGCGCCGGAGAGGAGCCGCGCAGGTAGTAACCCTTGGTTTCGTAGAACTGGCTTCCGAAGTAGGGCAACTGGTTTTCGCCGTGGTAGTGCCATGCGTTATTTTCGTAACGGTAAACGTGGGTTTGGGCCTGGTTGGGCTTGCCCTTGTCATCGATTGCAAGATACACAATCCCGTTCTTTGCGACAATGCTTGTGTGGTAAGATCTCAGCATTCCCTCAAAGTCATTCAAGTCTGTACCGCCACTGAGAGTGGTGTTGGAGATTGTGTACTTACGAACGTAGGTCTTGTCTTTGCTTCTGTTCATGTATGCCATGTACAAAGAAGTTCCATCAACGGCAAGGCTAAGCTTGTTTACTTCGGTCATTGAAACTGCTGGGTTGCCAGCCTTGGCGAGATTGCTCATAACGTAGATACGTGCAGTGAATGCCGCATTAGATGTATCCAGTGCTGCCACATAGAGCTTGCTTCCGTCGCTGTTGAAGGCTGCCTTGATCTCGATGTGCTTTGCAGAGACGGAGCTGCTTGTGATGCTTTCGGTAGACCAGGTTTTGCTGGAACTGACATACTTTGCAATTTTAGGCTTGCCGTTATCGGTTCCTCCGTTTCCGATGTAGAGGACCACGGGGTTCTTGCTCTTGGGATCAACAAGCAGTTCAGGTTCCTTTACGTTGCTGATGGAGCCCAAATCGGATGGATCTGATGTGGCGTTAGAAGACTTCCATACTTGGAGTTTTCCCGTACTTGTCAAGGTGGCCATGTACAGATTGGTTCCGTCGGTTGCAAGTTTGATTGTGGTAACGGAATCGGAAATAGTTTTGGTCCCGATGGTATTCCACTTGCTTCCGTCGTAGCTAGACACTTTAATTGCCTTTGTCTTGGTCATGTAGGCCACAACAGGCTTGTTACCCACGTTGATAAATGCGGGCACAGAGTTTGCTACAGAGGTTTCGATAACCGTATCTTGGCCGAGATTCTGCCATGCCTTCTTGAAGTACACGGTTCTAGAAACTTCCGGTGCGCGGTGCTTTACCAAGAAACTTTCGGTAACGATGGAACTGACGCTATCGCGATATTCCAGTGATATTGTCATGGATCCTTCGGTCTTACTACGGATGAATGCTGAGTTGAACTGAGCAAGGCTTGTGTCCATGCTGCCATCGGGATTGCCCCTGTAAGATTTACCGGCTACGTTGCTGAAGGTCCAGTAGAATGCCTGAGGTGAGCTTGGGCTACTAAGGTCTCCGCGCTTGGAGCAGAAACCACCCCAGGAAGGACTGTAGAAGTATCTTGCCTCGTTGTTCTGCTTTTCGTCACCACTCCAGATGTATACCGTGTCAGCAGCGCTGATAACACCTGTGGGGTAGTTCTTCATGATGTTGACATAGGTGGTGTCGGTGAATTCTGCCTTGGTGCTGGCTTCTTCTGCCGTAATCACACAGTACATGTCCTTACCCTTCATGGAGTAGGAAGAATCCTTAACGACGTCGAATGTTCTTACGTCAATGAACTTTTGCGGAGAGGTTTCCATTGTCTTCTTGGTTTCTGCATCGTAGCAGTCCCATCTGAACCAATTGATACCCTGCCAGACATCGTTGGTTCGTGCGTCCAGGGTGAATTCGTCTCCCTGCACCACATAGATGGAATGATCCGTAACTGTGATTTCAGGTTCCTTAACGGAGAAACTGAATGTCATGGTGTCCAAAGCGGTAAGGCTGTCGTTATCTGTTGCTCGTGCAATACAGATGAAACGCTTATTTTCTGTGTCTGGAGCTTTCCAGGTGGTATCGAATTCGGATACAACTTTCCAGTTCTTTTCGATTTCTTCCGGAACTCCGCAACTCCATTCGCGCTTGATAATTTCGCCTGGGTCAGAGGGTAAACCGTTGTTGTCACTTGCTGTTGCACCAAGAGCGATATTGTACTTGGGACGGATGGTGAGCCTTTTGTTGGTGACGGTCACTGTAGGCGGAGCCTGAATAATCTGGATGCTTTCGGTTGTATCCATGGCAATGTTGTCATCGTCATCGGTAACCTTGATGATGCACAGGTAGTTATCGTAAGGTTCTGCAGGCATTGCCATTTCCATTCTTGGCGTTGTCGTAGAAATAGTGGTGAATCCGATGTTTGCAGTTCCCTTAGGACCGCAGCCCCATTCATACGATTTGATGTAGCCAAGGGAGTCTTGGGCGTAGGCGTTCAGTTCCACAATGTCTCTAATGGTGACCTGCTTGTAGTTGACTGTAGCTTCTACAGAGGGTCTGCCGACCACTACCTTATAGGAGGTTGTGTCGCGAGCGGTGTTATCATCGTCGTCGGTAACTTGAATGACGCAGAAGTAGTCTGTTGCGTAAGACGGCATGCGAACGTCAAGTTCCGTTCCGGAGAGTGCGTTCCAGGTGGGGGTTTTCAAGTCCTTCAGTTCCTCTTCGCAAGCGTATTCGTACTTGACGATCTTGCCCAGCTTATCCTTTCCGATAGCCTTGATTTTTTGATTAGAGTTGATCTTGATTGTATCTCTCTTGGGGCTCACTTGAATTGTGGGAAGATCAATCAAGGGAATAAAGGTGAGGGTGTCGCCACTGGATTCTCCGTCGTCGTCGAAGGCTTCAAAGGCGCACTTGAATTGCTTACCGTCAGCTTCCTTGCCGGGCATCTGGATTTCAACGGACTTGGTGATTTCCTTTGCCGGCGTTGCAATGCTCACGTTGCTGGACAGAGCAATTAAGGCGCCGGTGCCGCAGCCCCACTTAATTTCGTTGACAGTTCCGAACTTGTCGTTGGCGACAAGGTCAACGCTAATCTTGGAGTTGATTTTGTGTTCGTTGGACTTTTCATTTGTAGAAAGTTTGATGGTGGGAGGATCCTTGATGACTTCCACGCTGGCCTTGTCGGTGCTTGTAATACTTGGATCGTCGGAGGTTATCGTTACGGAAATTTCCTGCTGCTCGTAATCGCTGAATGCCAGGGTTGCTGAAGAGGATCCATCGGCAGGACAATTAAATCCGGCAGCTAGCTTAGCCTTGGAACAATCCCAGATCATATTTGTGATGGGGTGCTCGTCGCCAGGGTAAGCGACAATTTCAAACTCCACAGGATCGTTCTTGGTAACCTTGAGGTCCTTGCCGGGCTTGGTGAAAATGACCGTGGGATCTTGGCCTAGAATACCGAAGGCGACTTCCTTAGTGATGTCAGCGCCGTTGCTCTTGTAGCTAACGGACATGACGTAGTCCTTGCCGATTTGAGCCTTGGCGATGTCTGCGAACTTCAATGTGTAGGTGGCCTTACCGTTTTCGTCTAGGTCCAGGGTCTCGGTGTGAGAGTCGTCTTCAACGCTCCAGTTCAGTTCGACCTTGTCGGCTGCAGGGAATGCATTGGAAACTTGGGCCGTGAAGATAAGGTTGCTTTCTGCCTTGTCGCCAATTCTGTCTTTTTGTTTTCCGTTGACATCCAGTTCAAGATCCGTGGCCATAACGTAGAGGGTGTCCTTATGGAGACTTACGTTGCCGGCTTTGTCCTTGGCAGATATCTCAAGAACGTGCTTGCCGTCAAGCATTTCCACTAATGCGAGGTTACAGTTCTTGAGGGGGGCGACGCTGTCTGTCGGGGTGCAAGTTATTGTTTGTTCCTTGTCGTCAAATTTTGCGGTGATAGGTCCAACTCGTGAAGCTAGGTCCTTGGTGAAAATGCTGACGGCAATGTCGCGTACATTCAAAGTGTCCAGAGATTTTACAACTAGGGCGGGGGAAGCTGTATCCTTCAAAACAAGGTCGTCTACAGATTCATCATCGAAGCCAAGCCCAACGCTTAGATTGTATTGGAACGCGTGCTGGTATTCTCTAATGGTGTCCGAGCTGGCGCGAACTTCGTAGTCGCCGAAGTCAACCTTGACAGAGTAGTTACCGTTCTTGTCGGTGAAGCCGGTAAACACCTTACTGCCGTTGTTGAACTCAATACGGATGCCTGCATGGTTATCTCGACCTTCGTATTTTGCAGTGCCGGAGAAAATACCGAAACTTGCGGAAAGGTTTGCGTAGGAGAATTTCATGGCGCGATCGGTAGTGTCGGTATCCTTGATACGACTGGTACGGACGATGTCATAACCATCGGTGACGTACATTTCCCAGTAGATGATGCCTGTTAGTTCTGTACCGGGCTTGTTGATCAGTGTAATGGCGTTCTTGCCTTCTGAGTTGACCGGCTCAAAAACTGTGGAATTGATGCCGTCTGCAATCAAGTCGTCAGAAGTGAATGCTGTCTTAGGGGGTCTGCCCTTTTCTGCGGGTTTTGCGTAGATGTAGAAACGCAGATCCTGGGGGTTGTCCTCGTCGGTACTTTCGTAGAAAAACTGGAAAAGCTTGCTGATGTCGTGGCTAGATCCGTCTAGAGGAGAAATGACCCTCAAGGTGGGGGGCTTATTGAAATGCAGATAGACGCTATCCTTGACTGTATTGCCATCGTCATCTTCGATAATGACGTAGATTGTTTGATTTCCCAGGGAATCGATGTACTTCTTGTTGTTCTTGATGGTGATGAAGAGGGAATCGCCTTCTTGGTCGTATTTCCATGCTTGGGCGGAATCCTTGCCGCTGGCGTCTAGATCGATTTTCAAGCTTTTGATGGTGCCGAAGGAGTCTGCTGCGAGAATTCCGAATTCCACGTCGCCGTCATGGGAAGTCCACAAGGTGTCCTTGGGTACGCCGAGAACGGGATAGGTGTCAATTACTTTGACATAGGAACGTTTAGAGCCAGAACCGGCGGTGTCAGATGCGTTGTTTCCATCAAAGGCGATAAAAACGGGGTGGTACAAACCTTCCTTGGCATACGTCCAGGTAATCGGTTTGCCGTAGTCTTCCACATTGACGCGGATGGTGGAGTCCTTGCCGTTGGCCTTGGTCAGGTTCCACTGGAAACGATAGATCTTGTCCACAAAGCGGGGCAGCATACCCAGCAGGTGGATGGTGTCGTTGACAGTGACGGTCAGAGTATCTGGGATGGTGTCGGATTCTACCACCGCAGTATTGGCCATGGAGTCCAGGAAGGCTTGAGGATTCTTGAAGGGACCCTTTGAAATAAAGACCCTGGAATGGTTGTTTTTCAGACCTGTATTTTCCTTAATCGGAGATTCCCTGGAACAGCTGTCCAGGAAAAGCAGGGCTGCCGAGGCCACGAACAATGTGATCAGACTTTTTACTCTCATAGTATAGTCCTCATCCAAAACGTTTTTCACTATTAAATGTCAAAAAAAATGAACATTATTTTACATATTATAATTTATCTTTTTATTTACAAAATCGGTGTGATTTGTTGTGCTGAGGAGGCATATTTATGGAACTAATCCCGCTTTGGTATTGGTTGATTGTCTTTTTTATTTTTGGTGCCTGCGTTGGTAGCTTTTATAACGTGATTGTGTACCGTATGCCTAGGGGGATTTCCTTGATAAATCCGCCGTCCCACTGCCCTTTGTGCAAGAAGCATATCCCGATTTACCTGAATTTGCCCATTATCGGCTGGTTTATTTTGCGTGGTAAGACGGCCTGCTGCCATAAGCCTCTGAATATCATCTATCCCATTGGTGAAGCTTTGTGCGGTTTGCTGGGTGTTTTGGCCCTTTTTGCTGCCGTTGCGGTGAATTATGGTGCCGTGGTTCCGGAACTTTTCTCTGCTCCGGTGATGGCTCCCGAGGTTTGGGCGGATGCCCTGGCCATGTTCTGGCTTTTGCTGGCTGTTTACCCGGTCTGCGCTGTGGATTTTAAGTACAAACTAATTCCCGATTCCATGAGCGTTGGCGGTATTGTGGCGGGTCTTCTGCTTTCCTTGATTCCTGGGGGAATTACGCCGCTTCAGAGCTTGATTGGTGCGGTTGCTGCGGGCGGTGGCCTTTGGCTTCTGGGCTTTATTGCAAGCAAGGTGTTTAAGAAGGATGCCATGGGCTTTGGAGATGTAAAGCTTCTGGCAGGTTATGGCGCCTTGATGGGCTGGAGTTCTGCTGTGATGGTTCTGGTCATTGCCGCAGTGATTGGAATTGTCGTCATGATTCCTTACGCCAAGGTGCAGCAGAAGGTTGCCGCCAAGGCTTCTGTGGATGATTCCGAGGACGCTCCCGGGCAGATTCCCTTCGGCCCCTTCCTTGCCATTGCCGCTCCCGTCATTTACCTGTGGGGCAGTAAGCTATTGGAACTGTATGTGCAGTTTGTGATTGGGGAATAGCAAAATTAAATTTCAAAAAGAAAAGCGGCTTTAGGGCCGCTTTTTCTATAAAGAGTCTTTCTGCAGTTCGTAGAAGGCTTGCAACCAGGCATTCATGCGGTGCCATTCCTTGTCTTCGGGCTTACGGATGAAATCACCGAAGGAGTAGAGTAGCAAGTTTTCGATATCAGCGCCAACCTTGACGTCTGTCAGTTCATAGAATTTTTCGCTAAGCTTTAAGTCGGTGCTGCGGACAACGTTCCCATCAACGACGATGCTCAGGTGCTTCTTGTGGATGGCGAGGGAATAATGATGGGACTTTCCATCAAAGAGTTTGATTTTGCCGTATTCAACCGTGTCGGTGGCAGCAGTGTCAATGCCGTTATAAATTTTTGTGCAAATGGCGCTGAAATCGGAGTCGCAGCGACGGATTTCAAAACCTACGTCGCCTTGGATAGCTGAAATAATGGTATCGCTTTTGGCGCTATCCAGTGTTGTCCAAAAACTAAGGACAAAACTGCTGTCTTTAAAGATATTGCCTTTACGCCATGCAGTGTCGCCGGCGTTTACTGATGCATGGAATGCGAAGACTCTACTTGCGTTTACGGTTTCGTAGTCATCTATCTCTGTAGTGCCTCGAGAAACCTGAACCGGGGAATCCATGGGCGGGAGGGTTATCCAGTTGAGGAGATTTTCACCTGTTACAAAAGCTATTTGAGGAAGAACATCCCAGTTTTCGTCTTGGAAGGATTCCCGATTTTGACCTTTCGTTTTAAAGGGAACCAGCAGGGAGTCCAAAGTCTTGTCGTCGAGGCTGTCAAGATACGAAACCTTTGGGATCGAAAACTCAAGAATCTCGTTGGTCTTTGTGACTCCCTGGTGCGTGACATGGAGCGTGTCGGCGGAGTCTACGTACCAGTCAACGGGATGAGTTTGCGTACTCTTTGCATTGACGATTTCAATTTGATTGTAATTTACGCTGGAAGGTACATTGCCTATGGTTATGTAGCCTGCGTTCTTGGCGGATTCGTCATAAATGCCACAAGAAAGTGTTCTTGAAATGCAAAGGGAGTCGCCCAGCTGGAGTTCGGCAATGTCGTTTCGAATCTGAAGAAGCGCTGGCTTATGCAGACTCATCTTGACGGAATTCATGACGAATCCCGAGTCGGTCCACAAATTGTCCCTGGCAATGCTCTCGCTGGAAATCATGCCGCTGGAAATGACATTTTCATTCTTGTCGTAGGCGGTGGCAATAATGCCGAAATCGTTGTATGTAACCTTTGGGAAGGTTACTTGCAGGCTGTTGTTTACGATTGCAGAATCGATGACCGTCGTTCTGTTGTCGATAGTTCTTGTAAGCGCCATTTTGACGATAGCGGAACCTTCGCCGATGTCGGATAAGTTTACTGTCAGGCTTGCGGTCTGTCCCGATTCCGTTTCGCTTAAAACGCCTGCAGTGCTGCCGCCTTCGCTACAGCCTGCGAGGTTCATAAGCCCTGCGAAACCCAAGCCCGCGAAGCTCATGCCTGTAATGAAATCGCGAACCATTCGTAATTCGTAATTCATAATTCGTAATTTCATTATTTGCCCTCCGGATCCAAATTTGAGAACAGGTGAAGGTTCAACTGGTAGACTCCAGTTGCCTTGTTCTTGTCGCCGCCGATAATCTGGCGGGCCTTTGCCTTGAACTGCTGGACTTCAGCTTCTAGTTGCTTGTAGGCTTCGTCGGAAATGCTGAAGGTGAGGGTGTTCATGACGGTAGGCGCCTTGGGAGGCGTCATCAAAGCCTGCTTGGAAAGCTCGAAACACTGCAGCTGATACTGTCTGACCAGTTCCGCATTGTTGTAGGGTCCGCTGGAGATGGATTCCTGGGTCGGCTTCCAGAAGCCCTCCTCGTTCTTGCGGGCAAGTCCCAGACGCTGCAGAAGGTCCAGGCTTTCTTTCAACTTGCCCAAGGTGACCTTCGGAAAAATTCTCTTTTGTACAGGAGTCAGGTCGTCGCCGACGTCCATGGCGTCTAGGATTGCGAACAGGGCGCTGTTGTACCAGTGGTTGTAATATTCGTAGGCGTCGGTGTTCAGAATGCACTGGGGATTAGGGTGCATCTGCAGCAGTTCTTCCATGGCGGATTTGCGGATGGCGTCTGTCTTTGCCTGGTCCACCTTTACCATGACCTCGAAGTACTTGGCTTCCTTCTTGTCCAGCTCCAGGATCTCGATGAACTTGGCCACCATGCGGGGGCTTACCTTTTTACCTCTGAGAACATCGGCGAAGTAGCTACGGGACTTTTCTAGACCAAGAAGATTGCAAATTTCGGTACGGGTAAACTTGGCGTCCGCCTTGACACGGGCGGCCTGGTATTCTTCCAGATATTTACGGAAATGCGTAAACTGGTAGATGTCGACAAACTTTTCCATACCCTTAAATTAACCAATAATTTTGAGAACGTCAAGAGATTGTGAGAAGAATTTTGAGAACGTACTCAGAAAAAATGCGGATAATTCGGCAAAAATGCTCAAAAACAGGCTCCATAGTTTCTTTTTTACAAGTTAACTTCCATAATTTTCGTGTGAAAAAGTGTATTTTAAGGAAAAAGGAGACCTATGGGTATGAAAAAGTGGCTACAGCCGGGTTTTGTGTCGAAAGTGGGCTTGCTTGGGCTGGCCTTAACTTCCAATTTGTGGGCAGAACCTGAAAATCCCACGCCATACACCATAGACAATCAGGGCGATACCCTGACCATCCAGCGCTATGGGGATGAACACTACAATTTTGTTCAGACCATTGATGGGTTTCTGATTATCCAAGATTCTACAGGTTGCTTTTATTATGGGGATGAAACTGGCCACATGACGTCCATTAAGGCCAAGGGCGAAGGTAGCCGCAGTGCTAGAGACTGGAAGTTCCTGAAGTCCTTGGATCGAAAAAAAACTTTCCGTTCTCATCGCACAAACAATCCGGATCGTCTTGTGGATTCAGAAAAACGCAGGCGGCCCAACTGGCTTCCTTCTGCAAAGAACGGGCACTTGAATTCTTCGGAGGGAGACTCGAATAATGCAAGAGCTCTGCGAAAGGTTGCAGGTTTCTCCAGTGGAACGAACCGTTTTCCGGTGATTCTTGCTGCAGGCCCAGGCTCGACTAACTGCGACTCTCTTGCTTATCTTAATCGTCTCAATCAGGTGGGCTATAACAAGAATAAGCACACTGGTTCCGTCAGGGATTATTTTGTGGATCAATCCAATGGTTTGTTTGAACCAACTTTTGACTTGTTTGTTGTGGAAGTCCCGAACGTTCTGTCTACTTATAAGGGGGCCGAGTACAATCTGGTTGTGGATGCCCTTAACGCGTTGAAGGCTAAGTATCCGAATTTTGACGCCTCCAAGTATGATGCGGACAATGACGGTTATGTGGATTTTGTATCGGTCATTTTTGCAGGTTCAAGAACCCAGGCCGGGCTTGGGGGGCAGCAGTTCCGCTTGAGCGCTCGTAGCAAAGTGCAAATCATTGGCGGCAAGAAGTTTGACAACTATTTTATTGCGGCCCAGATGGAGGATTCGTACAACATCAAGAATATCGGATCTTTCGTTCATGAGTTTGGGCATGCGCTGGGGTTAGCGGACCATTACTCTGTCTATAACGACAATACAACTTTCACTACCCAGTATCAAGGTGCTCATGCCTGGGACGTAATGGCGACGGGTATGTATAACAATGATGGTGCAACTCCCGCTGGCTATAGCGCTTATGAAAAGGCTTTCTTGGGTTGGATAAAATACAAATCGCTGGATACATCAAGTGATTTGACAGTGATTCCTCCATTGAACCAGTCTAATATTGCCTATAAAGTTTCTGTGCCTGGGACAGCTGATGAGTGGTTTGTTCTTGAAAATCGACAGAATACCAAATGGGACGCGGCACTGCCTGGCCATGGCATGTTGATTTGGCACATTGATTACGTCCCAAGTGTTTGGAGTAGTGATAGGGTAAATGATGTTGAAAATCACCAACATGTGGATGTTGTGGAGGCGGGAAACCTGCCGGTGACCAGCTATTCCGATGGTTTCAAAAATACTCACTTGAAGGATGACCCGTTCCCGGGCTCTCAGAATGTAACTTCTTTTGCTGGCTTTAAATCCTGGTCCGGAAAAGATCTGGGAATCGCATTGTATAGTATTATGGAAGAGGAAAGCAACGTGTGCTTTACTACTCAAAATGGAGTGAAGGTGACTACCTGTAAAGTGGCTTCCTCTAGTTCTGTTGCTCCGGCGTCTTCGTCTAGCGAGACATCTCTGACATCTTCGTCTAGCAAGATATCTCCGGCATCTTCGTCAAGTAAAACGGATGCTCTGCCCTTGAATTTTAGTCATGATCCTGATGCGTTAAAGAATGTGTCAGTGTTTGATATGTTGGGGAATAAGCTTCTTTCAAAGGATTTCCGAGGTGAATCGTACGACATCGATTTTAGACCTTTTGCTGGCAAGGTCCTTGTTGTTCGGGTTACTCAAAACGGACGTCTTTTAAAGCAAAGTCGAGTTTCAGTAAAGTAGACCTCTCGCCAAGTGCTGCAAGCTGTTCTGTATAGAACAGCTTGTTTCATATGCAACGGAATTTTTGATACGTGTCGAAAAAAATTGCAAAAAACTTGAATTCTATTTTATTTGCCTTGATAAAATTGGATTAAATTTTGAGATGAAAAGATTCGTTCAGTTTAGGAGTGATTATGCTTTTTAGAAAACACTGGGAAAAAATATTATTGGCGGTTTTTGCCATTTTTTGGTCGGGTTGCGAAAACGTAGAAGAGTCTCCGACTTTGTATGGCTGCGGCCCTTGTGGCTGTGACGGCAACGGTTGTGAAGTCGTGCCGGATTACGGAGCCCCCTATAATCCTGAAGATAGTTCAATTTATGCGCCGTTGTACGGCGTGAGCGTTCCTGACGATTCAATGGTTGTCGATTCGATGATTGTTGATCAGCCGGCGCTCTATGGTCCGCCTTGCGTATTCAATGGAACTTGTGGTGATGAAAGCGTCTCAAATGAAAACCCTGGTCAGGAATAAATACGATGTATTTGAATTTGAAAAAGCGCCTTGCCCTTGAATTTTATCGCCACTACCGTCACAACGAAGTTGCTACACATCCTTTGACTTATTTTTTCTGGGAGTGCACCTTGCGCTGCAACCTGCACTGCCTGCACTGCGGTAGCGACTGCGTGAAGGATGCCATTCCTGACATGCCCCGGGAAGACTTTATGAAGGTGCTTGATAGTTTGGCTCCCCATATTGATCCGAAGCATTTTATGGTGGTGATTACCGGCGGTGAACCGCTGATGCGCCCGGACCTTGTGGAATGCGGTAAGGAAATCCAGAAGCGAGGCTACCCCTGGGGCATGGTTTCCAATGCACTTGCCATGAGTCCAGAAAAGTACAAGTCCTTGCTTGGTGCCGGCCTCCGTAGCTTGACGATCAGTTTGGACGGTCTTCACGACAGCCATAACCATTTCCGTGGTTCTGAATTCAGCTTTGACAATGCACTGCGCGCCATCAAGATGGCAGCCAATACTCCGGGCCTAACCTTCGACGTGATGACTTGCGTCAACCGCGAAAACCTTCCGGAACTTCCTGAAATCCGAGAACTGCTCACCGCCATTGGCGTAAAACGTTGGCGTATTGCAACGGTGTTCCCCAAGGGACGCGCCGCCAACAATCCCATCTTCAAGTTGCCGGATAACGAGTTCAAGCAGGTCTTTGACTTTATCCGCGAAACCAAGATGCAAGGCAGAATCAATGTCAACTATGGTTGCGAAGGATTCCTGGGCAGTTACGAAAAGGAAGCACGCAATTATCCCTTCTTCTGCCGTGCCGGCGTCAATGTCAGCTCCGTTCTTGCCAACGGTGATATTTCCGCCTGCCCCAGTCTTCGCGGTGACTACATCCAGGGTAACATCTACAAGGACGACCTGTGGGATGTCTGGCAGAACCGTTACCAGATCATGCGTGACCGCAGCTGGACCCGCACTGGCGATTGCAAGAAGTGCAAGTACTGGCGTTACTGTGAAGGTTCCAGCCTTCATCTCCGTGATGAAAAAAGCGGCGAATTGATGTACTGCCACGTAAAACGCCTGCAGCATGCTATTGACATGGAACGTGAGGCTGCAAAGCAAGTGAAATAATTTTTATTTGGCCAATTTGGATTATAAAACTCCTTTGGCCTAAAGGGGAAAAAATGAAGATTCAAAAATTAGTGGCAAGGATATTCTTTGCCGCTGCATCCCTCTGTTGGGTCGGCTGTAATGACAATTCGGTATCTCCGGTGGTGACCCCAGATACTAGTTCCTCCGTAGAGCCGGGTTCTTCGAGTGAACCCGGTTCGTCGGCCGCAAGCTCGTCTAGTTCCGAGGTGAGGTCCAGCTCCAGTGACGAACGAATTCCTCCTATGAGCGCAACCGTATATGGCATCGAACCGGCTTTCAGTTCGTCTTCTGAAGAAACGTCTTCCTCTTCAGAGGAAAAACCTTTTACTCCTAATGATTCCCTGGGGGCGGCCCTGACTGCCATGGGTGTTTGTGATGCTCATAACGGTATCCAAAGCGTAGGTGCTTACGTTGAGTCTTGGACTACTCCGGAACAGCAAGGGCAGAGCAAGGCTGAATCCGACATGTTGTTGAAAATTCAGAACATGCTGAAAAGCGATGAGGCCAAGTTATTCTCGGCAGAGAAAATCAGGTGCCTTGAAAAAATGAAACTGGAACTTGATGACATGGCTTGCATGTACGGAGCCCCTATGCCTTATGAATACGACAAGTGGGTGGCCAACTGCAGCGATGGCTCTGTAATCATGAGTCCTGAATACGAAGCCAAGATACTTGATAACAAAATCCGTTCCGAGAAGGCTCATGAAGAGGCTGCTAAGGAATTGGAAGATAAACTCAAGAAGTGTGACGATCCTTCGGCTGAGCTCTAATTTAATTCGATGCCAAGAAATGAAAAAGGTCCGTCTTGTGACGGGCCTTTTTTGATGCGGTTCATGAAAGCTTTTGGTGACGTTACTTGGCGTCCTTGTCGTTTCTTCCGCCTACCTGGAACATGGCGAATTCCATCTGGAAAACTTTGTCACTGCCTTCGTCCTCTTCTGCGATGAGAGCGATTTCTTTACGGAAGGCGTTGATGCGTTCCACGATGCGGTCGTAGCCTTCCTGACTGATTCCCAGGGTAAGGCCAGAAATATGGCGCTTACTGGGCGGATCGCGGTCGATGGAGTCTGCGCCCAGCTTGAGGCACTGCTGATGATATCCGCGAAGTGCAAGTTTTGAGGTGCGGTCTCCTGTGGTAATGGCGCTTTCCGTCAAGCTGTATTTTCCATCCTCACCCTTCTTGATGAGTTGGCACTCCTCTAACAGCTTGACGGATTGCTTTGCCTCGTCTACGGAAATGCTTGGATGCACTTGCTTGGCGAGGTTGGCGTAGTCGCCATCGAATCCAAACATCCCTATAAGGCTTCGGATGGTGAGATGACGCCAATTTGAGTAAACCATGTATTGAGCGTGTCCCAGCAGATGCTGCTTTTCTGCAAAGCGGGCTACCTTCAGGGCTGCCTGCATCTTTTCAAAAGCTTTGTCGCGATCTGCAGAGGTCTCGGCCTGGTTGAATTCTACGAGGCCAATAAAAAATTCTGTTTCGTGCTTGCCCAAGCGAAGGCCTGCGGCTACCTTGGGTATGCTTTGGGTGGAAAGGTTCTTTTCGCCGTTCATGACGCGGCTGATGAAGTCCTTTGCCTTAAAACCGATTTTATCAGAAAAAACACGCAAGGAAAAAGCCGGATTGGCTTCCTTTTTTGCGTTATAGTAGTCCTTCAAAAATACACGGTAATCCATGTATTCAAAGACTTTTTTCTGTTTTTTCCCATCAGCCATGCCTTAAATGTAGGAAAAGGTAAACAAAAAGTAGTATTCCGAAATGTGTATGCGTTGTCTAGAAACAACGGTAAAATGTTGTGGCTAAATAAAAATGTGGTAAAAATCACGGTTTTAACCTACATTATGAGCGGTGTGATGATAGGAATCGATTTTGGTTCCGTTGTCTAGGAATGGGATGTTTTATGAAAACGAGTGTTATGGGTAAACTTCTCGTTGGCGCAGCATTTGTATGCTGGGTAGGAAACGCCAACGCAACCTTGTCTCCTTCTGAAGTGGTTACACTTCCTACGGGTGTGGATGTAGGGGGAGGGGACAAGGTTGACTCCCAACTCATCGGAGCGACGTACAATGCAGGGGATGGTCCTGGCATTTGGATTGTTGCCGACGGTGGTTATCGTCTGTATCACAATGGTGCTCTCTTGGCCGAAGATAATCAGGCTGGACGAGTTCGCTTTGTTCCGATGACATTTCTGCCGGGAGAAAACGCCATTTCCGTTGTGGGTGTCAACGGAAGTGGTGCCCCGGGAGTGATGGTTCAGATCGACGATCTGGATAAATCCTATTACAGCGGAAGTTCCTGGAAGGCAAAGCCCAGCGTGGGTGATGCTTCATGGAAGAATAAAGGCCGCAACTTAAGTCAGTGGGGGAACGCCACCGCACTTAGCTATGCCAATAATAAAATGCCTAGTGGTGGCGCCCTGAATGGTTTTGCTCCCAATACTCAATCCAAGTGGATCTGGACTGGCAGCGAGTCCGACGAGAACGCCATTCTTCTCTTTACCTTTAACATTAAAGCCGAAGGTTTTGGCGCTGTTACTACTGGCGGCGATGCTGGTAAAATCGTGGTGGCTAAGGACACCGCTGCTATTATCAGCTATTTAAGGTCCAATGATCCTGTGACCATTTTGGTTCCTGAAGGAACCTATGATTTTCGCAAGTTTCGTAATGCTGTTACCGAAGCTAAATCTAATGGCCGTACCTGGTGTTCGGGAACCTGTAAGGAAACTAATCGAGTAACAGGTAAGCACAATAAGTTCTACCGAATCAACTTCCAAGAAAATAGTTGCGCAGGCATCACAGGGGATATTTCTGAATCCTCAGCAAAAATTGTTTCTGAAAGCGATAATCTGCAGCAGTGGGATAACTGGATTACTGTACGTGGCAACAAGACTTTGATTGGCATGGGCCGCGGTGCAAATCTTCGAGGTGCATCGCTTAACAACCGTTGGAATGAAGGCGGCCACAATAACATTTACCGCAACCTTGCTATTTACGATGTGAATCCCCATCTGGTAGAGGCCAGCGATGGCCTAGAAACCAGCGGCGACAAAGATCACCACATCAAGAACTTCTGGGCGGACCATATTAGCTACAAGTGGGTCAGCGATGGCATGGATATGGAATTTGTGGACAACGCCACAATCAGCTATACTGATCTGGATGGTGGTAACGAACACAATTGCTGGGGCTGGGATCCCTACATGGCTCTTGTTGAAGACGCTCACTTGACTTATGCCAACAACTATTGGCATAACACCTATGGTCGCGTGCCAAAGGTCACCGGTGAAAACAATGGTTCTCAGGTGCATCTCTACAATCAGTATGTAGATAAGAATTCTTTCTTTATTGCAGGCGCCAGTGGCCATAGCGGTTCTGCCAAGGCTTACGTTCGCTATGAAAACAGCTACGTTGACAATGGTTCCGGTTACTTGGCCGAAATCAGCAATTACGGCTATGTGTACATGAGCGGTGTTACCTTGGGTAGTTCCACAAGACAGCGTTACCGCAACAACGGAACTGAAGTTAATGGAATTCCTCAAGGTGAGACCTTTGTTCCTAGCTACAATTTTGAAAAACGGACTGTGGCAAACCTCCCTAAGGAAATTCCGAGCCTTGCTGGTGTGGGTGGCCGTTACGGAAAGATGCCTGAGTATAACCAGGCTTTTGGCCTGAGCAAGAAGGCTGCTGAAGTTACACTGTCTGCACCTGCTGCTGGCGCCAAGATTGAAGCGGGGACGGCTGTGACTTTGACTGCTGCAAAAAGCGCTGGTGATGGCTCCGTAAAGAGTGTTGATTTCTATATCGGTAACGATAAGGTTGGTTCTGCAACTGCATCGCCGTTCCAAGTCACTGCAACGGGACTTCCTGCTGGCGTTTACTCCGCAGTGGCTGTAGTTACCGATAATAACGGCCTGATTCAAATGTCTCCCTATGTTACTTTCGAGGTGGTGGGTGAAACTTATCCCGAAATAACCAAGTGCGGTGCAGGTCCCTCCAGTCAGTCCATTGAACTGGGCCAGCCTATTGTAGATTTCTGCTACACCTGGAGCGGCGCAGAAACTGTTACCGTAGAGGGATTCCCCAAGGGAATTACAGCTAGCGTAGACAATAGCATGAAGAGGGTTTCCATTAGCGGAACACCTGCAGAAGCAGGAACCTTTGCCTTCAAGGTTTTTGCAACGAACAACGATTCTACCTTCGCTAAGAATGGAAAGATTGTGGTGACAGATCCTAACGCTCCTGCAAGTTCCAGCTCCCAGGAACCTACTGTAGAATCGTCTAGCAGCGCAACTACCGATGCCTTTGTGGGCAAGGCCAGCTGGTCTACCGAAGCAGAAACCGGTTACTATCGCATCTTTGATATGCAGGGGCGTCCGCTCTTTGCCGGTGAACGTAAGCCTGCCAAGATGCCTGCAGCTCGAGTTGTTGTGGTGGAATACGTCAAGGCGCAAGGTCGCGCTATACGGCGCTACATCCAGTCTCGATAACTGCAATTGCAACAGTTCTTTCTCTCTCTCAAAATGAAAAAGACCCGTTCTTTTTGAACGGGCTTTTTTCAACTTATGCTTTGATAATCCAGAAACCTATTTCTTGGAAATTTGCTTGGTATCCAGTAGGCGTTGTGCTTGCTTTGCCAACATGTCGTTGGGATTCATTGCGATGACCTTTTCAAGTCGATGTAAGCCATCTTCCCTTTCGATGTCGCTGTTAACGCAAACCTCGCCAAGAATAAACAGGGCGCGTCTTGCAAAGTTGGCGTCTTTTTCTATGGAAAGACCTTTCTTTAAAAGCATGATTGCGGCATCGGGAGAATTCTTTGCCTTGGCGATTTCACCCCATTCGAGCCACTGGTTGCTGGAGAAATCGATAAAGCATCCAGGACCGGTAAGTCTTGCGACTAAGGCCCTGACGGCTTCGGAGTCCACAGGATGTTCTTGTAAAAGAGAGGTGAGGCTTTGACTCAACATACGCTGGGCGTTTTCCATTTCGCCAGCTTTGAGAACCTTGAATCCTTCTTCAATCTGCTTACGTGTTTTGGCCTTACGTTCAGCCATGGGATTGCTGCTGGCGTTATCGCGCATGCGGGCCTCAAAGGCTTCTGCCTGCATCTCGTCCTTTGTCTTGCGGCGGGTTTCGATCTTGAGACCTGCCAAGGCTCCCAGACCAAAGAGAGCGGGGGATAGCAACGCCACTGCGCCGAAAATACCTGGATTCACGAACCAGTTGGTAATCATGTCCAGGAAAAGACCGATGATACTTGCTGCCAATACTGATTGAGGAACCATTTCCTTGCGGGGGGCAAATGCGGTAGCGCCTAGCATAAAACAGAGGGCAAGACTCATTCCCATGTAGCGTTCTGTTGCATAGTGGTCAAAGAAGCTGGTGCTGCAAAGGATGTCTACGAGAATACCTCCCACAAGGACGCTTGAAGCAGCGAGGCCTGCAATGATGTAGAACTTCCAGCGGGGATGCAAGTGAACAAACGCAAAGAAGAAGAAGCCAGCAAAGAGCAAGTAGTTGATTGCATTTGGGAAAAGCATCCAGGAGGTGAAAAGACGTTCGTACCGACCTTGCTTGGGAACGTAGGCCATGTTGTAGCGGGCGAATTTATCCGTATACTTGTCGATCCACTTGTCCAGTTCGTTCTGGTAATCTTGTTCAGTGGGGCTAAAATTGTTATGCTCTTGCATATAGGCGTCTTTGCCGCCTTCCAGTTCCCACCAGTTACGGTAATTCTTTCGCATTTCCTGAACCCGGTCTTCAATAATGAAGGAGGGGTTCTGCGAAAGGTACTTTTCGCGGTAGCGCTCAAATTCTTCCGACTTGATTTGTTCGGTGGGTTCCAAGCCGACTAAACGGAACTGGTCGGCGCCAGCATCCTTCCACCACTGATTAAAGGTCTTGACTATGTTCTTTTCTCGATGGTGCTGCTTGATCAGAGGATTCAATCCAGTAGCGGCGTTGAAAATGCCTAATCCAAGAATCAAGGCCAGCACTACATAATGAGAAATAGAAAGTTTGCGCAGTACAGGAGACAAACGCCTCTTGGCAGCTTTCAGCAATGTCTTAAAACGATTTTGGGGCATAGTCTTGTTCCCTTTTAGTGGCGGCCGTATTCGCCTAACTGGTTCCATAAGAAATCAGTATTTACGTCGCGGTAGCCTTGAGCGTTTACCTCTTCACGAAGCTTGTGTGCCATGTCGAAGAGGTTGGGGCATTGTTGCATTCTTTCGAAACTGTCAAAGACCGTAAGCTGATCGATCCATTGAGTCAGTTCCGGGAAACGGGGGTCGCTAAAGCAGTTCTCTCGCCCGGTCTTTAGGTATTCCAAATAACGGTCGGTAATACGATTTCCGTCTTCTTCAAAGATGTCCATGATTTTTGGGAATAGCTTTTTGCCGGTGAGGTATTCGTGAACGATGATGCCGAAGCTGAAATAGTCTACGGAAGCAGAAAGATTTTCGCCCATGATGGCCTGCTCCGGAGCGCTATAGCAAGGAGTCATGAGACCGCCGTATTCGGTGACGGTTTCACGCATCTTTGCTTGTGCGTAGCCAAAGTCGCACACAAGAATCTTGTGGTTGTTCTTGTGTTGGGGATTCTGGCAAAGCAGAAGGTTTTTGGGCTTGAGATCCTTATGGACTACCTGGTAGTAATGAAGCTGGCTGATGGTGTTGGCCAAATAGGCGAGCTGTGCCACGCGGTGCATGACTTCATCCGAGGTCAGGTTGGTACGGAAAGTCTTGTCCATAGAACAACCTTTGATGAATTCCATCTTCAAGTAAGGATGACGACCTGCGATGCCGCCGCCCATGCTCTGAACCACGCCTTCAATATTGGTGGCGTGAATAAGGTTGTTGATTCGAATTTCATCCTGGAAGGCGCTGAGCAATGCGTTGAGACGGTGAATGCGGTTCTTGCCGGGCGTGGCCCAATACTTGCAAATTTTCACCACAATTTCTTGCTCGGCAAGAGGGACGCTGTTTCCTGGTTGTTCGAGCCAGTAGTTGGCGCGGTACAGGTTGTTGGTGCCCTCCAAGGTCAAGGGCTCAGTAAGCTTGATATGCCTTACGGAACCATTGTGCAAAAACTCTGGATTTTGATCGAACCAACGCTGGTATTCCTCCATGCTGTAGTCAGGACGGAGTGACAGGTTTCGCGACATGCGGTCAAGTGTTTCTGCAAGAATATTTCGAATCATGACTCAAAAATAGATAAACGGCCCCACGCCTGTGGGTGCCGTTCTCGTTGAACTTCTTTTAACTACTTGCTTTCGTTCTTTTCTATGGTTTCTGTAATATACTTGTAAGCATCTTCAACGTCGTCGCTGAAGTGGAACAGGTCCAGGTCTTCCTTGTTGATCATTCCTGTCTCTGCCAAGTATTCCCAGTTTACCACCTTCTTCCAGAACTTGGATCCGTAAACGACCACAGGCATTTCCTGTGCGTACTTGTTGGTCTGGATCAGGGTAAGCATTTCGAACATTTCATCCAAGGTTCCAAAACCGCCGGGGAATACCACCAGGGCCTTGGCCATTTTCAGGAACCAGTATTTACGAACAAAGAAATAGCGGAACTGGAGATTCAGTTCGTCGTCGATATACGGATTGGGATGCTGCTCGAAGGGCAGTTTGATGTTCAAGCCGATAGAAGGTGTGCCGATGTCGTTGGCGCCGCGGTTGCCGGCTTCCATAATGCCCGGGCCGCCACCAGTCATAATGGCGTAGCCTTCCTTGCGCTTGTTTGCCCACTTGCCAAGCTTTGCTCCCAGCTCACGGGCGGCATCGTAGTATTCTGCCACCAATTCCAAGGATTTGAGGCGAGCAAGTTCTTTTTTGTTCTTGCAGCCCTTGCGGCGCTTTTGGATTTCCTTCATGGGAAGGGTGCGGGCAGAACCGAAGAAAACGATGGTGTTCTTTACATCTTCCTGTTCAAAAATCTGATGGGGACCTAAAAATTCAGACAGAATACGGAGGGGGCGGCCGATGTCGCTGTCCATAAATTCTGCGTTATGGTAGATCATATTGCCGATTTGAGGATGGAGCTGCTTCTTCTTTGCCATAATAAACTCCTTTTTTAAAGATTTACTGAAATAAAATACACTTAAATTCAAATTAAACAACAAAAAAATGCTGTTAATCTTCTTCCAAGTGAAAAAAACTTTATATTTAAACCATGCTAGTAAAAATTTGGACCGACAGCTTTATTATCACGGGTGAAATTGACACCCTCCGCGACGAACGTCTTACGGACTACATTCGCGAAAACAAGGACTTTATCGCCGTGACTCAGGTGAAAGTGAGCGACAAGAACGAACATGACTTGTTCCGCACACACTTTTTGAACGTGAGCACAAGTCACATCGAAATCATTTTGCCTGCGGAATAATTTCGCTCGGTTTATAATTGAACAAAAAAGCCGCCCCGAATGGAGCGGCTAAAATTGTTAGTGCAAGAAGCGCCTTGTAGCTAGAAGTCCATGGCGATTTTCTTGATGAGGAACTTGCGGGTTTCGTCATCCACTTTCTTGGGGTCGTATTCCTTTCCCAGCAAGCCTGCGTAAATGCTGAAGGGACTGGCGGTTCCGCCCTGTTCGTTACACTTGACCTTCGTAAGGATGGTCTTGCCCTGGATTTGCAGATCCAGAACATGCTCGTTCAGGTTGATTTCCTGACCGCGATGGTTCAGTACCACAGCCAGGGACTTTGCGCTGAACTGTTCTCGAATGCATTGGGCTGTTGCGTCGTCTAGTTCCTCGTAGGTGAAGCTATAGACCATGGACTTGGGGAAGTTCTTGGAAAGCTTATCCTGCAGGGGTTCGATGTTGACGATTTCCATTCCGCGGGGGAAGGGCGCGGAAAGTTTCTTCATGGTCTCGGGAAGACCTGCAGGTGAAATGTCCAGAGGCTTCAGAAGTTCCACGCTGATGATTTCACAATAGGTTTCAAGACCCAGGGGCAATGCGCCCATGTTCACAATGCGGGGCTTGGGGCTAAAGCCTTCGCTGAACTTGATGGGAATGCCTGCGCACAGGAAGGTGCGTTCAAAGAAACTCAGCATGTTGTGGTGAGGCAGGAAGCGGCTAAGTCCAGTCTTCTTGAAGGTGATCTTGTAGCTGAAGCAGTCTTTCTGCTTGGGACGACGTTCTGCCACCAGCTTCTTGATTTCTTCAGGAGTGCGGCTAGGTGCGGCATGTCGCACCGGGTTGTCAGCCAAATGGATTTCTGCACCAAAGCCCGGAATGCCGCACTTCTGGCAGTCGCCCCACTTGCAGTTGGGAACGGGGGCGGAGTTAGGATCGAAGGCCTTTTCCCATTCACGGCGCAGGTACTGCTTGGTGGTTCCTGCATGAATGAAATCCCAGGGGAACACTTCTTCCTTTTCGCGGGTGCGGTACACCCAGCTGGTGTCGTAACCGCATTCTTCCCAAACCTGAAGCCAGGTGTCGTAATTGAATCGGTAGGCGTCGCTTTCGAAGGTCAGGCCCTTCTTGTAGGCCGCATAAATGACGGGAGCCAGGCGTCGGTCGCCGCGGCTGTAGACTGCTTCCAGGTGGCTCATTTCCCAGCCGGCCCAGTTCACCTTGACGTTGGGGTGGCGGAAGAATCTTTCGCGAACGAAGCGGATGTGCTTTAACGCAGTTTCCTTGTCCATGAAGGGAGCCCACTGGAGACCTGTAAAGGACTTGGGAATAAGGATGCCCATGGAAACTGCAATCTGGCATCCGCGCAGATACTTGCGTCCAATTTTTACCAGGTTTTCAATCAGCTGGCAGAAGGCTTCCATGTCCTCCAGGTTTTCGGTGGGGAAGCCGATCATGGTGTACAGTTTGATCTTGTTGAATCCACTACTGAAGGCGTGTTCAGCGGCGTTGTACATGTCCTGGTCGCTGATGGTCTTGTTGATCATCTTGCGGATTCGTTCGGAACCAGTTTCGGGAGCGAAGGTGGCGCTGCGGCCGCCCTTCAATGCTGAAATTTTTTGCGCAAGTGTTTCTCCAAATGCGTTGACGCGAATAGAGGGGAGGCTTACATCGACGGTATCGAAGAACGGATCGTCGATGATGGAGTCGGTAAGGCCTTCCACCGGCTTGTAGTCAGCAGTAGAAAGGGATAGTAGGCCCAGTTCGCGTTCGCCGGTAGCCTGGATGCCTTCCTTGGCGATTTCAAGGACATCATCGGGATCCAATTCGCGGCAGGGGCGGTACCAGACACCTGCCTGACAGAAACGACAACCTTGGGCGCAACCGCGCATCACTTCCACGCTGAAGCGGTTATGGATCAGCTGCATGTTGCCGATGAGGTTCTTGGTGGGGTAGTATTTTCGGTCCATCACAGGAATGAACTGGCGGCGCACTCCGTTGGTCTTTTCGTAAGGTCCCTTGGCAGGTTCTGCAGGAACGATGTCCCCAAATTCGTTGGTTACTACAGGGGTCAAGCTAGGCACATAAACGCCGTCTAACTTGGAGAGATTCTCGAGAATCTGCTTACGGGGAAGGCCTGCCTTACGGCCTTCGCCAACGCAACGCAGGAACTTGACCATCAATTCTTCGCCATCGCCGATCTGGAAGGCGTCAAAGAAGTCTGCCACCGGTTCGGGGTTTGCCATGGCGGGGCCACCGGCAATCACAATGGGGTCTTCTTCACGACGGTCCTTGCTCCATACAGGGACTCGGGCTAAATCCAGAACGTAGGGAACGTTAGTGAAGTTCAACTCCGTCTGTAAGGACATGGCAAGAACTTCAAAATCCTTTACCGGGGTATAGCTGGCGTAGCTATACAGGGGAATGTCGTACTTCTCCATTTCCTTTGCCATGTCTTCCCATGGTGCGAAGCTGACTTCGCAGAGAAGGTCCGGTTCCTTGTTCACGATATGGTAAAGGATTCGAATGCCGTTGTTGCTCATGCCGATTTCGTATTTATCGGGGAATACGAATGCCATACGAGCGAGCATCTGGCTGTGGTCTTTTACCACACTGTTAGCTTCACCACCCATGTAACGGGCGGGGGATTCCACAGAGGGGAGAGCAAGGGCAATCTTTTCGAGAATAGTCATAATCGCAAATTTAGTTATTACACCTATGTTTACAAATTTTCTTTTGCCACATTCCCCGCAAATAAGTAAATTATCAGCATGACAATGTTTTCTTTTACACTTTGGCTTATAACTTTTGTTGCGGGCGTACTTGTTGCCTATTTTGTTCCCGAGGCAACCCTAGCCCTGAGTGCCAAGTTCCTTTTCATTGGATCTTGGGGTACGGTTCTAGGTTTTGTCCTGTTCACTATTTGCAAGAAAAAGATTGAAAACAAGGAAGTGGAGTTCAATGAGACTTTGAACGAAATCAAGGCTTCCAAGATGGAAATTACTTCCAGCATTCCTACAATGCCCGATCCCGAGGAAATTGTGGAGGCTCCGGCCTTACCCAAGGGTGCCATGCCTGCTGGTGAAGCCTTGCGCAATATGACTGAAGAAGCGGTGAAGGTTGGTTTTCCCCTGGACGCATGGAAGAACTATGCTCGATGCATTCTTAAGAACCGTCCCTTCCATGAGGCTCTCAAAAACATTGAAAAGCTTCTTCCCAAGTTGTTCCCCAATGCTTCTGGCGTGCTGTATATGTATGCTGGCGCTCAAACGGAATTGCACAAGATTATCGCTTTCGGTAAGGATACTATTAGTGACGATGTGATTCGCCCTAGCGAATGTGCCAGTTTCAATGCTGGAGATATCGTGATTTCTGACTTCTCCAGCCCGGATCTTAAGGGTGGTTGTACTCATTTGCATCATCATCCTCAGGGAGTTTCTTTCTGCGCTCCTATTGAAGGCATCGATGAACATTTCGGCATTTTCACCTTGCAGACCGATGTTCTTCCGGATAACGAATCCGTTGAAGACTGGCATGCCAAGGTTAGCATTCTTGCTTCTTCCTTTGGCCTTTATGTAGCCAACCAGAACTTGAATTTGCGTTACGAGCAGAACAGCATTCGTGATTCGCTCACCGGACTGTTCAACCGCCGTTATGCCGAGGAATCCTTGATGCGTGAAGTCTATGCTGCGGCCCGTCATAAGACTCCCATCGGCCTCATCATGATTTACCCTGATGCGGCCCAAAGTATCCAGCAGAACCGCGGCCGTCACGCAGTGGAACAGCTCCTTTGGGAACTGGGCCAGCGCCTTCCGGGTTATATCCGCAACGAAGATATACCCTGCCGCTACGAAGGTGAAGTTTTCTGCGTCATCTTGCCGGGTGCAGACTTGCAGATTACCCGCCAGCGTGCCGAGAAGATCCGCAACGAGATTTCCCAGCTGCAGATTGCCTACGGCGATGGAGTGCTTTCCACAACGCTCAGCATGGGCGTTTCCGTTTTGCCGGTTCATGCAAGCGATGGTGGATCCCTGTTCTATACTGCAGAAGCCTCCATGCGTTATGCAATCCAGGCTGGTGCTAACCGCGTGATTCTGGCCGACGTCTTGGCTAACATGTAATTAAATTAGACGCGACTAACAATTCACCCGTCTAAAGTTAAAACGTCGTTTTTCGAAAGAAAACGGCGTTTTTTTTTGTTTGTAGGAAACTTTGTCGCTGTTTTTACCGTTAAAAGTAGGCAGAAATAAAAAAAACGTCTCGGCTTGCGCCGAAACGTTTTTTTTGGGGGTTAGGAGGAGAACAAAGAGTTCTTGACCATAAGATACCTAATGCATCGGGCTTTGGGGAGGGGTATTTAAAATTCTTTAAAACAAGTGTTGTGAACATCACATTGACTTTTACAACGGGCTCTCAACGAGGAGTTCACATTTACGGGTGTTTTCCGGCTGGTTCACCATTAAAATGGTGTTTTTTTGCTAAATTAGCCACTATGAAGAAATTTATAGCACCTGCCGTGTTGCTTGTTTTGGCAATTGCCCTGGTGGCGTATCTTGCCGTTGACTTTAGTGGTTCCAGGTCCTCTTTTGACGCCGACGCCTACTTGGCTGCCCGTGCAAAGATCGATTCCCTGGAAATTGCCCTTTGGGATGCCCAGGGTAATCCCGATGCTCAGGTTGTAATCCGTACCGAACTTGATGCTGCGTGGGAAACTCTTTCTGCAATGCGTGAAACTCCGGCTGCACCTGAAGGTGTTGTTTCTGAAGATGCAGCCCCCCAAGGTGGCGAAACTGGAGCTCCTGTTGCCAAGTCCGATTCCATGTCCTCCGACGTGATTATGTGGATTGTTGGTGGCGCTATTGCCATTATCCTTTGCGTTGTTGTGCTGGTTCTTCTTCTCAAGCGCCGTCAGGAAATCATTACCCAGCGTATGGAAGCTGTGAAGGCGGAACGTTTCAAGGAACCTAAGGGAGGCTTTGATGATGCTGCAACTTTGGTTGCTCGTCCCCGTCCTCAGAAGCGCTCCATTATTGCCGATGCCGAAGAGTATGCTGCCCAGAAGCGTGAAACTCAAATTCAGCAGGCCACAGAGCATTCCACTGAGACTGATCAGAAAATCGCTTTCGAAGACGAAAACGGTGTTCCGGAAAATAGAATCCTTACGGGTTGTCCGGAAAGCAAGCCCACCCTTCGTCCTACAGCCAAGGAACGTATCACTTCTGCTATGCAGAACTTGTCCGATGTTCTCCGCGCTCCCCGCGGCTTGTCCCGTGAACGCACCATGAGGCTTCGTGCGCAAAGTCGCAACTCTACGGGCGATCCGAACCTTATGGGAAGCAGCCCTCTTGAAATCACCCGCTTCGACAGAGAAAATTCTGAAAAGAACAAGATCCTCCAGTTGTCTCGTCGCGGCGTACCAGCGTCCTCTATTGCATCTCGCATGAAGCTTCCCCAGGATAAGGTGGAAGCCATCATTCGCGAATCTCAGGAATAGTTTCTGATGCGTTACCGGTTCCGCTGCGAGTACCTTGGCAGCGCTTTCCATGGTTGGCAAGCTCAGAACGAAGGTGGCAGGACAAAATTTGTAACAGTTCAGTCTGCGTTGGAGGAGGCTTTCTCCATAGCCTTGCGTGCGCCTATTCGCATTACAGGTTCTGGTCGTACGGATACGGGAGTTCATGCTCGTGGCCAGTGTGTGCATTTCGATTACGATGGAGAATTGGACTTGTTCAAGACCGTAAACTCCATTAACGGCTTGACCAAACGTTTGATCCGCATACGTGACCTGCAACCTTGTGCCGAGGATTTCCATTCCAGGTACGATGCTACCTGCCGTTACTACCAGTACACGCTCTATACCAGACCTGTGGCCTTGCTGCGGGATTTTGGTTGGGAGTGCGGTTCCCAGAACCTGGATCTAGATGTCATGGAACGGGAGGCTCAGTCTTTTTTGGGACATCACGACTTTATTGATTTCTGTATTCCGAGAAACGATGGCAAGCCTACGGATTGCATCTTGACGGAGTTTCGTCTGGAACGCCTGAACGACTGGAGCTGTATGTTCCATATCAAGGGAAACCGTTTTCTCCACCGTCAAGTCCGCGCTATGGTGGGTACCTTGTACGACGTAGGTCGCGGTCGTTTGCCCGAAGGCACGGTGAATCAAATTTTCGAGAAAAAATTTAAGGGAGAGCGCACATGGGCTCCCCCTCAGGGACTCGTTCTAGAGAACGTTGAGTACAAGGATTATTAGTCGGCGTTGCGGATAGCGTCAATCATATCCTTGACTGCGCGGTCCATGCCTACCATAACGGCACGGCTTACGATGCTGTGACCGACGATGACCTCTTCAATACCTTCAATTGCTGCGATGGGGCCTACATTTCTGTAGTTCAAACCGCGACCTGCCTTGACGCGCAGACCGTACTTGCGGGCGAGAACAGTCATATCCTGCAGGGCGGAGATTTCTCGTTCGATTTCTTCGCGGCTACCTAGGGTGCAAGAAGTTGCGTACTTGTTTGTGTTGAATTCCACGAAGTCTGCGCCGATTTTCTTGGCGGCCTTCACCTGTTCAGTTTCAGGATCTATGAAAACGCCAACGGAAATATCGTTGCTCTTGAGGGTGATGACGGGCTTGGTCAGGTCGTTGACCTTGGCGGCAACGTTCAACCCATCTTCGGTTGCAAGTTCTGTATGGATTTCAGGAACCAGAGTTACGGTGTCCGGCTGGTTGTTGATGGCAATCTGTACCATTTCTTGGGAAGGAGCCATTTCAAGATTCATCTTGGTGGTAACTGTACCGCGCAGTAACTTCACATCGCGATCCTGGATGTGGCGTTTGTCCTCGCGGAGGTGAACGGTGATGCCGTTGCAACCAGCGAGCTCTGCAATGACTGCTGCTGCTACAGGATCCGGTTCGCAGATTTTGCGAGCTTCACGGATGGTAGCGATGTGGTCAACATTAAAACCCAGTTTTACTGTCATACAGACTCCTTATCAATATTCCATAAATTTAGATAAAAATACTAAGCTGGTTCCTTGATTTTTTGCTTTTTCAGAAAGGTCTTTTACTTTACTCAAAGTTTCTGCGTTCAAGGGAATAAGCATGGTAGACAAGCCCCTCTTGCGGGCGTCACGAAGTCGCTGCTTAATATAGTCGTTTAATGAACTGCTTTCTGGATTGTAGTATGTAGATGTCTGGCATTTCATTTCCAGGTTCTTGCATGCTTCTGGCACCTTGGAACGACTATTCATGGTGGCGTCAATAAACCAGAGATGGTTTTTCTTGGTGGGCTTTAAAATTGCATTAAGCAGTTGCTCGTGTTCCACTGCTTGTTCGCCATAGCGAGAAATAACGCCTTTTGCCTTAGGCACGAGAACCTTTGCTTCGTCAATGACATTTTCGATTTGTTCTTCGGTATGGTGAATGCGAAGAGGCCTTAATTTGTTATGAACCTTATTCAACTTGGTGGATTCCAGGGTCATCCAAAGGGCTATTTCTGCGTTCTTTACCTTGTCCAGGTTGGGGTAGAATGTACTTGGCATTCCAAAGGGTGGAATCAGTAGGCTGTAGTCGTAGTCTAGGCTGTTCAGTTCCTGGGCAAGTTCAGGGGTTAAACTAGTCACCTGAAACACGACCGCAAGGACGGAAGCATCATCTCTAAATACGCTTTCCGACACTTGCAGATCAATCTTTAACGTGTCTTGGTCCGGCTGTAAAATGTCTAGTCTGGCGGATTGCAAAACGTTGTCGTTATGGAGTTCCTCCATATAAAGAACGCGGCTGTTTCTCTTGTTCACGAAACGCTGAACTTGCAGCAGGTATGTGATAATAGATTGACCTCGGCCAAGGGTCCAAATCTCGCGACGTTTTCCTTTGGCTGGGGTGGCCTTGATTATCTGAAGTTCTTGCTGGAGCCCTTCTTTAAAGGTGAGAGTATCTTCTACAACTTCTTCTTGGACGGGCTCTTGGGCTGCATCTTGAGTTGCGGCATCATCTACTGTTTTCAAAATATCAAGTCGGGGAAGCACTAGTACGGCTCCGCCGATAATAATTGCCAATACGACGATAATGGCGATTATGTGTTTCATTTTCTTCATCTTGTCGGTAAATATAACTACATTGGCGACATGCCTATCTTATTTGCCTTGGTTGGTGCTACTGGAATTGGTAAATCCAATTTGTCCATGGATCTTGCAGATTACTATCATGCCGAAATCATCGGTGTGGATTCCCGCCAAATATACCAGTGCTTTTCTATTGGTACGGCTCAGCCAAGCCGTGAATGCACCCAAAGGGTGAAACATCACCTAGTGGATTTCCTGGAGCCTACTGAAATTTTCTCCGCAGGAGAATTTTGCAGACAAGTTAACTCGTTGGTTTCCGAGAATCCACAGAAAAATTTTATACTGGTGGGCGGCACTGGGCTTTATGTGCAATCGTTGATGCTTGGTCTTCCGAATATTCCTGAAATTCCTGAATTTGTTCGTAATGATTTAGAACAAACTCTCATTGACAAAGGCGGCGCCTATTTATACGAAATGGCTCGCAAGGTTGATCCTGAAGCCATGGAAAAGGTGGAACCGAACAATGTTCAGCGCATTTGCAGAATACTTGAGGTGTTCAAGGCCACAAACCAAAAGTTGTCGGATCTTCAGAAAGATCGACAGGGCGGTATTGGTAAGCTGCCGATTTTCTGGCTTCAACGTGATCGTGATATTTTGTACAAAAGAATCGATACGCGTGTAGATCAAATGATTCGAGACGGTTGGATTGACGAAGTCCATAGCCTGGCGAAGACTGTTCCTCTAGATGCGCCTGCATGGCAAAGCCTTGGTTATAGGGAATTATTGCAAGCGAAAAGCCAATCTGACATTAATAGTATTGTAGAGGATGTAAAAAAGAAGACTCGAAACTACGCAAAACGTCAGTTGACGTGGTTTAGATGGCAGGTTGAGTCTGTTTCCGTTGACCTGAGTGCCGAAAAAGCGGCCTTTGACCAGGTTGTGTCTTCCGTAACTCGTTAAAAATGAACGTGTTACGAAGATTTTTTGTGGGATATTTGAAAAAAGTTGTGAATAGTTTGTGAACTGCTAGTGGGATTGCCTGCGAATGAGTCGTTTCTTTTCCGTTTTTTGCAAAAAACGTCAAAAAAAGCGAAAAAAAGTGAAAAACACCCCTTGCAAAGGTTCTGGAAAATTCTATAATTGGCGTCGTTCCTGAGAGGGACGGCTGAAACACTAGAAACGAACGCTGAACTCGAAGGCGGCAGTCCGAGAGACTACCGAGCAGTTTGAAGGAATCGGAGATGTGCTTAGTGACGGACCTTAGAAAATTTCTAAGAAGTCAATGATACGAACGTGATTACAGGACCAAGACTTTGAAAAATTAATGAAGAGTTTGATCCTGGCTCAGAACGAACGCTGGTGGCGTG
>JAZLKF010000047.1:0-225429 GCA_045597525.1 Fibrobacter sp. | reverse complement strand
CACCGACCCTTTCAAGGGTGGCCGGTAATCAGTCCACAATGGCTTGAACGAAGAGAAAGCCAGCGTCATTAAGGCGCTGGCAGTAATAACCCCTTCTAGGGGTAGATCAAACCACCCCTCTTAGGGGTGGTTTGTGATTTGCAATTTCTAGCGGCGGGGGCGATCGCGGTCGCGATCACGATGCCAGACTTCGCGGAAAGAAACGTTGTAGGACATTTCGCAATGGGTAAAGGCGTCGTATTCCAGGTCGCGGGCGAAGTTTCCGGAGGAATAGTCGATCTTGTTGTGGTCTACGTCGGTTGCGTAAATGCGGACTTCCTTATTGCTGTAGAAAATAAAGGTGACGTTGTTGAGACCATGGGGATGGTTACCTGCCGTGCAAGAAAGTCGGAACAAACTCGCATTATGGAAGCAGGTATTGTCAAAGTCAAAGACCCTGGAATGAGAATCGTACCTGATTGTGCAGCCAGCACCATGAAAATCGTACTTGCCAGCGGAGGCAAATGCGACCAGAGCCATACATGCAAAGAGGAATTTCTTCATTATTCTACCTTCGGACTCAAAGATAGAAAAAAACACACCCACTTATGTTAAATAATTGTAAAAAACATTAACGTAACTCGTTGATTATCAACAAGTTACTTCTTCAGCTTGAAGGCGGGCTGGTCCTTGCTGGTCTTGCCTTCCTCAAAGTATTCGGTGGCGTGGATCAGCTTTGGCCAGGTGGCGTAACCGAAATTCTTGGGGGAATGGGAGATCTGGCGGGTAATGATCTGGGAGACAGTGGCGGCCAAAGACCAGCCGTCGTCACCCTGGCATTCGGTAATGGCCTTGCGGATGGCGTTCATGAGGCGGGTATCGCAGCGAAGCATGTTCTTGTCGTAGCGTTCGGAGCTGCTTGCCTGCTCCCCCACCCCGGACATCTCGGAAATACCCCTGAACTTGTCGGTGAACACGAAGAGGTTGCAGGCGTAAATGAAGGCAGAAGGGGTCTTTTCTTCGCCAAAGCCGATGACCATCTTGCCCTTGGCACGAAGCTTCATGGCCAGGGGCGTAAAGTCGGAATCGCTGCTGACGATAGCGAATACGTCGATATTTTCGGTATAGAGCATATCCATGACGTCGATAGTCATGGCCAGGTCTGTTGCGTTCTTGCCCTTGGTATAGGGGAACTGCTGCACCGGCTGGATAGCAAAGGGGTGAAGCACAGTCTTCCATGTGCTATTGACCTCCCAGTTGCCATAGGCCCTGCGGATGCTGGTCTCGCCATACTTGGAGAGCTCTTCCATAATGCCGTCGATTGCCTCGGCACAGGCGTTATCGCAGTCAATAATCAGCGCAATTCTATCTTCTGTATCCATGGCCGGGAATATAGAAAAAATGGAACGTGACCTTCCCTACCCTTTTTCTGCGTCATAACCTATATTGTCTAATCATCCCAACATGAAATCGTCTAGTTCCCGATTATTGTGTATGATTTCTTTTTCGGGAACTTTAACATAACGAGCCAGCTCGATGCTGTTTTTCAGGCGAATGTTTACATCCAGGTTCATGGAGCCTGCGATGAGGCCGCCTAACTTGTCGTAGTAGTCATTAATTTGCTTAAGGAGAGCGGCCTCTTCTGCGTCCAGTTTTTTGCAGAGGGTCATATAATCACGCTCCATCTTGGCAATAAGTTCCTTTTCCTGATTGCCCATGATGTATTTCGTGATTTCCAAAGCGGACTTGGTTACGGCGGTACCGATAATCCCCCCAAGAACGGGAATAGGAATGAGTGCCTGGCCGATGGCAGTTCCTACAGCCGTCAATCCAGTTTCTACGCTTAAGGCACAGGCGGCGTCTGCAAAATCGGAGCGGTTTATCTTTCCGTTCTTGTAATCAATCGCAAGCGAAGCCAATCCAACGGGCCCACTTACCATAGCTCCTGCAAATGGAGCAGGGTATCCACCTAATTTCGTAAGTCCGTAAATTCCGGCTCCGGTGATTCCACCCTTCCCGGCACCCTTGGCAAAGTCTATGCCCACGTCTTTCCAGTCTTCCAAGGTGAAGGAGCCTATTTTCTTTCCTTCCTTAATCTTGGAGTACACTCGAATGCCGGCCGAGGTAACACCCATGATAGCGGCAGAAACTGCGGAGGCCTTTGCGGCTTCTGCCCAGGAGGCATCGGTCACATGATCGGCCTTAACCATATCCGCTTTTCGTTTTTCCTCGATAGAATCCAGCTGTTCCCGGTTGATCCTCTTGAGGGATTCTTCGTGGTCGTCCAGAGTTTTTCCAATGTTGTGAATTTTCACATCATCGTAGTTGGACAAGCTTGGTTTTACGACTTCGCTAAAGTCCTTGCCTGTTTTCTGTTCCAATTCCTGAATGGATTTACGGAGTCCCTCCACGGTGGAATCTTTCATACCTGCAATGGATCCGCCATTCTTTACAGACAGAAGCTGTTCGTACTGATCTTTTGGAACGTGGTAAAAGCCAGCCTTGTCCGGATACCCATACAGAGATGCATCCGTAGTAAACTTGGGATATTTTTCCAGATGTTCCAGAACCCCGTGTTCCAGGGTATTTTTTGAACCGTTATAAAATTTAGATTGAATGGGAGTGCCATGGATATCGTAATCCACGGGACCGGTTCGGGGAACTGATTCTACATTAGCGACCTTAGGTAAACCCTTGATGACCTGGAATGCGTTGGTCACCCCCACTTCCACTTGTTCCGCAATTTCACCGTGCTTTGTAGATTCACGGCCAAGAACATGGGCCAGGTTCCCCGGGGAAACAAAGTCTCGTATTTTTTCAATTTCGTCAACAGCCGCATTAAAGGCATTTTGGGCGTTCTGTGAACTCTGTACAGCAGAAAGCTGTACTGCCGAATAGACGGCCATCTGTTCCTGAGCTTTCTGCTCAAGACCTTGCAAAACAAAGGCCGCGGAAAGTTGACCTTCCACAGCCCCGTTTGAGGATTTTCTGTTCTTAGGAGATCCTTTCATTGATCAAATTGCCCATCGCCTTGGTATTATTGACAAGTGAGGCCAAGCTTGCCTTCTGGGATTCATTAAATTTACGATAATCCTCAGGGAAAGTCAAGAAGGTCGCAATATCCAAGGAGACCTTTAGGTTCTTGGTACTGGCTTCCAGTCTTTGCAATTCCGTAAGCTTGGGACGTAGAACAGCAATTTTCTTTTTCACCTCTCTGCGACACTTGTCAGCTTCCTCCGCAGCGGCCTTATTCTTGAACGTTGCAAACAGCCCGCCCCCAAGGGCAAGCGCTCCCGCAATTCCCCAGCCTACTGGACCCGCCAAGGCAAGGAACGCATTTCCGGCAGCCATGCCACCACCACCTGCGGCAATAGCACCACCACCCAACCAGGCGAGAGCTGCGTTAGTTGCTGCGGCACCTGTCAAGCCAGAAATGGCCGCACCTGTAGACGCAGTACCGAACGCAGTGGCAAAGGCCATGGCAGCGGTAGGCCCCGCGGCAGCAATAGCGCCACCAGCCATGACACCACCCATGGCAGCACCCATTCCTTTGATGTTGTTGGAGGCATTTTCCTCCTCAATTTTAACAGCATCGCGGAAATCCTGGATTTCCAATACCACCTGCTCTACGTCGTGCAGGAATTTCTTTGGGGAATTAGCCAGTTTGTTGACGTAATCTTGCACCCGCAAAATCGCGGAAGCTGCCAGCTTTCGTTCCTGATACAGAGACAAGGCGCTTTTATTAGCATCCCTTGCAATTTGTCCATATTCGTCCTCAATATTCTTGAGCTTACGAATTGCTTCCTTTTTGGCATCATTGAAAAACATACATCTAATATAAACTTAAGTGTTTCGGAAAACTTCTCGTTCTCTATAAATTGAGTATTCTTATCTGGAGTATTTTTATCTAGAGAGTCTATTCTATCTTTTTTCAAAAAAAAACTTGAAGCCTTGAGTATTTTCTTTTTGGAACCTTTTCAAGGAGATTATTATGGGTATGTTCGAAAAAATGGCAAAGGGTGCTTTTGGTGCAATTTCAAGGACCGTTGAACGCAATGGCGGAATCTCAGGTTGCATGAACAAACTTGCCGAAGCTGGTCGCAAAGAACAGATGCGCCGCGACATGGAAATGATAGACCGTGCCAACCGTGAACTCCGAAAGTGGAAGTGATTCAATAAATCACTTCATAGAAGACAAGAAAAAACATTTCATAAACAAAGAATCCCCGGAATCACTTTCGAGGATTTTTTTTGTGATGTTCCGATGATTTTGTTGGCGGATTAAATTTAAAGCTTCCTGATTTTGTCTTCAGAGAGACCGGAAACTACAGCAATTTCAGAAACAGATAGTTTTCCCTGTGCAACTAAAGCCTTCGCCATTTCACAGGCCTTGGCTTTCGCCCCTTCAACTCGCCCTTCAGCGCGACCTTCGTCACGTTCATCTTCAAGCATATCCTTGAATGTCATGTAGTCGCTCCTTGTCTTAGGGTATATTTCTATGGAAGATTTTGCTGTTGGCGAGGGTTGATGAACCCTGCCGCGAATGCACGTACGGACTTTTGCAAGTCTATGTCGACTGTCGCAGGGAGTGATGAATTATAGAATGAATATATGCAATTATTAATGGATTTTCAAGCGTTTGAATTTTCGAAATTTAACATCCTCGACGACATTCGGAACAGGGAATAAAAGAACTATTCCTTGCACCCGGCCTTGGCCTTCTTGTATAGGCCTTGGAGCTTGACCTCGAGAAGATTCTGATTTTTCCGAAGATCGTATCCGAAATGCTCTCTATCGTAAATCACGCCAAGTTCATCCTTGGTGACACATTCGGAACTTTCCATAAAGCACTCGTAGGATTCGCCATTCTTCTTCTGGTGCTTGTAATAGAAAAGAGTTCCGTTCTTTTTAGGAACAAATATCTGGTATTCGTTTCCGGACCTGAAGTACACAGAATCGCCATAGGTTTCGTATTCGACATTGCCACTACCGAGCATGGCCGCAATTCCGCTACCAGGTTTAACTCCTGCCCTATCGAGGCTTTGGACAACTGTCTTTTTACAGCCGGCAAAGGCAAAGACCGCCGACAGGACCATTAGAAACAGAATCTTTTTCATGGTATTCTCCTTGTTCGTAGAGAAAAGTACCATTTATTTTTGACACTTTAGTGACAAAATTGGAAAAACCGTAAAAGCCAATTTCAAGTTCTGAATCGGACTTCAAAATTTCGGTATAGTGGCTCCAGCTCAATTTTCCAGACACTGTCTGGAATTTTGGAAATCGTACATAAAATTCAGCGCTGCCCACGCCAACAACCTTTTTTACCATAATAATCTCCTATGTCGTGATTCTGCAAAACCACAACGGCAAAGAACATCATTTTGCCAACGCCGGCAAAATGATCGATAGCATACTTTTGATTATGAAGATGTTCTAGTTTTGTTGTTGGCGGGGGCCTTCCTCCCCATACGGGGACCATGCGCACTAAGGCAACAAAGTTGCCAAGTGCTGTCCGCCCGGCGTTACCTGGCGCAATTCCACCTTGTGGCGAACTTACGCTCTCGAGCAGGCTGCGTCTCCTGCCAGCTATCTATATGCAAAAGAGTAAAGAATGTCAATATAGTAACCATTTTGCCAACATCGGCAAAATGGTCTACTTACGCATTGCCTCCAGGAGCAGTTTTTCGTCGGGTAGGACTGATTTAAGTTTTTCAGGCATCGCCTTGTAGGTGGCTACACCCATGGGCTGGTTATAATCCTGAAGCAAGTATTCCACAAAGGGTTTGTCGGCATTTTGACAAAGTATTATGCCAATTACAGGATTCTCAGTAGACTTGCGTTCGTCATCATTCAACACCCGCATGTAAGCAGCCAGCTGGCCTAAATAAGACGGCTTAAACTCGCCCGTCTTAAGTTCGACAACGACAAGGCTGCGCAATTCGCGATTGAAAAAGAGCAAATCCACCCACATGTCGTGTTCAAATTTTTCGATATGAACCTGATTGCCCACATACGTAAAATCCTTGCCGAAGGTCAAAATGAAATTCTTGACATTCTGGACAATGGCGTTTTCAACCACGCGTTCGTCAATATCTTGCGGGTTGCGCTCCCCCAGTTCCTCCACATTGATAAAATCCAGGAGATACTCGTCCTTGAACATCGAAATGGCCTTTTGCGCATGGAGCGTTTTCGGGAGCGTCAGTGCGAAATTGTTGGACATCTGCCCCTGGTGATGAAACAGGTCCGCCTTAAGATTTTCCCGCAGGGTGTACTTGTCCCAATGATTCAAAACGGCCTGGTGGATGTAAAAAGAACGCTCTTCCAAGGAATCTGTTTTCAGTAGAATTTCTATGTGGTGTGTAAAACTCAAAGACAGAAACTCCGTGAAATCCAAATCGCCCGCCACTGGCTGGTGATTTAAGTTTATAAGGGCGTGAATGGGTATAATTGGCGATTTTTCATCATTTTTGACACATTTCAATTCGTTCGCCGTTGGCGAACGATTTAAAGTCGTTTGCCATGCTTCATAAAATAGTCTCATTTTTTTGATATTTGATGCCGAAAATCCCCTCAGTCCGGGTCTCAAGAATAGCAGACTTGATCTGCTGAACAATGTTATTGTAAATCGGACTGACCTTATCCATCTTGCCCTCCTCGCTAATGACTCCAAGTCAATTTGTGAGACAGCGTTTCACATTTTGGAAAAACAGCGCGGCTCACGCCAACAACCTTTTTTACCATAATAATCTCCTATGTCGTGATTCCGCAGAACCACAACGGCAAAGAACATCTTTTCCCCACGCCGGGAAGATGATCGATAGCATACTTTTGATTATGAAGATGTTCTAGTTTTGCTGTTGGCGGAGGTATTCTCCGGCTTACATAATGAGCAGGTCGTGTTCCTGCCAGCTATCCAACAACATCAACCAGATGGTTAATGAACCTTGCCGCGAATGCACGTACGGACTTTTGCAAGCCTATGTCGACTGTCGCAAGGAGTGATGATCTACGGAATGAAATATATGCAAATGCAAGAGTAATTTCAAGTACTTTGATTATCAAAAAAACAGCAACGTTCTGAAATGCGTTTAAGAGAGCAACTCCATATGAGATTGTCCACTCACTGCGTGGAAAATCTTTGGAAAGAACTTTTAAAATCGAACAAAGTACGTCGCCTTGCGGGCGACATCTGCGGCGTTTGACTGCATTTGTCATTCCATAAGGATATATTTGTACAAAAGCGAGGCTATATGCAGGAAATCGAGAAATACATAAAGAATGGATTCTATCCGGGATTCTGCGGCGAGGAATTTGGCGCGGGAGTAGACGCAGTGAGGTTGAGTCTAAAAGATTGCGACCTGCGCCCCGGAAACGTAAGGGAACTGCGCGACTACATAGACGAAAAGTTTGGACGGTGTTTTCAGGACCCACGCACCACTGCATGCGTTATCGCCAAGATGGTAAATCTTGGTTGCATAGGCATTGCCGCAGACGAGAATATCGTTTACGACGAAGAGAAACTGTGGGATCGAGAATAAACCATATTCCCCATGCCGGGAAAATGGTTGTATGACATTTTTTGCAAAAAAACTATATTACTTTACATGAATTTCGATGAACTTTATAAGCTCAGCTTTAGGAACAGGGACGTTTTGTCCTCAGCAACTCAATGTGGATGTTTCTATTGTAAACGATTGTTCGCTCCGTCTGAAATCTCAGAGTGGACTGATGATGGCGAAGACACTGCGCTTTGCCCCTATTGTTCCATTGACAGCGTGATTCCCGATTTAGATAATACTCTTAACGTGGAATTGCTTGAAGCGATGAATAGAAAGTATTTCTAAAAAATTCTAGTTGCTGAACTTTAAATTTATCAATTTTTCAGCTTCACCTTCAGGATACTTACCATACAAGAGAGAAACAACATCTGCAGTATTGACTTTTATTTTTTCTTCCTTGACACCTGCAGATAGACGCTCAATAATAGCTTTATCAATCATTTTCCAATACTGATCTGTATTATTGATTTTCCATACCGTATCATCACCCACTTTACTGCAAGTAACGAGTTTGGCTTTGAAGAAAATGTCAAATGCCCTATTGATTATCCCACTAGTTGTATTTGGAATGTTTTTCGCAAGCAATTCATGAACCAGTTCTGACCTAATCTTGGGAGCTTTAGATGTTTTATCGCAAGCAAATCGGTAAACTTTGCGAATCATACCCTTAGAGAAAAGATCCATACCTTTTTTCTTCAAGATTTTCGCTAAAACAAGTTGTACATCCCCGGTTACTTCCATTTGCTTTTGATCGTAGGAAACAAGAATCGTCCCGTTTCCATCATCGGTTACACTCGTAAAATCAGCGGAGTGTACAAAGTCCTTAAAAGTCTTAAAGCCAAGGCGTTTTTCACTAAAGGCGTTATCAACCTGCAAAATCCTGGATTTTAAGGATCCTAGGTGAATAGGACCATCTTCCTTTTGTAATATGTCACTCAAAATCTCCATAAAATCAATCTTTTCAGAGACTCGAGTCAATGCAGCAGTTTCAACATCTTCGTCGGATTCCGCAGAAGAATCATCCGTATAAATATATCGAGAGCAAGAATTCTTGACACATTCGCTCAAGGGAGACTTGGGCCCAACACCAATCACTTCCTTGCCCTGCTCACGAAGCTTTCGGAACAATGGAGAAAAGTCAGAATCACCAGTCGCCAGCACTATCCACTGAACCTGGGAATCCAAGGCGACTTCCATAGTGTCTACGGTCATCTTGATGTCCGTTGAGTTCTTTCCACTCACCGGGTGAAATGTGTGGATCAGTTCAAATCCATTCTCATTAAGCGCAGACTGCAAGGGAATCAGGTTAGGCGTAGACCATTTACCATAAGCCTTACGCACGACAATCTGCCCTAAAGGAAGCAAATCTTCCATCAAAGACTGAACACCATCATTCTTGATCCAATTGGTCAAGTTCTCTGCATCAATGAAAATTGCGATATGATTTGACATATTAAGAAATATAGCCTTTTTATATGATTTATGCTTTATTTTTTAACATATACCCATTCAGTTTTCGTCGTAGCCCCCTCAGGCATCGTCATCAAAGAAAGCAGCAGTGGCAAAGTAGTGATTCAGGAAAGCAGATAGAAAAAAGGAAAAATGCAACAGTTTGTTGCACTTTTTACTAATTCTAAATGATTTATTTTTACCTTCTAGGGTAATTTTGCAGAATTGAGCGTATCTTTGGGATCAGCAATAGGCTTTTTGATGCGTGTTATCGATTCTTCAAAAGTCTCCGATTCATCACCGCCAGTAATTATGGTCACAGGCTCCATTACAGAAGTACCGTTTTCTAGTTCTTCAATTTTTTCCTTTGAAGGAAAATCATCGACCAGCTTAAAGCCTTTGGGCATTTTCATAAGCCCACCTTCATAATCCTGGCCAAGCAATACTGCTTGAATTTGAGTTCAATTGTGAACACACTGTATTCACAATTGGGTAAAGCGAATCATTTTGTTGACGCCAACAAAATGATCAAAATTCAAAGAATATTGACGGGTCGCATTCAAAAACCTTGCCAAGCGCAACAGCCATTTTCTTGGACACCGCCCGACGCCCGTTTTCAAGATCCGAAACATAGTGTGGAGACTTGCCAAGTTTCTCTGCCAGTGCAGCTTGAGACCAGCCGCGCATATCACGACTGGCGAAAATCATTTCACCGGGAGTTGATTCCGCGAAACGATTTTTAAACAAGTCCGTATCTTCCCAGGAATCAGACTCATCGTCCTTAATTACAACATTTTCTGGCTTATACATATCTTGCAAGAAAACAATGATAGCCTTAGGAATTCGACGAGCTCGAACTTCAATATGGGGCTTTTTCACGACTGCCAACATAATAGACCTCTATCGTTAAAACATTTTCCTGACAAGACCAACACGCAACCCAATGGTAAGATAAATGGCAATGATATTTATTATCACCAAGTTTTGAATAATTCTTAAAATTAGGCTGGACGGGACCTGAAGCTTTTAATGACGCAATAAGAGCATTCAATCGAGTCTTATCAATATGACTCAAATTTGCTACTCCTTTTTGCGCATTTTTTGTTATTCGAACTTCATACATAAATATACCCTTTTTTGGGGTACATTTCAAGATATTTCCTTATTTTCATATCATTATCTCGGAATTCTTAGTTTACAGCCGCATTTAGGGCAACGTAAAATCAGATTTTTAAGGCGTTCAATCTCTGCGTCTTTTTCCTTCATTTTCTTATCAATTTCATCAATCGGGTTTGTGTTACCCCAAATTTCGTTAAACATATCTCCAAAAGGATTGCTTTCCATTTTATTCCTCAAAATGAAAAAGTTTTTTGGTTAATTCGTTACACAGTGTATAGCTTTTTCAAAATTCACGAAAAGTCATTTCAAAGGGTCATATAACCAACGCCTTTTCAATAAACTTGTCCAAAGCTTCATGCATATGTTTTCGGTCACTTTGGGCAACAATCAATCCTCGATATCCATTCCACAATGCATCACGACCTTGCCCATCTTTAATGCATTCGACTTTTGATGTTTCATAGCGCCAAAGGAATGCGATACACGGCTCTTCAACGCCTTCAACCTCAACAACACTTATTCCCATAGGCGGAACAATCCCCGCCTGAACAAGGCAAAGGTCTGTTCCAAATTTTTCCTCTAACATTCCGTGAAGATACACGAACTGCAGCGAAAGATATTCCGGCAAGTCATACTGATCTGTAGCTGGTGCAATTTTCATTTTTCCTGATTATTCCGGAGCGGCGGAGCCGCCAGTCCGGAGAAGTGAGAGCCACTAGTCCGGTCTGACGGAGCCACCTGTTTTAGGGTTATTGTGCTTCAGAAGGGTTCAACCCATACACTTCTCGCATGGATTTGTCAACGGACTTGTCGACGTACTCGATGTTTATCTTGTAGGAGTCGAAGGATATCCGGTCCATTATAGCATCCGCAAGCGTACTTTCACCTTCGCATATCTGGTCATACCAGTCCTTCTCCTCGAACTGCGAACAGAATATGGTCGAAGACTTCCTGCGTCTCTTGTGGATCACCTCCAGGAGCAACCTAGCCTCGTTTTCCCGCAACTTGAACAGGAGCCATTCATCGATGATTAGGAGCGTGGGCTTGGTGTATTTCTGCAGGGAGTTTTCAAGCGTATGCCGATCCTCCGCGGCCGACAGGTCTATCAGAAGGTCGGGCAACCTCGTGAACTTTACGGAATAGAACCGCTTGCAGGCCTCCATCCCGAAGGCACATGCGAGATATGTCTTCCCGCAGCCTGTTGCTCCGGTGATGAAGATGTTCCTGTACTGTGATATGTATTCGCAGCTGGCCAGTTTCTGGATGAGAGCCTTGTTCAGCTTGCGTCCGGAGTGATAGTCCAGCGCGGCTATGCTGGCGTCATTCTGTTCCAGTTCTGCTCTCTTTACCAGGCGCTCCAGGGCGTGGCTCTTGCGGCTGGCGTATTCGGCATCGACCAGCATGCCGAAGCGTTCTTCGAAGGGGATTCCCGCCATGTTCGGGTCCTTTTGCTGGTTGACGAACATGTCCGACATGGTGGTCATGCGCATCTCTATCAACTTGTCGATTGTACTGCTGTTGTTCACTTGTGTCCTCCGTAGTTCCTGGCTCCGCGGGTGATTCCACGACGGGTTTCCTTTTCTTCGACGGGCCTTGCCAGCGGCCTTTCACTTCCGCACGCCAGCAGGTCTCGGATGTTCTTGTAGCTTGGCCTGCTTGCGTATCGCAAGGCTCTTTCGCAGGCCCATTCCAGCATCGCGTTGCCGTAACGCTTGCCTAGTTTCAGAACGCCCATGCAGGCCCTGTAGGCTTGCTGTTCGGCAACGCTTCCCGACAGCAGGGAGTTTATCACAGAGGCAGTCTTTTCTCCCACTCCGGTAGCCCAACGGCGGAACCGGTCCCCGTCCCATTCCAGGTATTCCCGGTGGCTGTCCGGCATATGGGATTTCACCGTGGAGTATTGGTTCGGCCTTCCGCAAAGCCTTGCATGGCTGGCGATTCGCTCATGCTCGTAATACACCTCCACCATGGTGTCGGTCAGCCGCGACTCCACCTGTTTTTTTATATACTGGTAGGGGACGGAGTAGTACATGCCATCCAGGGCGATGTGGTAGTTGAACTGGACGGTGGAAGTCTTCCATTCCGCAACCTCGAAGGGTGTGGCGGGCAGGGGCCTTAGCTGTGGACGTTCTTCGCTCTCGAAGAGTTCCTGCCTGCTGCATTCCTTCTTCTGGAACGGCCTCGCGTTGAACTGGTCGAGACGGTTCCTTATGGCTGCATTGAGTTCCGCAAGTGAGAAGAACTCCTCGTTACGGAGGGCAGCCGTTATCCACGAGGATATCTTGCCTACGTTCCCCTCTACGCTGGCCTTGTCCTTCGGGTGCCTCACCCTTGCCGGGACTACCGCAGTGCCATAGTGTTCCGCCATCTCGCCGTAGGTTCGGTTCAGGGCGGATGTGTACCAGTCGCTGCGAGCGTGGTTCACTGCCGTTGTGCAGTTGTCCGGGACGAGCATCGTCGCCACTCCTCCGAAGAACTCGTACATGTGCACATGGGCCCTGATCCAGTTCCTTGTCTTTTCGTCAAGGAACGCCTCCACGTAGGTGTACTGGCTGTACGGAAGCGTGGCGACGAACAGGTAGGCGTTCAGGAGTTCTCCGGTGTCGGGGTCTATTATGTGGGCCGGGTCGCCGGCCCAGTCCACTTCCACTGTTTCTGCAGGACGTCGTGGGATGTGCATGGTAGCCCTGCGTTTTTGCTCCTCCTGCTGGATGTAGTAACAGAACTGGGAGTACATTAGCGGTTCCCGGTTGCACAGCCTGCAGCTCTCGCAGTATTCCGTCCACAGGAGCTTCTTGGTGACGCCGTTGCGCATCAGCTCCTTGCGGATATATTCGAAGTCTATGGTATGGGCTGGCTCCGATGTTTTCCGATTCGGGAAGAGCCGACTCTCTATTGCCGCATCATCCATCTGCTCGGCAGCATTCCAGTCGATATTGTTGGCTAGAGCGGCCTGTGCGACTCGCTTCACTGTATTGCGGGATACTCCCGCATTCCTTGCGATATTACGCTCGCTGAAGCCTAGATGCTTCAGCCGGAGTATTTCGCGATATTTGGTCATGAGACCTCCATGTAAAAAGCCCGCGGCATTCATTGTCGTGGACTTTTGCATTATAGAGTTTTCATGATATTTTGTGGGTGGCTCTCTGCCTCCGGAAGGGTGGCTCCGTATTTTCCGGAAAGGTGGCTCAAAGTACGCCGGAATAATCAGATCGATTGCAGCTTCGCGTTTAGATGAATTCTGACTCCGTGATAATCCTTGAATTCCGTGATGACTTCGCTAGTTATATTCTTGTCGTCAAAAACAACACCGTCTTCCGGGCAGGCTATTTTGCAAATTTCTCCCACAGCCTCGCAAATAATGTTTATATCGTTATTGATTTTATCCGCACGAAAATCTACATCCATGGTGGGCCTTGCCAAGAACTTTTCGTATGCGTAAAGTAACGCGCCTCCCTTTAAGCAGAAAAGTTCACGGTATTTGCTTTGGGAGAGCCTGAATAGGAAACGTTCATGGAAATACCGAATCAAGATGACCTGGTAATCTGTGTTTTGCGATTTTGCGATGTTGAGCAATTTCTCACGAATGGAATGTCCCAGATTCTTCGTATTCACTATGTCCCCATGGTTATATACATTTCCAGAATTTTGCTTACGCGTAGTGTTTTGGCGTAATTCATAAGCTTGGAAATGTTGCGGTCTTTGCGCTTTAGGTAGTTCTTTACGATTTCGGTGCAAACATCCAATCCGATTTTATTCCTAAACTTAACGGCGTCGCAGACAGATTTTTCTATGTCGAAAATTTTCACCTCGTACCCAGAAATTGTCGCGCTTGTTACACCTGTGTCAAGGACGGAATCTGTTAGATTGTGGACGGAAAATGAGGGGTATTGCGGGAGCGTCACTTTCCGACCCCTTTTGATAGCGACATTGTATTGCTGAGGAACTTGAGTTGTTAGTCCGTAGTAGGACCATGCCGAATACATACAGAGAATTCCTCCGGGAATTATTTTCTCGATATCGACCATGACGTTGGCCAGGTCGTCGGGTTTTGCGAATACGCCTCTTTTCACTCGCACAAGAGTTCCCTCCTGAACTTTTTGGAGCGTTGCATAATATTCCGCCCGACTTTCTGCACAGACCATGTTTGTTGTAAAGAACTTTTCTTTTTTCATTGTACAAACCTACTACAAATATAAATAATTGTAGTAGGTTTGTGATTCGCAGTTTGCACAAAAAAGACCCCGACTCATTCGAGTCGAGGTCTTTTATCCCGGCACAAGGCTGGGATGACACTTTCGCGGAGTCCTGCGTGGCGCTAGTCCGCGCGAGGTTCTAGGTCAAGCGGCGTAGCCGGCGATTAAATAACTCAACTAAGGTGCTAAAGTACCAAGTTTCGTTTATAACCACTAGCCACTAACCACTAATCACTAAGCTTTATAATCAGCGATCTGTTCTGCAGTCAGGTTCATGATGAAGTTGGAGTGCTTCATCACTTCTGCTTCAGCAAGGTTCAGGTAAACCTTGGCGCTCTTGCCGAACAGTTCTGCGTTTGCAGAAGCGTCGCGGATAAGGAGCTGTGCCATGACGCAGTTACCGGCCATTTCGTACAGGCGGCGGCTGCAGAGGTCCAGGAACTCGTTGTTTTCAGCGGCCTTGACGTAGTCGATGGCTGCCTTGAACTTGTCGTCCATAGCCTTTGCGCGGGCCTTGAGGCTTTCGAATTCCGGTGCAACAGCGGCTGCTTCCAGTTCGTCGAGCATGGAAGTGTAGGTGCCGGTGGTGATGTGCGGAAGGGCGGCGACAACCTGGAGCTGGGTAGTACCTTCGTAGATGGAGGTAATACGAGCGTCGCGGTAGAGGCGCTGGCAAGCGTATTCCAGCATGTAGCCGGAACCACCGTGAACCTGGATGCTGTCGTAGCTGTTGATGTTGGAGTATTCGGCGTTCATGCCCTTGGTGAGCGGAGTGCCGGCAGATGCCAACTTGTTGTACAGCTTCAGTTCAGCCTTTTCTTCGTCGGTAAGCTTGCGGGTGCGTTCGATATCTTCAAGAGACTTGTAGATGTCGACGTAGCGAGCTGTCTGGTAAAGGAGGGCGCGGCCAGCGTCCAGGCGAGCCTTCATGTTGGAAAGCATTTCGTAGACGCCGGGGAAGTTGATGATAGCCTGGTTGAACTGCTTACGGTCCTTGGCGTAGGCGAGGGCTTCGTCGTAGGAAGCCTGGCTGATACCCACTGCCTGTGCAGCGATACCGAGGCGTGCGCCGTTCATGAGGGCCATCACGTACTTGATGAGACCGAACTTGCGACGGCCGCAGAGTTCTGCCTTGGCATTCTTGTAGACCAGTTCGCAGGTCGGAGAACCGTGGATACCCATCTTGTTTTCGATACGACGAACATCGACGCCACCGTCGCGCTTGTCGTAGATGAACATGGAAAGACCGCGGCCATCCTTGGTGCCTTCTTCAGAGCGGGCGAGGACCAGGTGAATGTCGGAGTCACCGTTGGTGATGAAGCGCTTCACACCGTTCAGGTACCAGCACTTGTCTTCTTCGCTGTAGGTTGCCTTCAGCATAACGCGCTGCAGGTCGGAACCGGCATCGGGTTCAGTCAAGTCCATGGACATGGTTTCGCCGGCGCAGATGCGGGGCACGAAACGGGAACGCTGATCTTCATCGCCGAATTCGTACAAGGTTTCGATACAGTCCTGGAGAGACCAGATGTTTTCGAAACCTGCGTCGCCGGCAGCGATCATTTCGTTAATGGCGGTGTAAGCAGTCACGGGGAAGTTCAGGCCACCGAAACGACGGGGCATGGTAACGCCGCAAAGGCCAGCCTTTACGGTAGCTTCCAGGTTTTCGTAAGTCTTGCTTGCGTAGCGGACGCGGCCGTTTTCGCAATGAGGACCTTCTGCATCAACTGCTTCTGCGTTGGGAGCGATCACGTTGGAAACGATGTCGCCAGCCAGTTCGCAAACCTTGTTGTAATTATCGATTGCGTCGGCGTAGTCGGCCGGAGCGTAATCGGACTTTTCTTCATTAGCAAAGCCATTTTCCCTGAGTTCCACAATGCGGTTCATCAAGGGGCTGCTTTCGAGATTGAACTTAATCTCCGGATGGTCGGTATAGAAATTTGCCATAGAGCTTCACCTACTTGTTGTTTGCCTTGTAGTACTTGATCAACTTGGGAACGACTTCTTCAACGTTGCCGTTGATGACGTAGTCGGCGATTGCATTGATCGGAGCGTCCGGATCATTGTTCACGGAAATGATAATGCCGGAATCCTGCATGCCAGCGATGTGCTGGATCTGGCCGGAAATACCGCAAGCAATGTAAACCTTGGGGCGAACGGTGAGACCGGTCTGACCGATCTGACGGTCATGGTCGGCAACGAAGCCTGCGTCGATTGCAGCGCGGCTTGCACCCACTTCGCCGTGGAGTTCCTTGGCCAGTTCGAACAGCATGTCGAAGTTTTCCTTGGAGCCCATGCCGTAACCACCGGCGACCACGATGGGTGCGCTCTTCAGGTTGTTCTTGGCGGCTTCAACGTGGCGTTCCAGAACCTTCACCACGTATTCAGCTTCGGGAACGTACTTGGCAACGTCGTGCTTTACGACTTCGCCCTTGTAGTTTACGTCCTTGATTTCCTTCTTCATCACGCCTTCGCGGACGGTAGCCATCTGCGGGCGGTGTTCCGGGTTCACGATGGTAGCAACGATGTTACCGCCGAAAGCCGGGCGAATCTGGCAAAGCTGATTTTCGTAGAACTTCTTGACACCGCCGATGCTCATTTCGAAGCTGTCGATTTCGAGTTCGGTACAGTCTGCGGTCAGACCACTGTGGGTGGCGGCAGAAATGCGGGGGCCAAGGTCACGACCAATCACGGTTGCACCCATGAGGCAGATCTGGGGCTGTTCTTCCTTGAACAGGTTGATCACGAGAGATGCATGGGGATTGGTGGTGTAGGGGAACAGGCCTTCAGCGTCGAACACATGAACCTTGTCGACACCGTAGGGGAAAACTTGCTTTTCGATGCCGTCGATACCAGAGGCGGCACAAATGCATTCCAGCTGGACACCCAGGGTGTCGGCCAGCTTACGGCCCTTGGAGAGCAGTTCGAGGGAAACGTCCTTAACGGTAGTCCCTTCAATTTCGCAATATACAAATACGTTATTCATAGGTTAACCGATAATCTTTCCTTCTAAGAGTTCCTTGATCAGGCCTTCCACATCTTCATCGCTAGCGGTGAGGGTGCGGCTTTCCTTGGCCTTGAACACAATGTTCTTCACAGCCTTCACGTTGGTCGGAGAACCGGCCTTACCGATCTGGGCAGGATCTGCCTCGATGTCGGCTGCACCCCACTGGGCGATGTCCAGGTAGGGCTTTTCTGCGATAAGGGCTGCATACTTTTCTGCGGCTTCGGGAGCACGTTCGGCAACTGCGGTTGCGTTCTTGTACTTCATGACGCGCTTTGCGTTGCGGGGACGGCAAGGAGCTGCGGAACCGTTAACGGTCACGACCAGCGGGAGCGGTGCTTCCACGGTTTCAACGCCACCGTCGATAAGACGGCGGATAACGACCTTGCGTGCCTTTTCGTCGAGAGAAAGAATTTCTTCGGCGTAGGTCACCTGGGTGAGGCCCAGCTTCTGGGCGATCTGGGGACCAACCTGTGCGGTATCGCCATCGATAGCTTGACGGCCGCAGAGGATAATGTCGTAGTTGCCAACTTTCTTGATGGCCTGAGCCAGGGTGTAGCTGGTAGCCAGGGTGTCTGCACCGCCGAGGGTACGGTCGGTAACGACAAAGCCTTCGTCAGCGCCGCGATAGAGGGATTCGCGAACGACTTCTGCAGACTTGGGAAGACCCATGGTCACAACGGAAATGGTGGAACCGGGGAACTGGTCCTTCAAGCGGAGGGCCTGTTCCAATGCATTCAGGTCTTCAGGATTGAAGACTGCAGGCAAGGCAGCACGATTGATGGTGCCCTGTTCCGTCATGGCGTCAGGACCCACGTTTCGTGTGTCAGGAACTTGCTTAGCAAGTACAACGATTTTAAGACTCATAATGTTTATTTCTTTAGCGGGTTAAACCGCCAAGTGTGTTTGTTTGATGTTTAGATAGTACAAATGTACAAAAAAAAGTGCCCCTTCTTAATACCGTCCCGAAACCCAATGCGATTTTTGAAAAACTTATTATAAAATTACTACCAAAAGCTTACGGTAAAAAAACTGCAAAGATGTTATCGCCAATCAATAAAGTCCCCCGATTGCTCGAGGGACTTTTTGCTTTTCCTAACCCGCAATTTTTTCTACGGAATTATTATTCTGCAGAGCCGCCATCAATCTTGACTGCGCAGAATTCCTTGGTGTCAATCAACTTCACGGTGGAACCGTTGGAGGTGTTGATCAATTCCAAAACGGGAGAGCCGTAGTAGGCGACCCATGCGGTGGTGCTGCTTGCAGCGACCATGTCGTAGGGGTTCTTGCCGACTGCAACGGACTGCCAGATGACACTTCCGTCTGTGGTATTGATCTTGGCGATGGATGCGGCATCTCCGCGTTCCATGACAAACAGTTCGTTGTTGGCAACGGCAAGCTTGGAATCCTGGAAGAACTGGATGCCGTAGTCGTTAACATCTGCGGCATAGTCTAGGATAAGGCCTCCACCAGAGTATTGATCGGACCAGAATACGTAGGGTGCCCCGGCGACGACTTTAATACTATAGGGTTGGCGCATCTCGTATTCGTCTTCTTCTTCATCGGGGGTGCTGAGCGGTGTTAAAGTGCTGCCACTGTACTTGTATACCTGAATTGCTTCATAATTGTATCCGTCGCGGTCTCCGATGTAGAGAATATTGTTAATTTCGTCGAATTCAAGAGAGCCAGATGCATCAGAAATGCCGGTAATCTTCTTTACGGAGCCTGTGGAAAGATTGATTTCAACGAGGGCGCTGGATCCGTACACATTCAAAATGGATGCATAGGCAATGTTATCTGCCTTGTTTACAATAAATTCATAAACGGCTCCACCGAGTTTGCTACCGCCAACAAACATGCTGGATTTTTTGTTTTCTAGATCAATTTTTTCTAGACCACGTGTATCGTCCGCTGGCATATTCCATAAGGCGTCGTATTCACCTTGTGTACCCACATAGACATTGCCATTTGCGACCTTAACGGTGGAGGGGTTCTTGGTAGTCAATTGGATGGTGTCCAAAAGGGTTCCGTCGCTCAGTTTGTACAATGCTAGGAGGCCGTTGTGGATGAAATTGTAGCTTTCGTCTGCACGCTGGAACACAGCGAACAGAGTGTCGCCGGATACTTCGAGGTCGGCCAGATTCGGAGTGGTGCTTGCGTATTCAATGGGCTTCACTTCTTCGCTGGAACTGCTTTCTGCCGCTTCTTCGGAGGAGCTGGAAGAATCAACGACTTCTTCAGAAGAACTGGAGGAATCTGCAGTTTCTTCTGCACTGGAGGAAGAATCGTCCTTTGCTTCAGAAGAACTGGATTTGTCTTCGTCCTTGTCTTCCTTGGCGGAGGAGCTAGACTTATCTTCATCCTTGCCTTCCTTAACGCTGCTGGAAGACTTTGCGTCGGTCTTCTTGCTGGAAGAAGATTTTGCGATAGAAGAAGAACTTTCGTCTTCATCTTCGAGACAGTCTTCTGTATCTTCGCAGGTAATATCTGGACCTACGCTGTTCTTTTTGTCGTCGCCACCGCAAGCGCTCATAAACAAGGCGAAGCTTGCGACGGTAAGGAGTGATAGGAGTTTGCGATTCATGTCGTTTCCTTTTTTTGTGGTTAGACATTCCCGGTTTGAACGGGAAATGTTTTGGAGGTTAGAATTTTTGTAAAAGTGTGAAATGCCATTCCCTGCCCGGAGTGGGATTTGGGGCGTAAATGTTTGTGTAGGTTTCGTCAGAAATATTTGTAATGCCTAAAATCAGGCGGGTGGATTCCCAGGGAACGTAACCTAGTGCTGCATTGTATCTGGCGACGGGCGGTTGTCTTGTTCTGTTTAGGCGGTCAGTGTAAATTCGAGTTCGGTAATTGACATCAAAAGTTAGGTCAAAGTGCAGGGGTAAATAGAACTTGCCTTCCACATAGTAGCTATGTACTGGTTCTCCTGGTAACAGTTTGCTGTTGTACATTTTTACTTTACCTTCGTCTCTTGGATCCTGGATTGTACCACGGATTGTAGTTTCAAAAAAGTGGACAGGTTTGCTGTTCAATTCCAACTCAATGCCTTGAATATGAGCGTTGTCAACATTGAAGGCTTTCATGGCGTTTGTGCTGACCGTCCAGAAAATCCCGTTTTCCAAGCGGTTGTCAAAGTAAGTGGCTCGCAGTGTACTTTTCTTTGAAGGACTTTGCACAAAGCCGCCGACTTCAAAGCGCACGGCTGTTTCATCCTTTAGCTTGGGGTTTGAAAGAACGCCTTGATAGACTCCGTAAAGCTCCATCAGCTGGGGTTGTCTGTAGTACCTGCCAATGCTGATGTTACCTCCGAACCAACTGTCTTTCTTACCGAACTTTGCCTGAACCATTCCGGCGAAACTTAGGTCGCGGGTTTCTGCATCAGAAATAATTGCCGTTCCTGTGGGCATCAGGAACTTTCCTCCGTCAATTTCGTCATTGGTCTTGAGGATGTTTCCCTCTGCAAAAAGTGAAAGCCAGCGGGTAAATGCGAATTCTCCATTGGCGGCGACAGAACCTGTATATCGGGCCACGCCGAAGTCGCGAATGGTACCGCGGGCGCCCCAGTGCTCAGCGCTCCCAGCAAGTCGGATAGTGCCTTCAAAACGGTCCAGGATAACAGTTCCCAGAAGTTCGGGAATCAGTCGGTACCCGGCGAGACCGTAATGAATGAAGTCGGGGTAGCTGTAGCCTATATAGTCCAGAGGATAGTAGGATCCAGAAACGTTCTTCTCAAATTTACCAGAAACGCTGGCTTCCAGCAGCAAGCACTGTAAAAGAACGGGGGCTTCCAGACGGTAACCGACTTGAGCCATATCGCCAACGAATTCGGCCACCTTGGTCTGGGAACTTTCGTGTCCGGGGTTGCCTGCTTCTGTGTGTGTGGCGCTGGCAGAAACGGTGGAGAAAAATCCGCCCTTATGAAGAACGCGGTACTGCAGATTTCCAGAGTATTCTGTGAACTCGGCGTTTTCACGCTTGTCCATAAAGTCGTCGTCTTTATTGTAAGCGGTTCCGTTGCGATTTAAAAATTCGTAGTCGTTGTCGCTATGGCGGGCAGAAATGGTTGCAGAAAATTGTACGCTGTCTGTGGGAGTTGCGGTTGCCTGTGCACCACCTTCGAAAGAATTGTGGGAGCCTACGGTGACGATAACTCGGCCGCCTTTGCGTACTGCGGATTTTGTTACGAAGTTGATGGCTCCGCCTAAACCTGAACCTCCGAAACGTGCAGGGACTCGGTCCTTGTAGACTTCGATTTTTTCAATGTTGTTTAGATCGATGGCGCCAAGGTCTGCGGCTCCGCCACCGGCGTCGTTAACGGGGATGCCGTCAATGCAAATCAGTACGTTGCGCGCGGCGACACCGCGAATGCTTACGGTCTGGAAACTTCCCATGCCGCCTTGCTTGTAGCTTTGAATGCCCGGCAATGCCGAAAGAACTTCTGCTGCGGAAAGGCCGCGGCCTTCCCAGGCGTCGGGCTTGATTTCTTCGTAGCTGGGGGCAACATCTGCGGGAGTGGGTGGCGGTTCTGTAATTTCTGTAGAACCAAGATCCTGGATATTTTCGTTTGAGGAAATAGACGCCACGTCAGCGTTTGCGTCACTTGCAAACGGCTGAGCGCAGAAAATCTGCACCATACCAAAAAACACCGCCAGGGCGGCTTTGGGACTGGATGTCTTTCGCATCTTACCTCAAACTTTCGCGAATCTCGATTTGCAGGTTTGTAAACCCTTTGCCGAAAGTCGCGGGACCTGTGTTTTTGCAGTTCTTCTGGCTTGGGATTCGTCCTACAGCCGGCTCCTTCGCATGAGGGTTGGTTACCTCACACTGGTTTTGAAATTCTGCCGGTTTCGTCCTCCCATACAGCGGCGGGACCGTCCCGGATTCTCACCGGGTTCTCTCCTTTGTTTTTTGCGCGGAATTGCGGTTTAAAAACAAAGGGCTTTTCAGGGCACAAAAACTTTTGAGCGAAATTTAGTTTTTATTCACTTCAATTCCAAGGCGGTTCACCTTGTAATGCATAACGCGGGGACTTAAATCCAGGTCACGGCCGGCAGCACTCATGTTCCCCTTGTGGCGGCGCAGGGCTTCGCTGATGATTTCGCGCTCGTAGCTGTCAATAAGGGTGGACAGGGGAGCGGTGCCTTCGGGTAGCAAAGCCGTTCCTGAGGTGACATCGGTCTGTAGGGTAGGGGGGAGGTCGTAGGCGCTGATTGCCACGTCGGTGGTTACCAGACAGGCGTGTTCGATACAGTTCTCCAGCTCGCGAACGTTTCCGGGCCAGTGGTAGCTCAAAAGCATGTCGATGGCGGGGGAGCTGAGGCGCAGAATTTTCTTGCCGTATTTTAAGTTCATCTTGGCGATGAAATAATCTGCAAGTAATAGAATATCTGTTTTACGTTGGGCGAGTTCCGTCAAATGAATCTGGAATACATTGAGACGGTAATACAGGTCTTCGCGGAAAAGGCCTTGCTGGATCATGAGCTCCAGGTTTCGTGCGGTGCTGGCGATGATTCGTACATCGGAGTTTTGTACGATGTTGCTGCCCTGGCGGCTGAATTTTCCGTCTTGGATAAACTGCAAAAGCTTGACTTGGGCGTTGACGCTGAGGCTTGCAACTTCATCAAGAAAAAGCGTGCCGCCTAAGGCGAGCTCAGCCTTGCCTAGGCGACGGCTGGTGGCGCCTGTAAAGGCTCCACGTTCGTATCCGAACAGCTCGCTTTCGAAGGAGTTGACGTTATTGTTGTCGTTTAAGGTGCTGCAGTTCAGCATCACGAAGGGCTTTTCCCTGCGGTCTGAAAGCTGATGGATGCTTCGGGCCACATACTCCTTACCAGTGCCTGCATTACCGCGGACTAAGACCAGCGCGATGGAGTTCGCAATATGTCGGACTTGATCGCGAACTGCGCGCATTTCGCTTGTATTGCCGATGAGTTCACCGGGCTTGCCTTTGACCAAGTCTCGAATCTTGTCGCATTCCTCTTGGTGCGCGGCGTTTGCATTGTCAAACTTGTCAGAAAGAATCTTTTGGATTTGGCTTAATTGTTCGTCACGCTTGCGTACCGATCGCAAAGTCTCGGCAATTTCGACAAAAGCGGAATTTTCAAGCGCGGTAAAATCCATAAAAAGTTGCTGCGTCGAGGTTAGCGTTTAAAGGAGTACTCTCCCCGACGCAGCATGTTCTAGGAGAGAAATGTGCTCTAAATATACAAAAGATTTTCTGTTTAATTTTACTTTTTTGTAAAATAATTGCTCTTTTTTACAAAAATGTAATAAAATTGCGAAAAAATACCTCAAAAATTGGATGAAATGGACCGTTTTTGTTCCTAATTTTCCCCCTACAATGGGTTTTGACCACCGTCAAGGCCCAAACACAAGGAAAATTTTATGAGCACCTATAGAAAGGATACCATCGCTGAAATTGCCAAGGCCCCTACCGCCCCGGCAATGCCTGCCGCTCCCGTTAACGTGGACTACTACGGTGAAGACGTGTTTAACGCCAACGCCATGAAGGTCTACCTCCCCAAGGATGTTTGCAAGAAGTTGCTGGCCACCATCGAACAGGGCGCTCCTCTGGATCCTAGCATCGCTGGCGAAGTTGCCCACGCCATGAAGAAGTGGGCCATGGACCGCGGCGCCACTCATTTTACCCACTGGTTCCAGCCTCTGACTGGCTCCACCGCCGAAAAGCACGACTCCTTCCTGGAACCGGAAGGCTGCAACGCCATTATGGTGTTTAGCGGCAAGAACCTGATCGTGGGCGAGCCGGACGCATCCTCTTTCCCCAACGGCGGTATCCGTTCTACTTTCGAAGCCCGCGGCTACACTGCCTGGGATCCCACCAGCCCCGCATTTATCAAGCGTCACGGCAACGGCGCAACCCTTTGCATTCCCACCGCTTTTGCTAGCTACACCGGCGAAGCTCTGGACAAGAAGACTCCGCTGCTCCGCTCCCTGCAGGCTCTTTCCAAGTCCACCGAACGTTTGATGGCTTGCTTCAAGGCCGGCAAGAAGAAGACTACCGTGACTCTTGGCGCCGAACAGGAATACTTCCTCATCGACAAGCGCTTCTATCTGCAGCGCCCGGACCTGTACCAGGCTGGCCGCACCCTCTTCGGTGCAACTCCTGCAAAGCATCAGCAGATGGATGACCATTACTTCGGTTCCATTCCGTCTCGCATTCTGAACTTCATGAACGAAGTGGAAATGGAATTGTGGAAGCTTGGCATTCCCGCCAAGACCCGCCATAACGAAGTGGCTCCTGCACAGTTTGAACTTGCTCCCATGTTCGAGGAAGTGAACTTGGCTTGCGACCATAACATGCAGGTCATGGAAGTGCTCCGCAATGTGGCCGACAAGAACGGCTTGGTTTGCCTCCTTCACGAAAAACCCTTCGCTGGTGTGAACGGTTCTGGTAAGCACAACAACTGGAGCGTTTCCTACGGCAACGCCAACTTGCTGAACCCGGGTTCCAATCCCCACGAAAACGCAGTGTTCCTCACGACTCTTTGCGCAGTGATTTACGCTGTGGATTCTCACGCTGATTTGCTCCGCATGACTACTGCAGGCGCAGGTAACGATCATCGCCTGGGCGCAAACGAAGCTCCTCCGGCAATCGTCTCTATGTACCTGGGCGATCAGCTCATGGATGTGATTGAACAGCTGGAACAGGGCGCGCCCAAGTCCAGTAAGCAGGCCGGTGCCATGAAGCTTGGCTCCGACAGTTTGCCGCCGCTGCCCCGCGACGCCACAGACCGTAACCGCACCAGTACTTTTGCTTTCACTGGCAACAAGTTTGAATTCCGTGCACCGGGCTCTAGCCAGTCCTGCTCTGAACCTAACGTTGTTCTAAATACCATCGTTGCCGAAGCTTTCGACATGATTGCGGAACAGTTGGAAAAGCTGGATGACAAGAATTTCCACTCCGGTCTCCAGAAGGTTCTCCAGAAGATTGTGAAGGAACACAAGCGCATCATCTTTAACGGCAACGGTTACACCGACGAATGGATCGCCGAAGCAGAACGCCGCGGCCTTCCCAACATCCGCACTTCCCTGGAAGCACTGAAGGCTTTGAAGAACGAAACCAACATTGCCCTCTTCGAAAAGTACGGCGTCATGAACCGCGTAGAAATGGAATCCCGTTACGAAGTGAACGTGGAAGATTACCACAAGCGCGTCCGCATCGAAGGTGAAATCTGCCGCGACATGGCCAAGAACATTATCTTGCCCAAGGTGGTGGAGGCTTACTCCTGTGCCCTCAAGACTAATGAGATGGCTTTGAATCAGGGCTTCCCCGGCGTAGACGTTTACGTAAAGTCTCTGGGTGAAGGCTGCCGCGACTTGACCGCAGCTATCTCCAAGGTGGAAACAGCTCTCGCTGGCGAACATCAGGATATTCTCGCTGCCATGGCAGAAACCCGCAAAATCGTGGACTCCCTCGAAAAGGTTGTCTCCGACGAAATGTGGCCTCTGCCCAAGTATAGAGAGATGATGTTCATTTATTAGGATGAATGCCGCGATCGCGCGCAGCGAATGTCATGCCAGTCAGAGCCTGTCCCCGACTTGATCGGGGAAGCCGGCATCACTTTCAAACAAGAATCCCCGACACCATCAAAGTGCCGGGGACTTTTTTATAGTTCTTAGAATCCTTGTGGTTTAAGCAAACAGTCTGACGACACGCTTGATGCCTGCGATAAAGCGGTCTACGTCCCGTTCGAGGGTGTACACACCGAAGGAGAGACGCAGCGTTGCGTCCACGCCGAACCTGTCCATGACAGGTTGAGCGCAGTGGTGGCCACTGCGCACAGCGACGTTTTCTTCGTCAAGAATCATGGCGGCGTCGCTGACGGCGATTCCGTCCAGCGTTACGCTAATGAGGGCGCCACGATTCGTGGGATTCCCAAGGACCTTGATCTGCGGGATGGTTGCCAGCTGTTCCAAGGCGTACTTCACAATCTTTTCTTCGTGTTCACGAATGTTGTCCAGGCCGATTTCCTGCAGCCATTCTACAGCCTTGCCCAAGCCGAGGACTTCAGCAATGGCTGGGGTGCCTGCTTCAAAGCGCTCGGGGACGTCGGCGTAGGTGGTCTTTTTGAAGGTGACGTTCTTGATCATTTCGCCACCGCCGTGCCAAGGAGGCATGGAATCCAGAACATCGTACTTGCCGTACAAAACGCCGATGCCAGTGGGTCCGTACATCTTGTGGCCGCTGAAAGCGATAAAATCGCAGTCCAGCTTCTGCACGTCAATCTTCAAGTGAGAAGAACTCTGGGCGCAGTCGATCAAAATCTTTGCCTGGGGAGCCAACTTGCGGACGGTCTTAATAATATCTTCGATGGGGTTAACGGTACCGACGGCGTTGCTTACGTGGGTCACTGCCACCATTTTGACTTTTTCGGTCAGCAGTTCCGGCAACTTCTCCAAATCCAAGTCGCCGTTGTCCAGAACGGGAATGACCTTGATTTTTGCACCCTTCATTTCGGCAACAATCTGCCAGCTGACGATATTGGCGTGATGTTCCAGACCGCTAATCAGGACTTCGTCGCCTTCGTTGAAGAACTTGCGTCCGTAGCTCCAGGCCACCAGATTGATGCTTTCGGTGGTGCCGCGGGTAAAGACGATTTCGTTTTCAGATTTTGCGTTGATGAACTTGGCGATGTTCTTGCGGGTAGCTTCGTAAGCCTCTGTAGTACGAGCGCTCAAACGGTACACGCCACGCTTTACGGAACTGTAATGTTCACGATAGAAGTCGTCCATGACGTCGATGACGCAAGCGGGCTTTTGGGTGGTTGCTGTACTGTCCAAAAATGCCAAGGGCTTGGCATCCTTATCGCCGGCGACCAACATGGGAAATTCATTTCGGATCTTTTCTGCATCAATCATGGGCCCAAAAATAGAAATTGAAATATGTAAACGAATGTTTTAATGCCTGATTTAACTCCGTTTTGTATATTTGGGCTGCAAAAAATTAAAGGCAATATAGGTGGGTTATAAAATGAATAAGCTTTTTTCTATTGCAAGTGCTTTTGCTTTGGTCCTTTCTACGGGAGCCTTTGCTCAGGACGCTCTTCATGAAGCAATTGATAATGGCGACATTGCCACTGCTCAGAAGATGGTCAAGAAGGGTGAAATCGAAGAAATTTACTGCGGCAAACTTTCTGCCAACGATGCAGTAAAGGTCTACGACAAAATTTTTAAATCTATGCCGGACGAAAGCTTCGCTGCTTGCCCCAGCCAGTTCTCCTATGGCTATGGTGAAAAAGTTTGCAGCAATGCAAAGGCTATGAGCGCCTGTACCGAAGTTCTTTCCTACCTCCTGATGGAAGGTTACGCTGGCAATGTGAATGCCATTGAAGTGCTGGACAAGGTTACAAAGACTGCACTTAAGACCAAGGCTTTTGCAAAGCCGGTGAAGGAACCTGTGGATACCACCGCTTGGGTGGCTTGCCCCAAGAAGGGTAAAGATCGTGCGGCTTGCATTTTGGAATGTAAGGCTCAGGCGGACTCCCTGGAAGACGAAGCCCACAAGGCAACTTGCGATACCAAGCCTGAACACTTTATTGAAACTACCATTTCGGTTACCAAGCCTTCGCCTCTTTATGAAAAGCTTCGCGCTGGTGTTGCCGAAGGCTACTGGAAGTCTCCCATGTCTGTGGCAGAAAAGTTTGCAGTTCTTGCCCAGACTCACGCTAAGGCACTTTCCATTCCCGATACAGATGTGGTGGACTTAGCCCATGTGACTCGTTGGGCAGAAACTCATAAGGCTAATGGAACGGCAATCCCTGGTGGCCAGCTGTTCCGTTTCTGCTCTGCTTGGCAGCCTCAGGTAGATTCTATTCTTGCAGAAAAGGAATTTGAAACCCGCTGCCCTGTCTTTGAAGCTTTCGTAGACCCTCGAGACAATCAGAAGTACAAGGTGAAGGATATCAATGGTACAAAGTGGTTTGTGCAGAACTTGAACTACGCCGTTGAAGAAACTTCTATGTGCTATGACCGTGAGGATGAAAATTGCAAGCTTTACGGACGCCTCTATAAGTTTGATGCCGCCCAGACTGCATGCCCCGAAGGAACCCATCTTTCTACCGACGACGAATGGAAGGACCTGGAAACTCTTGCAGGCGGTGCCAGCGAAGCTGCAGAAAAGTTGCGTAGCAATGGCTCTGACGACTATGCCTTTACAGTTCTGTTTGGCGGCTACACCAATAAGAACGGAATCTCTGTGATTGTAGGCGAAGGTGCTTACTTCTGGACGAATAAAGAGATTAACGATGGCCGCGGTGTGGCTCGCTCTATGTTCAGCACCGATCGAGATGTGAATTCCATGCCTGTGGAAAAGAGCTTTGCCATGTCGGTTCGCTGTGTAGTAGATGTGGTTACAGAAGCACCTTCGGTGGAGAACGCCGCAGAGTAATAAATTTAGGGTTTGGTGGTATTTTGTTGGGGAACAAAATGGAAGAGAACAAGAAAAACTTTGAACCGACTTGCAAACGCGAAACCTGGATTGCAAGACAGGCCTTGATGAACAAGGTGCGTGACTTCTTCATTTCTAGAAATGTTCTAGAGGTTGAAACTCCCACTCTTTCCAATGCTGGCGGTACTGACCCCCAGTTGGACTACTTTGAGGTAGGTGCCATAAACGAGCCTCGTCGTTTTATGATGACCAGTCCGGAATTTCACATGAAGCGATTGCTCTCAGCAGGCTTCGGCGACATCTTCCAGATTGCAAAGTCCTTCCGTAAGGATGAATTCGGCAGCCACCACAACAATGAATTTTCCATGGTGGAATGGTACCGCGTTGGTATGCCCCAGGAACAGCTGATGGATGAGGTTGAAGCTCTTGTCAGTGAAATTCTTGGAAAGCCTCTCAATGCCCGCAGAACCCGCTGGATTGATGCGTTCAAGAATTACGCCGGAGTAAATCCATTTTGCCGAGATCTTACCGAATTTGCAAATGCATGTCACGAACGTAATATTCCGGTTCCCGAAGATCCTCAGATGATGAGCCGCGAAGACTGGTGGGACTATCTGATGGTTTTCATTATTGAACCTGCTCTTGCAAGCAATGGTCCTGAATTCATCATGGATTATCCGCCCTCCCAGGCTGCTTTGGCTCAAACCTATAAGGATGCTGAAGGCTTAACCTGGGCCCGTCGCTTTGAACTGTTTGTGGATCAGGTGGAACTGTGCAATGGCTATACTGAATTGACCGATGCCGTAGAACAGCGTCGTCGTTTTGATGCCGATCTGGAAATCCGTCGAAAGATGGGAAAGCCTCTCCCGCCCATTGATGAAAATTTCCTGGAGGCTCTTGAAGCAGGCATGCCCGCCTGCTCTGGTGTAGCTCTAGGCCTGGATCGTCTCTTTATGCTTGCCTTGGAGAAGGCCGAAATCGCAGACGTTATCCTGTTCCCAAGCCCTATATCTTAACCGTTCGGCCACACAGTAAGGATGTTTCGTCCGACAGGCCTCACTCTCGTCGCCACGACTCGTTAATACGAGTCGTCTGCTCCTCACAACCTAACCGTTCGGCTTAACTGTCTGGTTGTTACTTCAGAAGTTTCTTGATGGAGGAACGCATTTCGTATTCGTCAAAGATTCCTGTTTGAATTTTGACGATGCTGTCTTGTGCATTTACGAGATAGCTAACAGGGAGAACTCCTGGGTTCCCCAGTTTGTTCATAAGATCGTAGTTCCAGTGAACCATGGTCCAGGGAAGTTCATATTTTTTTTTGAACTTGGCGGCGATTTTTACGTTGTCGTCTTCGTTGACCATGAGGATTCTAAAGCTTGTTCCTCTAAATTCTTCGTGGATTTTTTTTAGCATGGGAATTTCAGCCATGCATGCGGGGCACCAGCTTGCACTTAAAACGATAAGTGTGGGTGTGCCCTTCATCTCCAAGTAGGTGGATTTGCCGCCGTCAATGTTCACAGCCGTAAAGTCGGCAACGTGCCCTGGCATAGTCTGAAAACGGGATTCGGATCCTCCCTGTTGGAGTAACTTGAATCCTAAAACACCGACTATGGCGGCAATTGCAAGTATTTTTAGGGTTGAACGGGCCATTTCTATTTTGAATTTATGAAATTTTGAGCCATTTTAATGTTATATTCTTGGATATGGCATATAATATTCAAGATCTTCTATCTGAAATGGTTAAAAGAGGTGCTTCTGACTTGCATATTACTGCAGGTGCCCCTCCTCTTATTCGTCTCCATGGCAATCTGACACCTATTGGCGAAAATAAGCTGAAGCCAGACGAAACCATGCGAATGACTTACAGCTTGATGAATGAAATGCAGAAGAAGTCCTTCGAACAGAATAAGGAATGCGACTTCTCCTTCGGTATCGCAAACTTGGCTCGTTTCCGTGCCAACGCCTATTTGCAGCGTGGTTGTGTTGCTCTTGCCTTGCGTATCATTCCGCTGGATATTAAGACCTTTAAGGAACTTGGCCTTCCCAAGATTATGGCTGAATTCACCACCCGTCCTTCGGGCTTGGTTCTGGTGACAGGTGCTACCGGTTCCGGTAAGTCCACCACCTTGGCCGCAATGATCGACAAGATCAATAAGGAACGTCACGACCATATTCTTACTGTTGAAGATCCTATTGAATTTTTGCACAAGCATCAGGGTTGTATGATCAACCAGCGTGAAGTAGGTAGCGATACCAATAGCTTCTCCGATGCTCTTAAGATGGCTTTGCGTCAGGATCCTGACGTGGTGCTTATCGGCGAAATGCGTGACCTTGAAACTATCCGTGCTGCATTGACCATTGCAGAAACGGGTCACTTGGCTTTTGCAACTTTGCATACCAACTCTTGCGTGCAGACTATCAACCGTGTGGTGGATGCATTCCCCAAGGGTGAACAGCAAACTGTCCGTACCCAGCTGTCCTTCGTGCTCCAGGGCGTTATATGCCAGACCCTGGTTCCGAAAATTGGTGGTGGCCGAGTCATGGCGTACGAAGTCATGAATGTGACTCCGGGTATCCGTGCGCTGATCCGTGACGACAAGGTTCACCAGATTGAATCCATGATTGAAATCGGTCAAAAGTTTGGTATGAACACCATGAACATGTGTTTGTGCGACTTGGTAAAGAACCATAAGGTTGACCGTTTCGAGGCTCTTTCTCGTTCTCCCAGTCCGGACCAGTTGGAACAGTTGTTCGTGAAGGAAGGTGTGTAATCTATGCCAGAATTTTTGTACAAGGCTACCAATACTGCCGGTAATAAGTTCGAAGGCACCCTTGAAGCAAAGGACAAGGCTGAAGCCGAAGCCCTCTTGATGCGTCGCCGCTTGATCATCGAAAGCTTGAAGAAAAAGCCTACGGAGATTAAGCTTCCCTTTGGCGGTGGTATTAAGTCTGCGGATATTTCTCGATTCACTCGTATGTTCTCCTCTATGAGCTCTGCAGGTCTTCCCATGTTGCAGTGCTTGAACATTCTTGAGGAACAGTGCGAAAATCCTGACCTTAAGGCTGTGGTTCATAAGGTGACCATGTCTATTAACGGTGGTTCTTCCTTGGCCGATGCTTTGTCTCAGCATCCTAAGGTTTTCACTTCACTGTACACCAACATGGTGGCTGCCGGTGAAGCTGGCGGTATCTTGGACGGTATTCTTGCTCGTCTTGCTGACACCTTGGAAAACAGTGAACGTTTGAAACGTAAGGTGAAGAAGGCTTTGACCTATCCGGTCATGTTGATTGTCGTGGGTATTGTCGTGGTGATCGCTTTGATGACCTTCGTGGTGCCGACCTTCGCAGAACAGTTTGCCGCCTTGGATGCAGAACTTCCTGCACCGACTCAGGTGGTGATGAACATTTCTGATTTTTTGCGTGATAATGGTGCATTTTTGTTTATAGGTGTGGTGATTCTTGCTGTTGCCTATAAGATGGCCATGAAAGTTCCGACAGTGAAATTTGCATGGGATGGCTTGATGCTGAAGATTCCTAAACTAGGGGACCTTCAGATTAAGTCTGCTACTGCAAGCTTTGCCCGTACTCTAGGTACTTTGTTGAACGCCGGTGTGTCCGTGATGGATTCCTTGAAGGTTGTGGCTTCTACGGTTTCGAATAAAGTTGTAGAGAAGGCGATCAACAAGATTTCTATCGGTATTGCCGGTGGTAAGTCCATTGCAGAACCTATGACCGAAGTGGGTATTTTCCCGCCCATGGTGATTCAGATGACTGGCGTGGGTGAAAAAACTGGTAACCTTGGTGGCATGCTCCTGAAGCTTGCAGACTTCTACGACGAAGAAGTGGATGCCGCAGTGGATGGCGTTGTGGGCATGATGGAGCCTTTGATCATCGTGTTCCTTGGCGGTGCCGTGGGTGGTCTTTTGATCGCCATGTACATGCCAATGTTCTCTATGGGTGATGCCATTAAGGGCTAAAAAGTTTTCGCCATGCGAAAGGAAAAGGTCCGGTTTTGCCGGGCTTTTTTTGTATGTATCGGACATTGATACATTCGATACAGTTGTGAAAGAAAGTGGTTTGGGCGAGATCGTGTAACCTTATCGCGAGAGTATATTTGTAAACGTAAAACACGAGGTGAATCATGAAAAAGAAATTCCTTCTTCCGTTCTTTGCAGCAACTCTCTCTGTAAGCATGTTGGCTGCTTGCTCTGGCGGTAGCGATAATCCTACCAATTCTAATACAGAATCCGACACTCCGGTAGTGGACCCCAATCAGCCTGTTGTAGATCCCAACCAACCCGTTGTGGACCCGAATCAACCTGTTGTAGATCCTAACCAGCCGGTGGTTGATCCCAACCAACCTGTTGTAAATCCTAACACTCCCGTAGTGGCTCCGGAAGGAATGGAAGCGCATTTCAAAAAGATTGAAAACACCTTCCCGGCAAATGAATCTGTAGGTGCAGTTGATACTGCTAATTACAAGTATTATGGTGCTGAACTTTCTGGAAAGGACCAGTTTGTTTACGGCCGTTTTGAAGCTCGTATGAAGATGGTTTCTGTTCCGGGTACTGTAAGTTCTATGTTCCTGTATTATGACAACTCCTACATGCTTGAGGATGAACCCTGGAATGAAATTGACATTGAAATTCTTGGTAAGAATTCTGGCGAATGGCAGTCTAATTTGATTACTCGCGAAGTGGATTACTTCGACGAAGCTCTCGGTAGAACAAAGAAGAGCGCCAAGCAGACTACCGAAGGCGTTACAGGCTTTGGCTTTGATGCTACTAAGGACTTCCATCTCTATGCTTTGATTTGGACTCCGGAATATATCTCTTGGGAAATTGATAGCGTGGAAGTTCGCCGTGATGTTATCGGATTGCCTGCTCCTACTACAAAACAGCCTAAACATGACCAGGTTGCCTTCATGACTGAAGAACAGACTCTCCGCTTCAATTTGTGGGCTGCTAAGAGTAAGGCATGGGTTGGACAGTTTACCGGTGAAGAATTGGCAGATGGTCCTCAGATCCAGTGGATCGACTACGTCCGTGTCTACGACTATGATCCGGCAACTAAGGGCTTTACATTGAATTGGCAGGACGACTTTGACGGTGATGCTCTGGATAAGAGTCACTGGAGCGTAGGTAACTGGGATATGGAATATGTGAAGTTGGCCAAGGAAAATGTTGTGGTCGAAGATGGCTACTGCAAGCTTCTCATGACCCGTGTCGCTAAGTAAGACTTCTCATTTTATCAAAATCTTATCTCTTCATGGTGCAAAACAGTCCTGCGAAAGCGGGGCTGTTTTCTGTTTGAAGTGACGTCGTCCCTTGAAATTTCTAAATTTCCCGCCGTATAAAAAACTATAAGGACACAATATGCCTACTATGACTTCTGCGCAGGTGCGCGAATCCTTCATCAAGTTCTTCGAGAGCAAGGAACATTTGTTCGTCCGTAGCTCTCCCGTGGTTCCCCACGATGACCCCACCCTCATGTTCACCAACGCTGGCATGAACCAGTTCAAGGCCATCTTCCTGGGTGACAATCCCAAGGGTTGGAAGCGTGCTTGCAACAGCCAGAAGTGCCTCCGCGTTTCCGGTAAGCATAACGACCTTGACGTGGTGGGTCGCGACAACTACCATCACACCTTCTTCGAAATGCTGGGCAACTGGTCTTTCGGTGACTACTACAAGAAAGAAGCCATCGCCTGGGCTTGGGAACTCTTGACCGAAGTCTGGAAGCTCCCCAAGGAACGTCTCTTCGCCACTGTTTACGAAGACGACGATGAAGCATGGCAGATTTGGAAGGATGTTTCCGGTCTTCCCGATGACCGCATTATGCGTTTCGACGCCAAGAGCAACTTCTGGGAAATGGGCGACACCGGTCCTTGCGGCCCCTGCTCCGAAATCCATTACGACCGCGGCGACCTTGCAACCCAGATGGAAACCTTCAAGGATCCTATCCTGGGTGTGAATGGCGAAAACGACCGTTACATCGAAATTTGGAACAATGTGTTCATGCAGTATGAACGCATCAGCGACGGCTCCCTGATTCCGCTGAAGGCAAAGAACGTCGATACCGGTATGGGCTTCGAACGTATCTGCGCTATCCTTCAGGGCAAGCGTAGCAACTACGACACCGACGTGTTCACCCCGATTATTTCCAAGGTTGCGGAACTTTCCGGTGTTCCTTACACCGACGACGTGAACGGCACCCCCCACCGCGTGATCGCCGACCACATCCGTGCTGTTTCCTTCGCTATTGCCGATGGCGCTCTCCCGAGTAACGAAGGCCGCGGTTATGTGCTCCGTCGTATCCTTCGCCGTGCAAGCCGCTTTGCTCGACTCCTCGGCCAGAAGGACGCATTCATTTACAAGCTGGTTCAGGTTCTTGCTGACACCATGGGCGAAGCCTTCCCCGAAATCCGTCAGCGTCAGGCTTTCGTCACCGAAGTGATCAAGAGCGAAGAAGACCGCTTCATCAAGACTCTGGACGCAGGTCTCGAACGTTTCGAAAACATCGTTGCCGAAATGGGTTCTGCAAAGGTTGTTCCGGGTGACAAGGTCTTCGTGCTTTACGACACCTACGGATTCCCGCCGGACCTCACGGGCATCCTGGCCGAAGAAAAGGGTCTCACCATCGATGAAGCCGGCTTTGAAAAGTGCATGGAAGAACAGAAGGAACGTGCCCGCGCCAACATGAAGCAGGGCATCAACACCATGGGTACCGAAGGCTGGACCCAGTACTCCGAAGCTTCTACCAACTTCGTTGGTTATGAACTGTCCGCTTGCGAAACCAAGGTTGTCCGCTACCGCGAAGACAAGGGCGTTCTTTCCATCGTTCTCGAAACTTCCCCGTTCTATGCCGAAATGGGTGGCCAGGTTGGCGACAAGGGAACACTCGTTTCCAAGGATCTTGAAATTTCTGTATTCGACACCGTAAAGGTGAACGACACCGCTATTTGCCGCGGTAAGGTGGTGAAGGGCGAGGCCAACGAACAGACCATGGGTGGCGTGTTCATGGCTACCGTCGACGACGAACGCCGCATGGATATCCGTCGCAACCACTCCGCTACTCACCTGGTTCAGGCCGCTCTCCGCGAAGTGCTGGGCACTCACGTACAGCAGCAGGGTAGCTTGGTCACTCCGGATTCCCTCCGCTTTGACTTTACTCATTTCAATGGCATGACCGCTGAAGAAATTCAGAAGGTCGAAGACATCGTGAACGCAAAGATCATGGAATGCCTGCCGGTTCACACCGACGTCATGGGCGTGGACGAAGCCAAGGCTTCTGGCGCTATGGCTCTCTTCGGCGAAAAGTACGGCGATACCGTACGCGTCGTGAAGATGGGTGCCGCTGGCGAAGAATTCTCCAAGGAACTTTGCGGTGGCTTGCATGTTGTGAATTCCGGTAACATCGGCATGGTGAAGATCGTCTCTGAATCCAGCGTTTCTGCTGGTGTCCGCCGTATCGAAGCCGTTACTGGCCGCGGTGCCATGGCAATGCTTCGTGCAGGTGCACAGATCGTGAACGCTCTCCGCGACCGTCTCCGTTGTAAGGATGCCGAAGTCCTGGATCGTATCCAGCAGTCCTTCGAAAAGACCCAGTCTCTTGAAAAGGCTCTCCAGTCCGTGAAGCTGGAACTGGCTACCATGATCGCTGGCGACGTTCTGAACGGCGGTCTGGACGTTATGGGTGTCATGCTCTACGTTCGCGAATTCGACATGCCGGAAGACAAGTACAAGGAACTTCTGGACGGTATCCAGAACAAGCTGGACAAGGGTGCTGTAGCCGTCATTGCAAACAAGGTAAATGGTGCTGGTTCCATCGCCGTTATCGTGGGCAAGGACGTTCAGGCCAAGGGCATCAAGGCTGGCGACATGGTTCGTGACCTGGCTGCTGCATGTAACGGTAAGGGCGGTGGCCGTCCGGATCGCGCACAGGCCGGTACTCGCGAACCCGAAAAGATTAGCGCTGCTATCAAGGACGCTAACAACTGGATTCGCGCTAAGCTTGCTTAGTCGCTAAAAGAAAAATACGCCGACCTTCCTCGCTACGAGAAGGCCGGCTTTTTTTATGTGCATAAGTAAAATGAATTTGTAATTATGAGTTCGTAAAGAGTTGTTCTAAACAACTTTTCATGAGTAAGACTGTTTTACTTTAGAATATTTCTTACATTTCATTTTGATGGTGTATTCCCGCTTATTTAAACTTTTGCAATTGGCCTTGGGTGAAGAACCTACGGAGGCCTTTCTTGGAGAGTTCTCTGCGATGAGTGCAGAGGAATGGGCGAACCTTTACAAGCAAGCTGTCAAGCAGACTGTTTTGGGTCTTGCTTTTGCAGGAATATCAAAGTTGCCTTCGGATATGCGCCCGCCTCTTCGGCTTTTATTTCAATGGGGTGGTGGAGTTGAAACTATTTCAGGTTCAAACAAATTGATGAATGCCGAGGCCGCGCGACTTACAAAGTTTTTTGAATCTTATGGTCATCGTACTGTGATTTTGAAAGGGCAGTCAAATGCTCGACTTTATCCTGATGCGTTTGCTCGTCAACCAGGCGATATTGACATCTGGCTTGATGGTGGTAAAAAGTCTGTAGTAAATTTGGTCAAGGAATTAAATCTAGACCATTCCCAGTTGCATTCAGATCATCATGTGCACCTGAAGAAGAATGCTGATGGCGTTGCCGTTGAAATTCATTTTTTGCCATCGTCGGGAAACCTGAATCCTTTTACCACCAAACGCATGCTTAAATTCTTGTACCAGGAATTGGAACATAATGAATTTGTTGCAGAGGGATTCTACGTACCTACGCTAAAGTTTGCTTTGGTGATGCAGTTGTCTCACATCCAGCGACACTACATGGGTGGGGGAATCGGCTTACGACAATTAATCGATTACTATGTGCTGCTGCAACGTTCTTCTGAAGAGGACCGTAAAGAAATCTCGGCTTTGTTGAAGGGCTTTGGCCTACGTCATATTGCCGGCGCAGTGATGTGGTTACTACAGGAAAAACTTGGCCTGCCAAAGGATAAACTTCTTTGCGAACCCGATTCAAACCGTGGGAAAAAGTTCTTGGCAGAGGCTATGCGAAGTGGAAATTTTGGACAGCATTCCGGTAAGCCCCGCCGTCAATGGCTTTTCTGGTGGATAGGCCGCCGTGTCAGTAACTGGAAACATTTTTTATTTAATCCCTCTGAAACTGTTTTCGGAGAAATTTATTATTGGAAAACCTTCGTCAAGAACATTTCGGCTAGAGTTAAGCTGGGCAAAATTTCGCTGAGGGATGTGGAATAATGAATACGAAGTGTTATAAGGTTGCGGGGCATGTATTTGCCGTAAGCGCTGAAAAATTTGACACCCTGATGGTTGAAAATTTGCGTCCTTATGAGCCCTTCGTTGTTGATGCCGTATCTCAGGGTGAATTAGTGTTTACCTTGGATATAGCTGTAGCAACGGAACTGAAAAAATTTACAGAAGAAATGCGCCAGATAGATGAAGGTCAGGAAATAGCCTGTGGACATTTGGCTGATGGTTCCTCTATTTTTGAATTCTACCTAGGTGGTCGTTCTACAGGGCAGCTCGTTTGCGACGCCACGTTTACAAGTGGGAAAATTTTACTGAGTGGTTTCTCTTCGAAATTTGCCATCAACAATTCCCTGATGGTAATGTATGCCTTGGCTACCGCAAATAAGAATACGTTGCTTTTCCATTCCGCAGTGGTGAACAGTGACGGCTATGGCTACATGTTCTTGGGTAAAAGCGGTACGGGCAAAAGTACTCATGCGCGCTTGTGGTTGAAGAATATTCAGGGCTCAGATCTTTTGAATGATGATAACCCCGTGGTCCGTATTACGGAAGATGGAGTGAAGGTTTATGGTTCTCCTTGGAGTGGAAAGACTCCCTGCTATAAGAATCAGGAATTATCCTTGGGCGGCATTGTGCTGTTGAGTCAGGCTCCCCATAACAAAATATCGCGTCTTCATGTGATTGATGCCTACGCTGCAATTGTTATGAGTGTTTCGGGTATGCGTTGGGAAAAAAGACTTGCTGACGGTCTTCACAATGCAGAAAATGAACTTCTCAAGCGAGCCAAGGTTTGGCATCTTGAATGCTTGCCTGATGATGCCGCTGCAGAATTGTGCCATTCTACTGTAAAGGTTTAACTTGGCTTCCGATGTACAAATCATAGAAGAAGCGATTAAGCTTGTAAACGAAGGAGTCTCCGTCACTTTTCCAGTGAATGGTCGCAGTATGCTTCCTTTTATTATTGGCGGCAGGGAAAGCGTAATTCTTGAAAAAGTAAGCACGCTGAAAATTGGTGACGTGGTGTTGGCGATTTCTGAAAACCGCTATGTGATTCATCGTGTTGTGAAAATGCAAGGCGACCACATTTGGCTCATGGGCGATGGCAATTTACAACAACTAGAGTATTGCTCCTTGGCCGATGTAAAGGCTGTCGCTACCCATGTAGTGAACACTGCTGGCAAACACCGCTCCCTGTATTCAAAATCTCAAAAAATAGCCTCTTGGATTTGGATCAAATTAAAACCCATCCGCAAGTGGTTGCTATTATTGTATAGGAAAATCAAGAGGCTGTCATGAAATTGAAAAGTGGATTTGTATTGCGCGATGTCTGTGGTGAACAAGTGATTATGGGTGAGGGACTTGGTGCTCTTGACTTTGGTCGTTTGTTGAGCTTGAACGAAACCGCAGCATGGCTTTGGAAGTGCGCTTCTGCTGGCGATTTTTCTGTAGATAGCTTGAGCGCCGCATTGTGTGAAGAATATGATGTGACTTTGGATCAAGCTAAGGTTGACGTAGCTTCTATTGTAGAAGAGTGGAAAACAATCGGCGTCATAGAATGAAATACATAGCTTGCTTTTGGCAGGGGACTGCAAATATCCGATGCAATATGGCGGTACGCATCATTCTTGGTGCATCCCGTGTTGCGCTTGGCTTGTTTGTAGTATGGCTGAGCAAGTATTTTATTGATGATGTTATCCGTGCAGGTAGCGATGCCGACGTGATTCGCGTGGCTGTTGTTTTGCTGGTTGCAGTTTTTGGCGGTGTGGTTTTGAGACAAGCTTATGTCTACATGGAAACCTATGCCAAGATTCGAAAGACGAACGAAGTCCGTTTGAAGTTGTTTGCTGATCTTTTTAAACGAAAACTTTATTCTGGCAAAGATCTGCTTTCTGGGGATGTGACGTCCCGATTGTCAAAAGATATTGAGCAGTTTACAGATGTCGTTGCAGAAGTGATCCCCCAGATGGTTGTGACCTCGTTGCAACTGGTAAGTGCTTTTTTGCTTTTGCGGTGGTTCGATGCACGCCTTGCCTGGGTGCTTGTTGTTTTGACAATTGTTGCTTTGACTCTTGGTAAGTTCGTGGTTCGCAAACTTCGCAAGATGTCTTTGGCTATTCGCGAAAAAGAAAGTCGCATCCAGATGCATGTGCAAGAGGGCGTGGAACACAATGCTCTTTTACGTTCCCTGGGTAGCGAAGATTGGATGACTGATGGCCTGGATTCTATGCAAGGGCATTTGAAGGGCGACGTGATGCGCCGTTCTCGCTTTACGGTTCTTGCTCGCCTGGTGATAAGCTCTGCTTTTGGGTTGGGCTATATGCTTGCCTTTGTGTGGGGTGGCATAGGCCTTCGCAATGGTGCCATTACTTTTGGTGTTATGACCTCCTTCTTGCAGTTGGTGATGCAAATCCAACAGCCCATTCTCACGTTGCTGAACTCTGCTCCTAAGGTTATTCATGCGACGGCGAGCATCGATCGCCTTGAAGAATTGATGGTCGAAAACTCTGATAATGCCGAAGGAAATGCTTTGCCTATTTTGAATAGCGCTGGTGTAAAAATTGAAAATGTCTCCTTTGCCTACAGTAGCGAACGCCAGATTTTCAATGATTTTAGTAAGGAGTTTAAACCCTCCAGCAAGACCGCTATTATGGGCGAAACGGGCATTGGTAAAACTACGCTGTTCAGAATGTTGCTGGGCCTTGTGGAACCTTCTTCTGGAAAAATGAAAATTTATTCTGGAGAAAATTTCAATAACGAATTCGATATTGACGAGACAACGCGCAAGAATTTCGTTTTTGTTCCTCAAGGAAACTCCTTGCTTAGTGGAACAATCCGGTTTAACTTGCAGCTGGCAAAGCCCGAAGCTACTGACGAAGAGTTGCTGCAGTCTTTGCATGTTGCATGCGCCGATTTTGTTCTTGATTTGCCTGATGGGTTAGATACAGAATTGGGTGAACGAGGTGCAAGCCTTAGCGAAGGTCAGGCTCAGCGTATAGCCATTGCTCGCGGTCTTTTAAGGCCCGGCTCCATCCTGTTGCTGGATGAAATCAGCTCTTCTTTGGATGAAGCTACGGAGCGAGAATTGTTTAGCCGTATTTTTGCGGAGTTTCCCAAAAAGACAATGCTCTTTATTACTCATCGTACAGGTGTTTGCGAACTCTGCGATGATGTATTGCACGTGGGCTAATTGCATTTGCCCTGCAAGGGCTACACAAGTTTTCTGAAATATTCCTTTTCGATATTCAAATCCAGATCAGGAATTTGCCTTTCTAAGTCCTCGGCTTTTGCAAGTTGTTGCTTTGCAAATTCTGCGGTTTGGACGCTACCGATGTTTTCAATGCGGTGGCTTGCCGATTTTATGAATTTTTCAATTCGTTTGATGTTGGCGGAGGTGGTGTCGTCGCAGTAAGCCTTAACCATGCGTTCGAAGATGTAGTCTTCGGCAACGGGGGAAAGGTGAATCATGTCTTTGTCATAGAAACGGTAGTCTCGCAACTCGTCCATGACAATTTCATAACTGGGAAAGTAGTCTACGCTGTTTTCGTTTATGGCTAACTGCAGTGTTGCTTTGGAAAGGTTATTTCCGTGAGCACCATCGCTGAAATGACGTAGCGGCGATACGGTGAACACCACGTGCATGTTGGGGTTCAATTTATGTAAGCCGTCGACAATTTCTTGTAATGCCGTTGCGGCCTCACCTACGGAAATCAAACGACGTTCAAATAGGTTTGCGTCTTGCCTATGGCAATTGGAAACTACAGCGCCTGTTTCTTTTAGAAAGTAAACGAAAGCTGAACCCAAAGTGATAAATGCAATGTCCGTATCCTTCAAAAATTTTTCGGTGGTCTTAGCAGAGTTGTTGAGAGACCTGATGCATTCATCTCGACTTTCCGTATTCCATTGACTATCTGCCATTACGGAAAGAGAGCTATGGGCATCCCAGCTGTTCCATTTGCCGTTTCCGTAAAATACGTCATGCTCGTTGAAAATTTTTCTATCAACGATGTTTTTCACCATGTTTGCAATGGAAAGTGGGTTGTAGATGGTTCCAAATGGGTTCACTAGGGTATGGAATTTTCGTTCCATAAAACGACTTGAAATGTTGTCTGCAAAGCAGGACCCGACAAAAAACAATTTTTTTGTGTGATTTATCTTAAATTCAGAGGCCGGAATGTCTATCTGCGTAAAAAGTTCCATACGCTACAAAAATAAAATTGTAGATTCCTATATTTGGAGTGTAAAAACGTTTTGTAGGTCGTTATTATGAAAATCGGAAAAACTGAAGCTCGTCTGAATGCTGAAATCGAAAAGCGTGGTGCCCTGTTCGCTGTGCTGCTGGATCCGGATACATCAGATGACGAAGCTCTTTTGAAGTCTGGAGTTCTTGCACAGGAACACGGTGCCGATTTGATTTTGGTGGGCGGATCCTTTATGGGCAATTTCAACTTGCCTCGCCAGGTGACGGCACTTAAGCAGAAAGTGGATTTGCCTGTAGTTTTGTTCCCGGGTGGTGCAAGCCAGGTTGTTCCGGGATTTGATGCCATGCTCTTTATGACTTTAGTCAGCGGCCGTAATCCCAGCTACTTGATCGAAGAACAAGTTCGCGGCGGAGCTCTCGTTCGCGCCCTGAATATGGAAGCCATTCCTACGGCTTATCAGCTAATCAACAGCGGTCGTCGTACTACGGTGGAATATGTCAGCAATACCATGCCCATTCCGGCAGATAAGCCTAAGCTCAGCATGGTTCATTCCATTGCTGCAGAACTGATGGGTATGCGTTATGTCTACCTTGAAGCGGGTAGCGGTGCTGAAAATCCGGTGCCTGTAGAACATATTGCCTATACCCGCAAGGCTACTGAAATGACTATCATTACAGGTGGTGGCATTAAGGACCCCCAGACTGCTGCCGTTCGTGTTGCTGCTGGTGCAAACATTATTGTGACGGGAACCCTTTGGGAAAAGGTTCAGGATCCTAAATTGCTAGAGGAATTTGCTGCAGCAATCCATATCAAGGGCTAATAAACCGAGTGTCGCAAAAACAAGCTTGCTTGTTTTTATGACCGAGGTGAACAACCCAAGTTTCTTAGAAACCAAAGGTTAAGAATCTTGAAAAAAGTAAAACCAGCTTTTTGGGCTGGTTTTTCTTTTTATACGTTCTTTTTGCGCCAACTTTTTTTTGGATCGTATTTCAACATGAAGTTGTAGAATTCGTCGGTTGCGTCGCTGCTTTGCTTATTGCGGCGGTAGGAAATCACGATATCGCGTTTGAAGTCGCAATCGGTAATTTCTAGAAGACGAATTTTCTTGTGATCCATTTTTCCCCAGGTGACTTCGGGCCAGAAGCATACGCCGATGCCGCCGGCGACGGCTTCTTTGATGGCTGCGGAACTGTCGCTTTCAAAAGTAATCTCGGGCTTGAATCCAACCTTTTCGCAAAGTTCATTGCAAATCTTTCGATACTGCTTGGATCCATAAAGTCGGATGAACTTTTCGTCAAGATCAAACAAGGAAATGGAATCCATTTTCTTGTACTTTGCGGTGTTGGGTACCGCTAGGAAAATTTTTTCGGAACGTACGAAAAGTTCGTCGCTTTTATAGCTGTCAAGCTCTGGCTTGTATGTGCTGAATGTACGGACGCAAAAATCAAATAAGTCCGTTTCCTCATTTTGCACCATATCAATGTTGATATTGGGATGGGTCTGCTTGTATTCGATAACTACGTTTGTAATGAGTGCAGATGCTGCGAGAACATTTAACTTAATGTTGTTGTTTTGCTGGTTTGCAATTTCTTGAAGTCTCTTGGGTAAAGCGACCATTTCGTTATAGAGAGGTAGCAGTTCTGTGTAGAAATACTTTCCGCTTTCAGTAAGCTTTATGTTTCGCCCTGATGTTTTAAAAAGTGAAACTCCCAGTTCGTCTTCAAGTTTATGTATAGCTTGAGTAAGAGCGGGCTGTACGATACAAAGGTTTTTAGCGCTTTGCGTTACGTGCTCGTTCTTAGCGACTTCTAAAAAATATTTGAGCTGCGTAAGTTCCATATTTACAAATATAGGCAAATGTTATCAATTCTCAAGACATTTCAATTATAGAATTATTTTATTAAACGATAACTAGAAATGATTGAATTTTTATCTATTATCATAAATTTTTATCATTTTGATAAAAACAAAATATTAGTCAAAGATGATGAATCCATCTAGATTTGGCACACTCAAAAAATATAGACAAAGGATTCTCAAAATGAAAAAGATTTTTCTCCTCGCCATTGCAACTGTTGCACTTGCTCTTACCGCTTGCGATAAGGCTAACACCTGCTCTTATGACGAAGGTGCAAATACCCTTACCTGTGTAGAAAAAGCTTACAAGACTGTAAAGATTGGTGATAAGATCTGGATGGCAGAAAACCTGGCTACCTTTGACTCTGATTCTAGTTTCTGCTACGGTAGCAATCATGACAACTGCGAGAAGTATGGTCGCCTTTATCCCTATGAATCTGCAAAAACCATTTGCCCCGATGGCTGGGCTCTTCCTTCTAAGGCTGATTTTGAAGCTGTCGATATGAAGGCTCTCAATGTTTTGAAGGGTGGCTATCGCTATGCAAGCAATGGCAAGTTTGCAGATGAAGGTGTTAGCGCAAGCTTCTGGACCGCAGACACCTTCGATGATGCTCGCGGCACAATGGTTCGCGTCAGCGATAGTTCTGTGACCTATGAACACTTCAGCAAGAGCATTGCTTACTCTGTTCGCTGCATCAAGAAATAATTGTGAGGTATGAATTATGAATTACGAGAGCAATAATCGCGGCTGCGCCGCCTAATTGAAATAGTTACTTTGTAATTAGTAATTCATAATTGAAAACCGGAGTTTTCCTATGCAATGGTTCTTAGATCTCTTTACTAAATCATCTGTGGCTCAGCAGGTTGTGGCACTTTCCATTACTGCGGCCTTGGGTCTCATGGTTGGAAAAATCAAGGTGAAGGGCATTAGCCTAGGTGGTGCTGGCGCTTTGTTCGTTGGCATTCTCCTTGGTCACTTGGGCCTTCGTGTGGAACCAAATGTGCTGCACTTTATGCAAGAATTTGGTTTAATCCTGTTTGTGTATACCATCGGTATGCAAGTGGGGCCTGGTTTCATTGATTCTATTCGTCGTAATGGTCTTGTGTTGAATATTTTGGCAGTAGGAGTGGTGCTCATGGGCGTTATTGTTACTCTCTGCCTTTACTTCTTTACGGATATGCATAACAACGTACCCGTGCTCATAGGAATGCTTTGTGGTGCTGTTACAAACACACCCTCGCTTGGTGCCGCAAATTCAGCCTTTGTCGCGGCCGGAGCAGATACATCTCTTACGGGTATCGGGTACGCTGTTGCATATCCTTTTGGTGTCATGGGAATCATCTTAGTAATGATCTTGATTCGAGTGATCTTTAAGCAGAATCCTCAAAAGGCTGCAGAAGATTACGCAGCAGAAATCGCTGCGACCCACAAGGAAATCATCTCTGTCAGCTTGCTTGTTGAAAACAAGAATTTGTTTGGAATTCAGGTGAAGGATATTCCTGATTTGATTTCCAACGGAGTTGTGATAACACGCCTTCTTCGTAATGGTAATATTTCCACACCTAACGGAAAAACGATAATTCAAGAAGGCGACAAAGTTCATATCGTTGGTATGCCTGAAGCAGTTGCAACTATGGAAAAAGTTATCGGTTCTCGGTTGGCTTCTCCCATTACTGCCTCTGATAGCGTACTGGCTACGCGATCCATTCTTGTGACCAATAAGAAAATGCTTGGTAAGACCATCGGATCTTTGGCTTTTGCAGAACGTTATGGCGTAACTGTGAGCCGAGTGGTTCGTGGTGAATTTAAGTTCACTGGCCGCTTGGATTTACGTATCAAATTCGCTGACAAACTTCTAGTGGTTGGTCCGGCGGAAGGTATTGATGCCGTGGCTAAGGAAATGGGCGACTCCTTGAAGGCGTTGGATCATCCTGAGATTATTCCTGCGTTCTTGGGAATTTTCCTGGGCATTATTGTAGGCTCCATTCCTGTGGCAATTCCTGGAATGCCGACTCCGCTAAAGCTTGGCCTTGCAGGGGGTCCCTTGGTTGTCTCCATCATCTTGTCTCGCAAGCGAAAAATCGGCCCGTTGAATTTCTTTATGGCGGCAAGTGCAAATTTGATGCTCCGAGAATTGGGAATTACTTTGTTCTTAACCTGCGTGGGTTTGAATGCTGGTATTCGATTCTTTGATGTGCTTTTGAATGGCGACGGCTTTTACTACATGGGACTTGCAGCATTGATCACTTTTATTCCGCTGATGATTGCGGGCATCGTAGGCCGAGTGGTTTTCAAGGTGAATTATCTGAGCCTTTGCGGTGCTATTGCAGGTTCCATGACAGACCCTCCCGCATTAGCCTTTGCCAATGGCCTTTCCAATAGCGAAGCCGTGAATGTGGGCTATGCTTCTGTTTACCCGCTGACAATGTTACTTCGTATTTTGAGTGGGCAGGTTCTGGCGATATTGCTATACGCCGCTGTTTAAAATCTGCAATAAGATTTTTGGATAAGTACTCCAATCGCAAAAGAAGGCTCGACGAATTAAATCGTCGGGTCTTTCGCATTATTGGCTTCGAATGCCTTGGCGCGATCAATGCAGGTACCGCAGGTGCCACAGGGCTTTTCGCCTCCCTCGTAGCAACTCCAGGTTAGCTCGAAGGGAACTTTCAGTTCCAATCCCTTGCGCACTACATCGGCCTTGCTCAAACCCGCAAAAGGTGCCGCCACGTGAACTTGGTCGTAGGTGCCGATGGAGATGGAATCATTTATGGAATAAATAAATTCTTCGCTACAGTCTGCGTAAGCATTGCCAGCAGAATCGTCGCCATGGGCTCCCAGGTAAATGATAGTGTCATCGTTTGGGAAAATACTTTGGGCCAAGGTAGCGCAAATGCTAATCATTAAGCCGTTTCTAAAGGGCACGTAGGTACTGACCTTGCCGTTGGCACTTTTGGTCACCTGCTGGTCGTAGCTAGCGTGTTCAATTTCCTCGTCGGAATGTGCCAACAGTGAACAGTTGGAAAATTGCAGAATATTGGATATGTCGAATTCGTAGTGCTTGATGCCGTAAAAGTCGGCGACGGCCTTGGCGCAATCCAATTCCTTTCGATGTTTCTGACCGTAAAAAATGGATGTGGTTGCCACATTTTCAGTGCCGAATTTCTCAATCGCCATGGCAACACAGACGGTGGAATCCACTCCGCCTGAAGAGAGTACTATCGCTTTCTTCATATTTCGTTCCTAGTTTTGTTTATGGACAGGAGGTTTTCGAACTGTCCTTGCTTTTAAAATAAGTAAAAAAGGTGATTTTGGTTCTGTCTATTTCCATTTTCTTTGGGAAAAGTGTATTTTTTTGTTTATATAATATATAGAGGCTTTTAATGAAGAAACTCGTTATCGTGACTTATGTGCTCCGCGCTCTGGGCTTTATTCTTGTTTTGCTCAGTTTATTTGGACATTCCTTGCTTTTGAACCTGTTCCCGGGTTTGGAAGGCCAATCCATCAATCCCATTTTCTATTCGGGTGTGGTGGTTTACCTGGTTGGCGCCGTTATTTATTTCTTCATCAATAAGAAGGAACGAGAAGATCGTCGTCGTCGAGAAATCTCCGAAGCCCAGGAACGAGCCTTTGGCCGTCACGATGAAGAAGATTCTGATGAAACAACGCCCATTGGCGGTGACAAGTAGTTTTTTGTATCGAGTGTTTTTATGATCCGCATCGAGAATTTACACAAGACTTACCGTAGCGGTTTCTTGATGAAACCTAAGCTCGCTCTTAAGGATGTGAGCTTTAATGTGGAACCTGGTCAGGTTTATGGTTTTATTGGACCTAATGGTGCAGGTAAGTCTACCACAATTAAAGTACTGACCGGTCTTTTGAATTACGAGTCCGGCAAAGTCTTGATCAACGGCGTTAGCCCCCGCGACGTCAAGAGCCGTACTTTCCTAGGTTATTCTCCGGAACAGCCTTATTTCTATGACTATCTGTCTGGCCGCGAACTTTTGCAGTTCTATGGCAAGCTGGTGGGTCTTGAAGGTAAGGAACTGGATTCTCGTATCCAGTGGGCCTTGGAATTGCTGCATGCCAATAAGGACTGGATTGACCGTCGCCTCCGCTCATATTCCAAGGGTATGATGCAACGTGTCGGCATTGCCCAGGCTATTCTTGGTAAGCCCAAGCTGCTGATTTTGGATGAACCGATGAGTGGTCTTGATCCCATGGGGCGCCGCGATGTGCGCGAAGCCATTCAGACTTTGAATCGTGATGGAGTTACCATCTTCTATTCCAGTCATTTGCTCAGCGATGTGGAAAGCATTAGTCACAAGGTGGCCATGATTGTGGATGGTAAGATAGTCCGCGAAGGCTCTGTTGATGAGATTACGGAATCTTGTGGTGTGGAATACCACGTGCGTACTCGTCAGGCTATTCTTGCTGCAGACCTTCCCGAAGGTGTGACCCCCGCAGGTCATCCGCAGGAATGCATTTGCGCTAACGATGATGCCCGCGACCGTCTTCTTAGCTTCTGCCTAGCTAAGGGAATTGCTGTAGAAAAGATGGACCATAAGCGCCCCAGTCTTGAAGACATTTTGACAGAGGAGATTGCCCGTGCCGACCGTTAAGCATATTGGCATTATTGCCCTCAACACTTTCCGCGAATCAATCCGCGACAAGATTCTTTATAATATCGTCTTCCTGGCCATTGCGTTGACCTTGTTCAGCATTGTGCTGGGTGAATGGTCTGTATTTGACCGTTCCTATGTCATCAAGTCCACCACCCTTTCTGTGATGAGCTTGTCTGGCCTGCTGATTTCCATTTTTGTGGGCATTAGCCTAGTGCAAAAGGAAATCCAGCGTCGCACGGTATTGACCTTGCTTTCAAAGCCCATTAGTCGCGCCACCTTCATTGTGGGTAAGTACTTTGGCTTGCTGGCTGTGGTCGCCGTTCACCTGACGATCCTCACCTGCATCTATTACCTGATGCTTGCTGTGACAGGTGCAGACCCCTCCTTGAATTTGCTTACCGCCATCTATCTGATATTCTGCGAAATGGCCATTGTCATTGCTGTGGCCTTGCTGTTCAGTAGTTTTAGCAGTACCGTGCTGAGTGCCTTGTTTACTTTGGGCGTGTACTTTGCCGGACACTTAAGCAATCAGCTTTTGGAACAGGTTCGCTTTGCTAGTCGTATGGGCGAAATGAACGAAGCCTCCAGCGCGATTTTTGAAAAAGCCGCTGTAGTTATTCACGCAGTGTTTCCTGGACTTTATCGATATAACGTAACCGCCTATGTGGTACATGGTGTGGCTCTTCCGGACATGTACGTATTCTGGAACACTGTTTATGCCTTAGGTTATGTTGGTGTATTTTTGGCCATCGCAAGTTGGTGGTTTAGCCGGAGGGACTTCCTATGAGAAACCAGTATATGGCAAAGGTCCTTGTTCACAACAAGATGGTGACCGAGGATCAGATCAAGGCTTATTGGAACCAGGCTACAGATGCTAAGGATATCGGCCAGGTTTTGGTTGATGCCGGCATTCTACAGCAGCCCGTTTATGCAAAGGTCCTTGCTTTTGTGAAGGGGCTTGAGGCCAAGGCTGCTGCCGACGCTTCGGCAAGCTCCGCCGCTCCTGCCCAGGCTGCTCCCGCTGCAGCTGCAAAATCTGCTGCACCTGCTGCTGTAAAACCCGCTGCACCAGCCGCTGCAAAACCTGCTTTCGGAGGTTCTTCTACCCCTAATTCGTCGGCATCCGGTGCAAGTTCTTCTGATTCTGCCGGTAGTCTTCAAATTGAAGGGAACAATCCCTATGGCGAAATCTCCACTGCTAATATGGACGTGGAAGAAGTTGCAGGTCTTGAATCCACCAGCATCAGCACTTTTCAGGTGAAGAGCGATTCTGATGACGAAGAAGCGGATGTTGAAAATGATGAACTGCCTTCTCGTTTTGCCATCGCAACTGGAGAAGGAACTCCTATTGAAGCACCTGAAACTCTGCGTCCCATGACTACTTTGCCGCAGATTATTGCTTTTGCCCGCAAGTTCAACGCTACGGATATCTATCTGTTTGCAGATCGACCCATCGTAATGCGCCAATCCGGTACATTGTTTGAGGCTTCTGAACAGGCTCTTGATATGTCTCGCTTGAATGAACGCTTGGACGAAGCTGCAAAGGGATTTTCTGATGGTTACAAGATTGTAGTTGGTCAGAATTTCAGCAAGACCATTGGTCTCCAAGGTGCTGGTCGCGCTCGAATCACTGTTACCTGGAATGGCGTGGTTCCCAGCATTTCTTTGCGAGTGATTCCCACTGAATCTACTACTCTTGAAAATCTTTACCTGCCGGCTTTCTGTAGTCAGTTTGCGGCCCTGAATAGCGGTCTTGTTTTGATTGCTGGGCCTTCTGCTAGTGGTCGCTCTACCACGATGATGACCTTTGCAGAAACTATTGCTGCTGAACGTGATGTCTATATCCAGACTGTGGAAAAGCCTATTGAACGTCTGCTTCAAAATCCTCGCGGAGCTGTGGCTCAACGTGAAGTCGGCTTGCAGGTACGTTCTGGAATTGAAGGCGTTGAACTGGCCATGCGTAGTGGCGCTGATGTGATTCTTTTCGATCACCTTGAAAGCACTGAAGAACTTTACAGCTTGTTGCAGGCTGCAAATGCAGGCTCCCTGGTGTTTGCTGTAACCGAAGGCAATAATGTTCATTCTCTGCTTTCTCGTCTGCTGAATTCTGTACCGGAACAGAATCGTGCTGCACTTGCAAATTCCCTGGCGGATCAGCTGAAGGGCGTTGTGGTCCAGCACCTGATTCCCATTGTTCAGAACCAGGGTCAGATTCTTGCGGTAGAGGCAATGAAAATGTCTTCTCCCATGGCGAACCTGCTGCGAAAGGGTGAAATTGCTCAGCTGGCTGCAGCAATCAGTAGCCAGAAAGATCAGGGTGTAACTTTGGATGATTCTTTGCAGAAATGTGTTGAATCGGGCTATATCGAAGGCGCTGAAGCTTGGAAACGAGCAACTGATGCACGTCGCTTTGCCGCTTATCGTTCTGCAAACTAAAAGAGGTTGATCATGGCAACAGAAATTGAATCTTTGTTGGAATACGCCTTGAACGTTGGCGCCAGTGAATTGATTGTCACTGAAGGCGCTGCCTCTGCGGTGCGCTTGGCCGGTAAGGTTTGTACAATTCCAGATGCTCCCGCTATTGAAGTTGGTGGACTCCGCTCGATTTTAACATCTATGGATGGCGAGTACGGAACGGTTATAGGCTCCTGGTGTGGGTCTAAGTGGCGTGTGCGTTACTATCGAGCCGCATTGGGCAATGCCGCTGTATTCCGTCCGGTTCTTGAAGATTGTCCGGAATTTGCAAGCCTTGGTGGTCCTGAATCATTGAACAGTCTTTTGGGCCTTAGCTCGGGTCTGGTCGTATTCGCCGGTCCTAGTTGCAGCGGAAAGACTACGACGGCAACGTCCTATGTATCTGCACTTTGCCAGTCTAAAATTTTACGTGTCAGCCTTTTAAATGAAGGTGAGGAACTTAACGTAAAGTGTGGCCCCAGTCTTGTACTGGAAGATTCGTCGGGAACGATTTCCCAGAAGATGGATCAGGCTCTTCGCAGTGGCACAGACTTGTTTTGGCTAGGTGACTTTGACGGAAAGTCCTTGATTTCAGTATTGCAGGCAGCGGAAGCTGGAGCTCTTGTTGTGCTTACGGTAACTGCAGGTAACGTGGTTGGTGCGTTGGATGCCCTGCTTTCTTCTGAATCTGCAGAAAATCGCGATCTCGTTCGCAACATGCTGGCCTCTGTTTTGAAGGCTGTTGTGGTTCAACGATTACTGCCTTCTACTCAGGGCGGAAATACTGCTGCCTGGGAAATTCTTTACGGAACCCAGAACGTAGCATCTCGTATTCGCAGTGGCGAACATTTCACCTTGCCTTCTATTATTGCTGCCTCCGCCGCTGATGGCATGATGCTGATGGATGATTGCCTGGTGCAGTTGGTAAATGCGGGTTATGTAGCCGCTGAGGATGCCGCCAAGTATGTGGCCAACCCTGCGCTCTTCGCATAGGCTTTCTGAGAACTTAAGGAAAGCGACGGCTGCAATGGCTGTCTTTTCGGTGTTTGCGTTTGCAGACGGTTCTGCCCCGCAAATCGATTCTGCATTTGTCGCCGCTGCGGTTCCTGAAGTAACGGAAAACGTCGCCTCTACCACAAGTATTGATTCTGCTGTGGCAACCTTGGATACCGCCGCTATTGCAGTGACTGCTACGGAGGTGGTGCAGGATTCCCTTGCGGAGACAAATCTTCAAAGTGCAAACTTGTTGGAAGCCGATTCCGCACCATTGGATTCCTTGAAGACGGACCAGTTAAAAACAGTTCTCTACCTTAGCGGCGGCGAACGTTCCCCCTGGTTCCATTTGGGCGTACTTTATGCCGTCGAAGAATATGGAATACCTGTAGATTCTGTAGTGGGAACATCTTGGGGTGCATGGGTCGGTTCCTTGTGGACAAAGGGCGTTGCTCTTGATGAAATTCAGCGTTTGCTGATGGATCCGTACATTGTGTCCTATGTAGGGCATGATCTTTCAGATCCTCAGAATCGTATTGGTGTAGAAAAACGAGATCCCTTTGAAATTCCTTTGTCTGAGGAAGGCGTTCCGTCTCTTCGTCAACGTTTTACATTGTCGTCGGATTCTTCGGGCTCGATTTCTCGAAACAAGAAATCTCTTCGCGTTGACTCGTTGAACCTTAAGCGTTCCTTGGCTAAGCTTCGCCTGCAGGAAGTTCTGTACCGTCAGACAATCTCTCATGATATTCCCTTTTCAGTACAGGGTTGTGAAGGGAAAGATGTGGGAAATCGCCCTGCTGATGTGATTGCTTCTTTGCCCTTGTGGAACGATGGAAGTGCAGAAACGCCTGTGAGTGGAGAACTTTGTCCTCATTTTGCAGTTCCTGTAGAAGACAAGGTTTCGGAATTTCCCATCGTAGTTGTTGCGGATCCCTTGCGTAGTGCTCCCATGGGAGATCCTCGTTCTAAACTTTTGAAGAGAATGGCTGGTGAAAGAGTGCGTAATTTGCCTGGCGCAACAATTCGAGCTCACTCGGCGCTTGATACTTCTCGTTTTGCCATGATTCAGCTGGGATTCTCCACTTTGGAACGATATCTTGCCGATTTTACTCCTTTGGGAAATCGTCGAGTGTCTTATGCAAATGTGTTTAGGAATCGTGAGGCGAAAAAATCGTGGTTCCGTTTTGATCCTGTTTTTGACAGCTTGTCTGCAGAGACGCATCGTGCGGTAAAAACTTATTGGCCAGAATCCGATACGGGCTTTGTTGCCTTAGAAAAATTTGCTGAAAAACTTTTGAAAAATCCCGCCTACGATTCCCTTGGTTTTGAAATGCAGCCTACGGGAGATCTTATGGTTTCTGCGGCGGTACACCCTACCTTTGATATTGCTGCTGGCGGTTTTGGTTCCAACGTTCTGGGGGCTAATGCTTATTTTGAAGGCTCTATCAACTTCGTGAATCAGATGGAGATAAGTTTGGTACTTTCTGGTTTTTATGGAACTTCTTCTTACGGTATTCAGCCCCGATTGGAAGTCTCGAAACTCTGGAACAAGAATTGGGGATTGCGATTCGGCTTTGACTATCTGAATCTGCGACCTCTAAATAGTTTCAATAATGAAATTCCTCTTTTCTTGAGAATTGATTCTGAGGAACGTAGCGACCTAACTATGTCTGTGGTTTATGATGTGGATGAACATCAGTCTTTCTCCGCGAATTTCTTATTCGGTCACCGGGAATATGAAATGGCTGGATTTAAGAACGTGAAGGTTAACCCTGTGGCTCCCACCTTGAACTACAAGTATATTGACGGTGATGTAAAACCTTGGTTTGCGCAGAACGGCCTTATGGTAAGTGCTTCTGCTGGATTGGAGTCTGTTGGTTTCGACGATGGTTTCAATGATATTATCCCCATTTACTGGAAGTTTTTTGGGGATGCTCAATATGCGGTTTCCCCAAAATCTTTTGCAACTTTTATGGCGGGTGTATCTGGCGGTATCGAACGCTACCGCGGTATTGGCGGTTATACATCTCCCGCATCCTTTGGTTATGCCCCCTTGGATATGGCGTATCGCTTCCAGGTTCAGGCGACACCTTGGTCCACAGAATGGTACAACGCAGAACTTGCCTCCCATGAATATGGCTTGATTCGCGGTAGTGCCGGTTTGCATAAGGGACCTGCGGGACTTTGGCTCTTTGCTGCCTATTTCCACGACTTTGAGGGCAGTCCTTATGCAGAATTATCTCGAAATAAGTTTATCTTAGAACCTGCCTTGAGACTTTCTTATAAATCCTTTGAACTCTATACGGGCATGAACCGTATTGTTGATGGAAATTCCGTTGCGGATCTCCTTAAATTTAGGGATTACACGTACTTTATTCGCATTGGAAATTACAGATTCTAGTGTCATTACAAGTCGAAGTAGTATCCTGCTGTATACAAAAATTGGATTTGCGACTCTAGCAACTCATTTGGCTCATTTCTAAAATTGACAAAAATTTTAGAAAGGCCCCTCTTATGCAAGCGAAAGTACAAGTCAAAGACCGCTCTCTCTTGAGCCTCTCTTGGCCTCTGTTTATCACTTTTGGAATCGCTACATGCCAGCCTATGATGGATAGCTGGTTTTTGTCTCGTACTTCAGAAACTGCGGCCGCAGGCGTCGGAGCCTTGGGTCCCATCCTCGGGGCCATTTTTATGGCCATTACCGCTTTTTCACAAGCAGGCGCCAGTATTGCGTCCCAGTTCATGGGGGCAGATCGCCCTCGACAGGCTGGTACTACCCAGACTATGGTGCTTTTGGGAAGCCTACTTTTAGGTGTTGCCATTATGCTGGTGACCATCCCTCTGGCTCGAAATATCGTGGGATGGATGGGCCTTACCGGTGATGCTGCAACTTACGGTTACGAGTTCATGTACATCGTTTCCTTCGGGTTTGCATTCAGGTCCTTGCAGACGACTCTAACGTCCCTGATAGCAACTCATGGACTTACGGGTTGGAACCTGATTGGCAATATCATTACCATTGTTTCTAATGCCATTATGAACGTGATTTTCTTGAATGGCTACTTTGGGTTGCCTTGCATGGGCGTGAAGGGTGTGGCCTTGGCCACCATGCTTTCTTGGCTCATTTCCTCTGTGGTACTTTATGCAATTTTGCGCTACAAGATCCATCATAAAATTCGCAGTACCGATTTTAAACGTTCCCGTATAATTCTTCCGGACTGGATCCGCATTGGTGTACCCGCGGCAGTAGAACCGGTAAGTTTCCAGATTTTCCAGGTGGTACTGACGGCAATCATTGTTCATTTAGGTATTACGGCTATGACCGCAAGAATATTTAGCGCCAACTTTGCCATGCTCGCGGTTATATTGAGTGTGGGTCTTAGCAGCGGAAGCCAAATTCTGGTGGCGCACCTGGTTGGGGCTCATGATTTCGATAAAGCCAATCGCCGTTTGCATCAAAGCTTGATTGCAGGTTGTTCCGGTAGCTTTATTGTGGCTATCATAGTGGCCATCTTTGGAACAGAGCTGATGTCCTTCTATACAGTGGATCCTGAAATCCAGAGGTTGGGCAAGATTTGCTTGTGGTGCGATGTTGCGTTGCAACCTTTCAAGGCGGCAAATATGACCATCACCTCGGCGTTGCGTGCATCTGGGGACTCCAAGTTTCCTGCAATTGTTGGTTCCACCATGATGTGGACCTTGGGCCTTGGAACGGCTTTGCTGCTAGGTTTTGTTTTGAACTTGGGCCTTGCCGGTATTTGGCTTGGAATGGCCGCAGACGAATTCTACCGTTCCATTGTGAACTACATCCGCTGGCGTGGTGGTCGCTGGAAGGAACTTGGCGTAGTTTGATAAAAAAGCCCGAGGCCTTGGCCCCGGGTTCTTTTTCTTGATAGTTTACAATTCTTTGACCTATAACTGTGGAGCGCCTGTCTTGGCGCGGTTCTTTGCGGCGATGTCCTTGTACTTGTTGTGGTCTTCTAGATTGTCGCTAAAGAAGTGAGTCATGGAACCGTCGTCCTTGGCCACAAAGTAAAGGGCGCTTGTCTTGGCTGGGTAGAGGGCCGCTGTAATGGCCTTGCGCCCTGGATTAGAAATGGGACCTGGCATCAAACCCTTGAATTTACGGGTGTTGTAGGGGCTGTCGCTGTTCAATTGGCTCTTGTAGATGGGGCCTGTCAAGTTCTTAAAAATGAATCGGACGGTGGGGTCGGCTCCAAGGGGCATGTCGATACGCAGACGGTTGTGGAACACTCCTGCGATAATGGGGCGCTCGTCGGGATTGCCGGTTTCTTCTTCAACCACGCTTGCCAGAGTCAGGACGCGGTGCCAGTTGCCTAATGTCTTCCACATGGAACCGGCCTTATCTTTCAATTCGTCGCGGAGCTTCAGGTTGGCGGCAACCATTTGCTTCAGAATTACCTCTTCGTCGGCGTCAATGGGGAAGGGGTAGGTGTCCGGCAGCAGGTAGCCTTCCAAACTGTTTGCCTCGATGCCCAGGCTGCGGGCGAACTTGGGGTCCTGGACCAACTTGTTCCAGCGGTCCTCGTCCAGGTTGGGGAATGTCTTCTTTACGTAGGCGGGGATTTCCCAGGAGGCTCGACCTTCGGGGATGGTCACCTTGCGCACGGCGTTCTTGCCGCTGGCAATAATGGCTAGAACTTCTTGCAACTGCTTTTCCGGAGGGATTTCGTACCAACCGGCCTTCAGGGCGGGATTGTTCTGCTTGATAATAAGCTTGTAAGCGACTTCGTCATCCCAAATTCCGTTTTGCTTGAGGATCTGGAACACCTTGGTGGGGGAGCTTCCCTTGGGGACCTGGATTAGTACAGTATCCTTATTTTGGGCGGTTGCACCCATTCTGGAGGTTACGGAAGAGTACCCAAAAAAGGCGATTAGGGCCAAAATGGCGACAAAAACAAGTAAAATCTTCTTCATACACTAAAAATTTAAAAGAAAAATTACCGAAATGGAAAAATAAAAGGTATATTCCTATTGCATTTTGAATTTTTACCCAGTTTCTAAGGAAGAGATATGAAAAAGGTACTGTTTATTGCTCTCGCCCTCATGGTCGGCATGTCTTTTGGTGCCAAGAAGGTTAAGTCCAAGTTGGGCGATATCGACCTCACCAAGAACAAGGACGGTGGTGCCGTTGTTTGCACCGCTGGCTTCAATGATGAACTTACCATCGTTAAGGACGATGAAACCGAAGTTCTCGTTAAGGGTAACTGCGGTCAGGGTTGGGTACCCAAGTCCAAGATTGAATACGTTGCTCAGGCTGCTGGCGACAAGTCCATGAAGTTGGAAGGCGTGGACGTGGTCGGTTGGCTCGATAACCCGTCTGCAGTGTTCGTGTTGGAAAACGATGACCTTGACTTCGACGGTGTGAACATCGACCGTGACTTCAAGGAATACCTCCAGCACACCATGGACCGTGAACAGACCGAAATGCGCAACAACGAAAACTAATCGTCGCATTTAATCTGAAAAGGTTTTTAAAAAGCTCCGCTTTGGCGGGGCTTTTTTTGTACACACCTGTGAACTTGTTGTTCGCTTTTTGGGGCGATGTAACCCCCAAATGAAAATAGATTAGAGCTTGGGTATGTGTGTCTTTTGGGTACAAGACAAGGATGTAGAAAATGAAAAAGATCATTGCATTATGCCTTTTGGTGGCAGCGGCAGTATTTGCTGCAGGTCCTGCGGGTGTTTACGGTAAGCTCCAGGCCAAAAATGGTATGCTCTACAGCGCCAACACAAATCAGCCTGTACAGCTTAAGGGTATGAGTATGTTCTGGGACGTTTGGTCCTCGGAATTTTACACCGCAAGCGTGATTAAGGGCCTGGTGGACAAGTGGAAAATTGAAATCATCCGTGTGCCCCATGGTGTTGGTGGCGACAAGGGTGGTGGACCTATGGCCAACTGGCAGACCGTTGATGAAACGGTTATCCAGGCTGCTATTGATAACGGTATTTATGTCATTATCGATTTCCATTCTCATGTGGCCCATACCCAGACCGAAGATGCTAAGACCTTCTTCAAGACCATGGCCAGCAAGTGGGGCAAATACCCCAACGTGATTTTTGAAATCTATAATGAGCCCATGGGTGCAGGCATGTGGAGCACCATTAAGACCTATGCCGATCAGGTGATTCCCGTAATCCGTCAGAATGGCGGTACCGACAACCTGATTATCGTGGGTAACAGTGAATACTCCATCCGTCCGGGTGAAGCTGTTTCCAATCCTATTAAGGATAGCAACGTTGCTTATACCTTCCATTTCTATGCAGGTTCACATTCCTTGGATGGTGGCGCTTATAGTGGCAATCCTTCTTACAGAACAGGTATCAACAACGCAATTCAGGCTGGCCTTACCGTCTTTGTGACGGAATGGGGTACTGTGGATGCTAGCGGTAACAATGGTTATAACAAGTCCAGCTCCGATGCATGGATGAGCTACCTGGATCAAAAGAAGATTTCCTGGTGCAACTGGTCTGTTCACAGCAAGGACGAAAGCGCATCTATCTTTGCTAATCAATCCTCTTACACAAATCCCCAGAACTGGAACTATAGTGGCTACTCTGAATCTGGTAAGTATGTTTACGATCATCTCCAGAACTGGGCAAATAGCGCTCCTTGGCGCTCTGGCGCAGTGAATTCTTCTGCTTCAACAGGATCTTCTTCTAGTGTTGGCGGTGTCGTTTCTGGCGGCAAGACCAATATGTTCGATGACTTTGAAGACCTTAACAAGTATGCCTATACAGGTGGCGTTTGGTATGCTTATACCGATAAGGATGACAAGGGTCAGTCTTCCATTAGCAACAAGACCATTGTTGAAGATGGTGAAGAAGGCTGGACAGTAGTCGTTCCTACCGATAACAGCAACAATACCAAGGGTATGCTGGCAGCTACAGGCATTAAGCTTGTAAAGGGTGAAAACGAATATGCTCCCTATATAGCTTTGGGTCTTAACATAAACAAGGATGAAACCGCCTTTGACTTGACCTCTTGTAAGACCTTCAGCTACAAGTACAAGGGCGCAGCTCACAACTTTAAGGTTCAGTCTACAAAGGTTGAAAACTACAACTACCACTCTACAAGCTTTATTGATCAGGGTGATTGGAAAACTGTGACCATCGATTGGGCTGATCTGGTTCAGGGCAACTGGGGCACTGCAGAAGCAGCAACTCACTTTGATATTTCCAAGTTCAAGAATACTGTGAACAAGTTGGCTTGGGAAGTGAAGGGCGAAGAAAAGGCTGCTACCACCAGCTTGAAGTATGACTACCTCTACATTGACGATGTGATGTGCGATGGTATGTCCATTAACGTGGTGACTCCGAGCTCCAGCTCTTCCTCTGTCAAGAGCAGCTCCAGTTCTGCCAAGTCCTCTAGCTCTTCTGTTCGCTCCAGCAGTTCTTCTGTAAAGTCCAGTTCTTCTGTTGCAAGCTCCAGTAGCGTAAAGTCCTCTTCTAGCGTTGCCGCTGGCATGAAGGTGACTGGCAGTCTGACTCAGACTGTAGCCAAGGATAGCCCGTTTGGCACGATTACGATTACCGGAGTCACGTCCTTCAATCGTGATACATGGAATTTGTCCTATTTGAACATTGAAAATAAGAATGGAACTGTAACAGTTTCTGGTACTGTTCCCAACTGGGCTATTTCTAATTCTGAAACTCTGACCATCAACGGTGAAAAGGTTGTCATCAAGCTGACCGTCGCAGAAGCCGGTTCCGTTTCCAGCTCCAGCCAGGTCGTGGTTTCCAGCAGCTCTGCTGAAAAGCCTGTTTCCTCTTCCAGCACTCCCGTTGTTGCAACTCCTGCTGGCATGGTGGAAGATTTTGAAGATGGAGATAATCAGGCTTATACCGGAGGCTACTGGTTTGCCTATAACGACAAGGGTGACAAGGGAGCATCCACCTTCTCTAACGAAGCTGACGCCGAAAATGGTGGCAATGTGGTTATCTTCCCGGCAACCAATGGCTCCACCACAATGGGCGGCCTCAAGGATATCAAGCTGGATCAGGGTGACAACGCATATGACCCGTATGTTGCTCTCGGTTTGAACCTTGCTGAAGAAGATGAAGCCTACGATCTCTCTAGCTGCAAGTCCATTTCCTACGATTACATTGGTGCTGCTCACAACTTCAAGGCTATTCTCGCCGGTGACGGCAAGGGTGCAGTAACTGCATACGATCGCCATACGGTTGCTGTTCCTGCTTCCACTTCTTGGACCACAGCAAACATTGCATGGGCTGATCTGGAACAGGCTGGCTGGGGTGAAGAAGTTGCTCTCAGCAAGAATAAGGTTTCCGCATTCCACTGGGAAGTGAAGGGTGAATCCGCAGTTCCCAACTACCTCTATGTGGACAACTTCAAGTGCGAAGGCCTGAAGATTGTTGCTCCTGCAAGCTCTAGCTCTACCGTAAAGCCGGGCAGCAGTTCTTCTGTCAAGCCACAGGATATCGGCGTTGTTGCTAACCGAGTCCAGTTGGGGGCTCAGCTCTATGGCAGAACCCTCCAGCTCTCCGGTGCAAATCTCATGAATGTGGCTGTTTTCGACATGCAAGGCCGCCCCATGATGAATCTCCGTAATATTCAGGGTGAAATTTCCCTGGAAAGCCTTCCTACAGGGAATTACGTTGTTCGTGTTAGTGCAGGTTCTGTCAACATGACAAAGCGTGTTACCTTGAGGTAATTGGATTACTGCGATAAAATATGGAACAAAGGTTCCCGCTAAGAATGGCGGGAACTTTTTTTTGTGTGATGTAGGTTTCTTGCATTGATTGCAATAAAAAAAACACTTTGGGTTGTAAGGAAGAAAACCTATATTCCGATGGATTGTATTATGGAGTTTGTATGAAAAAGTTGTTTGGTATGGCTTTGTCCACGCTCGCCATGAGTGTGATTCCTTCCTTTGCCGCTTTTAGTGAAAGCAGTTTTAACTATGGCGTAATGTGGGAGGGTGCTAAAAAACTGTCCGACTTTACAGGTCTTTCTCATATTGCCATGTATGCGGGCGATGGCTCGCGAGCAATTTACAATCCCTACTGGGAAGGTGAAATGCTTAGAAAGTGCAAGGAAAAAGGTCTGACTCCTGTCTTTTATGCTTATGTCATTGCCGAATGGGACAAGCACTATGGTCGTTCTGACTGTGACATGGGTAGTCCCAACCATTGTACTCATGGCGCAGACTTGATTCGAAATAAGTGGAGCGAAATTATTGATCGTTACAAGGATTTGGCCAATGGCGTAAAAACCGATTATGGAACAAGTGGAACTTCTATTTGGCTGATTGAACCGGATTTTTTCCAGTATTCTGTTTCGGGTGATGCCCACGATACGAGATTCAGTCAGGTAGGAGGTGGTATCCCCGATGCTGATCTTGCTGGTAAGTACTTTAACGAAATTGTGGCTGCAATCAAGGGCATTCTGCCTAATGCAAAAATTGGCGTTGATATTTCTCCGTGGTTGAACGAAGGTCTTAAATCTTGGTACGACAATTTTGACAAGAGCAAGGTGGATTACCTTTTTAACTCTGGTGGACGTACCCAAGGTGACCAGAGCCGCATTCGTAATGACAACAATAACTTGCTAACCTGGGCCCAGGCTAGTTCCTACATGGGTGGCAAGAAGATCATCGCAGACGATGGTTATGGTGTTGGTGGTGGTGCCGAAAATAATTATGGAGAGTGGCTTAGCACCACAAATCTAAACGCCCGTATTGCAGATGGTGTTATTGGCCTCACCTTGAAGGATCCTGGTTCTGATTTCTACACCTTTGCAAAAAATAACCCCATTGCTCTGAAAGGCTCGTCAACCCCTGCAAGTTCCAATTCCAATGGGGCATCGTCTAGTTCTACTTGGCAGAGTAGCAACAGCTCTCAGGGCTCTGCTGGCGGAACATCCTTTACTCTTACTGCCGCAAATCTGATTGATGATTTTGAGGATGGAGATAGCGTTGCTTACACAGGCTTAAAGGATACTTGGTTTGCTTTTACAGATGCTGGTGATAAAGGAGCATCTTCTCTTTCCAATACCAAGAATGCAACTGGTTATAATGTGGTCTTTACTGCAGATAACGGCTCTAAGTTTATGGCAGGTTTAAAGGGAATTTCTCTAAAGCAGGGCAACAATCTTTATGATCCCTATGTGACTCTTGGTTTGGATGTCAATGATGGACTTAAGGGCTGTAAAACAATATCCTACAAGTATAAGGGCGCAGCCCATAATCTAAAGGCTGTGACTAAGGGTGACGAAAGTGGAGCTCTTTCCGAATACAACTACCACAAAGTGGCTGTAAGCGGTTCCTCCTCCTGGAAAACAAATCTTGTGGCACCTTCTGCAATGACACAGGAAAGCGGCTGGGGTAAGACTTTTGCCTTGAACGCATCCAACATTGTGAAACTTCAGTGGGAAGTGAAGGGAACTGCCTCTAGCAATTACCTCTATGTGGACGACTTGGCTTGCGATGGTATGAACATTGTTCGCCCTGCAAGTTCTAGCTCTTCGGCGAAATCCAGTTCTAGTGTTGCTGTCTCCAGCAGTTCTGTCATGAGCAGCAGCTCCAGCGCTCCTGTTGTAACTACCTTTGCTCTGACAACTGCAAATACTGTTCAAAATATTGTAGCGGGTCAAGCAATTGAGCCTATTGTCTATAAGTTTGAAAATGTAACGAGCATTTCTGCATCTGGTTTGCCGAAGGGTTTAGCCGGCATTTCGGATAATTCTGCAAAGACGTATACTATTAGCGGTACCGTAGACGCAACCCTTGGCACGAAGGATTACAACTACACAATTACAGTGACTGGAGTGAATTCCAATACCTCGGCAACAGGCGTAATTAAGGTGACCCGAGCTCCGATTGTTACTTCTGTATTATTGACCCGAGGAAAATCTGAACAATCCGTTGTGGCTGGCAGTGCTATCGAACCCATTGTCTATACCTTCTCTAATGCAACGGGCGTCAAGGTTTTGGGTTTGCCTGCAGGCCTTTCTGCTCTATTGGATCAGAATGCCAAGACTTGTACCATTAGCGGTACTGTAGATGCGTCCCTAGGAACTAATAACTATGAATATACGGTGGCAGTTTCTGGGTTGGATAACAACGTGACTGCTTCTGGTGTCATAAAGGTTTCTCGCCTTCCTGTGGCCACGACTTTTGCTTTGGTCAAAGAAAATTCTGTTCAGGAAGTTGTTGCCGGCAATGCCATTGAAGACATAGTTTATCAGTACGAAAATATGAAGACCCTGAAAATTTCCGGTCTGCCTGTAGGTCTGAAAGCTGTTCTCGATCAGTCCGCCAAGACTTATAGGGTGACAGGAACTGTAGATCCGGCTTTGGGAACTCATGATTATGAGTATACCATTGAAGTTACGGGAATTGATGAAAATTTAATTGTGAAGGGAACCATCAAAGTTAAGCGTGCTCCTGTGGTAACTGAATTTATTCTGACTAAGGGTAGCTTGGAGCAGTCTGTTGTGGCCGGTGAAGCGATTGAACCTATTGTCTATAGCTTTAAGAATGTAACTGGCATTATGACAACTGGCTTGCCCGTGGGATTGACTGGTACACTTGATGAATCCGCCAAGACTTACACCATTAGCGGAACTGTTGATGCATCTCTTTCCACTCATGAATATGCGTATTCCATTGCTGTGACTGGCGTTGATGAAAATACTTCTGCAAATGGTGTGATTAAAGTGATGGAAATTCCCAAGTCCAGCTCTAGCAGCGAAGCGGTTTCGTCATCCAGCGTCGTCTCCAGTTCCTCTGTGGAAAGTTCCTCCAGCGAAGAATCTCTTGCCATTTCCAGTAGCTCCGAGGAACTTGAGATTTCAAGTAGCAGCGTCGTTTCTAGCAGTTCCGTGGTGCAGTCTTCTTCTTCAGAGACGAGTAGCTCTTCCATGGTTTCGTCTTCTTCAAGTGAGAAATCTTCTTCGTCCTCTGCAGAGTCCTCAAGTTCTATTGCGTCTTCTTCTTCCGAGATGTCATCAAGTTCCGTTGCAAGTTCTAGCTCTAGCGTTGAGCAGGAATCCTCTAGTAGCGTTGCATCTTACGTAGTTACTGGTAATTTGGAACAGTCTGTCGTCAGAGGCGGATCCATCGAACCAGTCGTAATTACTGGAGTTAATACATACTCTCGCAAGTCATGGAATATTAATTTCTTGTCAATTCCGCAGAACGCCACAAATGGTAAGGTTGAGATTTCAGGTTCGTTACTGAGTTGGGGCGAGGAAGGAGACTACTCTGAAACGTTGAAGGTTAATGGTGAAGAAATTTACTTTACCCTGCACGTTCTTCCCGAGTCCTCCTCCAGCTCCGTAGCAAGTTCTTCTAGTGTCGTCTCAAGTAGCTCCTCTAGCGAAGTTTCTGCGGAAAGTTCCTCCAGCGTTGTCTCGATTAGCTCTTCTTCTACCATCACGGATGTCGATCTGGAATCCTCCTCCTCTGTAGAATCAAGCAGCAGTGCGGTCCCTGGACTTTCTTCCAGTTCCGTGGTATCTCAGGCACTTGCAGTAAATATGGCTGGCGCCTTCAAGATGAGCTTTGCAAACAATCAGTTGACTCTTTCCATGGTCAAGTCCTCAAATGTTTCCGTGCAGGTGTTCGACATGATGGGTAACATGGTTATGTCTCAGCAGGTTGCTACATCAGGAAACGCAGTTGTTCCCATGAACAATATGCGCCAAGGCAACTATATGGTTCGTGTCATAGATGGTAGCGCTGCTCAGGTGGTTCGAATCTCCATCAAGTAATTAACGATTCTCTAAAGTTTCAATTCCTCCTAAAAGGTCTCGCTCTGAAAAGGGCGGGGCCTTATTTGTATGGCAATACCACTTTTTCTATATTACGCCCCATGAAATTTTCAAAAGGTGTAAAAGACGGTTTGCCTATTGGCGTTGGATACTTTGCTGTGTCCTTTGCTTTTGGCATTAATGCAGGCGCCGCCTTGAATTCTTGGTTCATGGCAACCTTTATCTCCATGACCAACCTGACATCTGCGGGGCAGTTTGCGGGCCTTAAGATTATGTCTAGCGCTGCAGGGACTTTGGTGGAACTTGCCATAGCCAGTTTCTTCATCAACTTGCGCTATTCCCTGATGGCGATTTCTCTGTCCCAGAAGGTGACTCCTAGTTTTACAACTTCGAAGCGTCTGCTTTTGGCAACCGGTATTACCGACGAAATTTATGCGGTATCCATGGCCCAGTCCGAAAAGGTGAATCCCCTTTACTTTTTGGGGCTTATGACCCTTCCGTATTTGGGATGGTCTGGTGGAACATTGACTGGTGCCGTTTGTGGACAAATTCTCCCGGATATGGTGGTGAATGCTTTGGGTGTTGCTTTGTACGGAATGTTCATTGCCATCGTGGTTCCTCCCATGAAGTCTCATTGCCCTACCTTTATTGCGGTTCTTATTGCCATTGCACTGAGCTTTGCTTTCTTCTATGCTCCAGTGCTTAAGGACGTGAGCAGCGGCTTTGCCATTATCATTTGTGCTGTAGTGGCTTCCTTGATTTGTGCGGCCCTATTCCCGTTGAAAGAAGAGGTGGCATAATGATTGACTTTAAGACGTACATTGAGTTTCTCGCCGTTATGGCTGGGGTGACCTACCTGCTGCGCGCAGTTCCCTTCGTTCTCTTAAAAAAGGAATTGAAGAACCCCTTCTGGAAATCTTTTTTGGCTTATATTCCGTATACGGTTTTAAGCGCCATGACGGTGCCTGCAATTTTTTATGCTACAGAAAGCCGCCTTTCGGGAATACTCGCCTTGGTGACCGCAGTGATTGCTTCGCTGCTTGGTCGTGGCCTTGTTGTAGTGGCTGTTGTTGCCTGTGTCACCGTTCTTTTTGTGGATGGACTTTTGTAGATTTGCACTATGCAGGAAGATCAGTGGAAAAAGATTAACGAACTTTGCGATAAGTTGTCCAAGGTGACCTACGAAAATCTCACGAAGATTATTCGTTTGAATCAAACTGGAAGTTCCTCTGCTGCACAAAAACTGGATGACAGTTTTCAGAACGATGTGGACGCCTGGATGGGTGGCGGCACTTGTTTCAGTATGACATGGCACCTGTACCAGACTTTTGTGGACATGGGGCTTCATCCCCGTTTGGTCATGGGCCACAAGCGCAAGGAGCGTAACATCCATTGCGCCCTCATTTTGCCCGACGAAGATCCCTCCGCTGTCATCCCGGGCTCCGACCCGGGATCTCCCTTCGCTGTTCCTGTCCGCGAATACCTTTTCGACCCGGGTTACTTGATTTTCGAACCTCTTCCTATTCCTCTTCCGCCGCCTTTCGGCACAGGAACCGCATTCTTCCCGCTGGTTCCCAACTGCGTGCGCCTGGATCGTCCTAACAACGAATCCATGTCCCTTTGGACTGGTGGCGCTGGCGCCCCTATGAAACTCCGCTTTGACTATCCGGTGGAAGGTGTCTCCGTAGAGGAGTTCAAGCAGCATTGGAACGAAAGCTTCTATCGCGAAATGATGACCTACCCGGTGTTGAACCGCCTGGACCGCGAAAAGGGAATTCAGTATTATTATCAAAAAGGTAATCTGGTGACCCGCGACGCCAATGGCTCCCGGATGGAAAAAATCGAGGTTCCCCATCGTGTAGAAACCCTGAGCCGTATTTTTGGCCTTAAGCCAGAGCTTATTGACCAAGCTTTGGGTATTCTTGACAAGTAATGGATTAGGTTTTTGAACCGAATAATTATATATTGAGAGAGTAAATCCTCAGGAGTTCTTATGAAGAAAATCGCTCTCTCCCTTTTGGCTGCAGTTTCCATCTTCTTTATGGCTTGCGGCCCTTCCAAACTCGAAATGCAGGAACAGTCTTCCATGTGCGACGTGGTGATTGAAGTTCGCCAGGTCCTTGGCGATTCCATCAGCCTGTTTGTTGGCAACAACTTCTACCTCAACGCCAAACAGGTTGTTCCCGATGAAATGTATCCTCTCTATGTAAGCACTCGTGATCCGGCCGAATTTGAAAAGCCCACTGCAACTGATGTGCTGAATAGCGATGAGGACTTCCTCAACTACCTGCGTCGTGTTTCGCCCCAGATGGTCCAGATCGGCCTTGTTATCGGCGAAACTGCTGCTAACGAAATCGGCTTTGACGAAGGTGAAACCGTTACCAAGATGACCAAGATCTTCCAGAAGATGGGCGGCGGTTCCCTACTCCTCTTCCACGAAAAGGGTGGTGAACTCACCGATATGAAGAAACTGTTCTAATTCATTCTCTTCCATTCACGGCTAAGCATGAACAAGCCGATGAATGCGGTTCCAACGTCTGCGACGGGCTGAGCAAAGAACACGCCCTTCAGGCCGAAGAACGGCGGAAGAATCAACAAGAACGGAATAAACAAAATCAATTGACGGCAGGCGTTCAAGAACATGGAACGACCTGCCTTTCCTGTACCCTGGAAGAAACTGCCTGCGATCATACCGCAGGGAACCATGAAGATGGTGCAGGTGAAAATTCTCATGGCCTTGGCGGCCACTTCCTGCATTTGCAAATCTCCAGGAGCGAAGGGCGCCACAAATGCCTCGGCCTGCCATTGGAGCAAAAGCCAGGCCAGCACCATAAATATCATGGAGTAAAGGTAGGCGAACTTTACCACGCCCTTGACGCGGGTGTAGAGCTTTGCTCCATAATTGTAACCCACAATGGGCTGGGTCCCGTTCACAAAACCAAGCAACGGCATAATGATGATGGATACAACGCTGTTCAAAATACCGAAGGCGGAAATTGCCATATCGCCACCGGACATGGATGCCGTAGATTCCAAACTCTTGTTTCCGTAGGTGGTCAGGCTCCAGGCGAGAATAGCGTTCATCAAGCTGTTGCAAATCTGCATGATGGAAGGAGGCAAACCCAGAATGTAGATCTTGCGGACATAGGGCCAGCGCAGCTTCATGTAGCGTCGGTTGATCTTGATAGGGGTAGTCTTCTTCAAGAAAAAGTGGGTAATCAAAATACTGCTGACCAACTGGGCGCAGATGGTTGCCCAGGCGGCTCCCTCGATACCCCAGTGCAGTCGCATAATAAAGACATAGTCCAGAATCACGTTGGTTGCGGCACCGATGATTTCTCGGAACATGGCGGTCTTGGGGTGGCCCATGGAACGGATAAAGTGGTTCATGCCGGGAGCCACCGTCTGGAAAATTGCACCCAGCAGGATAATGCGCATGTAGCCGGTGGCCACAGGCAAGGTCTGGTCGCTGGCGCCGAACAAGCGCAGCAGCGGTTCCATAAAGATTTCGCCGAAGGCAAAGGCACCCACTGCCATGATGATCAGCAGTACGAAGGCGTTGTTCAGGATAATGGCCGCTTGCTCGTACTTCTTTTCGCCCAGTCGAATGGAAAAGAGGGTGTTGGCGCCCACGCCCACGATCATGGACATGGCCATGATGAACAAGGCGATGGGGAAGCATAGGGTGATGCCTGCGATACCCAGACTGCCCACTCCCTGACCGACGAAGAAACGGTCCACAATATTATATAGAGCGTTGACCACCATGCTGATGATGGCGGGTACGGAAAACTGCAGCACCAGTTTGGGGATGCTGGCGGTTCCGAAGGAATTTAGCCTTTCTGAATGTAGTGTGCTCATTTCGGCGCCAAATTTAGAAATTTGGGCCCCGAATCACAAGGTAGTCCCTTGTTTGTCATCCCGGCCTGCTATATTGTCATCCCGGCCTGCTATATTGTCATCCCGGCCTTGAGCCGGGATCACCTTTAAGCTGTTGCAACCTGGTTTCTGCCGTTTTCCTTGGCGATATACAGCATTTTATCGCATTCAGCGATCATTTGGTCGATTTTTTCGATTTTTTCGCCTTGTTTGCTGCAAAGTCCCAGGGAAATTGTCACCGGAATAATGGTGTCCTTCCAGGAGAAACGATGGCGTTCTACTGCCATACGAAGGCGTTCTGCGCTCTTTTTGGCGTCTTCAGGGCCGATTCCTGCCAAAAGAAGTACGAATTCCTCGCCACCATAACGGGCCAAAAGGTCGGATTCTCGCTTCTCTTCCTTGAGGATTCGGGCAATTTCCTTCAAAACCATGTCGCCACACTGGTGGCCCCAGGTGTCGTTGACCTTCTTGAAGTGGTCGGCGTCTACCATTATAGTATGTACATAATAGTTGTTGCGTCGTGCCATAGCCAGTTCACCTAGGCTGCGGTCCATAAAGGTGCGGCGGTTGCTGATCTTGGTCAACGGGTCCATGGTGGCAGCTTCGTATAGCTCGCGGTCGAAAGCTTCTTCGGAAGGATCCTTGAAATCCACCTTAAGGACCATCTTGCCGATTTGCAGGCGGTTGTCGGAGTCCAGCTGCATCTTCTGCACGGGAGAACCGTCCACGAAGGTGCCGTTGGTACTGCCTAAATCTTCTACGACTACGGTTTTTCCGTCAAAGGTCAGGGAACAGTGCTTTCTACTTACCAGTTCGTCGTCCAGGCGGATTTGGGCGTCGGTGCCTCGACCGAGGACCACGGTCCCCTTTTCCAGAGGAATCTGCTTAAACTGGTTCTGGGGGTACAGGACGACCAAGTGGGGGCGCATCTCCATCGAGGAAAAGTTAATGGTATTGCTGCCGGCAGCGATTGTCTGGTCTAGGTCCTGCATTTGGGTCTCCATTTTTACACCCAAAATCTAACATATTTGGAGAAAAAGCGACGCTTATAGCTCTTTTTTAGGTCCTTTTCTTGTCAAGTACTTTGGGAAAAATGGCGAAAAAGTGTGATTTTTGCACGTATTTCTTGAATATTCACATTTTGTTTACAGAAAAAACCTTATTTTTAACTAATCTTTGCAAAAAAAAGTGGATTTTTTGGTAAGATTAGAATAGATTTAGCGCGGTGTGGCATTTCAGAAAGGCCCGGTCTTTTTGCTATGCCGTTGTTGGAAGGTTTTACATCGATGGAAGATAAAACTATGAGAAACACAAAAAACTCATTAATTAAGTGGGTCCTGGGTGCAGCCTTGCTTTTCGCAGGTGTACAAGATGCGTTGGCGTTTTGTAAGGGAACGGCATATATCAAGCCTCCAAGTGCATGGACCAACGTATATGTAAGCGGCCAAAATGGAACTCCTACGCAGGCTAAGTTCAATGCCGTAAATGGACTTTATGTCATTGATTTGTCTACCGTCAAAGGAATTGACAACAGTAGCACTGAATTCGGTGTCGGTGATAAGCCTAAACCCAACCAAGCGACAAACGACACGCTGCATGTTTTGACTGCTTTGGGCGTAAAGGCTGACCTCTACGATGCTAATGCTATGCAGAATAACCACCCGTTTAGCTGTCCGGGTGAGGGCAATCGAACTTTCGTTATTGTTGATGACAAGGGTGTCGTCAAACAGACCAGTAACCCGCCGGGAGCCAAGTATTTCTTCGTCATGATTCCGCCTGACATGAAGGAATGGATGTCCGCAGTTCCCATGATTAGTATGGATGGTGGTAAGACTGGTAAAGCCATGACCGCTGATGCTGAACGTTGTGGCTGGTACTATTATGAGTTCTTTGATGATGCTCCCACTGATAATGTTGTAATGTTCCGCGATGATGATACAGAAGGCGTCGATATGATTGGTGCCCTTGGTGATGCTGAACCCAACAAATCAGCTCCGTCACCCTTGCCTCTTGCTTCAATCTTCTCTGTAGCGGACTCCTTGTTCTTTATTGCTGCCACCGATGAATGGAACGGTACTGAGGATGATGGTATGCGTTATACTAGTGAGGAAGTTGATGGCCTCATTGGTGTTTGCGAATATACTATGGCGGCAGTTATTTATGATACTGACCCTAGTCTTCATCCGTTGTTCTCTTGCTACTCCTCTGATGATGTGACGGACGAAACGGAATGTCAGAAGGGGGCTCAGGGGGTTAGCCTTGCTACCGCCCTTACTGCGATAAACAATTGTGTTGGTGTGACACAGAATCTTGTAGAACAATTCTTGGATCCCAGCTTGCCTCAGGCTATGAGAAAGCCTAAGTTGAGTTCCGAAGGTAAAAAGTGCTTTATCGAAGAAAAGTTCTTTAACCAGATGTTTAACTACACTCCGGGTGTTAACGAAAAGAGTTGCTATGATATGCCCTTTAGCAAGGCTGCTGATGGTAAGTGGGAATTTGACTCTGACTTCTACAAGAGCCCGGGAACTAACGTTGCTGGTGGATTCTATCCTGCAGAAAACAATACCGATGCCATTATTCTTGCAGCTGACCCCAATCAGATTCCGGTTCCGGCTGCTCGTACAAAGCACGCTGCCGAAGGTGCTGTGTTCTATGGCCCGGATCTTCGTAAGATTGATCCTTCTCAGGGTATGCCCAAGATAGATCTTCTCTGTAAAGGCCCGGGTTGGACAGGCGGTTATAATTGCGAGAAAAAATTTGCTGATGGCGACGGTACTGATGCTTTTGTTCATGACATTCCGGGCTTGGAAGATGCTTGTGTATTTGGTTGGTCCTGTCCCAATGATGCTCCCATTGGCTGGATGTTCTACGAAGAGGATCGTGGTAAGGGAACTGAAAAACCAATTGGTGTTCTTGAACGTGAAAACGTAATTCCTCAAAAGAATAACAAACAGGGATCAGCTCGTTGGGGATCAAATGTTACTGATGGTGCAGGTCGTAATCAGCACTACTGCTTTGAATCTCACGCAAAATTCACCTATAAGCCGGGCTTGAAGTTTAACTTCCGTGGTGATGATGACATTTGGGTATTTATCGATAACAAACTGGCCGTGGACCTTGGTGGTACCCATTTGGCTGCTCCTGGTTTCGTTGATTTGGATAGTTTTGTTGGTCTTTCCGGCGGTTTTAAAGTTGGCAACGAGTACGATATCGATATCTTCTTCTGCGACCGTCGTACTACCATGAGTAACGTTCGTATTAAGACCAACATGTATATCCGTCAGACTACGGATATTGAAAAGAAGCAGATCCCGAATCCTGCTAATCCTACTGCTAAGACCTACTCAATGAAGTACACTAAGACTGGAGCAAGTACCTGTGCTGCAGCAATGAGTGGTTCTGGTGATGATAAGATTGTTTGTGAAGGTAGTGATATCGTTAGTGTTTGCCAGGCTGACATTAAGTTCTACCTGCAGATGGGCGGTCGTTTCAATGCAGAAACTGCAGAACTGTTGGATGATACCAACTTGAACTGCTCTGGTGGCATTTGCTATGGCGGCATCAATCTTACTAACCCCACATCTCCTTCTGTTGATCTTGAAGCTGCCAAAAAGAAGATGCGCCCGGGTCGTTGGAACCTGTATATTGTAATCGATGGCAAGCCTCAGGTGATTGAACGTATTGTGGTTTCTGGTGGTCTTGACGTGCTTCGCGGCAACGCTTTGGCACTTGACTCCAACGGCAACAAGATTCTTGGCCTTGGCTATCAGTTCACTAGTTCTGTAATGGGTTGTGGTAATGCTCCCAATCCCGATTGCATTGTACCGCTTTATATTACCGCACTGTCTTCGACTGAAGCTGGAGAACTCTTTGTGATTCCGTCCGATGCAATTGGTGCCAAGTACACTTTGGTTTCTTCTTCTGCGGATGTGAACTTCGGTGTGCTCAATAACGGCACCTGGAGCGATATCGATATCTCTTCTCAGAGAACTATTGGACCTAGCGGTGTAGATACCATCTACGCTTGGGTACCTCGCAGTGCAATCACTGATCCCAATGGTACTGAGGTCCGCTTTAGAGTTGCATCTCGTACAGAAGATGCTAAGATTAACTTCTTCCTGCCGAAGTTGGTGTTCGTAGATACCTTGTTCAAGGAATTCGACCCCACTATCAACGACTCCATTTGGCGTTACAACGAAATGGTTCTTGGTGATACCATGATCGATGGCAAGTACGAAGAACGCTTGACTGGTATGGATTACAACTTCTTCCTGATTGCTGTAAATCCCAACAATCCTGAAGAATTCCAGCAGAAAAAGACCTGCCACACTTGTAACCTTGATTTGTTCAAGGGTCCGGAATCTTCCCCCAAGGTTGACGTCGCTGATGAAGAAAACCTCACCATTGTCAACGGTGGTGTAATCTTCCAGGCTCATTCTCTTGCAAAGTACCCCGTTGGTGGCGACCCTGCAGTTTTGTCTATCATTGGCGATAACGACGTGATGAAGGCTTACTATACTCCGATGTACTTTGTTGATCCTCCGTGCCCGATTCCTCTCTTCGTTGACGTGTTTGACGTAGAAGGTGGTGCTCCTGCTTTGCCGCTGGATAACATTCCGGATGCCTATAAGGATCCCAGCAACATTTACCTTGACGGTATTGCAGACATGTTTGATGTCTACTACGACCGTAAGATTCCTGTTGACTCCTTGCCTTTGGCAATTTGTATGACTTGGGATTCCACTTCTGCCACGGAAATTATTCCGGCTAAGGAAGGTGTGGCCAAGGATGAAAAGCAGAAGATCCTTTGCAATGCCTGGATCAAGAGGACTCCGGGTGTAGTTGATACTTCCGAGATGAAGGTTACCAACTGTAACCAGAGTATGAGTGATTTGGAAGGCAATACCATTGTTGACGCCTCTGGCAAGCCCGTGACCTATTGTGATCGTCGTATCCGAATCTCTGGCGTTGCCTTGTCTAAGAAACCTAAGACAACTGGTCCGGGTATGGTATATTCCTTCTCCGAATACGTTGATAGCAAGGGTAATCTGGTTAAGCAGGGCTTCTCTCCCACTCAGGGCGAAGCTGCTGTGATCGACCGCGTTGCTCCGGTGCCTCTGTCTGCTCGTGTTCTTACTATTAAGGATGGTAAGGGCCAGCCCACTAATACAGACCGTATGACTGTGGTTATGTCCGAATCGGTTCAGAATATGCCCGATGCTACAAACGCTCAGAAGACAAACCCCTTCAAGTTCTTCTTGGCTTCCGCTCTTACCATTAGCGAACCTGAACGCTTTAGAGATGTGCCCTCCGCTGCACCTATCGTAAGTAAGGATACCATTGTTGTGACCTATGCTACGAAGGATGCTTCCGGTAACGAAAACATCACTCCCCATAGAGGTGACTTCTTGCGTCTGTCTGGTAGCATTGCAGATAAGGAATCTGTTGTCTGGACTGATGGTGTTGACATTGATGTTATCAAGGGTAGTAAGGAAATTCGTGACTCCATGAGAGCCGCAGTTCCTGGTGACATCTTCCTGGATGAATCCTACTACTGGAATTCTCCCACTGGTTTGAGCGATGGTGCAAAGCGTCTCTCCAGCCCGTGGGTTGAAATCACTGGTGACGCAGAATACGGTATTTGGTCTAACTCCTTTGCCTATACCGCAAACGCTGCAGCTAACATTAACGATAATCCGCAGACCGATGCTGCTATGTTTATCCTTCCCTACGAAAAGTTCGTAACAGACTCTGCAATTTATGCAACGCACCATTATGTTCCGGGCTTCTTCATCAAGGCTGACTTGAATTCTGCATGGCAGACTGCAAGAGACAAGAGCAAGAATAAGGAAGTGAACATTAACAAGGTTACGATGAATTACAATGTCACCGTCTACACCAACTTGGGTAACCATGTGGCAACCCTGTCTGGTAAGGTTCATTGTGATGATTCCAAGAACTATACAAGCCACGGTCGTTACTTCTTCAGCGATGACGGATCTAAGACCTGTGCTGATGCAGTTGCTAGCCGTAACTACTTCATTGGTTGGAACATGCGTTCCGATGAAGGCCGTGAAGTTGGTACTGGCGCCTACATCGCCAAGATTGAAATTGTTCTCAATGCCGATGGTAAGAGAACTTCGATCGAAACGATCCATAACAAGAAGGACGGAGACAAGAAGTCCTACATTGTATGGGGCGTCAAGAGAAGTGACCGCGAATACGTTCCGCCTACCAAGTAACAATCAGTTGTGTAGGTTGCACTAACGCTTAAATAAGACCTTCCGGTATCGCCGGAGGGTCTTTTTTTATGTATATTTGAGCCATGAAAAAAATCATCGCTTTTTTCTCTTTTGCTGTGGCATGCTCCTTTGGCTGGGCTGCTGAACAGCCCACGGATCTCGATTCCTTGTTTCGTGGCAAGGAATACAAGCCGGTTTTGAGTTCTTCTCTCAGAGATACCACAAACAACCAGGCTGCTGTTGCAGGTAAGGCAACTACCAAATCAAACAAGTCCGATGGTTACTACGTTCTTCAGTTCGAAGCTGTAGCTGACTTTGACGCTGCACAGCGTCGTCGTGCTCAGATTTCTGCAAGTACCGGTTATGCTATTCAGGTTGTCTTCGACACCCCGTTCTACAAGTTGCGCGGCGGTGGATGGACCACTAAGAAGGCTGCTGAAGACAAGGCTCGCGAGCTTTCCGCTTACAACATCAATGCATTTGTTGTTAAGCTGAAATAGTTTTCCAGGTAGCCTTGGTTGCTTAGAATATGAAAAGCCCCGCTCTTAGGAGCGGGGTTTCCTTTTTATAGAATTTCAGATTTTATTCCAAAAGTCCCAGAGCTTGCTTCAGACTGTGCTCGTTCATGGACTGAGGCATAAGAGCGCGTTCCTCGGGAGCTACAAATGCAAGTTTTCTTTCGAAGTCCGGTCGAGATGATCTGTCGCGGGGCTTGACTTCCGACGGAGTCAAGGAATAGTAGAAGGGACCTGTCTTCACGAAGCGCTTCTTCTGAAGTCCCTGGTTGATTGCGTCGGTAAGTGCTTTTTGAATCATGGGACCTGCGCGATCTACATGATGAAGTTCCAACACGCGAGTCTTGAGAATTTCTTCGTGGATGGGGGCCTCGTGATCTACGTAGAACTTGAGCTGGGTAATCAAAGCCGCAGCGGGTAGCTCTGCAATAGGTTTGTCGTGAGGTGTACCTTCAATCTTCGGATGCTGAACGGTGTAGGGTACTATTGCAAGACCTTCGCTGCTCATTTGCTCCAGATCTTCTTCCTCCTGTTCTTCTTCGGAAGATGGTGGCGGAGCTACGCTTTGCTCAATTGCGATGGTTGCGATAATATGACCCAGTTCGTCTGCATTGGTCATGTACCAGAAGGGAAGCCACAGGTGCAGAACCTTCCAGCCCAGCTTCTTCAAAATCACGGGGCGAATGCAGGTCTTGTCTTCCACGGAGTCGCAGAAGCGTTCCATGGTGCAGTCGTCTTCAATAAGAGCCAGAAAGTGGTTCTTGTTGTTTGCATCTACAATGACTGGACCGATGGAAATACCGCCGCGCTTGAACGCCTGTTCCACGATAATGCCTTCTTTTTCCAATGCGCCAATAACTTGGGGCTTGATGGCGGAATCCTTGGGCTTGCCTTCGCTCTTGACGGTGTAATCCTTGCTCTGCAGATAGGAAATCCATTCCCAGAACAAGGAAGACCTGAATACGCCCTTCTTTGCCATGTCGGATTCAGAGATGTAGACTCTGGTTTCGATCTTTGCCAGGGTGGAACATACAGAAATTTTTCGGTCACCGGCCATGCTACTTGCGTTTTCGGCTTCGGCGCAGACAAGGACCACATCGCGGAAGCGGTCAATAGCGCGTTCCGGAGTCTTAATAAAGTAACGGATATCTTGATTCTGCTGGTCGAAGAATCTTGCAGCGCCAGATCCGGACACGAGCATGGCCCTAATGGCAGCTTCAATTTCGTGACAGGTTGCCTGGTGGAACGCTACGATGCCCAGAGTTTGGCTGGGGTTCTTTTCAGCGTGGCGCACTGCGGCCTGTGCAATCGCCATTACCTTGTCCTGAACAGTCTGGAACTTGATTCCCTTAAATTCAGAACGGTTAGGTGCCGGGAATTGCTTGATGCTGTTGTTATAAATCTTGTTGTTTGCAAAACCGATCAGGGATGCATCTGCATACTGGCTGGAAAGCCACAGTTCACGTGTGGGCACACCCTGACGTAGAATTGAAGACAAGATGCTTTCTTGGAAAAACGGCGTATGCTTGATGGGGTTTTCCTGGTAGGCGTCAAAGGGCAGGAACTCATAATTTGGATTATGGGGATCGCCAATGAAGATAGCCTTATCTGAACTCAGAATGGTAGGAATAGCTTCCACCACAGAGATGCTGTCGGCATCCAGGAAAATTGTTAAATCAAACTGACTATCAACGGGCAGACTCAGGGAGTCGTTAACGCTGACCACCGTCAGTAGATCTGGATTTTTCTCAATGTTGTCGTGGAGTTCCTTGAAGTTTGCGTTGCTGAATTTTTCAAGGAGTTCACGGTAAGCGCTGTTCTTCTTGTATCTAGCCTTGGGGCTCAGGGAGAACAAGTCCGGACAAGCTCTCGTAGCTGCCTGGATCTGGGATCCAGCCCAGTGATGGACCACGGCCTGTGTAATTTCCTTGTGGATACAAGAGGTGTCCTGGATAAAGGAAATGAGTCCTGGGCAACTGTAGCTTTCCATCTTGTTGAACATGGCGGTAAGCTGGATGTGAATGTCTAGGTTGGCCCAGTTTTCGCTCCAGGACATAATGGTGTTCAGCCATTTGCTGATGTCCTGGCTATCCAGCGGGTTTTCCAGCTTCATGTCCTTGGAAATCTGACGGATTGATTTCTGCAGGTTCTTGGCGGCGTCGTTGAGGGAACTGAATTCTGGCATCATCTGTTTGATGCTGTGCCACTTTTCAAGAATCTGGAGCATCAGGTCCAGTCTTGGATTGTCCTTATGCTTTTGACGGAACTCGTAAATGTATTGGATCTTCTGGTGTAAATCCACCCAGTTGGAGCGCTCGTACTGCCAGTCCTTGCCCAGCAGATGGTTTCCCAGAACAGAACTTTCCTTGTAGGCTTTTTTGTTTTCCTGGAGTTCCAAAAGCGTGTCGATGAGATCAAGCAACTGTGCGTCGGAGTTTACTTCCTTGGGGTTGCGGATGACCTGGAGTAGCTGTTTGCGAGAAGTACGGTAGCGGTCGGACAAACCCTTCAGGGTTGCCTTCTGACTTTCTGCGAATTCTTCACGGTAGGAAAGAATGTTCACGTCCACTGCGTCGTCGGTGTAGATCTCGGATGTCTGTCTGCGGTAGCGGACCCATTTGTCGCCGGCTTCGGGAAGTTCCAGCAGCGTGTCTCTATAGGCGTCCCAGTTGCTGGAGCGTAGTTCCCATTCTTCAAAGTCCGGAGTGTCCTGATCGAAGTTGTCCTGGATCAGTTCCAAAATGTCTACTAGGCTGGAGAGGAAAATTCCAGTGGGGAAGAGTCCTACCTTTTCCATTAGCTTGATGGTGGAGTCCAGCTTGGATACATTTTCGGCGGCCTGCTTTAGCTCAACGGCAATACTGGCTTGCTTGTCGGCAGAGAGGCTGGGGACCTTTACGCTTTGGAATGCGAGGCGAGCCTCGAAGCCCTTCTTGTTAAAGTAAAGGTCTACAATGTGTTCCAAATCAGCCTTGATGGACTTGTATTCGTCGAAGCTCAGTTCAGAAACTCCTTGGAAAACGGATTCCGGGAATTTGTGCTTGCTGGGCTTGGCCGTAATAAATTCCTGGAGCAGGTCTGAAAGAAGAACGCCGGAGGGCTGAATGGGCCTGTTGACGGTGTCGTAGTAGTCCAAGAAGTCTTTGCGTGACTTGCGGACATTTTCAGCAATGGCGTTGCGGTCTGCTTCGGCAAAGGTTCTGAAGGGTGGTTTCCATGCATTCTTGAATGCGTTTGCGGAAACCGCACGGCGGGTAACCACCAGGACCTTCTTTTGTTGAGCCACAGATTCTGCAACGATATTTGCAGCCACCTTCATTTTAGAAGTGCCGGGCAGTGCCTGGATGGCGTAGGCCGAAACACGATCGTCCAAGGCGTCCATGACCACCTTGGTGGTATGGGAGTCGGTCTGGTACAAGAAATGGTGGTCTGCGGGAGAGTATACCTGGTCGAAAGCGGAATTTTCAAAAAGGGATTCTGCCACCTCGTAGCCGTCACCGTTCAGGAACGGAGGAAGAATGGCGTTGGTCTCGATCTTCTTGTCTGTCCAGCCGATTTCCATGCGTTTCTTTAGAAGCAGGCGGCTTGTGTTGAAGAAGGCGAGACAAAGTCCGTGACGGGTGAACTTCCAGTTGCGTTCGCCGGCAATGGCCTTTTCAAAAAGGGAGAAATACTGTAGGATGCTGAACTTGCCCTTGTTCATGGCATCTTCGGCCTTGGGTAGGGCAATCTTATCCTTGAGGCGTTCCCTGAGAATCACGTTTTCAATGGGAGCGCGCTTTGCTATGGTCAAGGTCTTCTTGCTGATATCGGCGTCAACGGGAATCAAAAGGCTTGGTGCCAGGGCGTTACCATCCCACTTCAAGAATCCCAAGACCAGGTACAAGTCGGTTTCGCCGAAGTCTTCGCTCTTTTCGCGAAGAACCGTGGTCATGGCGTCTACCTGACTCAGCTTCTGCTGGGCCGTAAATGTGGTAGAAACGGGAAAGAAGGAATCAAGGGGGAGGGGTCCTTCGGACTGCATCCACTTTTCATAGAAAAGGTCTCCTGCTTCCATGATCAAAGGAGATTGGAACTCCTCTTTGGAAGAGAAACTTAGCAAACGATCTTTTGAATCGAAAAGAGCAATTTCTTGACGAATTTTAGATACGATAGAAGATGATAATGCCTGGGACATGCATTGAATATAATTCTTTTTGGAGGAGCTGAATGGGCCCCGCTTAAAGAATTGAGGCTATTTTGGCAACTGCCTCGTCAAGAGTCATGGAACAGTCCGAATCTGCCATGCCCGCCTTGTACATGACTCTTCCTAAAAGTTGCTTCGGAGTGATTCCGGCCTCCTTGTCTTGCCTGATGCTGTGGGCCAGTTCTCTCTTGGAAAGTTTCTTTCCGGAGGAATCTATGATTAGGCCGTGGTGCAGATAGAATGGAATTTGGTAAGGCCTACCTAGAACCTGGCAGATGGACTGGGTCAACGCAATCTGCCTTGCGGTGGAATTGCGGATGTCCTCACCTCGGATAATGTGGGTGATTCCTTGGAGCAGGTCGTCGACACAGACAGCAAATTGGTAGGTCCAGCATCCGTCTCTATCTTGAATGGGGAAGTCACCGCACTGAAGGCTCGGGTTTTCTTGGAAGTTTCCAAGTCTTGCGTCCGTCCAATTTATTACTTTATCTGCAACTTTGAAACGAAGGTTGTGTGGCGGCAGAACGCTTCCTGAATCGTTTTCTCCATTAAGCTTAAAACTCTCCGCTAAAATACGGCATTTGCCTTGGTATATGATTTCCCCTGTTTCGCTTTTGGGATTTTCTGCTTCAAGCAGCTTTCGGCTACAAATGCAGGGGTATACAAGTCCATGATCCATCAGTTTTTCAAGAATTTCTTGGTAGATGGCTCCTCGCTGGCTTTGGATGCTTTCGCTATGGTGTTCAAAACCCAGCCATTCTAGATCTTCGCGGATGCCGTCAATATAGGCTTGACGGCTTCGTCCTTTGTCGTGGTCTTCGATTCGCAAATGGATGTGAAGATCCCATTTTTTTGCAGCGGCCCACACGTAAAGTGCTGAAAGCAAGTGGCCTTCGTGAAGATAACCTGTGGGGCTGGGGGCGAATCTGATTTTTCCTGTCATAGAACTGACCCGAAATTAGTAATCTATGGTCATTTCGTTGTGCGGTATTTGCTATCTTGATGGGTAATGCGCAATGTTTCAAAGATTTTGAAAGTTTTAACGGGCTCAACTTTGGCGGTCTCTGCTGTCGTAGCCCTGTCTTCTTGCTCCTCTGCTCCGGCTCCCCAGACAAATTCTGAGGCTCCGAATGCTGCTGCAGATTCTTCCGTGACTGTATCCAGCGTAGAACCTGCAGGAAAAATTTCCGATACCGGTATTCCAGCCAGCTATAAGGATGTACAATTCCCGGAGTTTAACTATGTGGCTCCCCATCCCAAGGACTATCGTGTAGAAGTCGCTCCCGGGATTACCGGCTATATCGTTAGCGACCGTAGTCTTCCTCTAGTGGATTTTACAGTCTATTTTGAGGAATCTACCCTTCCGGCAAACTTAAGCGATGAAGCGGCGAATGCTATGATCAGTTCCATGCTTCGTCGCGGCGCAGGCGGTGGCCTGACGCCTCATGCCCTGGATGACTCCCTGGAGTTTATTAGCGCTGCAATTGGCACCTCTACGGGCACCTTCAGCTCTATGTTTGATATTGACTGCCTTTCCAAGGATTTCACGAACATGTTGGCCCTGTCCAAGCAGGTTTTGACGGATCCTGCCTTTGACAAGGAACAGCTGGAGTTGGTGAAGGCTAGCTACGTGACCTCCTATGACCGCCGCTTTGACACTCCGGGTAAGGTTCTTTCTGCCTTGAAGAGCAAGGTGAACTATGCTCCTAACCCTAGACTTTGGGATGCCAACGCCGAAGAATACAAGAAGGTTTCCTCTGAAGATGTAAAGCGCTTGGCCGCAGGTGTCTTTTCTTCCAAGAAAATCATCTTTGCCCTTGCCGGCGATGTAGATCGAGACTCCTCCATTGCCATGCTGAAGGATTTTTTTGCAGGTTGGAATGTGAAACCGGCGGAAAAAACGGTTAAGCCTGAACCTCTAGCCTTCTTGAATAAGCCTGGCATCTACGTGGTTGATAAGGACATTACCCAGGCCAATATCTCGATGAACCAGCCCTTTGTCAAGCGTCCTCATCCGGATTACTATCCGGCAGCTGTTGCTAGCTTTATTCTGGGAGGAGGTAGCTTCACAAGTCGTTTGATGAATCGAGTTCGTAGCGACGAAGGTTTGGCCTATAGCATTTATAGTTCTGTGGGCAATGACTATCGCGATACCGCCATGTCTACTATCGCATTGCAGACTAAAGTTGAGTCTGTGGATTTCGCGTTGAAACTGATTTTTGAAGAAGTGGACAAGTTGGCTAAGAATGGTCCCTCCGACGAGGAACTGGCTCAGGCCAAAAAGGCCTTGATCGAAAGCTTGCCTAGTTTGTTTGACAGCCCGTCTTCTACGGCCATTATCTTTGCCAAGGGTGAACTTCTGGGTAAGAGTCAGGACCACTACCTGGATTACGTCAAGGAAATCAATGCCGTGACTCCTGAACAGGTAAAGGCTATGGTGGCTAAGTATTTTGACCGATCCAAGATGACCATTTCTATTGTGGCTCCTGTGTCTAAGTTGGAATCTTTGAAACCCTTCACGGTTGTTCCTTTGGATAGCCTTGAGTTCAGAAATTAATTAAGGTTTTGCCTTGATGAATGCAACTTTGAAAATTGTGTACAAGGTACTTTGTGCGATTATGCTGTGCGGTGTTTGCGCCGTGGCTGCAGAACCTGTACCCACTGACACAAGTAAGCAAAGTCAGATTAGCGAGGCTAAGGCGGAACGTTTGCGCTTGGAGAACAAGTTGAGCCACGACGACTTGCACGCTTTGTGCTCTGGTATGAAGGCCTGCTTAAGCCAAGATGTTTTTGGTTGCGATTCCTTAGACAAGCGTCCCATAGTGAGAGTCAAGTACAACGATGAATTTTGTGCGCCTTACCATGAACTTGTAAAGCGTGGAATCAGCACCGACATGAAGACTGCCTATTCCCCGGAAATTTTCGCTCGTCTAGGCCGTAAATATCGCGCAATTTATGAGAATAAGGGCGAATTACCCTTAGATGAAAATGTAATCAGTTATCTATTTGATAACATGCCGTTTACCGCCCAATTGATTAACGCCTATTTGGAATCTGGTTATGTTCTGGAATACACCCATCCAAATCGTAGGTACTTTAATGGTAGCAACGGACGTAGTTTGTCTGGAGAATTTTACTGGGCTCTCCAGGATAGCGCCGGACATAAATTGGGCTTGAGAAATGTTTTCTTTGGTTATGGTCACGCAAAGGTTCTGCGCTGGTCTCTAAGCGGAACTGCCATTGCATACTTGGACATGGACCCAATTCCCAATCGTAGGCTTAAGTACAAATTAACGGCAATTGTGTTCCCGGGAAACTCCGTTTTGAACTCCATTATGCAGATGGATATTTTCAAGAAAGTGGTTAACGAAAAAATTGACCATATTGTGGATGATATCAAGAAATCCTCGGGTCGGTACTTTGGTGGTGACAAAGAACCTATGTTAAAAAGTGCCAACTTGAAGTCTTCGGAGAACATCCAGAATATTCTGGACTTCGAAGCTGTGGTTGGAGGTGCTCCCTGGAAACTTGGAGACTACATCAAGTTGAAAAAGATGCGCGCCGAACAGCGTAGCAAGGCCTTGGAATCTGCTCCTTTGCGCGTAGAAGAATTTCAAAAAATCAAGGAAACAAAATGAGCGAAAATTCTGAAAAGTTGGAATCCCTGTTGGCCCGTGTGACTGACCGTCGCAAGGAATTGCTGACTTCCGTTGTTGACCGTCGTACAAGACACTTCTGCATGGTGCTGGAAGATTTGTTCGATCCTCATAACATTTCCGCTGTGATCCGTACCGCAGAATGCTTCGGCCTTCAGGATGTGCATATCATTGAAGAAGACAACGCCTATAGCGTGAACAAGTCCATTTTGAAGGGTTCCTACAAGTGGATGAATCTCTACCTGTACAAGAAGCGCATGCTTTGCATGGAAAAGCTCCGTGCCAAGGGCTACAAGATTGCTGTTGCCAGCACCAACACCAACAATTCCGTTTTGGATCTGGATTTGAGCCAGCCCACCGCCTTCTATCTAGGTAGCGAATTCCACGGTAACCACCCTGACACCTTGGCTCAGGCTGATTATGAATTCAAGCTTCCCCAGTACGGCATTACCGAGTCGATGAACGTTTCCGTGGCCGGTGGCGTTTTGATGACTTACCTGGACGTGTTTATGCAGAAGGAAGGCCGCGAAAAGTTCCTGTTGCCCAAGGCTGAACGCGATGCATTGCTCCTGGATTGGCTGGATCGCCATGTAAATGGCATCGAAAATAACAGTCCTATTACCCGAATTGGTGAATAAGGCCTAAATTCGCCATAAAGCGGCATGTTTTTGAAAGCCCCCTTCATGGGGGCTTTTAGAATATACTAGATTAAGAATGAAATGAAAAAGTATTCTGCACTGTATTTTTCTGTAGGCCTTGTAGTTATCTTGGCCCTTATTATTCTCGTTTTTGGTGTTTTCTTCTTAAACGAAAAGGATCCACGAGAAACTTATAACACTTTTTACCTGCGCTTTAGCCAAGTAAGTACCCTTGTGCTTGATGACCCTGTCAAGGTGAACGGCGTCAAACTGGGCAAGGTGGAAAATATTGAGCTTTCTGGTCATCGTGTGGTGGTGACTATCCGTTTGCGTACCGACGTGAAGATTCCCAAGGATTCCGAGATCAGAGTGCAGAATATCGGTATCATGGGCGAACGTCAGATCGGTATGATCTTAGGCGATGCCACCGACTATTTCGCTCCCAGCGATACCATCAACGGTCAGTTTGACGCCGGTATTGCTGAAGCAATTGGCCTTGCCGGTGAAGTTTGCGATAGCACCAAGGTTTTGCTGGAATCTGTGAAGCAGGCTTTAAATCAGACTATCGTAAATCCTGAATTCCAGGATAGGTTCAAGACTCTTCTGGTTAAGGCGGAAAAGTTGGAAGACCGCCTAATGACTATGCTGAATACCACGGACCCGGAACTGAAGAAGAGCCTGAAGGGCTTGAACCAGGTTACGGTGAAGGTTAACGAATTGATTGATGGCGTTAAGGCTCCGGTGGACAATCTCTTTGCCAATACCGAGAAGCTTATGGGTGATGCCAACAACTTGGTGGGTGAACTTGAAGGCGTTACAAAGCACCTGGACGATCTTTTGGCTAAGGTCCAGACTAAGCTGAACTCCAAGAACAACACCGCAGGTCTTTTGTTGAACGATAGGGCACTCCATGATGATTTGGTTAAGACGGTTCATACTGCAGACAGCTTGTTCCGTGTAATTCTCAAGGATGGCCTTGACGTCAACGTGGATATTTTCTGAGGAAAAAATGATAGTTAAGACATTGGTGGTCTCTAACAAGTTAGGCATTCATGCTCGTCCCGCAGGGATGATTGTTGACGTTACCGGTCAGGCAAAGAGCGACATTTCCATCGTCTTTGAAGGATCCAAGGCTAACGCCAAGAGCATCTTGAACGTGATGATGCTTGCCGTTCCCGCTGGTTCCGAAGTAAAGTTTGAAATCGACGGTGAAGATGAAGAAAGCGTAGCTTCTCAGTTGGAAAGTCTCTTTAATGACCATTTCAACGAAGAACCCTGCTAATAACGAGGTACAGCCGGTCCGCACTGTTCTGGCTGGCGTCCCCGCTTCTCCCGGCTTTGCGATGGGCCGGGTTTTCCCGGTTATTAACCGCGAGATTTCTGTTGTTGATGAAACTCTCCCGGAAAGCCGAATAGCAGATGAAGAGCAGTTGTTCCTGAAGGCGGTCAACGTGACCTCCAAGGAAATTGCTCAGATCAAGGAAATTTCAGAAACCCGCGCAGGGATGAAGGACAGCCTCATCTTTGCAACCCACCTGATGATTCTTCAGGATCCGGGTCTATTGAACGGTGTTCTGGAGCAGATTCGCAACCGTCACAAGAATGCTCGTTGGGCAGTCCATGTAGTTCTTGGCGCCTATATTGATAGGTTCGAATCCATTGATTCTGCAGCCATGCGAGACAAGGCTGCGGACTTGAGAGACTTGTACAACCGTCTGATGGCGGCCATGGAAGATTCCGGACCGGTATTGGAGGACGTGGCTGCAGAAGATGGCGTGATTTTAGTGGGCCATGAACTTCTGCCCAGCCTGCTTATGTCCATCAAGCCTGGTCAGGTGACTGGTCTTGCCATGGATACTGGCGGCCGCACGAGCCATGTGGCAATTTTGGCTCGTTCGTTGCAGATTCCTTTGGTTTCTGGCCTTAGAAATTTCGCAGCAATGGCGCACGCTGGCGAAACCATCTTGTTGGATGGTACCCGTGGTACTGTTATCATCAATCCTAACGAAGATGATATCAGCGATTTCCACGAACGCCAGGAAGAATTTGAAAAGCAAAGGCGCGAACTTTTCACCATGCGCCAGTTGGAACCGATGACCCGCGATGGCAAGTACATTACTTTGCATGCAAACATCGAGTTGCCTTCGGAATCCAGCAAGGTTACAGACTTTGGTGCTACAGGTATTGGTCTGTATCGTTCAGAATTTTTGTTCCTGCGTAAGAATGCTCCCACCCAGGAAGAACAGCAGGACGCATACCGTTACATCCTTGAGACCATGTCTCCTTGCCCCGTAACGATCCGTACTTTGGATGCTGGTGGAGATAAGTTGGTTAGCGGTATTAACGCTGTGAACGAATCAAACCCCTTTATGGGTTGGCGTTCTATTCGCGTGTGCCTGGACAAAGAGGACTTGTTCTGCGCCCAGTTGAAGGCTCTGCTCTTGGCTAACACCAAGGGAAATCTCCGCATTCTATTGCCTATGATTTCTGGCATGACAGAACTGCGTCGAGCAAAAGAATTTATCCGTAAATGCCGCAATGAATTGGAAGCTGCAGGCCATAAATGCGCACCCGTAAAAATCGGTGTGATGATCGAAGTTCCTGCGGCGGTAATGATTGTAGACAAACTAGCGAAGGAAGTGGACTTCTTTAGCATCGGTACTAATGACTTGGTGCAGTTCACTTTGGCTGTGGACCGAACCAACGAATTGATTACCAACATGTTCCAGCCCCATCATCCGGCTGTGTTGAGCATGATTTACCAGACGGTTCGCGCAGCCCATCGCGAAGGTATTCCTGTGGCTGTTTGCGGTGAAATGTCTGCAGATCCCATGAGCGTCTTGCTCCTGGTAGGTCTTGGTGTAGACGAACTTTCCATGACTCCGTGGAGTGTGATGTCCACCAAGAAGATTATTCGTTCCATCAATTTCGAAGATGTTCGCGAAACTGCTTTGACGGTTTTGCAGATGGACGATGCAGAAAGCGTAAATGCCTACCTACACAAGAAATACGCCCAACCCATTATGGACTTGGGAATTTCCAGTGTGGTGGGACAAGTTGAAAACAGTAAGAAGTAGAAATTAGATCGTCATGATTCGTGTGTTTATGACTGTCTTAGGCATTTGCGTGATGAACGCATTTGCCCAAGAAAACGTTGTTAATAATGATCCAAATGCGGTTCCCGTGGCGGAGCCTATTGAAACCACTTCCGTTGCTGCTGAAGGCTCTGTTGCTTCCAGCGCTTCAACGGCTCCCACGCCCATGCTTGCGACTGATAGTATCATTGCAACCATGCCCATGGATCCTGTAAATCCCTATGCAGGCTTGGAACAGATTGCACCAAACCGCTTCCAGGACATGGTGGTTCGTTACGAACGTGTGAAAGCCGCCAGCGAAGACTTGAGTCAACCTCAAAATATTCGTGACTTTGCTAGAGCTGCCCAGTTCTTTTACAAGGAAGAATGGGATAGTGCCTATGCCGCCTACGATGCTCTTCGTGGAAGAGATGCTGAACTTGACGGTGCTGTGATTTTACGTATGGCCCAGACTTGTTTCCAAAAGGGAGACTACGCCAAGATGCGTGCAACCTTGAGTCTGAATAAGGCTCTGGAAAAGAATTCTACCTGGGATCGTAGCGCATCTCGCTTGCGCATTGAAGCTGCTATGGCTGATACCTCCTTGAGTGATCGTGCTCATGCGGATTCCTTGAAGGCTTTTATTGAAAAGTATCCTAAGTCTGATGATGCGGCTGCCTTGAAGTTCCGTTATGGCCAATACCTGGAACAGTTCAAACAGTTGAAGGATGCAAAACGCATCTACATGCAGTTGTTGACAAGTTCTTCAACTTACAAGGATTCTGCATTTGCTTGTATTCGCCGCCTTCGTAAGGTGCAGGGAGCTCCCGAGTCCTTGGCTGAAAAAATTGCCTATGCCAAGATGGCTTGTGCAAAGGATGAGTCTGCAAGTTGCCTCACCCTTTTGGACTCTATCTTCATTTTAGATGCCGCTCAGGTGGCTAAAAATCCTCAGAGTGCTGTGGCTTTGCCCGAAGATTCTATTCAGAGCAAATTGCCGCCAAGCACCATGGATATGGAAACCCGCATCAACTTGTGGGAAAAGCGTGCTGTGGCTCTTCGTGGTTTGAAACGTGATGAAGAGTCTATTGCCCAGTTCCGCTTCTTGCTGGATTCTGTGGAAGTTCGCCCGGTCTGGATTCAGTCTACTTTGCGTTTGCTTCGCAACAATTCTACCCGAAACGCAAAGCTCATCAAGAAGCTGGATGCACAGCTTACGGACGTGAGCAAGTACAGTAAGGAAAACGCCAACAACCTCTGGGTTCGTGGTATTGAATACGAACAAAACCAGAAGTACGATAGTGCTTTGGTTTGCTTTAAGCAGCTTTCCCACAAGCGCTTTAAGAACAATGTAAAGCGCCAATGGGCAAAGTTCCGCATAGGCTTTGTTCTTTTCAAGCAGGAAAAATGGGAAGAAGCTGTAACAGCTATGATCGATGCGTCCAAGGAACCGTACACTTGGAGTGCTAGCGGAGCCCGCATGTTCTTAGGTGATGCCTACATGAAGCTGGGTAAGGACTCCTTGGCTCGTGAAGCTTATCTGGATTGCATTCGCGATTTCCCGTTGGCCTATTATGCTCATCGCAGCCGCATGAAGCTGGTAGAAAATGGCTTGATGGATGCTGCCAATGTTCCCTATGCACATGGCGTGCCCATGACTCCCGAACAGACGCTAGCCTGGATTCGCGATTCCCAGAAGTTGGGTAAGCCAGATCCGACCTACAGTCCGGAACGCTACAATCGAATCAAGACGTTGTTCTTGTATGGTTTTAGCGATCAAGCTTTTGACCTTTATGATGAAGCCCGAAAGAAGAATGCCAAGCGCCTGGATTTCTTGTATGAGTATGGCAAGCTCTTCTATGAAATGGGTGAAACTGCAGCTGGTTACCGTTTGGCCCGTCAGTTCCAGAATAATATTGATCGCCGCCGCCTTATGACGCCGCCTATTGATGTGCTGCACTATCTGTATCCGATTCCGTACAAGGATCAAGTGAAGTATCACTCTGGCGAAAAAATTGACCCCTTCTTCGTGTACAGCGTGATGCGTCAGGAGTCCATCTTCAATTTTGAAATCGCATCTCCTGTAGGTGCATGCGGTCTTTTGCAGATTATGCCTGCAACCGGCAAGATGCTTGCGAAACTTGAAAATATTGAAAACTTCGATCCTAAGCAGTTGTACAACGCCTACATGAATATCCGTCTGGGAGTGCGCTACCTCATTGACCTGAAGGCTGAATACAAGGACGACTACATGTACGTTCTTGGAAACTACAATGCAGGTCCCAAGCCCACTAAGCGCTGGCAGGCTGCCGGCCAGGGCCTTCCCTGGGATATTCGCGCCGAAGAAATCAGCTACTGGGAAACCCGCGACTACGTAAAGCGCGTTATGGGTAACTACTGGATCTATCAGGAAATTTACGACTCCCTTTAAAATGAACAATGAAAAATGATTCACTCTTCACTGTTCACTATTCACTCGTAATTCATAATTCATCATGCTGTTCTTGTTGCTTACAATCGGTCCTGCGTTTCTTTTTGCTTGCGGCAATATTCTGGAAAAATCCGGAGTTGCCAACGTTGGCAAGGTAACTGGTGGTACTTCTAAGCCTTGGCTTTTTTTGAAGGGTATTTTGAGTAATGGATATTGGTGGCTTGGTGTGGCTTGCTCTATTTTGGCGACCGGTGGCTACTACATCGCCATGGCACGTTATGACTTGAGCCAGGTGCAGCCCATGATGGTGCTGAATCCCGTACTTACGGCTCTGATGGGTTTTGTGATTCTTAAGGAAGTTTTGACCCGCCGAATTGTGGTTGCCATTTGCTTTGTTGTTGCTGGCTTGCTTTGTTCTGTGGAATCATTGGGCGAAACGACTAGCGTTCAAGATGTTTCCATGCTCTGGATTTTTGCTGCCGTTGTATGCGGCATCGCTTTGTTGGCTCACCTATTCTACAAGGACCGTGAAATGGTGGATTCCTTGATTATGGGTGTTGGCTTTGGCGTTTCTGCTGCATTTTATAAAAGCTTGGCCATGGACTTTGACTTGGACAATATTTCTCTTGCTTCCATTGGCGCTTTGCTTTTTGATTTTAGAACGCTTGCCTATGTGGTGATTTATGCCATTGCGTTTATCTACTCTCAGATTTCGTTTTCTAGGGGCCGAGCCCTGTTTATTATTCCCTTTAGCGCTGCCGTGGGTGCCGCTGTTCCGACTATTGCAGGCGCCGTAGTTTTCTCCGAAGCGTTTCCTGCGGAAAAGATTGTGTCGGTGCTTTTGGTTCTTATTGGAGCTTGTCTCTTTGTGGTGCGCCGTCCCCGTCGCAAAAAAGTTGAATAAAATCACTCTAGGCTGTTTTGTATTGTAACAAAAACTCCTTTTGAACGATAATCAATTATATTCATATACATGAAGATTCTTGGCATTCAAAAAAGCATGACTTATGCAGTTGCTGGCTGCATATGTTTTTTTGCGTTTCTAAGCCAAGCCTGCAGTGGCGAAAATACTGCTGAGCAAAGTGTTGTTGTTGAATCCTCTTCTGATAGTTCTCGGGTGGAAGATCCTGTTGAACCAAAGATCCCCTTTGTTGGTGGACCGGTATTGTTTTCCGAAGTGGACCCCGTCAATATCGGGTACAAAGACCACGAGGGCGGGGATGCTGGCTGGGTTGAACTGTTTAACACTTCTTCCGATACTATAAACCTGTCTGGAAAGTATTTGACTAATTCCCTTGCTGAACCAAAAAAATGGCAGTTGGGAAACGTCGTGATTCCTCCGACATCTTTTATGCTGGTGTTTTTGTCCGGAAAAAACTATCCTGACTTTGTCGAGCCTTCGGATACTACCGACCTGATTAGTTCTTCTTGTTGGGTTTGGACTGATTCTCAGAATGATCCGCCCGGAGAAAGCTACGCTAATAATTTGCCTGGCAAGAAAAATCTATGTTTCAAAGAGGGTGGTACACCGCGCTTTGGCGCTGTAATGAAACTTGGAGAAAATGAAGATTTGGGATGGTCTTCAATTTCATCTTATATTGGAGCATTGGGTTGGGACTCCACGGATGTTGTGGATCTGACCAATGCAAATGAAATTCTTTTCCAAGCATACATCACAAAAAATCGTAAGGCTTCCCTTCATCTGATTCAAACAGGATTGTCTGACTGGAAGGGGTTTGAAATGGTGTTCACAGGGACCGGTGATTCCTCCACGGTTTATCGGGCGTCCATTCCTCAAGGCACTTCGTTGCCGGACTTGGCGAACATCTACGGAACCCGTCTAAGCCCTGAATCAAATGAACGAGGTGAAGTTACTGTTAAGGCTTTTTCTTACATCGCTCGTAATCGTGGCCATGAACCTCACGCATCATTCAAAATCAAGAATGCCGATGGGACTATATACCTGATGGATGATACCGGTATTTTGGATTCTGTTGCCTACCGTGAAGTTCCCCCGGGAAAGAGCTGGTCCTATGGATCTCAAGGCGTAGATCAGAAGATGGGGTGGGGCTATGGAACTCCAAGTCCCTATGGCTTTACCTCAGAAGAGGTCATCGGGGAAAAATCTCCGGCCATTGATGATAAGAATTTGATCCCGCCTTCTGGTTTTTATTCGGTTCCCTTTGACATTGCTTTCCCTGCAGAACAGTTTGTCCGTTGTACGCAGGATGGAGTTGCTCCATCTGAAATCAGCCCGTTGACCACGTCGTTGAAAGTGGCGTCTACAATGGCGATACGCTGTGCCAGCTTTATTCCTGGTCAGCTGCCTGGCGAGATCATGAACCGCACCTACGTTTTTGAGGAACAGTCGAAACTTCCTGTTGTGTTCATTACTGTTGATCAAAATTCCATGTTCGATCCGGATTCTGGAATCTATATGGAGGGCCCTGATGCCCAAGCTTCAAATCCGCATTTTGGAGCCAATTACTGGCAAGATAAGGAAGTTCCTGCATTTGTGGAATTTATGGAAGCGGGAATGAAACAACCTGCGTTTGCAGAAAATGCGGGCATCAAGATTTTTGGCAATTACAGCCGTGCCAATCCTAAAAAATCCGTGGCCATTACTTTCCGTGAAAAGTACGGCGAAAATCGATTGAAGTACCCCCTGTTCCCGGAATTTCCGGACTTGAAAAAGTTCAAGGTTTTTATACTGCGTAATAATGGAAGCAACTTTGGCCACGACTACATTCGTGACATGCTGACGGGTTCCATAAGCGAGGGCCTGGGGGTGGACTACCAACGGGGCCGTGCGTCTGTTGTTTATTACAATGGTGAGTATTATGGAATTCATAATATTCGTGAACGCTCTACGGAGTATTACTTCGAAACCCATTATGGATTTGATCCGGAACATATTGATTTGCTGAAGGCCGACAACTCCGCTTCAAATGGATCTCCTGTGGAGTACCAGAATCTTATGAACTGGCTAGAGGACCATTCTCTTAGCTCAGAGGAAAACTATGCCTATGTGTCAAGCCAGATAGATGTGGACAACTTTATGAACTACATCCATCTTGAAACTTTCGTGAATAATCGCGACTGGCCTAGCAATAATTTGAAAAAATGGCGCACCAACAATCCCAAAACTCCATGGAAGTGGTTTGTCTATGATACGGACTTTGGTTTTGGCAATAGCTTCAGCGAGTTCTCCAACAATATCTTTGAATTTGCCACCAATGATGAGGGCGATCCAAGTGGTTGGCCAAATGGACCCAACTCCACGTTGTTGCTTCGTAGGTTGCTGGAAAATCAGAAGTTCAGGTCGGCTTTTGTGAACCGCATGATGACCTTGTTGTCCACAAACTTCAGTTCCGCGCGAACCGTTGCGAGAATTAACACCTTGATGTCTGCCATTGCCTCTGAAATTCCTAAGGATCAGAAACGCTGGAAACTCAATGCATCTAGAATGGAACGTGAACTGGAAAAAATGATTTCTTTTGCAGAGACTCGTCCTAAAATAATCACTGCAGAATTAAGGGAGTTCTTTGACCTAGAGGAAGAAACGAAAGTTAATTTATCTGTAATTGGTAAAGGTGATATCCTTATCCATGGCCTTCCTGTGGGTCAGTATCCTGTGGATGTAAATTTCTTTAAGGGTTTGAAAGTTGAAATTTCCGCAGCTCCCAGAAATGGCTATGTGTGGGCAGGGTGGAGCGACGGAGTCCAAGAACAGAATAGAGTAATTTCTCCCAGTGAAATTACGTCTATAACGGCGTATTTTAAATGATATGGAAATTTTTAAACATACTGTTTTGCCTCATGGTCTTTTTAGGCTGTAGCGATGAGTCGCCGTTTGAAGACAACACTCTTACTACGGATAGGTTTGTTGATTCTATAATTTTTACCGAGATAGACCCCGTCAATACCGCATATAAGGATCACGAAGGTGGGGATGCTGGCTGGGTTGAGCTTTATAATAAATCCTCCGAATCGGTGAACTTAAAAGGATTATCCCTGACGAATTCTCTTGATAATCCCTCTAAATGGGTTTTTGGAGATGTGGTCATCGAACCACAATCTTTTATGGTTGTCTTTTTATCTGGAAAGAACTTGCCGGATTATGTCGCTCCTCATGATAGCTTCAATTTGATAGGCTCAGGGTGCAGCATATGGACGGACTCTGAAAGTTTTGCAGAACCTTTAGAGGGGGAAGACCATTTGTGTTTTGATGAAAATGGCGTGCGGGTGTTTGGAGCCCGTATGCGATTAGGCGATTATAAAATGCTGGGGTGGTATCCTATTTCCTCTTTCGTGGGAACGCGTAGCGGAGATGCTGAGGATGTCTTGGATATTTCTAGTGCTAATGAGATTTTGATGCAGGCATACATTACGAAGGATCGAGATGTTTCCTTTAAGTTAGCTCAGACAGGAGTTGAGGATTGGAATGGATATGAAATTGTATTTAGGGGCACAGGCGATTCTTCCACTGTTTATCGAGCATCAATTCCTTCTGGGAAAAGTTATCCAGATCTTTCCATTATTTATGGAACACGAATGAGTCCGCAAACATACGAGAATCTAGATGTGACGGTGAAGGTAACTTCTTATATTGCTCGTAATCGCGGTCATGAGCCTCACGCGTCATTTAAGATAAAGAATGAACCAGGAAGCCTTTTCTTGATAGATGAAAATGCGCGGGTTGTTGCTCAGATTGATTACCCGGATCTACCAGTAGGAAAATCATGGTCTCTTGAATCGTTTGCCGCCGATGATGAAGATGGTGGAAATTTGTGGGGATATTCTGATCCGAGTCCATATTCTTGGAGCCAGGATTCTGTTAAACCAGAAAAATCCCCTTCTGTGGATTCCTTGGTGGAACTGCCTGCTTCGGGATTTTACGAAAAATCTTTCAAGGTTGAGTTTCCTGATAGTCTGAATGTCCGTTGCGCAGTGGGCGGAATGGACCCTACGTCAACAAGCCCGTTAACAAAGAAATTGACAATATCATCTACTACTGTTCTTCGTTGCGCAAGTTTTTCTCCTAACGCGCTTTCGGGAGATATCTTGACACGAACCTATGTGTTTGAATCCGCTCCTGATTTGCCAGTATTTTTTCTGACGATTGATTCAAATGCCCTGTTTAATCCAGATACGGGTATCTTTATGGAGGGGACAACTGCATCTTCTGTTGTTCCTCACTACGGAGCAAATTATTGGGAAGATAGGGAGATTCCTGTTCATGTAGAATTACTGGAAAGAGGGGAGAATGAACCTGCTTTCGCTGAAAATGCTGGACTTAAGGTGGTTGGACAGTATAGTCGTGTGAATGCAAAAAAATCGGTTGCCATTACATTCCGAGAAAAGTATGGAAAAAAACGGTTAGATTATCCGTTGTTTCCGGATTCTCCGGAACTGACCAAGTTCAAGACATTCGTACTTAGGGACAATGGAAGTAACTACACCAACGAATACTACCGTGACATGCTGGCGTCTTCTATTAGCAAAGGTCTTGATCTTGATTATTTGCGCGGACGGGCTGCTGTTGCTTTCTATAATGGAGAATATTACGGGATTCATAATATTCGTGAACGCGCAGTCGAGTATTATTTTGAAACGCACTATGATTACGATCCTGACGATATTGACTTGCTGAAGGCTGATAATTCAGTTACGGCTGGTTCTAACGTTGGCTATTTGGAGTTGGTAAAGTGGTTGAATTCAAATCATTTGGATGATGAAGACAACTATATCCAGTTTGCAAAACATGTAGATGTGGACAATCTTATGAATTATATGCTTTTGGAAATCTTTGCAAATAGCCGTGATTGGCCTTTTAACAATGTTAAAAAGTGGCGTGTTGCAAGTTCTATGTCCAAATGGAGATTTCTTGTTTACGACTTGGATGTTGCTTTTGGGTGTACCTCAAGTAGCTACACTAATAATATTTTTGAATTTGCCCTGAACAGTGAAGGAAATCCCGATGATCAGCCTAATGGCCCTGCTTTTACATTGTTGTTGCGTCGGCTTTTGGAAAACCATAATGCCCGAACTGCCTTTATTAATCGAATGTCTACTTTGTTGTCCACGAACTTTTCATCGGAGCGGGTGAAAAATCGAATGGATGAACTGCATGCCGATATTGAGTCTGAAATCTCTAGGGATCAAAAAAGATGGAATCACAAAGTGTCCAAGATGAATAAGGAATTTGAGAAAACCAGGGCATTTGTTGAAAAACGACCCGGTGTTATTCTTGATGAGCTTCGCGAGTATTTTGAATTGCCTGAACCAGAAGAAGTTACTTTGTCTGTAGATGGCGTGGGCCAAATTCTTGTGGATGGGCTGCCTGTGTATCAGAACCCTGTGACAATAAATTTTTTCCCAGGAGTCCCGGTGGCTCTTTCTGTGAAACCGGCAACGGGTCATGTGTGGGCCGGCTGGAATGATGGTGGATTGAACCAGACGCGAATAGTAAATCCCGGCGAAGTTAAGGCCTTAACGGCATTTTTTAAGTAAACAACTAGGTCTAGACTATCGAAAATATCTAGATTTGGTGTATTATGAGTTTCAATACTAAGATTCTTTGCATTGGCGCGGGCTATGTCGGTGGCCCCACTATGACAGTTATCGCCGACAAGTGCCCCGATGTCAAGGTTACCGTTGTAGATATCAACCAGGCTCGTATCGATGCTTGGAATAGTGAAAATCTCCCCATTTTTGAACCTGGCTTGGACGAAGTCGTAAACCGTGCTCGCGGTCGCAACTTGTTCTTCAGCACTGATATTCCTGCTGCTATCAAGGAAGCTGATATTATCTTCGTGTCTGTTAATACTCCTACGAAGACTTTTGGTCACGGCGCCGGTAAGGCTTCCGACCTTCAGTACTGGGAAAAGACCGCACGTCAGATTCTGGATATTGCTGACGAAGGCAAGATCATTGTGGAAAAGTCCACTTTGCCTGTTCGCACTGCCGCTGCCATGGAACGTATCTTGAACTCCAATGACAAGGGCCTTCATTTTGAAGTCCTTTCCAATCCGGAATTCTTAGCTGAAGGTACCGCCATCAATGATTTGTTTGAACCGGACCGTGTTTTGATCGGTAGTCATCAGACTGAATCTGGCTTGGCTGCGTGCCAGAAACTTGTGGACGTGTATGCTCACTGGGTTCCCCGTGACCGCATCCTGACGACCAACCTCTGGAGCTCCGAACTTACCAAGCTTACAGCAAACGCCTTCCTAGCTCAGCGTATTAGCTCTATCAACTCCATTAGCGCCCTTTGTGAACGTACCGGTGCCGATGTGGACGAAGTTGCTTTCGTGATGGGCAAGGACAAGCGTATCGGTCCCAAGTTCCTTAAGGCATCCATCGGTTTCGGTGGTTCCTGCTTCAAGAAGGATATCTTGAACCTGGTGTACCTGTGTGGCTACTATGGACTGCCCGAAGTGGCTGCCTACTGGGAATGCGTTGTAAAGATCAATGAATGGCAGACCCATCGTGTGGTAGACCGCATGTTGGAAACCATGTTTAACACCATCGCTGGCAAGAAGATTGCTGTATTCGGTTTTGCATTTAAGGCAAATACTGGCGATACTCGTGAAAGCCCGGCCAACCTGGTTGTCCGTGACTTGCTGGCCGAACATGCACTGCCGGTCGTCACTGACCCGAAGGCTATTCCCGATGCCAAGCGTGACCTGAAGGACGTGTTGGATCAGGTAGATTTTGAAGAAGATGCCTATAAGGCAGCTGAAGGTGCCCATGCTGTGGTAGTTTGTACCGAATGGAAGTGCTTTGCTGAACTTGATTGGAAGCGCATCTACGGCAGCATGGCAAAGCCTGCTTTCGTGTTTGATGGCCGTAATATTTTGGATGCCGATGCACTTCGTAAGATTGGCTTTGAAGTAACTAGCATCGGTAAAGGCAAGGCGGAGTAAAAATGGGTTTTGCTACTAAAACAGGAACTCTAGTTCCTTTGTCCGAGGCACAAGTCCAGATTTGGAATGTGTTTAAGGTCCTTAAAGACTATTTGGACAAGCGTTCTGTGAAGTTCTATTTGTTGGGTGGCTCTCTATTGGGTGCAGTACGTCATCGTGGTTTTATTCCGTGGGACGATGACATTGATATTGGTATTGAACGTAGTGAGTACGAAAAGTTCCTGAAGGATATTGCAGACAACCTTCCTAGTCATCTGCAGTTGCGTCATTATGGTGACAATACGGACCATCACTACTACTTCTCTCGCATTGTGGACACCCGTTTCTTTATGGAACGTAGCGGTAGCTTGGTGACTCGCAAGGAAAACGTTTGGGTGGATATATTCCCCCTGGATGGCATGCCCAACAATTTCTTTATGCGCAAGATACATATGTTGCGTTTGTTGTGGGTTCGCGCCTTCTACCATATTGCCTGCTTTGAAAAGGTGAATTTGAAGCGTCCGCATCGTCCTCTTTCGGAACGCGTCGTTATCAAGTTTATTCAGCTTACGGGCTTCAAGGGCTGCAAACCCTTTAAGTACTGGCTTGAAAAGCTGGATGTGCTTCTTAAAAAGTATCCCATTGAAAAAAGCAACTGGGTTGTGAATTTTATGGGACAATATAAGTTCAAGGAAATGTTCCCCAAGTCATACTACGGCGAAGGCAAGATGTATGAGTTCGAAGGCGAACAGCTTCCTGGCCCTGAATATGCCGACAAGGTTTTGAAGCAGATGTATGGTGACTACATGAAGGAACCTGCCGATGCCGACAAGAATGTCCACGACGCCCGTTTGATTAAGGATGAAAAGTAATGGATGATTCCCTACGTCAGCTGCAATTGAAGGAATTGGAACTTCTCAAGTTGTTCCAGAAAATTTGTGCTGACAATAACATCTCTTACTTTGCTTTGGGCGGAACCCTGCTGGGTGCGATTCGACACAAGGGTTTCATTCCTTGGGATGACGACATTGATGTTGGTATTCCCCGTCCTGATTATGAAAGACTTTGCAAGATCCTGGAACAGGGAACGCTTGGCGAGAAAATAAAGTTCCGTTCTTTTAAGAATACCGAATCTTACATACGTTACTTTGGTCGCCTCGAAGATGAAAGCATGAAGATTGTTCGCCATGATAATATCAAGGTGGAAGAGGCTTTTGCTTGGATTGATTTATTCCCTCTGGATGCAATGCCGAATAATGCGGTTTTGCGAAAGATTAAGGTCTTTCAGGTCCTTGTTCTTAGAGCTCTGTATAGGTTTTCCTGTTTTGATACTTTAGTGAATGTGAATAAAAAAGGGCGGCCTTTGCATGAACGAATCCTTGTGTGGATTGGTCTGCATACACCTGTTCAAAAATTATTCAATACTAAAAAATGTCTTGGAAAACTTGAAAAGGCTTTGACCAGTACGGATTATGAAAAGTCCAATTACTTGGTCAATGCCATGGGCGCATATAAGTTCCGCGAAATGTTCCACAAGGATTATTACAAAGAGGGTGCTTCTTACCCCTTTGAAGATACGGAAATTCGTGGCCCCGTAGACTACGACTTTGTATGTACTCAACTGTATGGTGACTACATGACTCCGCCGAAGGTGGATGATCGTAACCATCACGGGCTGCAGGCGATAGAAACATTTGAACGGTAGGATTCATGATTCCGAAAATCAGTGTTGTTATACCTGTTTATAATTCTGCAAAATATTTGCGCGATTGTTTGGATAGCTTGACTGGTCAGTCGTTCGCTGATTTTGAAGTAGTTGCTGTAGATGATGGTAGCCACGACTCGTCAGGAAAGATTTTGGATGAGTACGCCGATAAGGATGATCGTTTTCATGTGATTCACAAACCCAATGGCGGTGTTTCTGCAGCTCGCAATGATGGCTTGTCTGCAGCGATCGGTGAGTATGTTCTGTTTGTGGATTCCGACGACTGGCTTGAAACAGAAACACTACGCAATATGTTTGAAGCTTCTGAAAACGGCAAGGCCGATGTTGTCATAACGGATCACTTTGTATGGAAGGAATCCTTTGCTGGCAAGGCAGATGCAGTTGAACCTGTATGCAGTTTCTTTGCACAGGATTTTATAACAGATTCCCGCGATGTGATAGAGCAAATTCAGTCTACGGTCTTGTACCGCGGGTATTCGCCGTATCCTTCGACGACATGCGGCTATATGTTTTCAGCTCTGTGGACAAAACTGATTCGCCGTTCAATTTTTACTAATAATGAAATCAGATTCAATGGGAAGTTGAAATTGTATGAAGATGGTCTTGTGGCTCTTCAAGTTTTCCAACGGGCAAAGATCGTGGCGTACAGGTCGGTCCCCACATATCATTATCGTATTTTGAATAACTCTCTTTGCCATGTCAATGAGGATAGACTGGTGAATGATAGTGCCAATATTCTTGCTGAAGTGAAGAATTTTATTGATGGTGCTGGCGCTGTACACTTACAAGATGCATATCTTGCTCGTGCGCTATTCTTGACGAAAAAGATGGCCTTGCGTAGTTTCTTCTGCACGGAATCACAGGGAAGTTTTTTAATTCGCTATAAGGCCTTTAAAAATGTCTTTGCGGCTGAACCATATTGTGCCGCTGTAGCAAAAGCCAACAAATTAAAACTTTGTGGAAATGAAAAGAGCTATGGTAAACTTGTCGGTCGCGGACTTCACTTTGTTGTAGCGCTCATGTACGAACTGCGATCTAAAGTTAAACGGTCCTAGCTTTGTTGTTTGATTCGTCGGCTCCATTTTTGTTTGTTTCGGAGTCGTTTTCTAAGTCACTGACTTCTGTATTGTTTTCATAGGCGATTTGCTTGTGTTGCGCAATATAACCCAATTGAATTCCTGTAAAAAGAAATAAGAACGAGGAACTGTTTCCGATAGTTCCTGAAAGCGTTAGGAATAATGTTCCTCCGGCAACCAGGGCAAACCCGCCGCTAATTCTGTGTAGCTTTTCTCGGTAGCGGAAAAGCAGGATGAACATCCATAGTAGCAAGAGGTAATAGGAGAACAATCCCAAAAATCCTCTGTCGATAAGTAGGCTGAATATGACAGATTCTAGGCCACCTAGGTCATTTCCGCTGCTGTCGGAAGCTCTTGAATCTTCGCCGAAAATCACATGGGATGTGTATTTGTTTCCGTTACCTAAAACTGGGGAGTTGTATATTGAGGCTACTGAGAATAGAAGTTGGGTGGTTCTAAAGTCTAAGGAAGAGCCGCCGTGGTCTGTATTGGTCTTGAAGTTGTCTAGTACAAAGGCTACGATTAGAGAAGATGAAAGAATGACTGTTCCTGCAATGAGAATCTTGAGGTAGGGGCTTAGTTTGACGTAGCCATAAATACAGACTCCGAAGGCTGCGCAGAGCATTGCAGTTCGGGATCCGCAGAGGAAAATGTTCAATGCGAGTAATGCTAACACTATGATGATTTTCTTGCGTTCAGGATTGTCTTTCTTAAAGTAGGGTGCATAGAACAAGAACATGCTCATCAAAAGGGTGCCAAATGCAGTGGGATGCTTTGTAGTAAAGCAGGATCTAAATCGCCAGCTTTGTGTGGCGTTCATGGTTTCTGATAAGTCTTGGCTACCTTCGTAATAGGGGAAAGCGGCATTGATGATTCGGTAGGGAAGGTTGTCTCCTAGGAGAATTTCAATAATTCCGAAAATGCAAACAATTGCGGCGAAGGGAATCAACTTTTGGGCAAACTCATAAACATCTACTTTGCGACCGCAAATGAATGCTGCGTAAATGTAACCCAGACCATCGATAATGTCTCTAACACCATAGTACATGTCCTTGGAGGCAATTCCGGAATTGTAGATGGCAGTAAATACGTAACTTACAATGCTTATGCTGATAGGAACGAGCAGTAAAGGACTGAAAATGCTCTTGTTGAAGTTCTCGCGGTCTTTGAAGAATTCAATGATGAAGAATGCGTAAAGAAAGACGTGCTGGGGCGAGATGGACGGATTTTTGATAATGAGCGCTGTGGTGGGGAACAGAACTGTTCCCATGACTAACGTTAAGAATCTGCTTTGGGTGTCTGTAAGGAACATGACGGCAAGCAGCCCAAAAAAGAATAGCAGAACAACGAAGCTCATTTTACAAATATACTAATTATCGCTGGTGAGTTCAAAGCGAATCGTAACGGGAGAGTGGTCCGATGGGTAACGATACCTTTGGCCGTCGTGGTATGTTTCGTTGAGGATTCCGTAACGATTCACCTTGATTGTTGGGGATACGAAAATGTGGTCAAAAGTCCATGGACTGCTTCGTTCGGGATCAAAGTAATTGAAGCTGCCGTTGGGAACGTAGGATAGCTTTGCTTCCTTGCTGGCGTCGCTCATTTTTATGCATGCTCCTACGTTTTTGTATGTGTCGGATTCTTTTGTGAAATTTAAATCCCCGGCAAAAATAAAGGGTGTGTTCCCTGCCATGGCGAGAATCTTCTTGTTCATTAGCTTAGCACTTTCTGCTTGAGCCTCTTTACCATGATAGTCGAAATGGACGTTGAATATGTAAAGCGAGTCTTGATTGAATTTTAGCTTAGCCCAGGTGCAATATCGGGCATGTTTGGAGTCCCAGCTTTTGCTTTTCTTTTGAGGTGTTTTGGAAAGATAGAATCGCCCAACTTCGGTGACATTGAACATTCCTTTGCGAACAACAATAGGATTATATTCCATTGTGTCGGACAAAATGATTTCGTAGTCGGGAAGATGTTCCATCAGTTGTTTCAGACGGTAGGGGCTTCCTTCTTGGAGCCCGATGATGTCGAAGTCGTGGAACTTAATGACGTTAGCAATGGGTTCTTTTCGTTTTTCCCATCCGTCGCCCTTTTCAATGTCCCTGGGATCTTCCCAACGGATGTTCCAGGTAGCGTAGCGCAATTCTCCGCCGTAAGAAAGAGCGCAAAGAGTTGCACACAAGGCGAAAATAACGGATAGGAATTTCATTATTTACGAATGAACAAACTGCAGATTTTGTCAATGGCCTTGTATGCGAAGTTAAGGCGTTTGTACATAAAGACAATTGCTCTGTAAAAAGCGGTTCGCTGAATTTTTACTGATGTCAAGTCTGCGTTCACGTCCTGTACGGAACTGAAGGCTATCTTTGGGTTGGCCATGATTGCGTCCAGTTCTTTGTGGGTGTCGTTCAGGATGGTTCTTTGAATGCCCTTGTTTGCCAAGTCAAAGCAGGTTAGGCCAAAACTTGCGTAGTAATGCATGATCTTGGCGTTGTTCAAGAATTTTAAGAAGGAGGATCTGCGGGTTGCCTGACAGTTCCAGGTACCGTCCATTTCTTGCACTATACCGCCAAGGCGGGCGTTTACTTCGTTTAGCGCAGTTTGATCAAAAACTACGGAATACTTTTCCAGGGTTTCCTTCCACAAGTTGTGCCATTCGTCAAAGAATTTTTGAGCTTCTGGGGATTTATGAGCCCAGATAACCCCGCTGTTGAAATGCTTGTCCTCGTAGCCTGTGCTCCATTGCAGAGGGTTGGCTCGCTGTTCGTAAAAGTTCTTGTAACTATTTTCGGAAATTTTCTGGTGACGGTCCAGCACCATGCCGATTTCGATGCCTTGCAAGTTGGTGCTGTTCACAATTTCGTTGCAATCCAGTTTGTCGCAAATCAGGGTGTCTCCATCGATAAAGAGAAAATCTTCTTCGATGTAGTTGTACATGGTGGTTTTCAGGAAACGGGAACGATCGCGGTTGTTGTACTGCTCTGGAACCTGGATTTCACAAATGTTTGCACCCAATTTTTCGTGAAGTGTTCTCTTGCCCACAAAGGTCGCTGCGGTTCCCTGGTCTACGATAATTACAATCTTGGCGTCGCTGTTATGCTGGCGCAGACTGGAAACGCTTATCATGGTCTGTTCATAATAAGTGTCTTTTTCATTGCTGACGAGAACGTAGACGAATGTCATGGAAACCTCTTTTGGGGGGTTACTTACCTAGCTTGAAAAGCCTTTTGAGGAATTTCACCTTGTGTCTTATAATCCGTAGATTGCCTATGAATATGGAAAAGTCCTTCCAGCTCTTGGAATGCTGGAAATACTTGAAGGACGCGCGAACATGACGGTATTGCTGTTCCGTGAAATTGGGGTAGATTCCGAAACTGTTGGCGAAACTCTCTTGTTCCAGTAGAGAATCGATGTCGCGACGGGTCATGTTCTTTTTAAAAGTTTTGGAAGTCCAACTATCGTTGGAAATGGATTTTCGATGGTCTGCTGCCACTAGAGAGGAACACCGGATCTTTCCTTTGCAGAAGCTCAGGAGCGACATGGCCACGTCTCCATTAGTGTAGTCCATGTCGAAATATTTTTTTTCTAGGTCCGCGGGCATGGGATTAAAAATGTTTCGGTACATACGAGTGCAGGTTTGCCCGAACATGACTCCCTTTTCAAAGTCTTGAAGGGTGTAATCTCGGTCTTCCATGCCGGTGTAGGTTTCAAACCATTTTCGCCAAATGGGATTGTCCTTGGTCATGGGAGTGCCGTTGTCATCGACAATTCGTACGTTATGCCCGATGGCAAAATAGTCGGGGCTTGCTTCCAGAAAGTCCGCTTGCATTTGCAACTTGTTGGGAACGGTCCAGTAATCGTCTCCTTCGCATTCGGCGATGTACTTGCCTTTTAATAGAGAGTTGACTGCACGTGTCAGGGAACCATCGTGTTTAGACCATTGATTTTCGGTTTGGCAAAGGGCTCTGAAAATCAGAGGGTATTTCTTTTCGTATTCACGAATGATATTTGCTGTGCCGTCGGTGGATGCGTCGTCATGGATGCAGATGGTAAAGGGGAAATCAGTTTCTTGCATCAGGAAACCGTCCAGAGTCTGGGCGATATACTTTTCCTGATTGAAGGCCAGACACCTGATGGAAACCAACGGATGGTCGGTATCCATGCTCTTCCATTTGGCGGTGATTTCTTCTTGAGTCTTGTTAAGCATGACTTTCTGAGGGTGACTATTTAATCAAGGTGTTGATCTTTTCCAAGCGATTCAAGGCGGTGTACAAGGTTTCGTCCTTCTTTGCAAAGTGGAGACGAATGAGGTGGTGAACGTCTTCCTTGAAGAAGCAAGATGCAGGAACTGCACCCACGCCTATTTTTTGAGCCAGGTCTACGCAGAAGTCTACGTCGCTCTTGTAGCCGAACTTGCTAATGTCTGCGAGAACAAAATAAGCGCCCTGAGGATCTGTAAATTGGATTCCCAAATCCCTGAGACCCTGGGTGAAGATGTTCTTCATGTGGGTGTAATGCTGCTGGAGACCGATGTAGTAATCGTCGCCGAAATTCAAGCCCACTACGGTTGCTTCCATCAAGGGGGCTGCTGCACCTACCGTCAAGAAGTCGTGTACCTTCTTGACACGGTCAATGATGCGTTCGCTGGAAATCACGTAGCCAAGACGCCAACCTGTGATAGAGAAGGTCTTGGAAAGGGAGGAACATACGAGTGTTCTTTCTTCCATTCCCTTGAGGGTGGAAATGTGCTTGTGTACGTGGGGAGCGTAAATGATATGTTCGTAGACTTCGTCGGTAATGACGTAGATATCGTACTTGATTGCAAGATCAGCAATGATCTGGAGTTCCTGTTCTGTGAAAACCTTGCCGCTGGGGTTGGAAGGATTGCAGACCAACAAGGCTTTCACGCCTTCGGTGCTAATGGCCTTTTCCAACTGGTCAACGTCGAAGTTAAATTCCGGCGGGTTCAGGGGAACGTAGATAGGTTCCGTTCCGCAGAGGATTGTGTCTGCGATGTAGTTTTCAAAGAAGGGGGAGAACAGAACGACCTTGTCGCCAGGGTTGGTTACTGCCATCATGGCTGCCACCATGGCTTCGGTACTACCGCAGGTAACCACCACGTTCTTCATGGGGTCAATGTTCTGGCCGGTAAAATGGCTCTGCTTTCTGGCGAGGGATTCTCGGAAGTTGGGTGCGCCCCAGGTGACGGCGTATTGGTGCGGACCTTCGTCGGCGACGACTTTCAGACGGTCCGTAATTTCTTTGGGAGGATCAAAGTCCGGAAAACCTTGGGAAAGGTTAATGGCGCCACAGTCTAAAGAGATGCGGGTCATTTGACGGATCATGGAGTCGCTGAATCGAGAAGTTCTAGTACTTAAGTCTTTCATTTTTTTTGCCGTTAAATTTTGGGGTTTCCTAAGCCTGGTTACATATCCAAGCCGAACATTTCCTTGTATAGCTGCTTGTAGGGTACGTCTGGATAGAACTCAAGATCGTGCCAGTTGCCGCGCTTTTCCACAGGCGGAAATTCCATGTAGTTGCCGTAGTAGATGGTCATCAGGTCGTGATAACCTGCGGGAACACGGATCGAGATGGACTCGAAAGGAATGTCCTTGTAGGAATCAAAAATGCTCTTTGGGAAAATATTCTTTGAGGGAGCAAAAATAGTTGTAACGATGGTAGACCAGTAACCGGTATCCAAATGGTTATCTGCCGTGGCTTCCTTGTTGATTTCGTTCCACACGTCAATGGGTTTCATGCTCGGATCAAGAAAATCCTTGATCTTCTGCAAATCGTTTTCGCTTTTATTAGGAAAATCCTTGCGCATGTAGGCAGAATTCTTGAGAATCAGATTCTTAATCTTGTCCATGCGGGGTGCGATATCTTCCATGGTGGCGTTGTCCAGAGGGAAAATGTCGATGTAGATACCCTGATTGAATTTGGCGTGGGTAAAAGGTTTTACCACGACAGAAGTGTTGGAGTTGCGCAGACGCATAAAGGAATAGCCGTATTCCGGATCAGTCACAGTGGACTGCAGGAAATAGGGATCCTTGAATTCGCTTGCCAGCTGATGCAACTTCTCGTAATCTTCGCGGGGGACGCAAATGTCCAGGTCGTCATCCCAGGGAATGAACCCCTTGTGACGGACGCCGCCCAATGTTGTTCCACCGTCGGTGAAATAGCGAAGGTTGTACTTGTTGAGTACGCGGGTCACTTCGCGGTACAGGTCCATTTCAATGGCCCAGACCTTCTTCATATCTGCGGAGACCAGGTACTCGTCGCGGACTTCGACCTTCCAAAAGTTTTCCGGGAGCCAACCTTCTTTCTTGATTCTTTCGATTTCAGTCATTTGAAAACCCGCTAAAACTTGTCTGCAACAAATAGTCCGCCCGCCATGGGTTCGTTAGGAGTTCCGTTATCGTGCATTGCTGTGGTGATGTAGAGCTTTTCTCCGACGATGCATACGGAGGTGACGTTCAGTGCCGACATTTGTAGCTCACCCACCTTTTCGCCATTTTGGTTGTACTTTTCTACACGAGAACCGCCCCAAATTGCTACGTAGAGATTGCCCTGGTCATCCACATCCATGCCGTCCGGGTCTCCCGGACCTTCGATAGATACAATGTATTTGTCGAAGATGGCATTCCCGTTATCGTCGTAGATGTATCTGCCTACCTTGCGGGTGGGAGTGTCGATGAAGAACATGTAGTTCTTGTAGAATCCAATGCCGTTGGAAATGCTGGTGCCGTCTACTAAAATCTTGGCGGCGTTGCCGTCGTGGCTGTAGAGAGCGCATTGCTTTTCCTTAAAGCACTTATAGCCAGTGGTGCCCAGCAACAGCCTTCCCTTGGGATCCTTTTTTCCGTCGTTGTAGCGAATTTCGGGATTGCTGATCAAATGGTATAGGAAGGTTTCTTCGCCGGTGGATATGTTCAACCGGAATACGCCCTGATAGGCGGCGTATATAATGTGCTCGTTGCCATCAAAAACTGCAAACCCTACTTGTCCGCGGGTCTTGAATGTCCTTACTGTTTGTTCGTCTGGATTGATAAGGAAAATTCGTTCCTGTTCAATAGAAACGCACAAAACCAAATTCAAGTCTTTGTTGAAGGCGGGGCCTTCAAGCAGAGTGGACTGGGCGTAAAATACAAGTCTGGGAGTGCTCATGTTTGTTATGGCAACCTTGTTTTGTGAGATTAGTCTTCGAACATATCGATGCGAACTTTGTGCTTGCCGCCCATAAATTCTGCAGCGAGGTAGGCGTCCGTGATTTGCTTGCAAAGATCAAAGCTGATGATGCGAGCGCCCATGCAAAGTACGTTGGCGTCGTTGTGAAGTCTGGTGAATTCTGCAGACTTGGTGTCGCCGCAAACAGCTGCGCGAATGCCCTTCTGCTTGTTGGCCATCATGCTCATGCCGATGCCGGTACCGCAAATCAGAATGCCTGTATCAACGCGACCGCTGGCCACTTCTTCGCAGACCTTCTTTGCGTAAATGGGGTAGTCGACGGAATCTGTAGAGTCGGTGCCTACGTTGACAATTTCATAGCCTTTGGATTCCAGGTACTGGATGAGGGGCTGCTTGTATTCTACACCTGCGTGATCTGCGCCAATTGCGATTTTCTTAATCATGTGAATTCTCTGATTAGGAGTTGAATAGTTCTTCGTCACTGAACTTCATCAGGGACTTGCAAAGAGGAATGTCTTCTTTACGGGTAATCTTGATGTTGTTGGTGAAACCCTTGGAGAAGTAAATACGTTCGCCGTAGTAGGTGCAAACCAGGTCGGCATAAATGAAGTCGTGCTTATCTTCGGCTTCGGCTTTTTCGTACACGGTGCGGATAAGCTTGTAGTTGTATGCCTGAGGTGTTTGCACTCGCATAATGGAACTGCGGTCCAATTCCTTGATTCCGCTCTTGCCGTCTTCAGTGAACAGCACTGTCTCGTGGCAGGGAATAGCCAAGGATGCGTTGCCTTTCTCGTGGGAGACGCGAAGCATGTCGTCGATGGCCTGCGGTGGCAAAATGGGGCGGGCTGCATCGTGAATGATGACCTGGTCATCATCGCTCAATTTATCCTTCAAGAAAAGGATTCCGTTACGGGAGGAGTCGTGGCCTGTTGCTCCGCCTTCCACAATGTACTTTACCTTGGGAACCTTGAATTCATCTAGGATTTCCTTCAGGTGTTCGATCCAGTCCTTGATGCAGACGATGAGAATTTCGTCGATGCTATCGTGCTGCTGAAATTTTTCCAGGGTATGAACAATGACGGGCTTGTCCTTTAAAGAAAGGAACTGCTTGGGCATTGCTCCACCCATACGGGTTCCGGAACCACCAGCCAAAATAATTGCTACATGCTTCATTGAGTATTCCTATGCGTTGGAAATTAGGCTACGTCGATAGCGACCAATTCCTTCATGAAGAGTTCCATGTATTTCTTGTCCCAAATGGTGACGCGAAGGAATCCAGCAGAATCGCCCTTGCCGCAGAAAATCAGAATGCCGCGGTTCTTAAGTTCTTCGGTGATTTCTTCGGCAGTCTTGTGCTTGGGGGTAATGCAGATGAAACAACCTTCCGTAGGGATAAAGGAGTAGTTGGTTTCCTTCAGGGCGTTCAACAAGTAGGCCTTGCCGCCTTCAAACTTTTCAGTCAGTTCCTTTACCACGCGGTCGTAGTTTGCGACCATTTCTTCTGCGACGGCCAAAGCTACAGCGTTTACGGTGTAGTGTGGCTTGTAGTTACGGATGTACTGGGCATTTTCTGCAGTAGAGATTACTACGCCAATGCGCAGGCCCGGCATAGAAAGCATCTTGGAGAAGGTACGGAGAATGACCAGGTTGTCGTATTCCTTCAGCAGGCCGATGGATGTGTCCTTGTGGAACAGATAGTAGGCTTCGTCTACGATGACCATTGCATTATGTGCCTTGGCCTTGTCCAGGACCTTGCGGATCTCATCCTGGGTGTAGGCATTGCCGATGGGCATGTTGGGGTTAACAAGAGAAACCAAACTTGTGTCGTCGTTGATTTCTGCCAGGAGCTTATTAATGTCAAAGGTAAAGTCCTTTTCGTAATGAACGAACTTGGTGTTCATTCCCTGCATATCTGCATAGACTTTGTACATGCCGAAAGTGGGGGTCACGCAAATCAGGTCTTTACCCGGTTCGCCAAAGACCTTGAGAACGTAACCCATGGCGACGACGCTACCGTCAGTGAGGGCGATGTTTTCTGCTTTCAGGCCAATGACTGCTGCGTAGTCTTCGGTCAGTTTGGATTCTTCGGGGTAAATGGAAAGATATTCCGGAGTCACCTTGCTCATGGCCTTGTCGAAAAGCCACTGAGGAATACCGTCAGGATTTTCATTCTGGTCAAGTCTTACGTATTTGCCTCGACCCTCGGGTTGTCCATAGCGGAAGAAATTCTTGATAATCGGATTAACGTAGTACATAGGGCTCCTGTGAGGCGTCATTTGACGCGTATACAATTTACCCTACAAATATAGTTTTTTACAGCCTGTGAAATAAAAAAGCACCCCCGAAAACAGGGGGTGTTTAATGCCTTTAAGGTGGTTACAAAATTCCTACAGTAGAGTAATAATTTTTTTGGAATCAACTCCAAGGCTCTGAAGAATTTTTAACGCACTTTGAATGCTTTTTTCATCAAGATTGGCAACGATAATCTTGTCGAATTCTGTGTTTGGAATTTCATTGAAACTCTGAACGTTTAAACCCTGTTCCTGATAGAATTCATAATCCTTGTCGAACCATCCTGTAATGGTTGCAATCTTCTTGGAAACGTAGATGGAATAAATGTTTTGACCTACGATTCCGCTGTTGAATATGGCGACGCGATCTGTGGGAGCGACGTCAAAAAAACGATTTTGCGTATTTTTAGTTTCGCCATAACGAATAATTCTAAGACTATCGATATAACGTTCGATTTGTCCCATCAGATTGTATTCGATAGGTGCGTCTTTTAGTGAATTCACAAGGTAGTCGTTTAACCAACCGACTTTCTCTTTCTCCTTTTCGAGAGAATCCGTACTTTTCAACATGGAGAAAGCTTTTTGATAGTAATGGTAGCTGGTATCTTCACTAATGTAGAGCGAATTGCACTTCAATAAAACAGAGAACACTACAGAAGTGTCTTCTCCAACAGAAATGCGGGGGTCTACGGCCATCTGGCTATCCCAAAGTAACTCTTTCTTGAACAGTTTGTTCCATACGTAGGAACAAATGCCGAAATAGAAGTAGTTGCCTGCGCAAATCATTTTAGGATAGACTTCGGCAATCAACTTTTGCTTGTCGTAGTATCCAGTGGGATTCACATTTACGTGTCCGTCGGAAATGTTTCCGATGTCCTTGGAAAAACCTGCGGCCACAATGTCCACATCGTATTTCTTTTGACAATCCACAAGATTCTGGATGAAATTTTCTTCGATCCAGTCGTCGCCATCCACATAGGAAATGAATTTTCCCGTAGATTTTTCAAGGCCGCTTTTGCGGGCGTTTACAAGGCCGCCGTTTTCCTTGTGGATAACAACAACACGATTATCCTTGCTGGCAAATTCATCGCAGATAGCTCCGCAATTATCGGGGGAGCCATCGTCTACAAGAATCACTTCAATGTCTTTAAAGGTCTGCGCCAAAATGCTGGAAACGCACTTGCGCAATTCCGCTTCCACATTGTAGATAGGAACGATGATGCTTACAGTTGCCATGAGATTAAATCAACTCTCCGCCGTTGACTTTGAACTCGGTGGCTGTAACCATAGAAGAAACGTCGCTGAGCAGGTAGATCATTGCGGGAACGAGATCTGAGGTTTCTGTCATTCGGCCCATGGGGATCGCCTTGGCAGCTTCTGCCCTCAGTTCCTCAACGGTCATGCCCTGAGATTTACGCAATGCTAATTCGCCGTCTGTCGGTGTCCAGCCCATAACCAGATAGTTACAGCGGATCTTGTCTTCGGCGTAATGCTTGCCAATATGGTTGGAAAGGGTGTAGAGGGCTCCCTTGGCGCAAGCGTAGGCGGTACGGTCCTTGTTGCCTCTAGTATGGTGTGTGGAGCCTACTAGAATGATCGAGCCGCCGCCAGTTTTTTGCATCAGCTTTACCGATTCTTGGCAGCAGAAAAAAGCTGCCTTAATATCGATATCAAAAACATCGTCGAAAAGTTCTTCGGTGCATTCCGTGAGGGATGCTGCAGGAGTGATTCCTGCGTAATTAACGAAGCCATCCAGCTTGTTGTACTTGTGGGCAACATAGCCGAAAAGTTCACGAATGGATTGCACGCTATGCAAATCAGTTTTCTTGAATTCGATGGAACCCGGCAGATTCTTTGAGGCGTCGATAATGCTTGCGGCACTTGCTTCGTCACGACCAGAAATAATGACCTGGGCGCCATCGGCGGCACACTGCAAAGCCAATTGTTTGCCTACGCCCTTGGTGCCGCCAGAAATAACAATGACTTTCTTGTTCAGTGAAATTTCCATAGGGCCTCCTACATGGCGCTCAGCAGGGACGGGAGAATGAGGCTTTCACCCTGCGGGTCTGTTACAGACAGGTTGTTCTGGAAATCAGTGAGGATGGCGGTAAGTTCGTCCTTGCTGTTGCAGTGCATAAAGATGCGCAAGAATACCTGACGTTCTGTTCCAAGCATGTTGGGGGTGACTTCATCGCCTACGGCAAAACGGTCAATGACAAAGTCCACGGAAGGATGGTTCTTGACGAAATCCATTCCCTTGATGTCTGCGATCTTTCCACTTTTCAGCAGGAACCATACGACGGCGGCGCTTTTGCCGTGCATGTTTGCGTCGTTCTTGGCTTCAAAGTTTCCGCCTGTGGTTTCTTCGCAGTTCATGGAACCTGTCAGGGCGAAGTTCACCAGCATCTTTCGCTGGTCAAAATCATTCATGTACTTGAGAATCAGATGGAAACCGCCGCCCTGGAGACGGAAACCGGGATCATAAACGTAGAAGTGGCCGTCTTCCACAAATGCGGAAACGTAAAGCACCCCGTTCTTCAAGCCCAGTTCATTGAACATCTTTACGTATTTGGGATGTTCGTTCTTGACAAATTCATCGTAGTACTTGGAAACGAATACGTCGCCTACGCAAATGGGGGTGGCGCTGGTATTGGTTCGCAGGGTGTATCGGTCGGACAGACTGGACAAGTAAACCTTTCCGTCGACGATAGTGTAGTAAATGCTCAGGTCGTCGCATTCCATATAACGTTCAATGAGAACCGTCTGGGTGCGAGATTCCTTTTTTGCTCGTTCAATGCAATCGTCCAGTTCTTCGCGGCTTTTGCAAAGAGTGATGCCCTTGCCGGAGTTGCTGTCGGCAGGTTTTACAATCACAGGAAACTTGACAGAGTCCTTATTGTCCGCGGAGTATTCAGGAATACCTTCAATCCCGAATTTCTTACAAGTTTCCTTGAAATGGCGCTTGTTGGTAAATGCCTTGACGGTTTCTTCGTTGCCGTAACAGGGAACGCCAAGACGGGCACACAATTTCTGGTATGGGGCGATCAGGGGGTCTGCAACACCGACAAGAACGCCATCGACCTTTTCCTTGACGGCCATCTCGTAAAGGGCGTCAACGTTCATGGCGTCGATGTTGTAGCTGATGTCGGAAACTTTCTTAGCGGGGGCCTGAGGATCGTAATCGGTGACGATGGTGGTTACACCCATCTCCTGGGCGACCTTCACGATGTTTGCGGTTTCCGGATTTGCTCCCAGAATAAGAAGTTTTTTTCCCTTGAACATACTTAAGCACCTTTTTGAATTTTATTTCGCGGTGATGACGTCAATGATTCGTTCAACGTCGTTGTCCTGCAAATCAGCATACATCGGCAGGCACAATACCTGGTCGGCCAACTTGTGTGCTACAGGGAGGTTCTTGGGATTTGCAGAGTCAAGACCCTTGTATGCAGAGAAGGTGCTGATTAATGGGTAGAAGTAACGGCGACCATAGATGTCGTATTCCTTCATTTTCTCGTAGAGAGCATCACGGCTCATGCCGTACTTCTTTTCATCAATGAAAATGGGGAAGTAGGCATAGTTGTGATGAACGCCGTCCATATCCTCCAGGTAACGGAGTCCGGGAACATCCTTGAGACCTGCGCGGTAAAGTTCTGCCACATGCTTGCGGTTTGCGATAGCGGTATCTACTTGCTGAAGGTTCAGAAGACCGTAGGCAGAACGGATTTCGTCCATCTTGCTGTTGATGCCGGGAGCCACTACGGTAGTTTCGTTGGCGAAGCCAAAGTTCTTCAGATAGTCAATGCGCTTCTTGGTGATTTCGTCGTGGCAGATGAGTGCGCCGCCTTCAACAGTGTTGTAAACCTTTGTGGCGTGGAAGCTGAGGGTACTCATGTCGCCAGCCTTCAAGACGGATTCTCCATCTTTCTTTACGCCAAAGGCGTGGGCGGCATCATAAATAATCTTAAGACCGTAAATATCTGCAATTTCCTGAATACGCTTCATGTTGCAGGGCGTTCCGTAAACATGAACGGGCATGATTGCTGTAGTGTGGGGAGTGATTGCGGCTTCGATTTTTTCGGGATCGATGTTGCCGGTCTTTTCGTCGACGTCAACAAATACCGGCTTAAGACCGTTCCACCAGATGGAGTGGGTAGTAGCAACAAAGCTATAAGGCGTTGTAATGACCTCTCCGGTAATCTTCATAGCCTGTAAGGCGGTAATCAAAGGAAGAGTGCCGTTGGTGAAGAGGCTGAGATATTTGACACCAAGATAATCTGCTAGAGCCTTTTCCAATTCCTGGTGATAATGCCCGTTGTTGGTGAGCCACTTGCGATTCCAAATATCATCCAGCATGGCCTTGAATTCGTTCAAGTCCGGAAGAAGGGGCGAAGTTACAGTAATCTTTTTATTTTCACTCATAGGGGGCATTCCTGCAGTTGCTTAAATGCAAATTTAGTAAAAGTCCTGTAGAGTGACTGTTGCTTTTAGCGGGTTTACTGCGATCCTATAGATGATTTATTGGGCCAATTTGGAAAAGTGGTTGCTGGTGATTATTTTTTCAGATATTTCGTAGGCCTTATCTTCGGTATAATATCTAGAATATCTAGCATTACTATCCAATATATTTACACCGAATCCTTTGAAGAAGTAGTTTTCGGAATTCAACAGGTGTAAAATGGTTGGGAAAACGTCCATTTGGTAAACTATCTCACTGATGTGTTGATTACCTTGGATGTCTGGGTCGTAAATGATGAGTGGTACGTAGTTGTTTCCGTCAAAATCCAACTGATTTTCTGTGGCGAATTTGCGTAGTTCATTGAGATTGTCATTTTTTAAGATGGTGTGATCGCCAACGATAACGATTGTAGAGTTTTGTAATAAAGAGTCGTGGTTGAATTTTTCAAGGAATATGCCAAAGGTGGAATCGGTGTGGGCGAATGACTTGATGTAGTTTGAAATGATTTTTGGGGTGCTTCTCGGAAGATCTACCTGGGTGTTGCTGTATTTTTCAAATGGTAGATGGGTGTCAATGGATATACCCATAGTGATGAAAGGTGATTTGACCGTGTCAATGTGGTTGACAAGGAATTTGAAAACCTCTCTATCTTCTTCTTCGTTGGTTTGAATTTGTTTTTTGTACCCGTAGTTGCGAGTCATTTGCCTTTGGTTCCAAACGTTGGTTGGACAGGGGTTGATAAGGGCTGAATTTTCGTACAGCTCGCCAAGTCCTGGATATTTATTGCTGCCATACGCTATGCAAGCCGCTTTTTCGGAAATAGGCAACAGTCCTGAGTTTACAAGCATTTGGCCATCACCGGAGACCCCGTACTTTGCCTGTGACTTGACTTTTGATGCGTAGAGAATGTGGTCTCCCTGGATAAATTTGGAAAAGTTGGGCATGGAGTTTCCGAACTTATGGCTGTTGTCTATGACCCAGCTTTCGAAACTTTCCATCATTACGACAATCAGGTTTTTCGTTGCTTTTACGGGAGTTGTATTTTTGTTGAATGCAAATTGAAAATATGGGTCGTTAATATCGTCGCTGGTGAGTTTTGTGTTTTCTTCCTTAAATAGGCTGGCGAAGAACATTGCCGGCATATAGGTGATGATGTTTTCCTTTGTAATGTAATCGGAAGAATTGAAAGCTCTCATTCCTGATGATGTTAGGTTCAATTCTGCATATACAGTGTAGAAGGGAACCATGTAGAGTGCCGTTTTTCGGACAATGCTGGTTTTTTCGTTGAATTGAGCTCGGTTTCGGATGATGGCGTGAGCCTTTGTACCATGGGACATTGGCAATAGGATAAAGAAACTGGTAAGAAAAGTAGCAACGAAAGCAAATACGGCGTTTTTTCTGGAAAGATATGGAAACTTTAGTTTTTTTGTGACTATTAGGCAAAGAGTCGCATATATGGCAGATATAAGCAAAAAACTGCAAGTTCGTATGTCTATGGAGGAGAGAATGGATGACTCAAATCCATGTAACTGATCAGCCATTTTGATAACGTCCCAGCTAATCAGTAGATCATTGCATTTGTAGTAGATATAGTTTCCCGTACACCAGAAGTCAAGAAGAAAGGACGCTACAAAGGTCCAGGTATATTTCTTGAATAAAAAGACGAAGGAGGCTATTCCTCCTGCGATAAAAAGCTTTCCACAGAAGTAGAAGATGATTCTGGAAATGTTCTTGAACTTGGAAAAATCAATGTCCAAGGTGTATTCGTTAAAGAGAAGCACCTTGAGAAAAATGCTCAAAGCGAAAAGAATGAAAATGACAAAAGGCGTTGATTTTAGAAAGTTTCTTGTATCAACGATTAGTTTTTTTCTTTTGGACAAGATTGATGATTTCATAAATCACGGGTCTGTTGAAAATCCAGTTGCTAATGGCGTAGTAGACAGAACCTGCTGCAATACCAAGAACTAATTGCAAACTGTATTGTTGTTCTGGCAAAAATTTTGTGACCCCCACGCAAATTGCTCCCATGACAAGGGAGTTCAAGAGAGTAGGAATGTACATCTTCAATTGGGGCCAAAGGCCTGCATTCAGCAGTTTGCCAGAGTAGTAGGTGTTTACCACGAGCCCGAAACAGGCATTAAACCATTGGCCAAAACACATGGCGATAATTCCATGGGGAAGTGTTACGCAGAGAGTGCCGATGCCTACAAGTTTCTTGATGACTTCCAATTTCAGGAATAAGTCGGAACGACCCATTACCTGCAACACATTTAAGTTGATAGAGTGCACCGGGTACCACATCATGGGGAAGCAGATGATTTGCAGAATCAGGATGGCGTCAACCCATTTGTCTGTCAATACAAGTAAAATAAATGGTTTTGCCAAGGCGGCAAGTCCGATCATCAAAGGGAATACAACCAGGGTTGCCATATTCAAGAATTTCAGGTATGCGCTTCTCAGTTTTTCGTGGTCATCTTGGATCTTGCTCAAAACAGGGAAGGTGACTCTCTGGAAGATGCCGGTAATGTTGGACGACGGGAACTGTGCGAAATGTGATGCTCGAGTGTAGTTTCCAAGAGTCGCAGCCGCAAAGACCTTGCCGATAATCAAGTCGTAAACATTGTCGTAGACTGTGTTCAGCAAGCCCGAAGCCAAAAGTTTGGATCCAAAGCCGAACATGTTTTTGAAGGAGGCCTTGTTGAAAAAGTGCTTGGGCCGCCAACGGACAAGTGTCCAAAAGAGAATAGCCCTAAAGCTGGTCGTTGTCATTTGCTGAACAACCAGGGACCACACTCCAAGTCCGTTATATGCGCAGATTAGTCCAGCGGTTCCTCCAACAATGGCTCCTGAAAGAGAAACCTTTGCAAGAGTCTTGAAATTTAAATCAATGGTCAGATTCAGTCGCTGGATAGAGCCTACAGCAATGATGATCAAGTTTATGGCCAAAACACGAAGAATGTCCGCAAGCTCTGGCATGTCGTAGAACCTTGCGACAAAGGGTGCTGCCAGAAAGATGATTCCGTAGCAGGCTGCGGCCATAAAGATATTGAAGAAAAAGACTGTTGCCTTGTCTTTTTCGGTACGGTCCGGTTTGCGGATGAGGGCGTTTCCAAAACCGCTATCAATGAAGGTTTGGCTCACCGCCATAAAGATGGTGAGCATGGCAATCATGCCGTAGTCATCTGGTGTTAAAAGTCGAGCCAGGAGAATTCCAAATAGGAATTGTACGCCCTGAGTAGAAAATCTTTCTACTGCGCTCCAGATCATTCCCTTGAATGTTTTTTGCTTTAACGACATTTAGACTGCAAATATAGAATTACAGGTTGTTGTCGATCCATTGGATTCGTTTTTTGATCCAATATTTAAGGGTGTCTACGACTTCTTGGTAGCTCTCGTATTTTTTTGCGAACGGCCAGTCTGTATCATTCTCAAGAACGGGCCATCTTTTGAACTCATTTCTTGCTGCTTTTGCCAGTTTTTGAGATTGCTCGTCAATGGAATCTAATGTTGCTACGAATGAGTCTCGATTTTCTTTCCAGTAATTGCGAACTAAGTCTTCGTAGTCCTTATTCTTGAATAGAAAACGGTCCCATCCGTATTTGCGCATGTGCCATTGGTCCGGACCACTTCTTTCGTTGTTGGATATTCCGTAGCCTAAGTCAAAATCCCACACAGCGCCCATTTTTATGGGCGAGTTTTCTTTTTCGTCGTACTCCCAAGTGATGTAAATGCTTCGTCTGGGGCCGTCCATGTTTTTTGAAAATTCTTGAATCCAGTAGTATCTTATGAAATCCTCTACATCAATCCATTTGCGGATATTTTCAAGTTTGTAGATGTCTTTGGACTGGAGGAATTTTTCAAAATCGTTGACGTGATTTTCAAGTAGCTTTTGAGAGTTTTCGTCGGGTTCCTTTGGCTGGCAGAATTTAAAAATGTAACCTAGGCTAGAAGTGAACATGACCCCGTCGGTTGATGTTGCGGAAGTTTTCTCGAAAAGGAAACTGGAATCGTTCTTGGCAATGTTGATGCGGTTTGTACCGACCTTGACGTGCTCTACTAAAAGGAAAATTCCGCGATATTCTCTGTTCAGGTAAAGTTCTACAAATTTGCATTTGGGAAAGTACTCGTCGCCTAGACTACCTGCAAGCTGGTAGGTAATGTAGTTTCGCAATATAGATCTGTCGCGGAAGTTTGAGATCAAGTCCCATTCCTTGTCCTTGGGCATTCCTAACAAACTGTCCTTTTCATTCAGCTTGATTTTGTAACCATACTTGGTCATGATGTAGCTGGAATTACCGCGCCCCTTGATGGTGAGCCCTTGAATTTTGCTAGAGGGACTATCCTTGTCGTAGAACTGCAGGTGTGCTGGAACCTTAGTTTCTTTATCGTTAATTTGTCTAAAGTTGTCGGTCTCGATTACCAAGCGTGGAAGCTCTGCGTAAGGATATTCAGAGTCATCCAAAGGTAGATAGTCTGCATCGTATGCAGAGGAAGAATCTTCGCTCCAGAGGTAACAGGATGTTAACGTAAGAGTCGAAAAAACGAACCCTAAAAAGAAAATCGGCAGAAGCTTCACGGAATGATGCTTCACGAGCGCCAACTACTTTTGGGAGGTTTCAAGGTCTTTCTTGATTTGAGTAGTGCTGATTTCTGGGGTACGTTCCAGATACACCACTTCGCAGGATTCCTTAAGAAAATCGAATTTGCCTTTCCAGTCGTCACCCATCACGAAGGTGTCCACATGGTATTCCTTGACGTCGGTTTTCTTCTGGTCCCAGGATTCTTCGGGAATCACGAGATCCACATAACGGACGGCTTCCAAAAGCTGCTTGCGCTTTTCGTAGCTGAAATAGCATTTCTTCTGCTTTTGGTTCCAGTTGAATTCATCGGTAGAAAGGGCTACAATAAGGTAATCTCCCAAAGCTTTGGCACGCTTTAGCAGGTTGATATGGCCATAATGCAATAAATCAAAGGTACCGTATGTGATAATCTTTTTCATGATGAATCAAAATATAGATAAATGTTGTAGAAATCCCAACCAACCCAGCCTGTAGGATTGGCATTTTTTTAAGTTTTACCAAGCAGTTATGGAACGAAACGTATCGTTAAAATTTACATTCCTCTGTATTTTTGTCCTTGTCGCGATGGCTACGGCTCGTGAGCCTATTTTGCCTGTACGAGGGCCTTCCAGCTATGCGCTGTTGGGGATTGATGCAGAAATTCGAAATGATATTTACGGCGGTGAAATTGGCTTTGCTGGAGAATTCGCTCCCTGTAACTGCGCCTCTGTATACATAGACGCTGGTTACCGATTGGTCAGTTACGACTTTGATATGGACGGATCCCTGGAGATGCGTCATGATGTTTTGGATATGGACGAAAATGGTTTTAATGAAACCTATCTTGGCGTGAAATTGATGCCCTACCCTTTTTTCGGGGTAGACGTTAGTTGGCGTTTTCCTCCCGGCGGTGGATCCCAGGTACACAAATTTCATCGTTTTGGCATAAGTCCCATGGGAATTTACGACATTTCGAAGCGATTGAAGCTGGGCGCCTCCCTTGGGTATTATACCTTCATGGAAAAGCAAAACTACTTGCCGGGTGATGAGCTGGATGTGAAAGGCTCTCTGGTTTGGAATTTTTTCTGGGATGCAAATCAGCATCGAGGCTGGGAATTGAGTCACGTGTTCCTGTACCGTTGGCGTTTGCAGGAATCTGAAAACCATGGCTTGAAAAAGCCTTACCAAAAGATGCATGATCTTCACCAGGGCTTTAGAATGCGTTCTGATGTGGGATATTATTTTGCCATTGCCGGTAACGCCCTTGGTGTGTCGGGCTTTTATGAAATGAATCGTGGCTCGTTGTTTGGCGGGGAAACAGGACACACCATTGGACTTTATTCAAAGTTCCGATTCTATTAATTCGAGGGGCTTATGAAGAATTTTTTTGAATCTACATTGGGGTTTGTTTTAGGAACAGTGTCTTTGGCACTTGCCCATATTCCTGGTGAATCCGGTTTTGTTTCCTTGGCCAATGGCCAGGGTGTTTTTGGCAACCCTGCAGCTCTTTCTGCCTTTGACTCCAAGGGCGCTTTGGTTTCCTATGATTTTGACAATGGAATTTCGGATTTTAGGATTGGCGGGAATCTTAATCACTGGGGCGCAGGATTTGAATATAGGTATGGTCACGATAAGTTGGAACAATCCCGTTTCGATCTGACCTACTCCAACAGCCTTTTTGACCGTAGACTTTTCTGGGGTGCTCGCGTAGGTGGCTTTAGAAACGATGAATTCCATGGTACGGAATGGAATGCCGGCTTGGGTTTGCTTTATCGTCCGCTTAGTTTCCTGTCTTTGGGATATGCCTGCGATAATTTGTTGTTTTTAGGTCCTCATGCTCCGAAACGCAATCAAAATGCGGGATTGAGCTTGAAGTTTGGGGAATCCTTTAGTGTTAGCTACGATGTAGAAAATTTTGAAAATCATCGCCTCTTGCTGGGTATGGAAATTTATGGATTTCATCTGGGCCTGCAAGTTCCCGTTTATGGAGATGATGAATACAAACTGACCCTTGCCACAAGCATTGGCGGATATCATGACGTGGCCGTTCACGTGTTTGACGATTTTTTGCCTAAGGGTGGAGCATGGAGTTACCATTCCTCGAGAAATCCTAAGGCAAGTAGACATGCCCAAATTATTAGGGTTCCCTTAGATGAGAAAATTTCTGATGCGGAACAGGGTTTTTCGCTATTTAGGAACTCCGGTTTGAGCGTTTGGAAAGTTCGCAATTTATTTGAACACCTTTACCGCGACCCGGCTTGCGGCCTTGTAATTCTTGACTTCTCCGGCTACAAAGGCAATTTTGGAGTGTCAAATGAAATTAACCGCGCTGTATTGAAAATGCAGGCTCGCGGAAGCAAGGTTGTGGCTTATCTGGATGATATTCGTCCTTCTGTTTTACTTGCCGCATCTAATGCCGATCGTATTGTAGTGGAACCCTCTGCCCACTTGAATTGGCGCGGCCTTGGCGGAAACGTTCTCTATTACAAGGGGCTTTTTGATAAGCTTGGTGTGAAGGTGGAATTCCTTCGTCATGGAAAATACAAGTCTGCCGTTGAGCCTTACATTGCCGATTCTATGTCTGTAGAAGCTCGTGCCAACAAGGATTCTTTGTACAAGGATATTTGGGACGTCTTGCAGGCTAACATAGCTTACAAAAAGGTTCGCCTGGGTGCTAATGCCGACAGCGTTATTGCTCATTTAGACTCCTTGGCTTCAAAACCTGTGATAACAGCAAAAGCTGCCCAGAGGGCTGAACTTGTAGACACTTTGCTCTACATTGATCAAGTGCCCGCTTACGCTTTAAAGACTTTCTTTGACCTGGATGCTCCCATGGCTAGTTATAGAACGTGGTATCCCACGGAAAAGAAAATCTTTGATGAAAAATGGGGACCTCGTTCTACGTTTGCTGTGCTGAGTGTGGACGGTACCATTGACAATGCCATGGAACGTTCCACTTTAGATGCGTTACGCCGAGTTCCTGCAACGGGCGCCAAGGCTTTGATCGTCCGTATTTCCTCTCCGGGTGGAAGTGCAATCGCTTCTGACAAGATTTGGGCTGCGTTGCGCCGCGTAAGCGAACTGGGGATTCCCGTGGTTGCAAGTATCGGTTCCGTTGGAGCCTCTGGTGGTTTCTATATTGCCTGCGGTGCCGACTATATTTTGTCTGAGCCAATGGCTATCGTAGGAAGCATTGGCATCTATGGTGGTAAGGTTGATGTTTCTGGCTTGCTTTCCAAAGTTGGGGTCCGAAGTGAAACATCCAAGACCCATGACTACGCCGATGCGGAAACCTTTAATCGCCCTTGGTCCGATGTTGAAAAAGCTGCCTTGCAGGAATATATGGATGACTTCTATGAGCGCTTTACCGGCGTAGTGTCTAAGGCAACTGGTATTCCTCAGGCTACTGTGGATACCGCCTATGGTGGCGGCCGCGTCATGGTGGGCTACAAGGCTAAGCAGGCCGGCTTGGTCCATCAGGTGGGCGGTATTGACGATGCAATCGTTGCGGCTAAACGTCTTGCAAATGTTAAAGAAAAAACGGATGTTCGTCTCATCTTTATGAATACGGACAAGTCTTATGTGAATCCTGGTGTGGATGCCAAGGCTCTTGTGGATTTCGTGACTGAAATGGATCGGGTGAATTTGTGGGCCGTAGAACCTAGTTTGTGGATTGAAGAATAATGTTCTATATCGTTTTGACAGTTCTTGGATGCCTTTCGATTTCGGCGTTTTGCTCCGTTACGGAAGCTTCCTTCTATAGCGTAACTCCAGCGGCTATCGAGTCCTTGCAGAAACAGAAAAAATTTACAGCAAGGTACATGGTTCATGTGAAGGAAAATATTGACCGATACATAGCATCGGTTCTTGTGGTGAATACTATCGCCAATACGGTAGGCGCGTCTCTAGCGACGGCTCTCGCGGTAAAAAATTTGCCTCCCGCCGGACAGGTTGCCTTGCCTATTATCTTGACAATTTTGATTTTGCTTTTTGGTGAAATTACACCAAAGACATTGGGCGTAAAACAAGCTAAAGTTGTGGCTCCCTTGGTGTCTGTTGCTTTTTACTACATCACGAAGGTTTTGTCTTGCACGGGATTAATTTGGCTTTGCTTGACCCTTACGAAGCATTGGACTCATGAAAGTGAAGAAAAGAAAGATGTAAGCATTGACGATATCAATAGTCTTGTAAGCCTTGGCCTTCGTGAAGATGTGATCGACCGTCAGCAAGCTGTGGTTATCAAGAATATTCTTGCACTAAAATCCATTCCTGTTCGTAAGGTCATGACCCCGCGTCAGGTGGTGTTTACCCTGGACGCAGAAAAGACCATTGGTGAAACTTTGGATGAACGCGGCAACTGGCCTTTTTCTCGCGTACCTCTTTACGACAAGAATAAGGATAACTGGATCGGTATCGTCTTACGTCGTGATGCCTATAACAAACTGGCAGAAGGCAAACGCGACATTAAGCTTCGCCAGATGATGCGTCCGTTGCTTTTGATTCCTGATTCATTGACGCTGGACAAGTTGTTACTCCGTTTTTTGAAACAGCGAGGCCACATTGTGGGTGTCGTAGACGAATGGGGTGCAATTGCTGGCGTCGTGAGCCTTGAGGATGTTCTTGAAGAAATCTTGGGTCGCGAAATTGTGGACGAGTACGATGAAACGGTGAACCTTCAGGAGTCGGCCCGTCGTCGCTCCAAGGCTTTGGCCTCCATGCGAGAACAAAAACGTCTTGTGAATGCCAAGGAAAGTTCACTTCTGAGCAAAACCTCCATCATGCCTTCTGTGCCAAGCGAAAAAGAAAACTAATTATGTCTGAAGTAAAACAAGAATTTTCCCACAAGAGTTCCAAGGGCTATTTCCCTGCCATTGACGGCCTTCGCCTTTTGGCTTCCTTGAACATTGTGTTTTTACACTTAGCTTCTTCTAGTGCATTTGGGTATGCGGCAAAGTACACCTGGCTCAAGCCCATCGTCAGTGGTCCCGCTTTTTCTGCAGGTCTTTTTTTCGTGTTGGCGGGATTTCTTTTTGCAAGTAAGTTCAGCGATCCAGACCGTCGAATTCCTGTGGTTCCATTTATGTTCAGCCGTATTGCAAAACTTTATCGTTTGCATTTTATTTGTACGGTTTTGATGTTTGTGACTTTGGTGTTCAAATTTTCCGGACTTCATGGAATTCCCGATAATTTGAGTGATCTTGGAACAGGTTTTGTCAACGGCCTTAACAATTTATCGCACCCCTTCAGAAGTCTGTTTCTTCACCTTACGCTTACATGGTCCTTGGTTCCGGAGCTTGGCTTGAAATTGAATGAACCTTCCTGGGCCTTGACCGGATTCTTTATTTGCTATGCATTTACACCTGCTGCTGCGAAGTTCTTTTATAAGATTAAAAATGTGAAAGTGTTGTGGCTCCTGTTTGCCCTGACATTTATTCCTGGAATTATTCAGGGGATTCTCTTTGGCAGCACCACTTTGTATTCTTCGGATTATGGCGTGCGCTTTAGGTTTTTCCACATGTTTCCTGCCATGCATGTGTGCGAGTACTTCTTTGGCATGATTATTTTCCGCTTGTATCAGGAACGCCAATTTGCTTTTCTGGAAAAAAAATATATAGCAGGAATTTGTCAGGCCGTTTTACTTGTGGCTCTTTATATCGTTTGCTATGCTGGCCAAAATTGGGTGCAAAATCAGTCGGTGTATTTTATTGTCCGCCATTCTCTGCCCATATTGATTAGCGGCCTTTTCATTATGAGCCTGATTCCTGCCAAGGGATTTTTGGCACGATTCTTCTGCGTACCTATTGTCCGCACTATTGGAAGAGCCTCCTTCTACCCCTACCTTTTGCACTTGCCTTTGATTACCATTGGTTGGGGCATTACCAATATGAATACGCCCCAGGCCACATTGGTCCTTGTGCTATTCTTGTATACAGTAAGTCCTCTTTACCTGCATTTTAAGACGAAACGTAAAAAAGCAAAGATGGTAAAAATTTCGGAACAAAAGGCTTAGGTTGTGAACGGATAGGGAACAAAAAACGCTTTGTAAACAATAACTAACCATTGTTTGAAAAGAGCTGTAAAAGGCTCTTTTTTTTCTTTTTTTAGGTAAAAAACCTTGTTTTTAGAGGAAATGCAACGGATTTATTACAATATAGAAGGGTTATGTTTTTGGGGTTTTCAATTTATATTTAGCAGCGTCTTATGATTTTTCAATAAGGGATGAACAAAGTATGAAAAACATTTTTAAAGTTGCCCTGGGCACCCTCGCCCTGACTGCAGCTACAGCATCTGCTGCTCCGCAGTATCCGTTCCCGCAGAACATGGCACATCCTAATGGCATTACTGCCAAATATGCCGATCCTTCTGTAATTAAGTCTCACTTTGATATTTGGAAGAAGGCTTGGTATCAGGATAAGGGTTCCGAAGCTTGGATTCTCGCTCCTGAAGGTACCTGCTCTACTGTTTCTGAAGGTATCGCCTATGGTATGTTGATCATGGTGTACATGTCTAGCACCAGTGATGATCACCAGGCCGAATTTGATAAGCTTTGGGCAACTTGGAAGAATAACTCCGTGAGCGGTGGCGCTTCTGGTATGAACTGGCGTGTTGGTTGCAGTGCAAGTAACGGCTCTGCTTCCGATGCTGACTTTGATGCTGCCTTGGCTCTTGTTATGGCTTCCAAGCAGTGGAACAATACGCAGTATCTCAATGAAGCGAAGTCTTTGATTTCTTGGATTGGATCTAACGATATCGAAAGTAATGGCTCCGTTAAGGCCGGTAGCAACTGGAATCCCATGTTCAACCCCAGCTACGGTACCTTGGCAAACTTTGAGTTGTTCGCAAAGGTTTCTGGCGATTCCAAGTGGAAGACCGTGATTACCAAGACCGAACAGGATTTGTTGCTGTGTCAGAACTCTACAACTGGTCTTGTAACTGACTGGTGTGACTGGAGTTCCCATCAGCCTGCAAATAACAGCCAGGCTGCTGTAGGCCAGGCTGATAATCCGGGCTTCTTTGATGACGCTGCCCGTACTCCTTGGCGTATGGCATGGTCCTACTATTGGTATGGCAATGCTAATGCAAAGAAGTTTAACGACAAGATCGCTAAGTGGATGTACACCATGTCCAATGGTACCGCAAGTGGTATCAATTCTGGTTACTATCCAAATGGTTCCATTTCTCCTAAGCGCGAAGAGTTCGTTTCTTCCACCTTCTCTGGTGGTATGGGCCTTGCTGCTGCCAGTGACGTGACTGGCGGTGAAGGCTTTATGCAGTCCTTGTACAAGACTCTTTCTGCCATGACTAGCTGCGCTACTGCCAACGGTTGTGGTGAATCTGTGAAGGGCGAAAAGTACTATCCCGCTACTTTGAACCTTCTTTACATGCTTCTCATGACTGGTAACATGCCTAACCTTTATGATATGGCTGGATTTACCAAGTTCACTCCGGATGCCAGCCTGTTGCCTTCTGCAGATTCTGGAATCGAAGGTGTTCAGCAGAAGCCCAAGGATCAGACTGTTGGTGTCTCTGGTTTCTGGAACTGGGGTGCATATCACGACAAGCTGGGTATCGGTACCAAGATGACTCCGGATTCTGGAGCATCTCCGGTTTATCTCCGTAATGGTGCATACTATGCTGACGCAAATATGGAAATTGGTCCGGAACCGGAATGGACTCCTGAAGCAGCTGCGGCTGGTACTTTGAAGTATCCTTCTGCAGGTATCGCAATGTCCTTCCTTGAAAACGACAAGAAGGGTGTTGACCTCTCTGCTCTTGGTGTTAAGTATCTTCGCATTACTGCAAAGTCTGAAGGTCCTATCCGCTTTGCAATTCTTAATGAAGCTACTGCAGAAGCTGGTGCTGAACCCGGTATGTATATTTCTGCATCTTCTGATTACAAGGCAACTACCTATGATTTGACTCCTTGCGACTGGGGCTTCCTCGGCTTGGCTGCAAACTGCAACGTTGCTTCTGAAACTAACTCTATTGGTATTCTTTCTTGGGTTAACACCTCCAAGGCTCCTTCCGGTGTAGAAATTATTAAGGTTGTGACAGGTCTCAAGTTTGAAGTTAAGGATTCTAAGGGCGGATTTGGCGCAATCTCCGTGAAGTCCATTGAATTCCTTGATGCAAACAAGCAGGTCATTGATCCGGCTAAGATCACTGGTGTGGTTATCTCCTCTAATCCGCCTCAGGGTGGTGACCAGGGTGGTGACCAGGGCGGTCAGCAAGGTGGCGATCAGCAGGCTATTGTTTCTGCAGCTCAGCTCTCCATGGCAAAGATCTCTGTTTCTGGTATGAACATTACCGTTACCGGTGCCAAGGCTGGTTCTGATATCGCTGTGTTCAATATGCAGGGTAAGCTGGTTGCTTCTTCCAAGGCTCTCGGCGCACAGTCCATCACCGTTCCTAACAAGGGCATCTACATGGTCCGCGTAGGCAACAAGATGAGCAAGGTTGCTGTGAAGTAATTCACCGTAAGGCCGCGGCTCGGTCGGACCTTATGAATAAAAATCCCTCGGTTTTACCGAGGGATTTTTTTATTAAAAGACAATATTCAAAGCTTGTTCCATGAATTCTATGGTGTAGCTTCCGTCTTTGTTGGGTTGCAATTCCTTGCCGCCTTGAAGAACTTTGTAGCTCTCTTCCAAGTTGATTTTGACTTTGACGGGAATGGTTGCGGGCATTTTGTCGTGAGGCAATTTCCACCGAACTTGGTAGCAACGGCCCAGCGACGGATTGGAACAGCTCACATTTTCACAACGAACTTCGGCGTTTTCTAACGCAAACTTTGCACGATGGTAGGCGCCTACAGTACCGAATGGCGCAATCCACATGTCCAGATTTTTTGCTTGCTGGATGATTTTCTCCAGGTCGTCAGGGTCGATGGAGTAGTCGTTATTTTGATCTGTATCTACGCCATGGTTCATGTAGATGATCCATTCGCCAGCCTCATTGGTGTCGCTGGCAATTTGCTGGAATTCTTCCACGGTGTTGAGGGAACTCTGCCAGGCCTTGGAATCCATGGATAACCAGTTAGGTACTATATCCCAGGTGATACGACCATAGCCGCGGCAATCGCGACTGATGTAATGTTCCTGGCTGATAATTTTTTGGACTTCTTCGTTGTTGTCGCAGTAGGGCGTTCCAAAAACATTGAAGGGGAGGCTTGGCATTTGACTCTGCAAGAATTTCTTGTAGTCCAGAATTTCTCGCTTTCGATCGGCGTCGCTAAGCTGGGTCAGTTTGGGGTGTGTTTCCGTGTGGTTGCCCATTTCGTGGCCGGCTTGCGCCATTTGCAAAAACTTGTCATAGTTGTGGCGGAAATACCAGCTATCGCCGGTCAAAAAGCAGGTGACCTTGATGCCTAACTTTTCTGCTAGGGGCCACAGATTTGTGATGTGACTTTCCGAGGCGTCGTCAAAAGTGAAACTGGCGGCACCTTTGTGACCGTTCCAAGGAACTACAGAAATGATACTCATAAAAACTCCAAAGTTTTACATAAAAATCCCTGCAGAGAATATATTGATTTCTCGGCAGGGGATGTGAGACTTTGTTGTAATTTGGGTTTACAATGGTGTACTAACGCTTAACTTTTATAACAGGCAACATTTGGGGATTGGCGCTGCGTACAATGTAAATGCCATGAGGCATGGATTCTGGAATCTCGAAATTGTTGGTTGTTCCGAGCAATTTGCCCTTCAAGTCGTATACGTTGTATTGGGCTGTGGCGTTATTTCTCAAGAGGGAGTTTTGAATCTGTTTTGAAATGGTTTGACTGCCAGCACTTTTCACCTGAATGGTTGCGTTTAATTCGCAGAATTCAATAGTGTAAACGTTGTTCTCGTCCGCTTCGATTTCTTTTCCGTTTTGCACAAGGACGATTTTCTCGTCTTGCTTCAACGTAATATCTTTAAGGAAGTCTTCGCTCAGCTTTACTTTCAAAGGAATGCTTTGGGGCATTTGAGGATGGGGAAGCGTCCAGCTTACCTTATAGGATCCGTCGTCGTTGGTGATGGCACTTGCGGTGTCCAAGGTGAAGTGGGCCTTGTAGTAAGCTCCGACAACGCTAAAGGGAGCTGTCCAAAGGTCGTTTTTCAAAGCCCGCTGGAAAGCATTTTTTAGGTCGCTTGGAGCAATGCTCATTCCACCTGCGTCAGAAACACCGTGGTGCAAAAGTACAACCCAGGAGGGCCCCTTCACCTGAACGTCCCAGGGGTTCGCTCCTGCAAAATTACCGATGAATGCGGCGGTATCCAACGCTCCCAAAAGTTCCGCGGCTGCAGTTTGCGAATGGTTCCAGATTCTTGATGCCATGCTGAGCCACTTGGGTTCTTCGTCCCAAGAATTTCGGCCATGCCAACCTCCGTCGCGGTTAATGAAATGCCGTTGATCGATGACGCTAGATACTTTGTCATTGTTGGCACAGAACGGTGTCGCCAGCGCAGTTACGTTGACGTTTGCTCCATTCTCTTTCATGACAGTTTCGATTTCGCTGGCGAAATCAATGATTTCAGACTTCAGTGTGGCGTCGTCTTGGTCGGGAAGCTGGAGGTGATTGTCGGTGTGGTTTCCGATTTCGTTTCCCATTTGGGCAAGCTTTGCGAATCCTGCTCCATTACGGTGCAAACTTTTTCCACCACCCATGTTTGAAAGAAAAAATGTTACCCTTACATCCGGCATCTCCTCTAAAATAGGGGGCAGGTTTTCGATCTGATCTTCCATGGCGTCGTCGAAGGTAAAACTGGCGGCTCCGACATGGCCGTTCCAAGGAACAGTCTTCAAAGGAGATGCCCCGTTGGCAAACCCTGCAAACCCTAAGGCTAAGCTACAACTGGTAAGGACTTTTCCAAAAAAAGAAAATCGCTTGTAATCCATAATCCTTTTCCAAACAATTCTGTATAATCCAAACTTATCTTGAAAAATAAATTCCATTAGCTTGTTTTTGATAGGGCCCAACTAAAAATGCGTTGTTAAAAACAAAAATATTTTGAAAAACAACCTTTTTTTTAACAAATAACTATAATTGTCTTCACTATGAGAAGAGAAAAACTTGCTATATCGATTAATGGTGGTGGCGCATTGGGCATTGGTCCGGTGGCGCTGATGTGTGAAATTGAAAAGGAACTTGGCGAAAATTGGATTGCGGAAAATGCAGTCGCTTTCGGTGGGACCTCTACCGGTGCCATTGTTGCTGCTTGCCTCAACGAGGGCATGTCCGCAGAAGATATTCGCGGTTTCTATCGCAAAAACTTGAAGGACATTTTTAAGAAATATACTTTGTGGGAACGTATCAAGGATCCTAAAAAGCCGACTTACAATCATGCCCGTTTGAAGGAACTTCTTAAGGAGTGCATGCATGGTAAGTGTAGTGAATGGGTGAAACCTATTTTTATTCCTACAACTCGACTCAATGGCGAAAAGTCTGTAGAAAAGGTTTGGGACAAAGGCGATGCTGATGTGGACAAGTGGTTTGCTGTTCTTTCTTCCACTTGCGCTCCCACCTACTTTGATGTGGAAAAGCTTGGTGATACTTGGTATGCCGACGGAGGCATGTGGGCAAACTCTCCCATTGCAGTTTTAAATGCGGGCATGAAGAGATCCGGCTTCCGTGATGATTATCGCATTCTTACCTTTGATACTGACATGGATACCATGGTTCGTGTTGAGGGTAACCAAACTTTGCTTAGCTGGGGTAAGTATGTCTTGGATGAATGGGTGGCTCGTTCCGGCAAGAGCGGCGATTACCAGGTAATGGCCGATATCGGTCGTGAAAATGTCCACGTGATTTCGCCTTCCGCAAATGGTAAAAGCTACAAGTTGGACGATGTTGCCGATAGCAAACTAGATGAACTTGAAAAAATCTGGCGTGATTATTTTACGGAATACAAAACACAAATTCTATCCTTCTTGCAAAATACCTAGAAATAACTGTGTTAATTGCGACGGAGGCACTCCCATGGGGGTGCCTTTTTGTTTTAAATATTATAGTTTGAGATAAAAGCGCGGAGGTTTTATGTCGTCTGAAGTGAGAGTTTATAAAGGTCATTACACCAGCGGAACTGCAAAATGGACCTTTGCGGATAATCGTTTATATTCTGGTCACTACGCCAGTGGGACTGCGGAATATTGCTTCGACAATGGGAAAATTTACAAGGTCCACTACGCTAGTGGTTCTGCCATTGCAAACTTTGACAACAATCGAATCTACAATGGCCATTATGCCAGCGGGTCTTCTGAATGGTGTGTTGACGGAAACCATATTTTTGCTGGTCATTATGCCAGTGGCACAGCGAAGTATTGCTTGGATGATGGCAGGATTTATGCGGGTCACTATGCCAGCGGAACCGCTGTAGCCTGCATTGATAGGCCCAACGATTTGCCTCTCTATGTATTGGCCTTTGTGGCGACGCTGTTTTAACATCCCTCGAAAAGAGTCCCTGTAAGATAAAAAAAGACCGTCTTTCAAAGGCGTTTTTTTCAGCTGTGATCTGCTGGTCTGATCTTTTCAGTCAAAATGGTGGGTGTCGAAAAGGATATCCTCAAGAAGAAGGCCGATGAACAGTGTCCCACCAAGGATAAGAATTGACCAAAATCCAAAGTAAAGTACGAAAGTAATTCCTGCAATCCAGCCAAATAATTTTTTTAGAAGTCCGCCATCATCGAAAATCATAATGACCTCTATTTCCAGTTGTCCTACAATCAATATACGTTCAAAAAAACTAAACGGTTCTCCAGTTTATCATTTTTTTTATGGGGGGGGGCAGTTGTTTGGCTGCCCAAGTAGCTCTCTTGACATGGCTGGTAGATGTTAATATATTTTCGCTACCACCTTTTGGTGCGTTGCCGGGCCATGGCCTGTTTAGCCTAGCCCTAGTTTAGTATATGAACATTATCCTGTAAGGAGAGGGCTATGGCAAGACCGATTAAGGAAACCCCAATTCTTTTTGGTGAAGACGCCCGGCGCTTTGAAGCGCTCATGAAAGCAAATAAGAAAAATCCAGCAGAGCGGGAACGCTTGCTCGGAGTTTATCGTATCGCGTTGGATATGCTTAAGCGTGGAGAAGAATCGCAGCGAAGGGAGGAACTTGCGTGCAATGCAAAGTAGATTTTTCGCAAATTGAAATAAGAAAACTTAAGGGGTGTGAACTCGTTTCCGGCTTTGATTGCGGTGACGAGGATTTGAACGATTTTATTCAGAACGAGGCTTCCCTATATCGTCAAAGTCTTTTGGCGGTCAGTTATGTACTCGTTGAAAAGAATGCTCCTGAGAAACCTTTGGCGTTCTGCAGCGTTGCGAATGATAAGGTTGCGCTTGGCGATTTTGCGAATAGTACTGAGTTTAATCGTTTTCGCAAAAAACAGGGATTCCCTCAATCAAAAAGATTGAAAAGTTACCCTGCGGTTAAGCTTTGCCGTTTGGGTGTTTCTAATGAGTTCAAGGGTGAAAATCTTGGAACCTTTATACTGGATTTTGTTAAGATGTTTTTTACGCAGGATAACAAGTCTGGATGCCGGTTTCTTACGGTGGATGCCTATATTGCGGCGATTCCTTTTTATGAAAAGAATGGGTTTAAAAAGCTTGGGTCGAAAAACGAGGGTGATCCTAGAACATGCCTCTTGTTTTACGACCTAAATGAAATTGCGGCCTAACTTCTCAAAAGGGTTTTTAAGGGGTGTCCCCTTAGGGGTGGGGGTAGCGGAAAATTTTGCGCTGCGTGCTGTTTGGGGTTGATTTGCGCAAAAGTTGGAGCGAGGGGGCGGCTGCCCCCTTTATGTTTTTTCTATCTGGCAAGCTTTGCTTGCATTTAGTACGGCTCAATCATGTTATTTCACGCAAGCGTGAATGTCACGATGTTCGCCTTTTGCTAAATTTCGCCTCGTATTTAATAGGGGGCTGTATGCCCCGAGGTAAACAATGGCAAAGTTATTCCGCGAAGTACAAAAGGAAGAAACCTTCCCGCAGATCGAAGAGCGCGTGCTCGGATTGTGGGATAAGGATGATAGCTTTAAGAAGTCTCTGGACAGCCGTCCGGAAACTGCACCCTATACTTTCTACGATGGCCCTCCGTTTGCAACTGGCCTTCCACACTATGGTCACTTGCTGGCTGGCACCATCAAGGATATCGTTCCCCGTTACTGGACCATGAAGGGCAAGAAGGTTCCCCGCGGTTTCGGTTGGGACTGCCACGGTCTGCCTATTGAATCTCTGGTGCAGAACGAACTGGGTCTGGCTGGCGTTGCCGAAATCCAGAACCTGGGCGTAGATAAGTTTAACGAAACCTGCCGTAGCAAGGTTCTGAAGTACACCGGTGAATGGCGCAAGACTGTTCGTCGCATGGGCCGCTGGGTGGACTTCGACAAGGGCTACAAGACCATGGACAAGAACTTCATGGAATCTGTGTGGTGGGTGTTCAAGCAGTGCTTCGACAAGGGCCTCATCTATCAGGGCTACCGCATCCAGCCGTACAGCCCGGCTCTTGCAACTCCGCTTTCCAACTTCGAAACCAACCAGGGCTATAAGGACCGTCAGGATCCGTCCTTGACCTTGATTTTCCCGCTGGTTTCCGACGACGCAAAGTTTGCTGGTTCCAACATCCTGGTTTGGACCACCACTCCCTGGACTCTTCCTTCCAACTTCGCCATTGCAGTGAAGGCTGACGCCGAATATGTTTGCGTAGAACAGGACGGCAAGAAGTTCTGGGTCATGGGTACCCGCGCTTCCGCCTACTTCAAGAACCCCAACATCGTTGATAAGTGCATGGGTTCTGACCTGGCTGGTCTCAAGTACGAAGCTTTGTTCCACATTAGCGACGCTTACGCCACTGCAGAAGAACTGGCCAAGCGTTATACCATCTACGTTGCCGATTTCGTTAGCGACGAAGACGGTGCCGGTGCTGTTCATATCGCACCTTCCTTCGGTGAAGAAGACTTCCAGTTGGGTGCATCCCTTGGCCTCGGCCTTTTCGACCCGCTGGATACCGAAGGCAAGTTCACCGACAAGGTCCCCATGTGGAAGGGCCTGGGTGCAAAGGAAGCCGACAAGAGCATTATCGCTTACCTCAAGGAACAGGGCCGCGTGTTCAAGCACGAAACCTTCGTTCATAGCTACCCCCACTGCTGGCGTACCGGCGTGCCTCTGCTGTACCGCGCTCTCAAGACTTGGTTCTTGAAGATCGATGGCGAAGTCACCAACGCAGAAGGTGTCACCAAGACTTTGAAGGAATGGATGGTTGAAAACAACCAGACCGTGAACTGGGTTCCCGACCACATCAAGAGCGGCCGCTTTGGTAAGTGGATTGCCAACGCCCGCGACTGGAACCTTTCCCGTAACCGTTTCTGGGGTACCCCGATTCCTGTATGGATTGCTGACGACGGCGAAATGATTGCTGTGGGCTCCATCAAGGAACTGGCTGACCTCACTGGCGAAACTCTGGAAGACCTCCACAAGCACTTCGTGGACAAGATTGTCATCAAGAAGGATGGCAAGGAATTCAAGCGTACTCCGGAAGTGTTTGACTGCTGGTTCGAATCTGGCTCCATGCCTTATGCCAGCCGCCACTATCCGTTTGAAAACAAGGAACTGGTTGAAAAGAGCTTCCCGGCTGACTTCATTGCCGAAGGCCTTGACCAGACCCGCGGTTGGTTCTACACCTTGACCGTTCTTTCCAACGCTCTGTTCCAGAAGCCCGCCTTCAAGAACGTGATCGTGAACGGTATCATCTTGGCCGAAGACGGTTCCAAGATGTCCAAGTCCAAGAAGAACTATCCGGACCCCAACGAACTTATTGAACGTACTGGCGCCGACGCCATCCGCCTGTTCCTCATCAACTCTGCTGCCTTGAAGGCCGAAGACCTGCGCTTCTCTGAAGAAGGCGTGAAGGGTATTGTGAAGCAGGTGATGCTCCCGCTGTGGAACGCCGTTAGCTTCTTCGTTTCTAACCACAACGCCGACGCCGCCAAGGGCCAGCTGAACTGGAATCCGGGTGAAGTGGTGAAGTCCGAAAACGAACTGGACCGCTGGATGCTTGCAACCCTGCAGGATCTGGCCGCCAAGGTCGAAGTGGAAATGAAGGCTTACCGTTTGTACAACGTGGTGCCTGCAATCATCGCCGCTGTGGATGACCTGACCAACTGGTACGTCCGTCGTAGCCGCCGTCGCTTCTGGAAGTCTGAAAACGATGGCGACAAGAATGCAGCATACGCAACCATGTACAAGGTGCTGGTGGACTTCAGCAAGATCCTTGCTCCGTTCCTCCCGCTCCTTGCAGAAGAAATCTACCAGATTCTCGTTCGCGAAGTGGATGCCAACGCACCTGTTAGCGTACACCTCTGCGAATTCCCAAGCGCTGACGAATCCTTGAAGGACGAAGCCCTGGTGCAGCGTATCGCAATGGTCCGCGGCATGGTGGAAATGGGCCGTGCAATCCGCGCTACGAACAACGTAAAGAACCGTATGCCCATCGCTTCCATGACTGTGGTGCCTCACGGTGATGTTGAAAAGGACGTTGCCGAAACCATGAAGGACCTCATCCTCGAGGAATTGAACGTTCGCGAAATGAAGTTCCTGGAAGACGAAACCGTTCTGGTGAAGCTTTCTGCAAAGCCCAACTTCCTGGGCATCAAGGCCAAGGGTCCTGAATACGCCAAGAACATGAAGGTCATCTCTGCAAAGCTTAACAGCCTCACCGCTGATGAAATCAAGGCATTGCAGGGTGGTGAGACTATCAAGATCGATTTCTCGTGCAAACCGAGCGCAGATCATGGCGAAGCCAATGATCTGTCGAGGTGCAGCCGAGAAAGCCGCGAAGCGGAATTCGGCGAAGTGGGTGCTGACTGCCTCATGATCCAGCGCATTGTGCCGGAAGGCCTTGCCGTGGACGCTGACAGCCACTTTACCGTTGCTCTGGACCTGAACGTTACCGACGATCTGCGCCGTGCTTGCGTTGCCCGCGAACTGGTGAACCGCATCCAGAACCGCCGTAAGGATCAGAACTTCGCAATTACCGACCGCATCAACATTGAACTTTATTCTGAAAGTGAAGTGCTGAAGTTGGCCGTTAAGGAAAACGAAGCTTACATCACCGGTGAAACTCAGGCTAACGCAATCATCTGGAAGGATTCTGCTGCCGGCCTGCAGGACACTGACGCTGATGGCGAAAAGGTCTCCGTCGAAGCTGTAAAAGCCTAACAAGGCGAACGTCGCGGACATGCTTGCATGTCCATGACTGAGCCGCATAGGCTAGGCGCGAAGCGCCCAGGCTTAATTGACCCGCATGTCATCCTGAGGCGTAGCCGAAGGATCCAGCATATAAAGTAATCCCCGAAGTTTGTCGCTTCGGGGATTGTTTTTATATATTTCTTTCCATGAAGTTTGTTTGGGGTTTGTTTCTTGCATTCGTTTTGCTTCTGCCAAATGTGTCTTTGGCAGATGAGGATGCTCCGGTATTCTCAGATAAAAAGAAACCCAATTTCTTTATGTTCCCGGAAGGGTTTGCTCCTAGTTTTTGGGGTATTGCGATTGGTGGCGGACCGGGGATGTTTTCCGCTGGAGCGGATGTAATATTTGGTTTATCTAGTGTTTTGCATGAAATTGCTAGGCCTGATTCTGTACATGGAATGTGGGGTCCTCCACATGTACTTATGTGGATGAATCGTATTCGGGTAATATATGATTTTGACAACCGTCAAGCGGGAGTTTTTGTTCAACCCAATTTGCGGTATTTATACGAACAGATACTTTTTGCTGTTGCTGTTGGCCCTGAAATTGGGTGGGAAACGAAAACGGGTTTTGAGTACGGAGCCTCGCTTCGTATCGGTGGTTTGCCGTCCCTTTGGGTTGGAAATTATGAATTGGGTTATTTAGTGAATTCTCGAAGGTTCTACTTTACCGTTTCATTTTGCATTTCCCAAATGTTTGGTGTTGCAATGTCCGTTTAAAAAAGCCGGATAGTCTAAAATTGACTATACTAGAGCAATCCCCGAAGTTCATCGCTTCGGGGATTTTTTTAATTGAATTAAAATCCTAAAACAAATCCAACATGCTGTCCAGATAGATTTCTTCACGGACTTTCAGCTGGTGTTCTGGCTTTGTCATGTAGTAAAGCAGAAATTCCAGGATGAGGGCGCTGCCTAGGCTACGGCCTTCGATCTTGAATTGGGAAAAGCCGGCGGGGGCGTAAACGTTTTGAATGTCGTTGATTCCGATGAAGCCAGAATTTTTCATGGCGTCGGAAAAGCGGTAGCCGTTCTTTGCGCCTGGCGATCTGCAGATGTGATCCTTGCAGTCTTCACCCAGGTTTTTGCGACTTACGTTCTCGTAGCATTTTTTGCGGTCGGTACAGCCAAACCAGCAGCATTCATTGCAGAGAAATTCCACCTTCTGCTTTTGTGCGTCGGGCAGTGTGCGTAACTTTTCCAGTTCTTTGTTCAGCCTGAAATCAGGGACCACAAATCGGAATTCCTTGCGGTTTAATTCCTGTTGGAATTGGACAAATTCTGTCTGTACCTTTGTAGTGGAAGAAACGAAATAAAAATTTGGGTAGTTTGTCTGCAAATAATTCAGCAGTAGGTCGGAGTGGATGATGACACCGTTTTGCACGGCCTTGTTCTTATCTGCCGCGCGGCCATCGTTCGACGCGACATCCTCGCCAGCTTCGCCACTCCGACTCGCGACATTCGAAAATAATTCACACAATTCGTTGCACTTTTTATCGGACAAATGTTCTTCGCGCAGCAGGGAATTGCTGAAGGTAAGTCTTGCAGAAATTCCATATTCTTTTAAAAGTTCCGCCACCCGTTCCGGCACTTCGTCGCCAAAGCCAACGCGGCCTCCGCCCCAGATACAGTCGGCGGGAGCTCCGTAAATGGAGCCGATATCGCACCAGTCGTAAAAATATTCGGGATGTTCGCGAAACAAAGGCAGAAACGCCTTGTACAATTCGTAGAACTCGAATAATCCAGGAAGGTGGTAGAAGATTTTCATCTTACTGTTTGTCTTCTTTATCCTTGGGCAGTACCAAATTCAGAATCACCGCCAGCAGGAATACCACAGCCACGCAGTTTTCGGCGAAGATGGTCTGGATAATCTGGGGGAATTCCTTGAACATTCCCGTAGCCTGGGTAAAGCCAAGGCCTACGCTAAGGGAAAGGCTGACGATAATCATGTTGCGCTGGCTAAAGCCGCTCTTTGCCATCATGCCAAACCCTGCAAACAGAATGGAACCGAACATCATGATGGTACAGCCACCCAGAACCGCCTGGGGAATGGTGGTAAGCAAAGTTCCTACGGGAGGGAAGATGCCACCCAGCAGCATGACGATGGCGCCAGTGGCGATGGTAAAGCGGTTCACTACGCCGGAGAGGGATGCGAGACCCACGTTCTGGCTGAAGGAGGTGATCGGAGTGCAGCCGAAAATACCGGAGATAGTGCTGACGAAACCGTCGCAGCTAATGGCACCGCCCATTTCGGATTTGTGAATCTGACGCTTCAGGGCTCCGTTCACGAGGGCGCTGGAATCGCCTACAGTTTCAGTAGCAGAAACCAGGAAGATGGCAATCACAGAAAGAATAGGTCCGATGTGGAATTCCGGAGTGAAGGGGAGTATCTTGGGGAGCGCAATGATACTGCAGTTTGAAAGTCCGGAGAAATCTACCATGCCCATGCAAAGTGCCAGAATGTAGCCGACGACAAGACCTACTAAAACGGAAAGGGAACGGAGGAAACCCTTGGCGAAAACCTGAGTCAGAAGGCAGGTAAGTAAGGTGACGCTTCCAACAATCCAGTTGTGGGTGGCGCCGAAGTCAGGGGATCCCTGGCCGCCGGCGAAGGAATTCGCGCCGATAGGCAGAAGGGAAAAACCGATGGCTGTTACCACGGTGGCTGCCACAATGTGGGGGATAAGCTTCAGCCAGTATTTTGCGCAAAGGCCAAGCAGACCTTCAACAATACCGCCTACAATGACTGCTCCCATCAAGGTACCCATGCCGTACGCAGTTCCAATGCCGATGGAAACAGAAAGGAAGGTAAAGCTGATGCCCATGACGATGGGGAGCCGGGAACCGATTTTCCAGATGGGGTAGAGCTGCACCATGGTGCCGATGCCCGCAATAATCATGCAGTTCTGGATCAGCGAGGCGGTAATGCCTTTCTCGATGCCCACCACATTGGCGAGAATGATGATGGGGGTGATGTTGCTGACGAACATGGCCAGCACATGCTGCAAGCCAAAAGGCAGCGCCTTCAGCACCGGGACGCGACCGTCCAACTGATAAATGTTTTCTGATGAACTATTCATGATTTTTTCATTTACCCCAATTTCAAGTTCGTATTTTCCAGCGGCAGTTCCGGCTGTTCGCGGAACTTGATAGTCTGAGTCTGCCAATCCATGGATTCTACGATGGCGATGGATTCTACGCGGTAGCCTTCTTCACGCAAGGTGCGGCCGCCTTTCTGCTGGCCCTTTTCGATGGCGATGCCAAGGCCTGCCACGGTGCCGCCTGCCTGATGAACCAGGTCGATGAGGGCGTGGGCTGCAGCACCATCTGCCAAAAAGTCATCTACGATCAAGACCTTGTCGGTAGCCTTCATGTAAGGCTTGGAAATGAACACGTTGTTCATCTTCTTGTGGGTGAAGGAGTAGGCTTGAGCCACGTACTTGTCATCGGTGCTGTTAGCGGTCTGGCTTTTCTTGGCGAAAACCACAGGCACGTCATAAAGATGACCCAGGAGTGTTGCGATAGCGATACCGCTGGCTTCAATGGTCAGAATTTTGTTGATTTCCACATCACGATAACGACGCTGGAATTCGTAGGCCATCTGACGCATGATGTCTACATCAATTTGGTGATTCAAAAAACTGTCCACCTTAAGGATGTTGCCTTCCTTGATGGTGCCGTCACGCAAAATCTTTTCTTCGAGAAAATTCATAGAAACCCACATGAAAAATGTGTACTATTAAAACATAGTAAGAAATGAATCCGGCGAAATTTGACGGATTCAGAAAAGATTGAATTTGACAAAGAGACTGTTGCTTACTATCGTACGAAGTTCATGGGAGCCCAGGGTTCCTTTTCAAGAACGTCTGCGGTTCCGGTTTCAAACTTCTTCAGAATTTTGGCCATATTGTTGGCGAGTGTACGCATGGTCTGCATGCCTTCGACATCCTGTGCGGATTCACCTTCGTTGCGGCCGTAGGCGATGTTCCAGTACTGGGAAGTGACGATAGGCATATTCAGCATCTGGAAGGGCATTTGCAAAGTCTGGAAGGCGGCGGTTGCTCCTCCGCGACGGCAGACACAAACGGCGGCAGCGGGCTTTCCTTGCAAAAGTGCTCCAGCGGAATAAGCCATACGCTGGATCAGGGAAAGGACCTGTCCGTTGGGCTGTCCCCAGTAAACCGGAGAGCCGACAATCAGACCATCGCAGGATTCCATCTTGGCGTTGACTTCGTTACAGATGTCGTCGTCAAAGGCGCAGCGGTTATTGCCCTTGGTCTTGCAGACGTTGCAGGCCACGCAGCCTCGGATGGTCTTGTTGCCGATCCAGACGATTTCGCTGTCAATGCCGTTCTTCTTCAGCTGTTCAGCCGCTTCGTTCAAGGCGGTAAAGGTGTTGCCATTTTTGCGGGGACTTCCGTTAATCAAAAGAACTTTCATAAAAACCTCGTTTTGTAGACAAGTTAAAACATACTTAATTTTTTGATTATGCGATTCAATTCCTTAAAACTTCACTTTTGTTTAGAGATTGTTCCGTGAATGGGGTCATTCTAGGTGAGTTCAAACTTGAAATTTTTCAAGTTTTTTATCTTTTACATTGTCAAATTGGTAGTGTAAGGTGAAACAGGTACAGTTCATATACGAGAGTCCGGAACAGCTGAATGAAGAACTTCAGCGCATTGCGGATTTGTGCGGTGAAAATCCCGTTAAGCTGCTGTTTCACGTATATTCAGAATTGTCTGGATTCCGACATTTAAAACACGCTTGCAATACTATCGTTCAAAATTTTCCGGGAGCACTTTGCGTAGGTGGTTCCTGTAATGGAAATATTGTAGATGGATCTTTTTCGGGCGAGACAATTTCTGTTTCTTGTACAATTTTCGAAAGGGAATCTACCAGAATCGGCATGTTGCAATTTTCCTTGGGTGAAGATCCTGCGGAGTCGATTGCAGAAGGTTTGGTTCAAGAAATTGAAAAGCGCCCCTGGGTGTCTGCAGTGGAAATGCTGGTTGCATCTCCAGGCATGTCCTACACAGGATTTTGCGAAGGTTTGAACAGAATACGAAAAAACGTTCAGGTTTTTGGAAGCCTGGCTGGTCAAATCTCCGATGAGATTCCCTCCTTTGTATTTTCCAATATCCATGGCTATTCCACCAACGCCTTGTTGTGCGTTCTTTTAGGTGGTGACGACTTGTATGTGGAAACGGCTAAGGTGTCTGGCTGGAAACCTTTGGGTAAAACCTTTACTGTTACCAAGTCCGATGGCAATGTGTTGTGGGAACTAGATGGTCGACCGGCATTTGAAGCTTATTCCAAGTATCTGAATATCCAGAACGACTACTATTTCGCTAGCAATACTTTGGAGTTTCCTTTATTCTATCACAGCAATGGTGAAAACCTTTTGCGCACGCCAATTGCATGTTCTGAAGAGGGAGCGCTTCTCTTGACTTCGGACATGGAGAATGGAGCCGCCGCAAGAATTGCCTATGGCGATCCTCAATCCATTATGGATAGCGTTAACTTTAGTTCTTCAAAAATTTCAACCTTCTGCCCTGAGGCAATCTTTGCCTATTCCGGTAAAGCCAGAAAATCTTTCTGGGGCGAAGACGAAGTTTGCAAAGAAATTCAGCCGTTCAATTCTCTCGCTACGACAAATGGCTTTTTTGCCAATGGCGAGTTTTTACGAACAGATAATGCGGTGAATTTGCATAACGCGACATTTGTGCTTGCTGCTATGCGCGAAGGTCGCCCAAATTACTCTAGAATGAAGAGTGCTGAGGTTAAAGCTGGAGCGCAGGCTGGTAAGGTTTCTGTGATCAGCCGTTTGGCTTACTTCACCAACGTATCTTCGGCAGAGCTTATGGAAATGTACAACATGATGACCAAGCATTCTATTACAGATGCCTTGACTGGGTTGTACAACCGTGGCGAAATCCAGAGGCGCATTGCGGAACGTTTTGCTGAAAATCCCAATGAACGAATGTCCTTGGTGATGATCGATATCGACAACTTCAAGTCGGTGAACGATACTTACGGTCATAAGATTGGCGACTGTGTTATTGAAGGACTGTCCAAGCAAATTCAAACAGCCTCTTTTGAAAATGCACCAGATGCGGATGCTGGCCGCTGGGGTGGCGAAGAATTTATGATTATGCTTCCGGACATGGGTATCAGGGAAGCCGTAGAATTTGCAGAAGCTGTGCGCACGGGCTTTGCTCAGGTTTTCTTCCCCCAAGTGGGAAAAAAGACCATAAGCCTAGGTGCTACAGAAATGAGAAAGGGCGATACTTGCGATTCCATCTGTGTTCGCGTAGATGAGGCCCTTTACCAAGCGAAACGAACCGGTAAGAACAAGGTGATTGTGCTGTGATCCAGTCTATTAAAACTCCCGATTTTGAAATGGAATACGCTTGCTTTGGTGAAGGTCCAAAGACCTTGATTATTATTCCGGGATTGAGCCTTCGCAGCGTTCTTGCTTCCGCCGCTTCTGTCGAAACTTCCTACAAGATTTTCAAGGAAGAGTATACGGTCTATCTTTTTGACCGCAAGAAAAATGCCGCTCCAGGCTACTCCATTGCAGAAATGGCTCGCGATATGGCGATGGCTCTTAAGGCTCTGGGCTTGGCTCATGCGGATGTCTTCGGCACCTCTCAGGGCGGCATGGTAGGGCAGTATCTTGCCATAGAATATCCTGAATTAGTGGATCACTTGGTTCTTGCGTCAAGCTCTTCTAAGGCGGAACCTTTGCAAGTTGAGGTTATTGAAGGCTGGGCGGATCTTGCTGAAGCGGGTAAGAGCGATGAACTTGTTGCCGACTTTATCGACAACTGCTTTACTCCGAAATTCTTGGAGCGTTATCGCCGTGCGTTGATGATGATGTACCGCAAGCTCACTCAGGAGGAGATGTCTCGCTTTGCTGTAATGGCCCGAGCCTGCAAGGGCGTAGACTCTTACGACCGCCTCGGTGAAATCAGGTGCCCTGTATTTGTCATTGGGGCAAGTATTGACCATGTAGTGACGTACGAAGCCAGTGTAAAGATTGCAGAAAAGCTCAGGTCTTGTGGAGTCCCTGTTCAGTTCTACACTTACGAAGAAGCGGGCCATGCCGTATTCGACGAGGCTCCCGACTATAAAGAACGTGTCTTGAACTTCTTGCGCGGTTAGCTTAAGATAAATTCGTGCAGAATTTAACTAGTCGTTAATTTCTGCCATGGTCTGCTTGATTTGATTCTTCATACTGAGGAAAACTTCCACAAGTATGGGTTCAAAATCGCAACCACTTCCCTTTTCAATAATCTGGAAACATTCGTCCAGCGGAATTGCGTCGCGGTAGCAGCGTTTTTGGGAAATAGCGTCGAATACATCGGCCACCGCCATAATGCGTGCCGCCAGAGGAATTTCTTGCTTGGCGCGACCTTCGGGGTATCCTCGACCGTTCCATTTTTCGTGATGGTAGCGGGCCACTTCGTAAACCATTTGACGGTAATCGTCATCGCCGATATGGGAAAAGGTCTGCTTGATAATCTTGCCGCCTTGTTCGGCGTGAGATTTCATGATGGCGAATTCTTCGTCAGTGAGTTTTCCCGGCTTTTGCAAAATATGGTCAGGAATGGACATCTTGCCGATATCGTGCATAGGAGCGGCATTAGTCAAGTTGCTAATGAATACTCCGTCGATAATTTCCTTGTAGACTCCGCGATTGTAGAGTTCTTTGGATAGCAATTCTACATAGCGACTTGTGCGCTTAACATGGCCCCCGGTACTTTCATCTCGGTTTTCTACCAAGGTTGCGAAACCAAGAACGATGTCCTTGTGGAGTTCTCTAATCTTATGGGTGTCGTTAATCTGCTTGTCAAAAAGTCTTGTGGTGCGGCCAGACAAGAAATAAAGAAGATAACCAAAACTGGAGAGGGCCAATGTTCTTGGCAGAATACTGAAGAGTATCAGGCGCTTAGTCACCAAGAAATTCTGGTCAGGAACGAAGTTGCCGAAGAACCCTGCGAACTGTCCAAAAATTGATGTGACGATCGTGAAGATTAACGCGTAAAGCGTGACTTTTTTGTTGAAATATAAACTGGCGATTGCAATAGGGAACGCGTAAATTACCGGGGCGTGAAAAGTCAGTGTAGTCTCAAGAATAAAAAGGAATAAATTCAAAAAGGTTATGTAGACGTATTTTAGCCATGGCGTCGATGTACCGACCTTTCGGTTGAGTTCCTGGGGACTTAAAAGTAGGATTGCGCAGGAACCATAGGCAATAAGCATCACCCTTTGGTCGATGATGAATACACCGACAAGGTTTAATATCAGGATGATTGTAAATATGCAGAGAGTAACCAATAATACGTTGGCTACCGTTTTATTGGCCTCAGCCTCGTTTTGCTGGACAATTATATGTTCCAATTTTGCCATACCAAGTATCCTTACACCATTTCACCGATCCAAAAGATAGAAAATACGTAAGTTTTTTGTAAGCAACTGTGGCAAAAACAGCTGTTTTTTAAAAAAATAGCGAAAAATTGAGGCTATCTTATTTTAAAAGTTCCTCGGGCACGCAGTTCGCCATGGCCTCGTATGCCTTAGCGCTGGGGTGCAGGTGGTCTCCGGAGTCAAAACCTGGGGCGAATTTTTCAACGTGGTTTGGATCCCGAACGGCTAGGTCGAAGTCTACGCAGCCGTCGAATCGATCTGAGGTTCGTAACCACTGGTTGAAATCATTGCGGATGGTATCGCGATCTTCGCTGTAGGTTCTCCAACCAAAAATTGGCAACAGGGTTCCGCTCCAAACCTTCAGCCCCAACTTGTGGGCGTGTTCCACATACAGTTTTTCGATACCTTGAATCAAGTCTGCAGTGGTTGGCATATCGCTCCAGGGGCGGAACTGATTTACTTCAACACCTACGGGATGGATTATATCGTTGATTCCATGCTGGATGATTATGGATTTTGCGCCTGCGACATTTGTTTCTATAGGAAAACGAGTAGCTCCCTTCAATCCGTAGGCTGCATAGGTGATGCAACTATACTCTCTCAAGATTCGAGTTCCACTTACGGCTCGGCGAATGATTGCAACGTTGTCAAAACCTTCGCGGGCGCAACGTAGGCTCAAATAGTCGGGCCAATCTTGTGCAGTAATGGAATCGCCATAGCAAATTAAAGCGAAGTTCTTTTCTTCAGTGAACACGTCGATGGTGTTCATGAAGTAGAACCAATTGGTGTTGCGTGTTAGGTCTGGTGGCAAGTCGCGGGTGGTTGCGAAATTTCCGTAGCTGTACTTTCCGCTGGAGAGCGGGCCTGTAACCAGTGTGCCGGCGTTCATTTGCGTATAGTCCGCGAAATACATGCTCACATCAATGGTTTCGCCGGCTGTTACATTGAACTCTATTTCGTCGCTGGTGATTTCCTGGCCAGGTTGAATTGAACCGCTAATCTTGCCGCCGAAGGTAATGGCGACGGGCGCATAATCAGTAATTTCAAAAATGCCTTCGCGATGAGCCACGTAAGCTTCGCTAATGGTCACGGGCTCTGTTCCAGTGAGGTTTGAAAAACGGAATCGAAGTTTGCTTCCGTTAAAACAAATTTTTACAGGGTAACGTAAGGTCAGGTCCTTGGAAAATACGGATTCCTTGCGATCCGTGATGGAGGTCGCATTACCCCAGCAACTAACCCACTTTGTATATTTTTTTTTCATAAAAATGCCGATTTTCTTTTTTACAAAAATAGACATTTTTTCTAAACTTGTGCGTAGATGAGATTGGGGCAAAGGTTGCAATTTTTTGCAAATTTTCAGGGATCATGTATGAAAAAACTTTTTGCCACAACAAAAATTTCCTTGGTCGGCGTGTCTTTTGTGTTGGCCACAGCAGGTTTGGTGGCCTGCTCCGATGAACCTGGCTCTACCCAGCCGGTCATTTCGGATGTGCCGGTAAGTTCCAGTGACATGGGCTTTATCGGTTTTAGCTCTAGTAGCATCGAAAATACTGTTGGCTCGTCCAGTTCTGTGGTTGTAGAAAATCCGGTTAGCAGTAGTTCCGCTGTTGTCAAGAGCAGCAGTTCTTCAAAGCCATTTACCGTTTCTTCCAGTTCTTCTCGAAAGGAAATTTCTGATTCTAAGGTGGTTGAAAACGCCTATGGCATTCGCGGAGGTTTCTTCAATAGTGGTGTAGATTTGCCTGTGCCACAATCCGTTAATGGCGCAACTTTACACTGCACCTTTGATGGTTCTGAACCCACCCCTCAGAGTCAGCCTCTTACATCTAACCGAAGAATTGACGCCAATACGGTTGTTCGCTGTGTTGGTGTAAAGAATGGTACTCCCGTAGATACACTTACGGAATCTTTCTTCATCAACGAAACCGTCAGAATGCCTATGGTTTCCATTAGTGTGACGCCGGAATTTTTCTCAAGAAACTACATCTACGAGTATCGTTGCGAAGGTGGTAATCCAAACACTTGTTCTCCGGGTTTAATGGAAGAAAAGGAATATCCCGTTCATGTGGAGTACTTTGCCAACGGAAGTTCAAGCCAGTCTAAGACTTGGGAAATCAATGCAGGCATTTCTCTCATGGGCCATTGGAGCCGCACCTACGCAAAAAAGAGCGTCAGCATTTCTATGCGTGAACAGTACCAGGATGGCCGTTTAAGATATCCGTTATTTGAAACCCGTCCCAACGACAAGAAGTTCAAGGCCTTCAACCTGAGAAATAACGGGAACCGTTTCGTTAGCGATTATTTTGAAGATCCTATGGCTGGTAGTTTGTTGGAAGGTACCGGCGTAGATTACCAGCGTAGCCGCCAAGTGGTGGTGTTCTACAACGGTAAGTATTATGGCATTCACGATTTACGTGAAAAGATGAATGAACATTTCGTAGAAACCAACTATGGTTATGATTCCAAGACCGTTGATGTGATCAAACATGTTGCTGACGAAATTACTGCAAGCGGCGGTACTGTTGACAACTATAATCAGATGATGCAGTTCATTGCATCTAGTGATTTTAGTGGTTCCAACAATGCCAACTATGAAAAGGTGAAAACCATGATGGATGTGGGTAACTTTGCCGATTACATGGCTGCCCAGATCTACTTCAAGAACGGTGATTGGCCTAATAATAACGTTCGTGCATGGCGTTCTCCGGAACAGCCTTGGAAGTTCATGATTTTTGACTTGGATCATGGCTTTGGCTGGGATTGGGCTGTACGGGGTTTTGATTACGAAGCTTCTAGCCCTACTATGTTTAGTTGGATTATGCAGGGAGGTAGACCTTCAAAGGACGATCCAAATCCTTGCCATGAAAATGCCTCCGCAAAGTGCTTCCACACGATCTTCGTAAAGCTCATTAAGAACGATGACTTTAAGCGATTACTTGCAAATCACGCAGCAATCTTGTATACCAATTATTTGAACCAGAGCAAGGTTTCTGCTGCAGTTTCTCGCATTAGACAAACTCTTGACGACTCTGAAATTTCTCGTGACATGAGTGCTTTCCCCCGTGATTTCGGAAAGGACTTTGACCCCTCCGGCAGTTCCTTTGCTTCGTGGGCGGGGCAACGTGATGGCGCTGTGTGGAACGAATTCCAAAGTCCTCTTGGCTTGAGTTCTCCGATTACAGTTTCCATCAAGTCCAACGGAAAGGGCGTTGTCCTTGTGGATGGAATGAAACTTCCTGGAAGTACCTCTTCAACCAATTACTCGGGCAAGTTCTTTGGTGGAAACAAGATGGAACTTACCGCATTGTCCATGGAAGGTTCCATGTTTGCCGGGTGGTCCGATGGTGTAATGGAAAATCCCCGTATCGTAAGCCCCGAAAATGGAGCTAGCTATACGGCGAACTTCCAGTAAAATCCATTAGACGTTTTGCAATATAACTGCTTCCAGCGGACGTAGAGAATGGAGCGTGGCGAGGCTATTTTCAGCTTCGCCTTTGCTGTAATTACAGAAGATGATGTTCGCTTTTTTCTTGGCGAGGTCTTGCGTAAGAGAATAGTCAAATTCTGCAATAGAGTCTGACAGGTTTACAAGAATCGTAGTCTGCTCTTCGCGGGCAGTTCTTTGGTATGCAAAAATCTGAGAATGATCTGGCAAGAGTTCAACGAAAGCTCCATTTTGCAAGGCTTTGCTTTCCTTGCGGTATTTCATCAATTCTCTATAATAGTTTAGGACGGAATGTACATCGCTATCTTCGCTGGCAACGTTAACGCTGTAAAAATTGTCGTTTAACGATAGCCATGGCTTACCTGTTGTGAAACCTGCATTCAATTTGTCATTCCACTGCATGGGTGTTCTGCTGTTGTCTCGACTAAAACGGTTTACAAAGGCCATTGCTTCTGCGGGAGAGTGTCCCTCTTCAATTGCGAACTTGTATTGAGCTTTGGAATTCAGTTCGTCGTATTTTTCAATGGAATCCCAGCTAACGTTGGTCATGCCAATTTCTTGACCTTGGTAAATGAAGGGTGTTCCGCGTAGTGTCATCATCAAGGTGGCAATGGCCTTTGCGGCTAAGACCTTCTTGACTGGGTCTGCAGCAACAGCCTCGCTGAAGAAGTTGTTGATGCATCTTGGCTTATCGTGGTTTTCGAAGAAAACGGGATACCAACCGTTGTTTGCTGTGGCTTGCTGGCTTGCAGAAAGTGCCTTTTTAAAATCAAGAATTCCAAAGGGAGATGGCTTGCACCAAAGTTCCACATCGTGAAGGTGCCCGAATTCAAAGAGCATGTCAAATGCACCTTTTTCACCAACCCAGTGCTGTAATTGGTCGGACCCAACTCCGTTAGCTTCTGCAACGGTGAAAACGTCCTTGTCTTCTGTGACGTTCTTCTTGAATTCTCGTAAAAAATCCAGGATGCCGTCTGAGTTTACCGTCATTGTGTGAACGCTGACCATGCCGTCGTTTGCGTCTGGTTTGCCGTCTGAAAAATCTGCGGGCTTCTTGACATAGGGAATTGCGTCAATACGGAATCCGCCTACTCCTTTCTTGATCCAGAAATTAGCGATGTCGTAAAGTGCCTTGCGTACCTCTGGATTTTCCCAGTTTAAATCCGGTTGCTGGGCTGCAAAGGTGTGCATGTAATATTGTTTGCGTGTTTCGTCCCACTGCCAAACCGAACCTCCGAAAATTCCACGCCAATTGTTGGGTGGGTCAGAGCGCCTTTCAGAATTAGAGACTTTATCATCGGTTTTGATTTTTCCGTCTCGCCAAATATACCAGTCGGCCTTGGCATTGTCGCGACTGCTTCTGGATTCCTTAAACCATTGGCATTGATCTGAGGTGTGATTGAACACCAAATCCATCACGATCTTGATGTTTCGTTTTTCTGCTTCGGCAATGAGTTTTTCCATGTCGGCCATGGTGCCGTATAGCGGATTGATTTCGTAGAAGTTTGAAACGTCGTAACCGTTGTCGACCATGGGGGAGGCGTATACGGGAGTCAGCCAGAGGGCGCCTACGTTTAAAGACTTTAAGTGGTCTAGTCGGCTCGTGATGCCGTTGATGTCTCCTATGCCATCGCCATTGGAATCTTGAAAACTACTGGGGTAAATCTCGTAGGCGATGGTGCACTTCCACCATTCGTTGTCGGTTGTAGACATGTTATTTCCAATTGTCTTATTCTGCGAAACCCGGGCTAGGCAGGTGCATGCCCGCCATGGTCAAGTTATTTGCCTTAGCGTATTCCAGAATTTTCTTACGACTTTCAATAGACTTTTCCTTGTCCATGTCGTAGTTGGAGTTGACCTCCGGGTGGTTAATCTGGAGGGCGTAACCATGCATCAAGTCGCCGATAACCAAAAGCTCATTGTGACGGAAAACGGTGTGACCGGGGGTGTGGCCCACTGCGTCAATGGCTTCCACATCATGAGGCAATTTGTCGCCGAAGGCAAAAAGATTCAACTTGTCGTTGTATACGCCGAGAATTGCTTTTTGCAGGTCGTTCTTTTCCATAGCCATCCAAGCATCGCGTTCTACTTGACCCACATAGAGGCTTGCGTTCTTAAATACCTTTTCGAAACCTTGTTCACCCTTCTTTACGAGGCCGGAAATGTGGTCTACATGCATGTGGGTGAGGTAGACCAACTTAATGTCGTCGGGATTTACGCCCATTTCTCCCAAGTGAGTAGCAAGCTGTCCGCCAAAGTCGCCAAGGCCGGCATCAAACAGAATGTATTCTCCGTCAATCTTCATCAAGAAGGTGCTGACCGTTGCAGGGATTCCTTCGGGCATGTTCAGGGTGGCAAAAAGGGAATCGCTGGCATCGCTGAATAGCTCGCGAGGGTTCAGTTTTTCGCCTGCATTGTCCTTAATCCAGGTGACTGTAGCTCCGTCCTTCAAAGTGACTGTCTTGTAGTGGTCAGAGGCGTTTTGTTCATCCTTAGGCTGTTCCGCAGGTGTGTTTTGCGTGTTTTGAGAAGTGCCATTCTTTTCTGCAGCGGGGCTGCAACCAAAGAAAGAGATGGAACAGGCCAACAGGGAGATGGTGAGGGCGGACGAGATAAAGTTCTTTTGCATGAGATCCTCTTTGTTGAACTTAAATTATAAACTTTTCACGACTAACCACGATGGCTCTGCCTGAAAAATCAAGATTACGCTTCAAACCATAAAGGATTTTCCCGATTAAACGTCTTGTAGCGGGGAACATGTGGTCTAAATTTGCGATTTTTCGTAAATTGTGGTGCGAAAAGAAATTGTATATTCTAAGAAAATCTGCTTTTTGCGCTTTTTGGAGAATTTATGGATATTGGATCGTTGCATTTTCAGAATCCGGAGGCCTTTTGGCTATTCCTCCTGGTTCCGGTATTGATTGCATCCTACATCTATCGTAATCGTCGCCGTAAGAGTACCATTAAGTTTCCTGCCTTGTCCATTGCAAAAAAGGCCGCCCCCAGCAATAGGGTTCGTTTCCGTCACATTGTTCCGGCCTTACGCCTTGCTGCACTTTGTTGCTTTGTTGTCGCTTTGGCTCGTCCCCAGAACGCCATGGAGGTGGAATACACCTCTACCGATGGTGTTGATATTATGCTTGCCCTTGATATTTCTGGCTCCATGGGAACCTTGGATATGCTGACCCGCGCAGAACAGGCAAAGCTTGGGGTGATGAATGCCGAACGCATGCTTAAGTCTGGTAATTATTGGAAATACAGCCGCTTGGGTTACGCCCAGGAGGTCATTGCCGAGTTCATCCAGAAACGCCATAGCGACCGAATAGGTCTTTCTGCTTTTGGTTCTCGATCTATGACCCAGTGCCCCTTGACTTTGGACTATGGTTCCTTGCTTGAAATTTTGAAGGCCTCTGGTGATTTGGCCCAAGATTCTGTTTATGCAAGCCGTACTGCCATCGGTGATGGTTTGATGAACGCTCTTGCTCGTCTGCAAAAGTCCGAAGCCAAGTCCAAGGTTGTGGTCCTTTTGACTGACGGTCGTGATAATGCAAGCCTTGTTCCGCCTATGCGTGCCGCAGAGGTTGCTCAATCTCTGGGAGTTAAGGTTTATACCATTGGAGTGGGCAAAAAGAAGGGTAAGATTCTTGCTTTCCAACAGAATCCCTGGACGGGTGAAATTTCCTGGGGTGAACGTGAAATTACACCTGAGGAAGGTATTGATGAAAACGTCTTGAATACCGTTGCTCTCAAGACTGGCGGTCGCTTTTACCGTGCCGAAAATAAAGAGGAGTTGGAGCGAATCTACTCTGAAATTGACGAAATGGAAAAGACGGAAATTGAGACCATTGCCTATGCCCGTTATGCAGAAAAGTTCTACCCTTGGCTGTTAGTTGGCGCACTTCTGATTTTGTTGGAACTGCTTTTGGCAAACACCCGATTTGTTCGAATTCCGTAAGCGTGAGGTTGTAGAAAATTATGCGTTTTGCTGAACCGAGTTTTTTGTGGGGACTTCTCTCCCTTCCGCTTTTCGCCTTGCTTTTTGTGTATGCTTATCGCCGTCGTAAAAAGCTGGCTGCCCGATTTGTTTCCTTGTCCATGTTACCGAAGCTTTCGACAAGTGTTTCGCCCTGGCGTCGTTTGGCGAAGGTGCTGATTCTTTTGCTGGCAATTGCCTTCTTGTTTGTAGCTTTGGCTCGCCCTCAATGGGGCCGTAAGATGGAGCATATCGAACGTAAGGGCTTGGACCTTGTGCTGCTGCAAGATATTTCCCTTTCTATGTTGGCAGAAGACGTTAAGCCCAACCGCCTGACCCGAAGCCGTCACGAAATATCTGCGTTCTTGGAGTCCTTGTCTGGAGACCGCGTTGGCCTGGTGGCCTTCTCTGGTGAAGCCCAGGTAATGGTGCCGCTGACTCTAGATTACGGTACAGTTCAAATGATGCTTCGTGAACTGAATCCGGGCTGGCTTATGCCGGGCACGAACTTGGAAAATGCAATCCGCAAGGGCATGGCACTGTACCAGAATTCAGGTAGTGCCGGCCAGTATTCTGTGATGATTTTGATGAGCGACGGCGAAGAGCTGGAAGCTGCTGCAGTCAACGCTGCAAAGGAAGCTGCCGCCCTTGGTATTCGCATTTATACCATCGGTATTGGCTCTCGTGAAGGTGTACCTATTCCGGTTCCCTCCAAAAATGGAAGCGTTGCCTATAAGAAGGACGCTCAGGGAAATATCGTCACCACCCATCTTGAAGATGGAACCTTGCAAGAAATTGCAAGTGTAACCGGAGGCCTCTATTTCTATGCTAGCCCCGGTGAGTTCCAGCTCCAGAAGGTTCTAACCGAGATCGCAACCCTTGAAAAGAAGGAACAGGCCAGCGACCGTATGGAAAACTATCAGGACCGCTACCAGATATTCTTGGGCTTTGCCGCATTGCTCTTCTTGCTGGAAGCGCTGATTTCCGAAAGGGGTCGTCGTCGTAAGCAGGTGGTCGGTCGTTTTAACTAAATTTTACTTAACGAATGGGGTATTTTTTACTAAATATCCCTATGGTGTGAAAAATTAGGGCGATTTGTCCCAAAATCGCGAATTTTGAAGGATGAGACTGGTTCTTGTTCACCCTTTTTTACACAAAAACGGCTAAAATTTGCCGGATTTTAAAGTAAATTTAGAGGTGAAAGTGTTTTTTTTTAAACGGAGACCTTATGCTCGATCTTTTAGCGGTACAGTCTGGTACTGCCAACGCATCTCTCATCACCTTGGCCTACACTCTTATCTTGGCCTTCATCCTCTCCTCTGTCATCGCATGGACTTACGAAAAGACCTTCTTGGGTCTGTCCTATTCTCGCAATTTCGTTCAAGGCATTGTCTTGAGCTCTGTGGTTGCTGCAATGGTGATGGCTGCAATTGGTGATAACGTCGGTCGTGGTCTTGGTATGATGGGCGCCCTTTCTGTGGTCCGTTTCCGTACCAGCTTTAAGGATCCTCGCGATATCATGTTTATCTTCGCCTCTCTTGGTGCTGGTATCGGCTGCGGTGTTTATGCCTGGGGCCCGGCTCTTGGTGGAACAATTGCATTTTGCATTGTGGCCTTCCTTATTTCTCGTACGGGTCTTGGTACTAAGCATTTCTTTGACGGTATGCTTCGCTTTGCCATGCCTAACGAATCCGCTCCCCGTCAGGCTATTGAAGATATTCTTCGAAAAAGTCTTAAGACCTACGTGCTTATCACTATGCGAGAGGTTGACGGCGGCGCCCGCGTAGATTGCGCCTACCAGGTTCGCCTCCGCGCTACAAAGCCCGCTGCAGAAATTCTTAAGGATCTTTCTGGAGTTGAAGGTATTTCCGATATTAGTTTCATGATGCAAGATGCAACCACCGAAATGTAAGGGAGTTGAAAAATGAATAAGATTGATGAAGCTCTCGATACATTCTGGAATAAGCATAAGACTAATCCTGGCATCGCTCATGCCTACAAGCATAAGCTGATTTACGCTTGGCTTCTTAGCATTGTCGTTGTTATTGTTCTTGGTATCATGTTTGCCGGTAAGGCTTCCATGTTCCAGGGCATTGCTGAAGCTTCGGAAACGACCATTAGCCTGCCCAGCCCCACTGAAGTGGTCAAGGTTCACGTTATGCCTGGTCAGTCCATTCACGCTGGTGATACCATTGTGGAATTGAACCGTCCGGACCTGACTCTTCGCCTGACTGAATTGACTCGCGAACTGGATGCTATTGAAGGCCGCAGCAGCTTGTCCAATGCAGAAATTGATCAGAAAGTTGCTGAAGTCAAGGCCGACCTTTCTTCTCGTAGCCTTGCCCTCAAGACTGAAATTCGCAACTTGGAAACTGAATACCAGAAGAACAAGGAAATCGCTGCCAAGCTGAAGAGCCTCAAGAGCTCTAACTCCCAGAGCGAAGGCACCGATGCAATGGTTCTTCGCATCAAGAGCCTAAAGAACGAACTTGCCGTTCTCCAGAGTAATGCTAGTGAACAAATCAAGCTTCTCAAGAGCAGCGGCCGTTTGCAGAAGAGCGCTGGCGCTGCTGAAGTTGAAAACCTCAAGAAGGAACTGGCTGAACTCCAGAAGCAGCAGGAAGAACTTATCCAGATCGCCAAGGAAGACTGGGTGGTTGGTTCCGTGAATGCTCGCGACGGCGAAAAGATTTCCAGCTTTGCACCCATTGTGACCTTGACTCACAAGTCTCCTACCTTGGTCCGCGGTTACATTCATGAACGTATGTATCAGCGCATGGACGTTGGTGAAACAGTGAAGGTTCGTACCTTGGGTGGTACTGGTAAGGCCATTAAGGGTAAGGTTGTTGGCCTTTCCAGCCGTATTGTTGAATTCCCCGCTCGTATGTGGAAAATGCCTGAAATGCCGATTCATGGTCGTGAAGTAATCATCCAGATTCCTGAGGAAAATCCGTTCCTTCTGGGCGAAATGGTGACTATCTCTGAATAATTTCGGCGGCAAATTTCAGTAAAAAAGTTTTAGGAAGTATTTATGAAAAAGTTTGGCTTAGCAACGCTCGCTTTGTCTGCTGCAGCTTTCGCTGGACCTTTGACTTGGGAACAGCTGATTCAGTCTGTGGATAACGATCCTCGTTACCAGACCGCACAGAAGCGTTCCGAAATGACCAGCGACAGAGGTACCAAGCTTTGGGATAAAGTAGAACTGCGCTACAAGCTGGATGGTTTCAGCTTTGCTCAGCATGATTTTGAACTTCGCATTACCCCTAAGGGTTTTGGTGAAGGGTCTGCCGATAAGGAACACTGGGAAGCCCAGGCTGCGTACCAGAAGGCTCATCTGCTTGCTGACCGCGCGGTCCTTTTGTACGACCGTTATGATCGCGCAATCCATTACTTGAACCGCCTGCGTATTGCCAAGCTGAACAAGGAACTCTATCAGGTGAACTCCGACCGTATCGAAGTTCTGCATATGAAGGCTGGCTCCGCTAATTTCAATCCCCAGGATCTGATGGCTGCTATCGAAAAGGAAGCTGCCCTTAGAGCGGAAATCATGACGGATAGTACGTCTCTGCTAAACTCAGAAAACAAGCTGAAACTTTGGGTTCCTGACTTTGATGGAATTGAACTGGATACGACTTGGCTTCCCTCCATGGAAGAAGTTGCCGCTCAGTTGGAAAACGGCTTGGAAGTTAACAGTACCTTCCCGGTGATTGCCATGGCTGAAGGCAAAATGCGCTCTGAAAAGTCCAAGGCTAAACAGGATGCCGCGAAGTCCAGCGATTATATTTCCCATATCGGTATTGGCTATTCCTTGAAGATTGAATCTTTAATGGAAAAGTACAAGGATCTGGATGGCTATGATGTTTATGGTACCGGTGCTTATAGCGACTATCGCTCTGAGTTTGAAAAGCAAACCGGATGTACATCTCAGCTGGGTTGTACCTCAACCGCAAGAATCCTTGTTCCGGATGTAGACAACCGCAAGACTGCTGACAAGTTCTTTGCCAATGTTGCTTTCCGTCTGCCGTTCTTCGATAGCAATAGAAGTGCTGATCTCAAGACACAGATTGCAGTTCTTGATGCTGAAGGCGATTACATGAAGGATGTCCGCGATGTGAACCAGAAGGTTGCTAAACTCGTAGACGAAATTAACGCCCTCATCGCTCAGTGGAAGGTCCAGAAGGAATTTGTGGAAAAGGTGAATGCCGGCTCTATCTTTGAACAGTTTGCCAAGAATGCTGGTTCCGACCCTCTGCTTCTTTTGCGTGCTCGTGAAAGTGCTCTCGAAAGTGACATGAAGGCAATCAAGCTGGAAAATGAAATTTACAGCCGCTACCTGGCCCTGCTGGAATTTGCAGGCGTGCTGGGTGCCGAAGGCGTGCAGAATCATCTGCAGAAGGGCTTGAAGTAATATGGCAGAAGCCCGCGGATTTAGTCTTCTTGAACGCTTCGAGTTGAAGTACCACATTCCTGTAGAATGGGCCGACAAAATTGGCGCCTTTATCGCACCCTATTGTGAAGAAGACTATTATTCCAAAATTACTCCCGGTGGATTCTACTGGATTACCAATTTGTATCTGGATACTCCCAAGTGGACATTCCTAGGCTGGAAGAAAAAACAGCTGTTGGACCGTTTCAACATGCGCATCCGTACTTATGGTGAACATCCTGCACAAGATGGTACGTTCCACTTCGAAGTAAAGCGTAAGATTAAGAGTATCTGTTATAAGAGCCGAGCCACAATCAAGGGCATTAATCCCGGAGAAGTATGGCACATGACTCCTGACCAGTGGCCTTGTAAAACAGATAAAGACCGCAAGTATTTGAAGGACTTTCTGTACAAGACCGAACTTCATGGAGCTCGTCCCCGCCTTTTGACTCAGTATAAGCGTCGAGCCTGGTTCGGTCTTCGCGAAGAGTATTCCCGTGTCACCATCGATACCGGCATGCGCTTCCGTGAAGAAAATGGTTTTGACTATACCGTGGACCCGCACTATATGCAGTCTACAGGTATTCCCAGATTCTTTCTGCCTGGTTGTGATGCGGTCTTGGAACTGAAGTGTCCTTGTGCCCAGGTTCCCTACTGGATGATCGACTTGATTCGATTCTTGAACCTAAAACAGGGCGGATTCTCCAAATTTGGCAACGCTGCCGCCGAATGGCAGCGCCTTTATGAAAATCCACGTCGTTTCAAGACTCCATATTGGACAAAGCTTGGAACTACCCTTGAAGAAAATTTGTAATATAGAGATTGAACTCTAAAAAAGGTGTCTTTATGGATATCAAGAAAGTTGTGACGATTGGTGCAAGTGCCGCATTGCTTATGGCAATGAACGCCTGTTCCGATAAGCCGGAAAATAATAACAATGGTGTTCAGCCATCTATTTCTTCTGGCATTGAAAGCCCCACTGGAAATTCTAGTTCCTCTAAAGAAGTTCTTCGTTCAAGTTCTTCTTTGAAGGATTCTGACGAACCCCAGATGGCTTGCTCCGAAGTCATGTACAATTATGCAAAGGGCTCTAGTCTTGAATGGGTCGAAATCTATATCGCAGGTGGTATGGATATGGATAACATGCAGGATTTCGCTTTGCACTTGAGTGGTGACGTTGGATATACATTCCCGGCAGAATCCTTGAAAAAGGGTGAGTATGTGGTGGTCACCAATAATTTGGAAGAGTTCCGTGCTGCATATCCCACGTTCAGCGGCCGTTTGTTCGGACCTATGGACGGTAAGATGGTTAATGAAGGTGGTGTAGTGAATGTTAAGGTTCGTGGTGAAGGTGACGTAACCTGCGCCTTTAGCAGCGAACCTCCTTGGCCAAGCCTTGCCGACGGCAAGGGCCGTAGCTTGGTTTATACCGGTGGTATTGCAGCCCAGTCGGTGTCCTGGTGCGCTAGCGCTATCGATGGCGGTAATCCCGGTGTAGGTGGCGATGCTTGCGTAGATGTGGTGAACACCGTTCGCATCAACGAAGTGATGCCCTCTGTTATGGGTGAGAGTGGGTTAGAAAATGCATGGATTGAATTGTATAACTCCGGTAGTCAGCCCGTTGATGTTTCTGGCTGGACCCTTGATGTAAGACTTCGTCATCAAACTTTGAAAATTAAGTCTGGTGTAGTTCCCGCTGGTGGCTACTTGGTTCTTGACGGTGCCGCAGATTTCGACGAAAAGCTGGTTATTAATAATCTGCAGGGTGGCGAAATCTATCTTCACGGTGTTGCGGAAGGTCAGGAGTCTAGTATCTGGATTCCGGCAGGCTCCGGTACTAGCGGTATCATCGATGTAGCGGACGGTTCCATTGCTCAGGGCCCTCTTGCAATCGCTACTCCGGGCGCAGCAAATTCTCCTCTTAAGCTTGGATCTGTCTATATCAATGAAATTCACTACCATCCCGATGAAACCGGCGATTTGCCCTTTGAATTCTTGGAATTGGTTAATGGATCTGATCAAGATATCTCCCTTTTCAGTTCTTCTGTTAAGAAGGGTTGGAAGGTTGAGGGTATCAATATTGAATTTTCCGATGTGAAATTCCCGGCCCACTCCATGATTCTCTTGATTCCTGAGACTCTTGAAGATGTCAGCGTTCCTGGCTGGGGGGCAGATTTTGTACGCGCTAGCTACAAGATTCCTGAAAATGTTCAGATTATTACTTACAAGGGCAAGCTCTCTAACCGCGGTGAAACCATTGCTGTCAAGGAACCGGTTTCTTCTGCTGAAGACGAAAACCGCGAGGTCAAGTATTACTATGCATGGCATGATGCAACTTTGTATTCCGATGCGTGGGCTGGACTTACTGAAGCTGATGGTGCCGGATACAGTTTGCAGCGTGCGGATCTGACTACTATGGGGTATGGCCCCAATGCATGGAAGGCTGCCAAGCCTACTCCGGGTAAGTAGTCGAATTCCATATGTTCTTTATGAAAAAGCCTCTCTTTGGAGGGGCTTTTTTGCATTTCATTCCCCCAAAATGTCGTTTAGTCAAATACTTTGACATGGGGCGAATTTTTTTTAAATCAAAATAATAGATTCACCTCGAACCATCAAAAAATGGCGTAAATAAACGGGAAACTGCATATTTTTTTAAAATGTAAGAATTCCGTAAGATATTTTTTAAAAAATGTAAGTTTTATGGAGATTAAGCCTTGCCTATGAAATGCCCCTTTTTTTATCTTTCGCCCGTCATGAATAATAAGTCCGTATTTTTGTTTACAGCATGTGCGGCAGTGGCGTTCGCCCCCTCTTTTGCCGCCCCCATTACCCTACAAGACGCCCTGGATATGGCCAAGGCCAGCAATCCGCAGATCAAGGCCGAAAGAGCCAAGGTGGAAATTGCTGAAAGTGGTCAGGACGAGGCAAAATCCCGTTTTTTGCCTCAACTAAGCTTGACTGCCAGCGTAACCAAGATTGATGAGCCCATTACTATCGATTTGAGCTCCTTGCAGGGCCCTCTTTCCGAAATTGGTGGTGCTGCTGGTTATTCCAAGGCTTATTTGTCCACCTACAATGTGGCCTATCAGCAGGCCTACCAGCAGACTTTCGAAGGAGCTGTGAAGCAAATTGTTGCTGCAGGAGTTCCTGAAAGCATTGCTCGTGAACAGGCGAAGGCTGCAGTTGACGCTAAGGCTGGAGAAATTTGGAGCGGCGTAGTTGGAAACAAAAATGTCAATGACATGGCTCAGCAAAAGGCCGAAGAATATGGTTCTGCTGCATCTTCTAAAATTGACAAGTCCAAGGACTTCAAGATGAAGGTTCAAGACGATGTGTTCTTCAATGCGCGTCTTACCGCAATCTGGCCTTTGTTCACCGGTTTTAAGCGAACGGCTGCATACGACGCCGCCAAGGGTAATGTGACCGCCAAGAAGGCTGCCTTCGAAATGGCTCAGAACACCATCTTGATGGATGTGGCAACCAAGTATTTCACCTTGCGTCTGGCCGAGGAATTGACCACCATGCTGGAAACGACTCGAAATAATCTCGAGGAACATTTGGAACGTTCCAAGAAGCTGGAAGCAGGTGGCCAGATCAGCAAGGCAGAACGCCTCCGTGCCGAAGTCGCCTTGGCTGAAGCTGAAAACGCACTGGATGATTCCTATCGCGATCAGTCCCTGGCACGTATGGCCTTGGCTAGCCTGTTGCATACCGACACAAACCTGACTGCTGTGACTCCGGTGATGGCGCCTGAACAGACTCCTTCTATGGAAGATTTCAAGACGTTGGCTATCGAGCGCCATCCGGGTCTTGTTCAGTTGCGTACGGAACGTAAGCGCAGTCAGAATGCAGTGAAGGCTGCTCAAGGCGATTATTATCCCATGATTGCGTTGTTCGCATACAAGGAACTTTATACTCGCGACTTGACTTTGCTGGAACCTGAATGGGCTGTAGGTGCAAAGCTTCAGTGGGATTTGTTCAAGGGTGGTGAAACTCGCTCTAAGGTGGCAAACGCCAAGGCTTTGGATCGTTCCCTCAGCAGCATGGAAGAAAGCACTTTGGACAATATCAAGCTTTTGGTAGAAAAACGCTGGCGTGAAAAGGAACATGCTCTTAGCCGTTTGACCAGCTTGCAAAAGACCAGAGAGCTGGCTGAAGAAGCATTGCGTAGCCAGACTTTGGCTTACGAAGCCGGCCTTGCCACGGGCCTTGATGTTGTCGACGCCGAACTTTCCTTGTCTCGTTTGCAGGTGGCTGATCTTAAGGCACACTATGATGCAGTCCTAGCTTGGCTTGGCTTGCTTGAAGCTAGTGGCGAAGTCGTGAATGCGGGTACTATGCTTACCGCTGTTAAGCCTGTTGAAGAAACCCAGTCTGCAGTAACAGCTCCGACAGAAACTCCTGTGCTCTTGCCAGCAACACAAAATGCAGTCGCTCCCGCTGAGGATCCGAAATCCGCTGCAGAACCTGCTGATGAAAACGTTCAGCCTGCAGTTGAATCTGCTTTGCCTGCAAGTGAAATCGTTCCTGAACCTGCAACAGTTCCTGCTACTGAGTCCGTAGAACCGGCCACGGAACCTGCAGCAGTCTCTACAGAAAATGTTGAATCTACTACTCCCGCTAACGCAAATTAAGAGGTAAATAAGATGATTAAGGTACTTAAAGTCATTGGGAAAATTTTTGTTGTCTTGGCCCTGATCGCATTAATCGTTCTGGGGGTTACAACTTTGCAGAAATTTGCAACTGAACCTCGCGAAGCGTATTTGCAAGGTCAGATGGAAGCTCGCCGTGTTTTGGTTGCAGGTAAGGTTCCTGGTCGTGTAGAAAGCCTATTTTTCCATGAAGGTGATATGGTGGAGAAGGGCTCGATTGTTGCTGTCATAAGCAGCCCTGAAATCGAAGCGAAGAAAATGCAGGCCCAGGGAGCTCTTGGCGCTGCCCGTGCTCAGGCCAGCAAGGCTAAGAATGGAGCCCGCTCCGAAGATGTGACCGCGTTGAAGGCTATGGCTGACCGCGCGCAAGAAGCCGCAAACCTTGCTAAGAACACCTACGACCGTGTTCAGAAACTTTATAATGAGGGTGTACTTCCTCTGCAAAAACGTGACGAAGCTGAAACTCAGATGAAGGCTTCTCAGTCTGCTGCCGATGCTGCCAAGGCTCAGTATGATCAGTCTCTTGCTGGAGCCCGTTCTGAAGACAAGGCTGCCGCAGCTGCTTTGGTGTTGCAGGCACGCGGTGCTAACGCCGAAGTAGACGCCTATCTCGAAGAAACTAAGATTCGCGCTCCTATTTCGGGAGAAGTATCTGTAAAGCTTGTAGAAGAAGGCGAAGTGGTTGGCTCTGGCATGCCCGTTGTGGCCGTCACCGATTTGGACGATTCTTGGGCTGTTTTCCACCTTCGCGAAGACATGCTGAAGAATGTTTCCAAGGGTAAGACATTCAATATGTTCATTCCGGCTTTGGATCAGCATGTGGATATGGAAGTTTCCTACATTGCTTCCGTTGGTGATTACGCTACCTGGCGCAGCTCCAAGGAAAGTGGTGGCTTTGATTTGAAGTCCTTTGAAGTTCGCCTCCGTCCCAAGGATAAGATTGAAAATCTTCGCCCTGGCATGAGTGTGCTTTTCCCGGTGGACCAGATTAAGTAAACAACGGTTTGATTGTGCTGAAAGCATTCTTCAAAACATTCCGTTTGCTGTACTTGAATCACAATGTTGTATTGTGGTTAGTATTGCTTTTGTTGCCGGTGGGTGTCTCCGTCTTTATGATTGACGTGTTTTCTGCGGAAATCGTCCAACACGTTCCCGTAGGAATCGTTAAACAGGATCGCTCACAGTTGGCAGACGAACTTGAACAGGGCTTGAGGGCAAGCCCCGTTATTGATGTCACAAAAATCTGCACCGAACTCAGCGAATGCGAACACGCCATAATCCGCGGGGAATTACAGGCATTTATCGTAATGCCCTACGATTTGGAACGTCGTGCGCTTCGTTTGGAAACACCTGTAGTTCCTATTTATTCCAGCGGCCAGAACTACTTGACCAATACTTTCGTGACAAAGGAAATCCGTTCCGTATTTTCTACAATCGGATCCAACCTTTTCACAAAGTCAATGGAAGAGCCTGTTAAGGTTCAACTGAAATCCGTTGGAAATTCTGAAGGCAATTACCAAGGATTCTTGGGCATGGGATTGGTGACATCTGTGTTCCACTTGGCGTCTATCCTTGCTGCTGTTTATGTGTTGAGCTATCCTTTGCGAGAACGTCGTGTGCGTAAGTACTTGGCGGCGGCTGGTGGATCTCGTACGGTTCTTTTGCTGGCCTCCATGGTTCCCGTCGTGGTGATCCAATGGTTCGCCATGATGGGTACCTATGCCTACACCCGTAGGTTCTTGACGCCCATGACATTCGATGAGTTCATCGTGGTTTCCGTAGCTCAGTTGGTTATGGTAATCGCATGTGCCGGCGCAGGGGCTGCTTTTGTTGGAATCACGGGAAGTATGCGTATTGCCACCAGTATTTCTGGCGTGATTGGAGGTCCTGCCTTTGCGTTTGCCGGGCAAACTTTCCCTTTAATGGCCATGCCCATTGCTGTTCGTGGTTTTGCTTTTATCCTTCCCCTGACACACATCCTTAAAGTTCAGGCTTCCATGTTGCTTGGCCCTATTGGTAAGGTGCATTCTTGGGAATCTATTTTGATTCTTCTGGGCATGGCTTTGTTCTGGCAATTGCTGGGAGGCTTCACTATGTTCAAGCGCTGGACATGGGGTGTCAAGAGAGAAAAGAACTATGTATATGCAACGGTTGAGGAGGTTCATAAATGATTGATCTTTTCAAACGCTTGTTTAAGGTTGCTTTTGCAGAATGGAAACTGTTCTATACAGATCCTGCTGCAATCTTGTTGCTTGTGGTTGCTGGTGTTCTTTATGCATTCTACTACCCGACGCCGTACATGAAACAAACTGTGTCAGAGGTTCCCGTAGCCGTAGTGGATCTTGATCACACGGTGATGTCTCGCCAGTTGATTCAGATGTCTACCTCTGCTCAACAGATTGATGTACGTTACGTCTTTTCAGATGTCCGTGAGGCAGAAGAGGCTTTAGCTCGTGAAGATATTTACGGCTTTATGGTGATTCCTAAAGATATGGAAAAGGATCTTCGTAATGGCGAAAATGTAAATGTAAATGTATTCACTCATGGCGCCTATGTAATGCTTCACGGCAATATTGGTACGGCATTTACTACGTGCGCTTTGACAGTGGGTGCCACCACGAAAGTTAAACGAATCGCCTTAGGTAAAAAGGTTCCGGCTGCAAAAGCTATGGCCATGCGAGATCCTGTGCCCATCAGCATCCAAACTATGTACAATAGCACGGGAAGCTATTCCAACTATGTTGTGCCCAGTGTCTTAGTGCTGATTTTGCAACAGACTCTGATTATTGGAATTTGCATTCTTGGCGGTCCTCGTGGACACCGTCGTTTCCGCGGTAAGTTCCGTGAAACACCGGTGGAAAACGAACGCATGCCATATAGGTACTTTGGGCGTTCCATTGCGTACTTCTTACACTACTGCACATTCATTTTGTTCTACCATTTTGTCATTTATAACATCTTCGGCTTTCCACGTCGAGGAGAGTTGCTGCCTATGGTTGCCTTTGCCGTAGTGTTCCTGTTCTGTGTGATTAACTTTGGTATGGTTCTTTCCCAGGTGTTTCTGCGTCGTGAAACGAGTATGCAGATTTTCCTCTTCCTGAGTATGCCTATTTTGTTCCTAGGTAATTTCAGCTGGCCTGCGTACTTGTTACCCGCTTGGATGAAGGGCCTTTCTGCCATGATTCCGACAACCTTCGCTATTCCTGCGTGGCTGGCCATCGAACAGCGGGGTGCCGATATTTTCGATGCGGCATCTTTGCTCTATCCATTGGCGATACAGGGCGTTTTTTACCTACTTTTAGGTTTGGTGCTTACGAGAATTAGGGATTTCTCAAGATTCAAAACTGGTGATATGTAAAGTTTTCTGCTTTTAAACTAGGAACCGTTGCATTTTTTGCAACGGTTCTTGTTTGTTAAGGAGAAATCTTTTTGAAAGAGAAAACTTTTTAAGTATTTTACTTGTAATCAAAAAACGGTGTTTGAGGGATAAATGAAAAACAACTTTGCAAAAATTGCAATGGTAGCTGTAGCTACTTTGGGCGTTTCTAACGCAATAGCCGACATTTCTATTTCTGTTGATGCTGACGCAGGAATGAAACATATTTCGCCCTATATTTACGGACGAAATATTGACGTGATTGGCGATGGGGAAGAAAAGGACCCTGAAAAAGCTGCGGAACTTTTGGAAAAGGAAAAAGGTTTCTACAGCAAGATGCTGGAATCGGGCATGCATTTTTTGCGTGCGAATACAGGTAACAATTCGACACGCTATAACTGGCGCAAAAAAATGACGGTTCATCCGGACTGGTACAATAACGTCTATGCCCATGACTGGGATATTACCGCTAAGAAAGTCTTGGATAACTTGCCCGGTGTTGATGCCATGTACGCATTCCAACTTACTGGTTATGCTGCGTCGTCTACAGAATACAATTTCTCTGACTGGAATTTTTATCAGGATCATGGTGCATGGGCTACTTCCACATTAGATCTTGCTGGTGGCGGAGAAGTTGCCGATGACGGAAAGACCTTGGTAAAGGCTGGTGATTATCGCCTATATAACGAACCCTGGCCGGCAGATTCCACCGTGGGTATTATTGATCATTGGAAAAAGGAACTTGGTTACGACATGTCCAGATTCCAGTATTGGAGTATGGATAACGAAATGGAAATCTGGAATGGAACCCATGGGGATCTTCCCTTGGATATGGATCCGGATTTTTTGGTGGAACGTTACATAGACGTTGCTAAAAAAGCTCGTGCTGCTTGGCCAGAAATTAAACTTACGGGTCCTGTAGTCGCCAACGAATGGCAGTGGTGTACTACTGGAGCTTCAGAAGGAAAGTCCGGCCTTGGTAAGGGCGAAGACCGCAACTATTGCTGGCTTGAGTATTTCATCAAACGCTTGGCCGAAGAGCAGAAAAGATCTGGTGTTCGTATGCTTGATGTCTTCGATATGCACTGGTATCCTACCGAAAAAGACTACGAAAGCCGTGTGAACTGGCATCGAGTATTCTTTGATTCGACATACAACTATGCAGGTGCCAACGGCATTAAGCTGGTTAGCGGAAAGTGGGACAACAATCAAACTAAGGAGTATGTCTTTGCTAGAGTTCGTGGTTGGTTGGATAAGTACTTTGGCGAAGGCCATGGAATTACCCTAGGCCTCACCGAAACATCTATTATTGATGAAAAGGATCCTATGACAACGGCATTGACCTATGCCTCTTGGCTTGGAACATTCATGGATAACGGAGTTGAAATTTTTACTCCCTGGACATGGGGTGATGGCATGTATGAAGTCACTCACTTGTATAGCCGTTATGGTCACGAGTATCGAGTGCCGTCTGAGTCCTCGAACGATTCTTTGGTGTCTGCCTACACTTCTGTAAGTAGCCATCGCGATTCAATGACCGTGATTCTCGTGAATCGTGCGGAGAAGGATGCTCAAAATATTTCTCTGGATGTAAAGGGCTTGAAGAATATGGGTGCTGCTGTTTCCACATTGACATTGTCTGATTTGAAGGGCGAAACTTTTGAATCTCACGAAGTCAATGCCTTGAAGGCTGGTTCTGCGATAGTTTCCGAAGGAAAGGTTTCTCTTTCTGTTCCTGCCAAGTCCATTACCGCAGTCATGTTTACTGCGGAACCTGTCAGTGGAATTGCAAAGACAACTGTATCAGCAAACCTTTTACACAAGCAGGGAAACTTTTGGTATGTGAATAATTCTGCGGGTAAGGTTATGAACGTGCAGGTCATGAATGCTCTTGGGACCGTCATGAAATCCTTTGAAAACATTGCCCGTGGCGTTGTTCTTCTGAATACTCAAGGTCTTTCTTCAGGAAACTATATGGTCCGTGTTAAGACTTTAGGTGGCTACCTAATGCATAAAATGCAAATAAAGTAGATGAACCGACAAAAAAAGGGAATGAACGGGTGCACTAGGCGCCCGTTTCTTTTGTACATTTAGAATGTTAATGTTTCGCCGTAGGGCTTATCTGGAGGTTTACTTCTTATGATGTTTGATCCTTTGTACATGTCCATTCTGTTAGTGACCTTGGCTATTTCCGGAGTCGTTTCCTGGATGGTGAAATCTCGTTTCAAGGCCGGTCAGAAAGTCGGTATTTCCAGTGGCCTTACCGGTGCCGACGTTGCTAAGGCAATCTTGATGGATGCCGGAATCACCGATGTTCAGATTTTAGAACATCACGGCTTTCTTTCGGATCACTACAATCCCATGAACAAAACTTTGAACTTGTCTAGGGAAGTTTATCATGGCCGTAGCGCCAGTGCCGCAGGTGTTGCTGCGCACGAAGTGGGCCATGCTATTCAGCACGCCCAGGGTTATTTCCCGATGTGGTTGCGCTCTGTCATTGTGCCTGCGGCAAATATTGGCTCTAATATTGGCCCGTGGTTGGTTATTGCGGGTATCATCCTAATGGGCGCTGGTCGTGCTTTAGGCTATTCTTTGGCTGTGATTGGTGTTTTGCTGTTTGCTCTCGCCACTTTATTCACTTTAGTCACCGTACCTGTTGAATTCGACGCTTCTGCTCGTGCCAAGAAAGCCTTGGCCCGTATGGAAATTGTTTCCCAGGGGCGTGAATACAATGCTGTAAGTGGAGTGCTCTTTGCCGCTGGCCTTACCTATGTGGCTGCAGCAATCGGTTCCATTATGCAGTTGCTGTATTGGGCTTATCGCGCAGGCCTGCTGGGCGGGCGTAGCGACGATTAGGCGTTAATGTTGTTTTTGCATTCAAATTGAAAAGGCACCGCGCTTGCGGTGCTTTTTAGTATTTCTTGCCGAAGATGTCATTACAAGCGAAGAACTACAATCAAAACTATTCCTTCTTGCCGAAATTCTTTGCGCTTCTCGTGAGATAGGCTATATATTCGGCGTCGGTCATTTCGTTTCCTGCGAAAGAGGGGCCGCTGTCTTCTTCGGGTGAAGTGTCCTTTTCGTTTGAGGTGTGTACTTCGACGACAGGTTCCTCTTCTTCTTCTGATGCTTCGAGAGCGTTGTCGGGCTCGATTATCGGGGCAGGAGAGGAGAATGGTTCTTCTGCATTACCGCCCTGATTGTAGAACTCCTGAGCCTTGCGCATGAATTCGGCAAATTCCTCATCGGACATTTGCTTTTCGTCGTTGGTTGTTTCGGGGGTGGTGCTTTCTACGACATTTTCGTCATAGGATTCTTCTTGAGGTTCATCGATGAATTCTTCGCCTTCGCTTAATTCGCCGTCAAATTCATCACCGAGATCTTCGCCGCTGACTTCTTCGGATTCTTTCTTGTCCATGAATTCGACGAGATGTTCTACAGTAGGCGCTTCTGTGGTTTCGGTGGCGGGCTCGGTGACTGCCTCTGTTGCTTCTGAAATTTCTGCGGTTTCTTCGGTTGAGTTTGCGACTTCAGCAGTGTCTTGAGAACTTGTGGTTTGTCCGGCTGCAGCTTGCTCTGCAGCTTCATCTTCCTTCATCATTTCGGCGAAGGGATTTTCCTGGACGTCGGACATATCTACGCGGCCTTCCAGCATGGCGGTAAGATCGTCGTCGGAAACGTTTCTTCCGTTGTTTGCCCACTGTACGGCTTCGCGCATGACTGCAGCCAGGTCGCCAACGGTCTGCTCTTGAGAACGTGCCATTGCCTGATTGCGGATGGCTTCCACAAGACCGCTCTTGACTTCGGGATCCTTGGAGAAGAATACCGTCTCTCGGGCCATTTCGTCGGCGTATTCGGCGTTGTTCTTTTTGCGGTAAATCCAGATGGGGCCGAACAATTCGCTTTGGCGGAAAACGATTTCGTCGGTCTTGATCATCTCTAACATGGCCATGAAGGTCACGGCAGCCACGATGGGGTGGGAATCGTTTTCTAGCAAATCTTCAAATAGGGCGCGACCGTTGACGCTTAAGAAGTTGTTGATGGCCTGCTGACGGTCCTGAATAGTGACGTAGTCCAATTCAATGTGGTGAACCGTTTCGGAAATCTTTGTCTTCAGGCTCTTTTGATATGCGCGGAACAACTGCCAGATGTTTGCATCTGCCAAGGTGTCGTCGTCGTTTTGCGTTTTCTCGATACGACCGCGGGAATATGTTCCAAAGTTCTCGCCTTCCATTTCTTGGAGGCCGCTGGCCACTTGCTTGAAACGCTGGTATTCCAGCATTTCCTTCATTAGCTGTTCGCGGTCGGCGTTGTACTCTTCCTGCATTTCTTGATCACGTTCTTCTGCAGGTAAAAGTTCTTGGACTTTAAGTGCCATCAGACGGCTGGCCATGAACAGGAAATCGCCTGCCTTGGAAAGATCTGTGGCGCTATATTCTTCAACCCACTTCAAAAACTGGTCTGCGATTTCAGCAATGGAAATTTGCTCCAGAGGAACTTCCTTCTTCTGGACTAGATAGACGAGCAAGTCCATGGGGCCGTTAAAGGCTCCAATGCGAACTTCGTAATCTTCTTGTTCGAACGCTTCTTCCATTGACTGCAAAATTTAGAAAAATGTGACTATTCTACAGTCACGCTCTTTGCTAGGTTACGGGGCTGGTCCACATCGTTACCACGAAGCACTGCGATATGGTATGCTAGCAACTGCAGAGGAATGCAGGTTAGGATGGGCATGAGCATGCTCAGAGTCTTGGGAACCTTGATCAGATGGTCCGCAATTTCGTCCAGCGGGTGACAATCTTCGGTGGTGATGGCAATGACCTTGCCGCCGCGAGCCTTGATTTCACGAACGTTGCTGATAACCTTGTCGAACAAAGCGTCCTTGGGGGCAATCACCACCACCGGCATGTTTTCGTCGATAAGGGCGATGGGACCATGCTTCATTTCTGCGGCAGGATAACCTTCGGCGTGGATATAGCTGATTTCCTTCAACTTCAAGGCGCCTTCCATGGCCACGGGGTAGTTGTAATGGCGACCCAGGTACAAGAAGTTTCCTGCCTTCACATACTTCTGGGCGATGCCGGAAATCTGGTCGGAAAGTTTCAAAGTCTTTTCTACAAGTTCCGGGAGTTCCTGCATGGATTTTACAATGTCGGCTCCGCTTTCGAAACTCAGTCGACGCTGACGGCCAAGTAGCAATGCAATCATGGCGAGAACAGTAACCTGAGAGGTGAATGCCTTTGTACTGGCAACGCCGATTTCGGGACCTGCGTGGAGGTAAACGCCGCCATCGCTTGTACGGGCGATGGTAGAGCCCACTCCGTTACAAATGGCGAGAGCGGTGGCTCCCTTTTGCTGAGCTTCCTTCAGGGCTGCCAAGGTGTCTGCAGTTTCGCCAGACTGAGAAATTGCAAGTACCAAAGTGCCTGGCTTGATAATGGGATTTCGGTAACGGAATTCGGAGGCGTATTCCACTTCAACGGGAACGCCTGCCAAATCTTCGATCATGTATTCGCCCACCATGGCGGCATAGTAGCTGGTGCCGCAGGCGGTGATGATGATTCGGTTGATGTTTCGCAGTTCCTTGATGTTTGTGTCAAGACCTGCAAGTTTTGCATTACCTTCGGCTGCCATAAGGCGTCCGCGCATGGTGTTTCGGAGCACTTCGGGCTGTTCAAAAATTTCCTTCAGCATGAAGTGGGCGAAACCGCCCTTGGCGATGGAGTCGGCATCGAACTCCACATCTTGAACTTCGTGCTGAACCGGCTGGCTCAAGGTGTTCAACAGGTTGTAGGAGCCGTCCTTGATTTCAACAACGTCGTTGTCGTCAAGGTAGACGACTTTTTGAGTGTGGCTAATGATTGCGGAAACGTCGCTTGCCAAGAAGAATTCATTCTGGCCAATACCCAAGATCAAGGGACTGCCACGACGGGCTCCAATAAGGGTCCCAGGACGATCCTTGCAAATAACAGCCAAGCCAAAAGTTCCCTCAATAAGGGAAATCGCCTTGAGAACGGCGTCTCTCAAGTTGCCTTTGTAGAATTTTGCAATCAGGTGGGCGACAACTTCGGTGTCTGTTTCGGATTTGAATTCTACGCCGTCGGCCTGAAGTTTCTTTTTCAGTAGGGCGTAGTTTTCAATAATGCCGTTGTGGACAATGGAAATGTTTCCGTCAAAGCTCTGGTGGGGATGGGCATTTTGCTCGGTGGGGGCGCCGTGGGTTGCCCAACGGGTGTGAGCGATGCCAATGGAACTTTTGATGGAAGTTTTTTGCAATTTGTCTTCAAGAGCGCTGATTTTACCAGAGGCTCGTACTGTTTGAATTGCATTGTCTTGGATAACGGCAATTCCCGAACTGTCGTAACCGCGGTATTCCAACTTCTTAAGACCACCAATCAACACTGGGAGGGCTTCATTCTGCCCAATATAAGCAACAATTCCGCACATAGAACATCCTTAATATTTTTCAATATGCAATATATGAAATACTTTCAGTAAAAAAGTTTTTCCATTTACTTTTTGGGTGTAGATTTTGCTATTTTCTACTACGTCTTAACAAAATGAGGATTGATATGAACAAAAAATTGATTGTTGCTGCAGGCGTTCTCGCTCTTGCTATGACAGGTTGTGATCAGCTTTGCCAGTCTGCTCCTAAGGCCAAGACCTCCTTGGTAACTGAAAAGGAAAAGTACAGCTATGCACTTGGTGCTCACTTTGGTAACCAGGCTCACTTCCAGCTGGTAACCCGCGACTCCATCGACTTGGACATCGACGTGTTTATTCAGGCTTTCAAGGAACGTTACAACGAAGATTCCTCCAAGTTCTTGATGAACGATTCTATCATTTTCCAGACCTTGACCGATCTTTCTCAGAAGCGTCAGGCTGAAAAGGCTGCTAAGGATAGCATTGCTGCAGAAGCAAACAAGGCTGCCGGCGAAGCATTCCTTGCACAGAACAAGACTGCTGAAGGTGTTGTTACCACCGAATCCGGTCTTCAGTACAAAGTAATTACCGAAGGCAAGGCTGACGGTGCTACCCCGGCTGATGGTCACATCGTTAAGGTTCACTACACCGGTACTTTGCTGGATGGCACCAAGTTTGATAGCTCCGTTGACCGTGGCGAACCTCTGGAATTCCCCATTACCGCTGTGATTCCGGGCTGGACCGAAATGCTCAAGCTCATGAAGGTTGGTGAAAAGGTCACCGCATGGATCCCCAGCAACCTGGCTTATGGCCCTCAGGGTCGTCCCCAGATTCCAGGCAACAGCGTTCTCGTGTTCGAAATGGAATTGATCGACACCCACGCTGCTGAAGCTCCTGCTGCAGTTGCCAAGTAATTTCTCTTAAAGAAATCAGCTTGTTTAAAGATTCTCGAACTATGGTTCGGGAATCTTTTTTTATTTTGCAGGGAAAAATGAGCCTGTAAGGGGTTTTGTCCCGTTTTTATATTGAGGATTATGTGTTTCGTTTAGTTCTTGGATCTATTGCTATTGCCGTTGCCCTGATGGGTTGTAACGAAGAGCAAAAAATTGCAGATTTGCAAAAAGAAAACGCTCGTTTGGAATCTATTTCAGATTCTTTGAAAAAAGAAATCAAAGCAAGCGAAGATCTTATAAGTAATTCCCGTATCATTATGGACACGGTTCGTGCCGGCGAAGGTCCCTTCCATGTTTTTAGCCGCTTGAAGGCACAGGTGAGTCACGGAGACGAGGACCTGGGAAAGGTTTATGTGGCCATGCAGGATAGTGTGGAATTCAAACTTCGTGTAGGCGAAAAATTCTATGTGGCTGTGGATTCCAATAATCGTGTTCGCAAGTTCCGCTATGCTCCGAATCCTATCACAGTTCATGTGGTGTCAAAAACTGATTCTGGCTTTGTGTACAAGTTGGTGGAAAAACCTGTAGTGAAAAAGCAGACTGCCTACGCAGGCGTTTTAGAAGAAGGCAGTACACTGAATGGAATTTTGTTTAAAGTGGGTATTCCCGGCCGTATGGTGGGCATAGTCAGTGGAGTTTTGCAATGCAAGGTTGCCTTCCCGTTGGCTCGCCCTGGAGATCGCTTTAAAATTCTTCTGGAAGACTCTTATGATGAAGACGGAAACTGGGTAAGCGGTAAAGTCATTTACGCGGAATTCGAAGGCCGCATCGTCGGTCACCATGAGGCCTTCCGCTACGAAGATGAAGACCCTAGAAGTTCCTATAATGCACACTATACCGAAAAGGGTGACGCTCTTGTCTTTGATGGTTTGCGTTATCCCTTGGAACACTTGCGTATAACCAGTTCTTTTGGTTCTCGCGTCCATCCTATTACTGGTCAGAGAAAAATGCACAGCGGCATCGACTATGGTGCACCTTCCGGTACTGTGATTCATGCTGTAGCTGAAGGTACGGTGTCTGTGTCTGGTTATGACGAGTATAGCGGTAACAAAGTTGCAATTCGCCATCGCGACAATTCTGAAAGCTGGTATATGCATATGGCCTCTCGAGGCGTAAGTGTTGGCGCCAAGGTCTCTCCTGGTCAGGCCATTGGCCGTGTAGGTTCCACAGGTCGCAGCACAGGTCCTCATTTGCATTTTGGCTTTAAGAATGAAAAGGGTGCTTGGATCAATCCTGCAAGTAAGACTATGATTGCAACACCTAAACTAGAAGGCAAGCGCCTGGCACGCTTGCAGCAGCAGGTTGCTGTAATTCGTAAACAGGTCGAGGAGACCTTGGCTACCCCTGCAGTAAAGGCTAACGATTCTACCGATGTTATGGTTCACAGCCGCGTGATTAATTAGATTTTTATTCTCAGAAATTTAAAACGCCCGGTCTTTGCCGGGCGTTTCTTTATTGATAAGCGATTAAATTACTTATTGTGCTTACGAATTTTGTAAGCTCCGTTCAATTGCTTCAGCAGTTCCTTTCTGCTGGAGGGGAACTTCTTTACATCTGCATCAAGAGCCTTTGCCTTTGCAAAGTGACCTGTAGATTTGTCTCCGTAGAAACCGCTCGTTCTACGTTCTTTTTTTCGTTCCTTGGCCCATTCGATGGCCTGAGCCATTTGTTCGTCTTCATCGCCACTTACAAAGTCGGGTACGATACCTACTTTATGGTAGATGTCTCCGTTCTTGTCCAAGGATTGAAGGCCTGTTATGAGGGCGAGGCCGTCGGCGTATGTGGGAATCACGTATTGGCCGATGCCCTTGCCGTAGGTAGTCAAACCTACTACGGGAGATTTCTTGTTGACGGTGATTGCAGACAACATTACTTCTGCGCAGCTTGCAGAGCCGGAATCTGCTAGGAATACGTAGTATAGGTCCTTGCCTATACCATCTACTTCGGCGATGTATGCAGTAGTGTCAAATGCCTGGAAATACTCCCATTCTCCATTTCTGCGGGCGGAATCGGCGGTTGTTTCAATATCCACGATAATTGTGTCGCCTTTTTTCAGTAATTCAGCAGACATTCTGTTGCAGTGATCCACATCGCCACCGGGGTTTCCGCGAAGGTCAATGATGGCAGCCTTGTAGTCGTCTTTGATTTTTTTCAAGGTTCTTACGAATTCTCCATAGGTTCCGTCATCGTTTACGGTTGTAGCGGTGAACTCTGTAATTTGTATTACAGGAATAGAATCTTCAAAAGAAAGCAAAACCGTAGGCAATGCGAAAACGTCGAGGGCTACTTTCAGAGTAATTGAGTTTTCTCCCCGCTTGATGTTGATGGCAATCTTGTCACCCTTTTCTCCAGTAGTCATTTTATCAAAAGCATTTGAAGAATTGATGACTACTCCGTCTATGGTTACGATCGTGTCGCCTACCATAAGACCGGACTTGTCCGCAGGGCTGTTTTCGACAATGTAGTCAATAACTATAGATGTGTCGGATTCAGCTATGTCCTCTTTGATGATTATACCCGTACCTACGATTTCTTCTGATGAAGACAAATAGGTCATAATTGCAGATGCGTAGAAAGGATCAAAGTATCGAGTGAATGGGTCGGACATGTGTGAATACATGTTGCAAACTTTTGCATAGTCGTAAGTGCAACTGCCTTTATTCTCCGACGAGATTCCCTTGGCGTTGTAATATTCTTCAAAGTCGCCAAGCTCATTATATTCGCTGTGGGAATAGAAGTAAAAGAGGTCAAGAAGATCGTAGTTGAACATCAACTCGTAATCGTTTACATCATGATGTTCGTTATTGGGCCTTTCAGTGATCGGGCTCTGGTTCGGATTGAAAATGGGCTCTGTATCGTCGCTGGGCGATGTGCAACCTGCAAGCGTAGAGATGAGCGTCAAAGCGCTTCCCAGGAAGAAAATTTTTTTCTTAAAATTCATGAATTTCTCCTTTTTCCCGTTTTAGTTTTGTTCGCCTTCAAGATAGGCTCCGGCTAGAGATTCCGTATTTCTAGGAATAGGAATAATAGCCCTTTCGTTTAATGACTTTTTCTTGAGGCTGGCTGTTTTTCCGTAATGTTTGCCGATGGCCTCTACAGCACAAGATATGCTGTTGCTTTCTTTGCAAAGGTAGTTGGGCTCCACACCTTTCTTGTGGTAGGAGTTTCCCTTGGGTGTTAAAAATTCGAGATTGGTGATGATGGCGATGCCGTTGGCGGGTGTTTGCCAGGTGGTTTGCCCGATGCCTTTCCCGTAGGACGTTTCGCCTACAACAGGAATGTCAGCGCCTTCGGAAATTGCTGCTGTAAAAATTTCGGCGCAACTTGCGCTATGAGAATTTTGGTATAAGACGAATGGTAAACCTTCTCCGGGATCGCCTGCTTTAGCCACCACGGAATTCTTTCGCTTTCTTGAAACTCCGCTACCGTCAAAGGCTCTCCAAAAGCGTGTTGAAATGTTGCCCGATGAAATGAATAAGTCTGCCATGGAAACGCACTGGCTTACATGTCCGCCAGGGTTGTTCCTAACATCGATGATTCGCGGCTCAGTTTGGCTTTTGGTCGAATCCAAGTAGGCCTTTAACTCGCCGAATGTTCCTTCTGTTTGGTTAATAGTTGTTTGCTTGAATTCGGTGATGGTAATAACGATTGTTTCGTATAAAGTATCTATGAATACCGTGGGCGCATAAACGTTCCTTTTTTCCATGGTAAAGGAAAGGGTGTCAGGACTGGCTTCGTTTGTTATTACAACCAGGGTGATTTCCTTGTTGCTGTCAAGGACGGACCTGAAGGTGCCGTACAAATCGTTTAAAGAACTGAAATCGTCCTTATAGAGCGAAACGCCGTTGATGCTGAATATTTGGGAGTAACGGGGAACTCCGGCTGCACTTGCTGGGCTTTCTGGATAGACTCGGTATACGGTTAAGGGGTAGGAGGCTGTAGTTATCCAGGCGTACTCCAAACCGATATCTCCTTGAACGATGCTTGTGTTCAAAGAAATATTTGCGGATTCGCTTTTTGCGGGGGGGACGTATCTGGTGAAGGGATCTTCCAAGGAGTTGTACAAGTCACTTACGGAGTCACCCTCGGGTTCCACACCCTTCAGTTCTTCTTCAAATAGATAGGTCTTCTCTAGGAGCCAGTAGTTGAATTGATACTCGGTGGGGGCGGGGGTACTTTGTACAGGGTGCCAGTAATCGCTGCACCCATAGAGCAAAAAGGCGACGAAGAACATCGCCGCCATTAATGCATGTCTGCCAGTGAACTTACTGGTCAATCTTCAGGCCCTTCTTGTCCAGGAGTACACGAGGGATGCCTCCTTCCAGGGGGTTTTCGATAACGGAAATGGTTTCCAAACTGTCGCATTCAGCAAGGCTTTCGGGAAGGGTTGCCAGCTGATTTGCGTCTAGCACCAGCTCCTTCAGGTTTTTCAGTTCACTGAATTCAGAGGGGATTGCGCCCAGACTGTTTCCAGAGACCATGAGAATTTCCAGGCTTTCGAGATGTCCGAGTGTAGACGGAATGCTGGTTAGGTCATTGTTGTCCAGGTAGAGTTTCTTCAACTTCTTGAGCTTGCCCAGGGTTGCCGGAATTTCAGACAGCATGTTGTCATGGAGGCTGAGTTTGGAAACGTTCACCCACTTGCCAACCTCGTTAGTCAGGTCAAGAAGCTGGTTCTTGGCGATGTTCACCTGCTGGAGGTTTTTCAGGTTGCCGACGGAGTCCGGCAGTTCGGACAGGCTGTTGTAGCCCAAGTACAGGTGCTCCAGCTTGGTCAGTTCGCCAATGGATTCCGGGAGGTCCATCAGGTCGTTTTCGCTGACAGAAAGTTTCTTTAGGTTCTTGAGGTTACCGATGTCCTCGGGAAGTTCCACCAAGAGGTTGCGGTCCAAGATCAGTTCTTCCAGGCTATCCAGTTCAAAAAGCTCCGGCGGCAGGAGGCGGAGGTTCTTCTGGGAAAGATCTAGGGAAGTGGCCTTTTCGGCTTTGGCTTTGGCAATGACATCTAGCAAATTCATATCAAAACTCCTATGTGGTAAATCATAGCATTTTTGCTGAGGAAAGAGTAATTGAGGCCTCAAAAAAAGCAAAATGTTTGAATTTTATACATTTGTGCAGTAAAAATGTCATTTTTTTACAAAAAAAAATAAAAAAGTTTGCCGTTTTGTAATCAAACGTAGGATTTTGAAACTATTTTTATAGTATATATATGTAATAGTGCAAGGGGGAACCGGGAACGGTTTTCTTTGTTGTACTTATTTCAGATCGAGGAAAAAAATGGAATTAACAAAATCGCAGGAACGCCGTCTAGCTTTTGTCGCTAGTCTTTTGAGTCTCAATCCTAATGATCCTACTGATCGTATTAAGGCGCTCAGACACCTAAATTTGGACGAAAATGGCTGTTTCCACGGATTCCAGTATTCCCAGGGCTTTATGGAATTCTTCATCTTCTTGGACGAAGATACTCCGCTGGAAAAGGTTGTCCAGCATCTGAATTCCGACCTTAAGCAGCTCCAGATTGCAGTTTTCCGCACTAGCGATCCCACTAACCCATTCTTCATGTCTTTGCGTGAAGAAGCCGATCCTTGGGCTGTCAACAAGATTTCCGACGATGCTGAAGAAGAAGAGGACGACACACCTGCAAGCCGTCCTTACATGGAAACCCTCGAAATTACCGTGTTACGTACCCGCGCCAGCCGTGACTTGACCGACTCCGAACTGGAACGTACCTTGAAGGATATGCGCCGCAAGCTGGGTCTCTGGAAGACCGAAGTCAAGGCTAAGCTGGAAATCGTCGCTGAACACGACGATTTGACCCGCGATTTCCGCTCCGCAGATGATAAACTTGAAATTGTGATGGAGTCTGAACCGCTCCACATGACTAGCGATCACGGCGAACTCTTCCTCGGTTTCTGCCCGATCCGCACCATTTTTGACTACCACGTTAATCTGGGTAAGCGTCTGAAGACAAAGCACAACATGGCTATCGTCTCCAGTAACATCCGTACCTACCTCGGTAACCTGACACATACCAACGCAGCTCTTATCGACGCTTTCCAGACTATGGAACGCAACGACGACCAGAACGTGAATGTTGATGATTTCCCGTTCCTGCACAATGGTATGACTCTTACAGGCGATGACCTGCGCCTGAAGGATCGCGACGGCAAGAAGGTTCTTTACATTGACCGTCCCAAGATTATTAACGGCGCACAGTCTCTGTTCACATACGAGCAGTACGCAAAGAAGAGCAAGAAGCCGGTGAACCCCAAGGTTCTCGTCAAGGTTGTGGTGCCCTATCCTGGTGCCGACAGCTTCCTGAACCAGGTGACCATGGCTAACAACCGTCAGAACCCGGTGTTTAGCTACCATCTCCGTGCCGCAGACGATCTGCAGTTCTTCATTTGGCAGCGCTACCAGGAAGAAGGCTTTACCTACGTTTATAAGGATGGTGTCCGTCTCAAGGCCCGTACCCGTAAGCTTGAAGTCCGTATGCGTCCGGAACTTGCTAAGACCCTCTTCATGATGGATGGTAAGCTTTCTGAATGCCGTTCTTCTGACTGCATTTTCGACAAGGAAACCCTGTACCAGCGTTGCTTCGGTGCATTCGTGCGCGTAGCTCCCGAAAAGGAACAGTCCTTTGTCCGCAAGACTATTGCTTTCACCAAGGCATGGCAGCTCTTGAGCCGCTTGCCTATCAAGATCCGTAAGGTTACCCCGGGTAAGGGCGTTTCCATCGAAGCTAACGATGATAATCCGCTGACCCGCATTACCTGGAACGGCCGTCTCGAAGACAAGTTTATCTTCCGTAGCGCCGTGAAGGACCTGGTGGTGGCCCTCGCCCTTAAGCACTGGCTCATCTACGGTGATCCGATCCAGGACTTCGAATGGCTGGTTGAAAACGAACTGAACTTCAACGAATCCATTTTGAAGTACGCATCCAAGATCTACACCGAAGACCTGAAGGGTATCTTGATCAGCGAATTCAAGGATAACTCCAACTACTACGACACTATCACTACCATCGACAAGGATAGCGGTGAATCTGTGGAACGTCGCCTGTGGAAGGGCTTCTCCAATACGGCTACCTACGAAAAGATGCTTGACCTTCTCTGCAAGAAGAACAAGCAGTGGGAAAAGTGCCGCGAAGGTATCGAAGCATTTATTTAAAGAGACCGCTCGGCATGAGGTCGCCCCTTCGGTGCTTTTAGGTAAAAAGTCCCTGGCAAATTGCCGGGGCTTTTTTTTTGCTTTAAGGCTGTTTCGGTTTGTGTGTGGGGGGGGGGGCTTCGGCTTAAAATATTGTCACATCTTGCTTATATGCAATGGAGTTTACATTATTTGTTGACCGCCTTTGCGGTAATTTTTATCTTTGGCAACGAAATTATTACAAAGAAGGAGTTCTTACACTATGTGGAACGAAAAACATTTGAACAGACTGAATGAGTACCTGGGCCAGGCTCAGGCTGCTGGTGGTGCTGCTCGTATTGATAAGCAGCATCAGTCCGGCAAGTGCACTGCCCGCGAACGCATGGAAATGTTGTTCGATGCAGGTACTTTCGTTGAAGTCGGTGCTCTGCGCAAGTCCAGCAATCGCGTGCTCAAGGAAAGCAAGGTTGTCTTGGGTGACGGCGTGGTTACCGGTTACGGTAAGGTGAATGGCCGCCTGGTCTTTGCTTCCTCTCAGGACTTTACCGTCGGTGGTGGTTCTCTTGGTCAGTGCCACGCAGAAAAGATTTGCCGCGTCATGGACATGGCTGTTGAAGCCGGTTGCCCCTTTGTTGCAATGAACGACTCCGGTGGAGCTCGTATCGACGAAGGCGTGTTCTCCCTGGCTGGCTATAGCGCCATCATGGCCCGTAACGTTTGGGCTTCTGGCGTGATTCCTCAGATTGCCGTAATCATGGGCCCCTGCGCTGGTGGTGCTTGCTACTCTCCGGCTTTGTCTGACTTCATTTTCATGACCAAGTCCACTTCCCAGATGTTCCTCACTGGCCCCGCTGTTGTTAAGCAGGTCATGGGTGAAAACATCACCGCTGCAGATCTCGGTGGCGCTCCCGTGCATACCGCAAAGTCCGGCGTGGCTCACTTCATGTTTGATGACGACAAGCAGACTTTGGAAGGTGTCCGCAAGCTCCTCTCTTACCTGCCTCAGGGCAACAAGAACAAGCCTATTTCCGCTGCAGACCAGATGGAAGAAAAGGCCGACGAATCCGGCATCAAGAAGCTTTTCAAGAAGTTCCTCTCCAAGCAGGAAGCTAACTGCGAAACTGCTGAAGACAAGAGCGCAACTATCCAGGACATCGTTCCGGATAACTACAAGCAGGCTTACGACGTTAGCGCCGTGATCGCCGCTTTCGCTGACTCCGACAGCTTCTTCGAAGTCCAGAAGGACTGGGGCAAGAACGTTGTGATCGGCTTTGCCCGTCTGAATGGTGAAGTTATCGGTATCGTTGCTAACCAGCCCAAGGTTCTCGCCGGCTCCCTCGACGTAGACGGCTCCTCCAAGGCTGGCCGCTTCGTTCGCTTCTGCGACGCCTTCAACATTCCTCTCCTTGCTCTCGTTGACGTTCCGGGTTACATGCCTGGTAGCAAGCAGGAATACTCCGGCATTATCCGCCACGGTGCAAAGCTCCTGTACGCCTTCGCCGAAGCAACTGTGCCTAAGGTTACCCTCATTCTCCGTAAGGCCTTCGGTGGTGCTTACATCGCCATGAACTCTAAGGATGTGGGCGCAGACTACGTCTTCGCTCTGCCTATCGCTCAGGTGGCTGTGATGGGTGCAGAAGGTGCTGTTGAAATCATCAACAAGAAGGAAATCTCTGCTGCTCCGGACCCGGTGGCTGCACGTGCCGCTTGCATCGCCAAGTACGAAGACGAATTGATGAACCCCTACGTTGCCGCTGCCATGGGCGTGGTTGACGAAGTCATCAAGCCGGAAGACGTACGTAAGCGCCTTGTGACAGCCTTCGACGCTCTGAAGACTAAGGATCAGAAGCGTCTTTGGAAGAAGCACGCTAACATACCGCTTTAACCCTTCATAGGGTAAAGAACCTTCGATAGGTTAAAGCTCTCGCCTCCACGACTGATAAAGATCAGTCGCTTGAGGCTCACAGATACCGCTTTAACCCTTCATAGGGTAAAGAACCTTCGGTAGGTTAGAGGTCGCGAAAAGGACTGGTCAAGAGACCAGTCCTTTCTCGTTCACGGATTCCGCTGTAAGCGGAATAAGGCAGGTTGGGCGATCCTTTTTTTGTGAATTATTTTCGAATGACTTTAACTTCAAGTCCGATGTTTGTGGTGATGCCGTCGATTAGTATACTGTTGGCAGGAAATTTAGGATTGTTTGATTCAATATTGGTCTTATTCATAAGGCTCGTTGAAATTACCCCTCCAAGGCCTAACAGCCAATGTTCAGTAATGTGCCAACCTTTTCCTAATTCAAAATTAAAGCCAAATCCATCCCCGTTTAGTCGTAGGTACTCTTCTTGACTTGAGTTCTTTCCACTGATGTTGATGTAACCAATGGATGCTCCGATGTAGGATCCTCTCATTGTGGATTTTGGGTTACGGAAGGGGTAAAACAGCATTCCTGCTCCTAAATAGAGGGTGTGTGCATCAATAGGCTTATCAAAAATCTTATCACTACTGAAAGCTTTGTGTTCAGTGTACTTATAGCCCCCGCTTATGTAAGTGTATTCAAAAGTTCCGTAAGCGGCGACATGATTTTTTTCTAGCCATCCCACTTTGAAACCGGCTGAGATGGCTTCGCCGTGTACGATTTCTTCTTCATAACTAGAAAACCAGCCGTCCTTACTGTCGTGTGAATAGTCAATTAGCTTGCCGCCTATGCTTGCCTCAAAGTATACGCCGCTGTGTGTATCCAAGGAAGGTTGCTTCTGGTTGGGAGAAATCTCTTCTGGCGTTTGTGCAAAAACGATGCTGGCTGCCGCAAGAATGATTAAAAGTAAGTTTTTCATAAGTTTCCTCCTCGTTCGGCTCAATTTACAAAAAAATTAGGGGAAAAACGTTGTGTGTAGTATTTTCGTTGGAATGCTTCGCTTTTTATGCCGAAATTGCCCAAAAAAGTGTGAAAACTGATAATTTTGTAATCTCATAATGAAATAATTGCTAAATTCCCGCAAATTCTAGGGGTTTCGCCTCGTTATACCGAGTTTTTGAGAATAAAATTCAGTATTTTGTATGGCGGTATCGCTATGCGATAAAAGGACTTAAAAAACTGTAGAAAAAACGTGGCTTTTGCTGGTTTGAAACATTGGTGGCTTGCTATGGGTTTTGCCGTAGCTGCAGGATTCGCCTGGTCTCAGGACGACTCCGTTTCCGTTGTTTCCGCAGATTCCGACGAAAGTCAAGCTGCTGATCCTGCCGAAACGGAATGGCAGCCCTCGTTGCAATATATTTCCTTGCCACCTTCAGTGAATCCGCTGAACAGCTTGCTGCCCTTCGGTGGTGTAGGTTCCTCTCCCCGTTTGATGAGTACCAACAAGGGGCAGGTCTTTACCCACGATATTGATGTGGCTACCCGTGAAATGGATGTTAGTGAAAAACGTGTAAATTCCATCTCACGTGATACGACTACCCTTTGGTCTGCCCACTATCCAGAATTGACTGATTATGTGGCTGACATGTATGATATTGGTCGCAAGAGCCTTTGGCTAAACGGTCTTATAGGTCAGGCGAATGAGGGTTACGAAACTCCTGAGACGGGTTCCGTATTCGACATTACCATTCCTGTGACCATGCCTGCCTGGATGAGAGATTTTGGTTTAGATAAGCCGAAATTGATGCTTCAGGGTACCATGGATATCCGTTTGAAAGGGTATGGGGAATACGACAACGCTGAGGGAAGTACAAAGACTAGTCTTTGGCCTAGCCCTACTTTAAATTACACGCCGAACTTTATGGTGAAGGGTAAGATTGGCCCTTATATCACTGTTGAAATTCAAAATGTGGAAGAGGGTCTTGGAACCAAGAACCAGGTCCGTGTTGTTTATGAAGAGTCCTTCAAGGGCGAGTTTGAAGACTATATTCTTCAACGTGTAGAAGCGGGTACAACAAACCTCTCCTTGACAGGTACAGAACTTACGGGTTATTCTGAAAATCATCAAGGTCTGTTTGGTATCAAGGCTGACTGGAAATTAGGCGACTGGCGCCTGACTACCATCGCCTCGCAGGATGGAGGTTCTCAGGAAGAATACACTCTGAAGGCAAATGAATCCACAACGGAATTCCAGGTGCTGGATAAACAGTTTATTGCCTATCGCTACTACTTCTTGAACCACAATATTCGTAACTCATATATCAATGCCGCGATTACAGGCCGCAAGACTTCCAGCTATCCTGCGACAAATCTGAAACTTTACAAGCGTGGTGGAACCAATATCAATACCGGTATCATTGATAATGTGAAGGTTCTTTATACCACGCCTTCTGGTAAGACCATTGAAAAGACTGTGGAACGTCTAGTTGAAATTCCCAGCAGCGATTATACTTACGATTCCAAGACTGGTATTGTTAAGATTAATGGTGTAACCCGTAACACCTTGGTGGCCGCAAGCTGGAGTAATGATGGAACTGGCCGTGAAGGTACGACTATCCGTGATGGAGCAAAGCTTGTCTTGATCCAGTGGGATGCAACTCTTTCTGAATTGACTGACATCGACAAGTTGATGCTGCGTAACATTTATAACATCGGTATCTCCGATGCAAGCTCGTCTAACTTTGTTCTTCGAATGAAAAACAAGTCTGGTATTGCTGGATCCTTCTTGAAGACTTTGGGATTGGTGGACACTACCACTGGTAGTCCTTTAGTTAATGATGCTACAATCTTCACTAGGAATGCTTCCGGTGACTATACGGGTGAAATGTGGCTGCCCTGTAAGCCTTTGACTGAATATTCCGATCCAAACGCCACCGAACTCGCTCGACGGAACTGTTTGGAACCATTGCGATTGCTGGATTCCTCAGCCGCCATGGATCAGCTCTATACTTTACCTGTCTACAATCTGAACCGTTACACAAACCGTTTCTACTTTGAATCTGTTGGTAAGCGCCGTAATTCTACTTTGAGCGTTCGAGATCCAAGCTCGAGCTACGCGGTAAATGGAAACTCCTGTATGGATATTTCTCCGGGCACTGAAAAGGTGACTGCCGGATCCACTACTCTTATTCGCGGTACCGACTACGAAGTCAACTACGAACTGGGCCAGATTGAACTTTTGAGCGAACGAGCTCTTGACCCCAACAAGGAAATCAAGGTTTCCTTCGAATGTGAACCTTTGTTTGAAATAGATAACAAGCTTTTGCTTGGTGCTCGCGCCGAGCTGCCTCTGGACTTATACGGCCTGGGTGCGGGTTCTGTGTTCGGCATTACCGCTTTGTATAAGAGCCAGAGTACGACTGCGAAGACTCCGACTTTAGGTAATGAACCTTTCTCTAGTACCTTGCTTGGTATGAATCTTCGTTTGCAGGATACAATTCCTGCCTTGACGAATTTCGTGAATGCTATTCCCGGCATTAATACCACTGCGGCATCAAGTTGGCGTTTTGAAGCTGAAGTTGCTGCAAGTCGCCATAATGCAAATACAAGTGAAAAGAATTCTGCCTTGGTGGAAGACTTTGAAGCCACATCTTCCGGACTGACCTATTCCTTGTCTCGTCTTTCTTGGTACCAGGCATCTCCACCGGGCGGTGTAGAGAGTAATGCGACAACCTATATCCCGAACTTGGACTATCGTCATGCGGGTGAATTTATTTGGCATAGCAACAATACCGAACTTTACAAGAACATCTATCCTCACGTAGGTAATTCTGATGTAGATAATCAGCACTTGACGGTGTTGAAGATGACCTTGCGTGCCAATGATAACTTGACTGGAAATTCTTGGGGTGGTGTGATGCGCCCCAACAGTTCCTACTACCAGGATATGAGCAACATGAAATACATTGAAGTTGTTGCTCGCGGTAACGTAGGTTCTCTCTATTTGGATTTGGGCTTGATTAGCGAAGACTTGTCCATTAATGGTCATGAACCTAACGGCAGATATGATGGTGAAAACGATCTTGGCACAACGACTGCCTTGCACGATAAGGGACTTGACAATGCTACCGGTAATGACGAAGAACGTATTGTTTGGGATTGCCGTATCGCCGGCTGTGAAGGTGTTGTTTACAACTCTACTCACGTAGATGCAGCAACCACTGATATTGCTCGCGATAACTTCAATGATGACTTGGATGAGGAAAGCGATCCTCCGGTCTATATCAATGGTACTGAAAATAACTCTGGTGAACGAGCCTTTGATACTGAAGACATCAATAGAAACGGATCCTTGGACACGGATATAAGCTACGTCCGTTATCGAATTGATTTGTCTGACACCAGCAGGATCAGCTATGAAGAATTGAAGAATGGCTGGCGCAAGTGGCGTATTCCGCTGAATCAGTACGATACCATAGTTTCTTCCACTGGCAGTGATTACCTGACTATCTTGGCTGAATCCCAGTATACAAGAATGTGGATTGGCCGTTTGAATCCGGGAGTTTCTGAAGCCAAAGTCCAGGTGGTTGGACTTGCTGTGGTTGGTAACGCTTGGGAAGAAACTACTGTTGCTGACTTCTATCGTACAAGCTCCAACGAAAATTCTCAGATTGTAGAAGTCAATGGAATTGAAAGTCAGGTTTCTGAATCCGTAAGTACTAGCGATACCACATATGTAACTGTTACCACGATTAATAACCGTGAAAACCATGATAAGTATCACAAGTCTCCCAACACTACAACGGAACGTGATTCGGACTCTAATGCACCTCTGAAGGAAACTGCTCTGGTTCTGGATTACCACAATATGAATCCTGGTCAGGAAGTTGGTGTTACCCGAATTTTTGAAACTGACAAGAAGGACTTCTCTAGTTACAAGTCCTTGAAGATGGAAATTCACTATGAAACAGAAGCTGAGGAAACTCCTGTTCGATTTGCCATCCAGTTCGGTGAGGGATCCCTGGAAGGCTCCTCTGATTATTACGAATGGAGCTTCAGGCCGATTAAGAAACAGTCTCCTTGCCCCACTCGCGAACAGGACTGCGATGAGGAAAACTGGCTGGCCAACGCCTTTGCCATGGATCTGGTGAAGTTCTCCAACTTGAAGAAGAAACGTCGCCCTCCTTACATTGATGCCGTGGTGGAAAAAATTTCTCCTAAGGAAGGTGAAGAATCTCGAGATGAAGTGATCCGTCTTGTGGGTAATCCTTCTATTACCAGTATAGACTGGATTCGTTTTGTTGTCATTGCGGATTCCAATGCTTCGGCCTCGGATTTGAAGGGAACTTTCTGGCTAAATGACCTTCGCCTATCTGATATGGATACGGACTGGGGATATGCTGCTCGTGTAAATGGCCAGGTGAATTTTGCTGACTTCATTTCTCTTTCTGGTGCAGTACGTTATCAGGACGGTAATTTTGCCACCTTGTCAACTTCTGGTGGTTCACCGAAGCCGAAGATTTCTGAAGCTGCTTCTCAGTTGGATGTGGCAGGCGACTTCACCATGAACTTAAATAAGTTCTTGAATGATTCCGCGGGCTTCCATATTCCGCTTTCTATGGGTTATCACTCCACGACAAAACGCCCGTACATGAAACCGACGGACGACCTTCACCTGCGTAAGGATAATTTCATTGGCATGACCAGTGATATGTTTACGGGTGATTTGAATGTGGCCTCCAATAACGAGGAAGAAAAACTCCGTGATAATACTGATTCTAAGGGCTATCAGTCTTACGTTCGTGAAAAGAACTTTGGCATCAGCTACCGTAAGGATTATAAGGCTCACGAGACAAGGTTGGGAGAAGTTCTCTCTCAGATGTTCCTGGAACGTCCTGCCTTCAGTTATAGCTACAACGAATCTGAAAGTCGTTCTACAACATCCGCTGATTCCACTTATTCCTACCACACTGTTTTGGAATATAAGCTGGGTACTTTCAGCATGTTCAAGTTAAAGCCTTTTGAAAAGTTGTCCAAGTATTCCTGGCTGAAGGATATTGCAAGATCTGATTTTGAACCTTGGCCTCAGACCTTTGATTTGACTTTGTTTGACTTGAACTATGTTCGTTACGTGAACCAGAATCGCGATCCAGATTATGTGGAACCGCAGGTGGACAAGGTTGTTACCTACACTACCGAGTTGAATCATAAGTTGAATGTTCGTTGGAATATATTCTCCTTCTTGACGACCAGCTACTCGTTGAACATCAAACGTGATATGTTTGGCGGCGGAGATAGGGAAGGTTTTGCAAAGGAGAATTTCTTTACTACTCGTAATGGTGGTCTCCTAGCAAGCGGCTACGTTTTTGATTTTGACCATACAGATCGTCAAGTGTTTGTTTCTCCTCACGGAGGGGTGAAAATTGCATATGACACTATTCCCAAACTGGGTGCCGATGGTAAACCTATGTCCATCGACATGCAAAATCCGGACTCCTATGAAATCCTATATGATAGCACGACCTACTATCAGGTGGATAGTGTAGGTTCCAAGGAATATGGCCGCTCCTACGGTATTCTTCGCAACGAACGCGCTCGTTCTCAGCAGTTTAGGGTTGGTTTTAATCCCAAGTTGATTCCCTTTATTCCGTTTAGTATGAATTTCACTTCTGACTTTAACCAGCAGAAGACTATTCCTAATGATTATAACTTTAGGGACGAAACCAGTATTGACAAGAACTTCTGGACGATTTCTCAATCCAACAGATTTGAGTTCGCTCCTTCGTTTAAGATTCTTGATTTCGTCCGTAACTTCGGTAAAGAATCCGCTGCAGCTAAGGCCTTGGAAAAAATCAAATGGCGTGAAGTACGCTTCAACTGGAGTGCTAGCTCCAATACGGTGGGTGAAAACTTCACCTTGGCCCAGTTGTACGAAGACCAGCATGTTACCCCGCTTCAGTATTACCTGTATGGCCTTGGTATAGGTAATGGCTATCGCAATCGTGGCTTGTGGAATATCGTGTCTGGGGATATGGGCTTGGATCATCGTGACGATTTCCGTGGCTTCGGTCAGTACCGTAACCGTCATGTGGATACTCTGGTTTATCAGGGTAATTTCCGTCATTCAATTTCTCGCCAGTTCCAGATTTCTTCTGGTTTGACCTTGCCGATTTGGGATATTGGTGTAACTGGTGATTTGCAGTGGAAGGAGGATTTCTCTCAGTCTAGAGAATATCCCATGTATATTGATACCAATACCGTCTGGCCCAAGATTGGCGTTAGCGTTAATGTGCCTAACTTTGCGCAGAAGGTTAGCTTCCTGAATTCATTCCGCAGTGTTTCTACAAGCCACAGATTTGATCTATCTTATGTAACTGCAGTTAGACCCTTCCAGAGTGCTGAAGATTCTTGGGCTACATCCATCAACTTCAATCCGCTGGTTCGTATTACCTTCCTGTTGGAAAATAGCATGCGCATTGAAAATAGCGTGCGTTTGAGAATCGACAATACGAATCGTCGTCCTAAGGAAGAGGTTATTTCGTGCGTTAGTGGAACTCCTGAGGATCCCTCCTGCCAGAATGGTGAATCAAGGGATACTACTAGGTACTTCTGGGAAACTCCATGGGTTCATACGGCGCTGTATAATGATTTTTCTATTAACGTAGGCGACGATTTCACTATTACTTATCCGTTGAAACTTGACAAGGTCGTAAAGCTGTGGAAATGGTTCTACAAGTTCAAGAATAATATTGACTTGAAACTTACCGCTGGCTACGACTTTAAGAAAATCATCCGCAAGGAATATGCAACGGGCGAAGATTACAGTCCTTGGGTGAATAATGCGGATGCTGGTGACGTATTCATGCAGTGGAAACTTGATGATTACGCGGATCCTGTGAAGGTGTACAATCCGAAGCTTCACTTGGTGGAAGGTGGAAGAACTGTACCTTCGAGAACCCATGAATGGTTTATTCGCCCGTCGGCAAGTTATCAGTTCAATAAGATTGCGTCTTTGAGTTCCTACATAGAGTATCGTCAGATTCACGAAAAACTGGACGACGAAACTGCCCACCTTCGCCAGATTCTGCAATTTGAACTCGCGCTGATGCTTAGGTTTAACTAGTTATGAACCAATGAAAAAAAGTCCCGTTGTGAACGGGACTTTTATTTTTGTAAAATGAGATTGTATTAAGTCGAGGCTACTTGATAATTCCTACGTCGCTTGTTTTAACGAAACCCTTCACTTTTTCGCCTAAGCGAATTTCAACAAATTGACCTTGCTGGGAAAGAACTTCGAAAGAGGTTCCTTCGGAAAGGGTATTCAAGGTCTGCGCCTTGTTGTTGGGGGCACTTGTCACGTCAGCGTCGGCTGCGGTTACCACTCCGGTAACTTCTGTTTCTGCAAGGAAGATCTTGTAGCCAGCGCTAGTTGCAATAACGCTGGTTACTGCGGCCAATGCAAAGATGATTCCCATAAAGATGTTCTTGCGCTTTTCACTGACAGAAATCTTGTTGCCCACGGCAGCGAAGGCGATGAACCAGAAAAGTCCCAGCAAGATGAATAACTGAACTTTTAAGGATAGAGCGTGATGTGCCTTGAAGAGTCCTGCAAGTAGCGGGTTTTCTTCGTCGTCCTCATCTACTTTGTCCTTGGTCATTGCTTGGGCGTAAGTTAGATTATGCAGAATGTCTGCGTCGTTGGGGCGTAGGCGCAAAGCGGATTTGTAATAGAAAATGGCGAAACCAAGCTTTGCGTTCCTGAAGTAGGCGTTGCCTAGATTGTAGTACAAGTCGGCGTCTTCAATTCCGTTGTCTGCACAGGAACGCCATTCGTCGATGGCTCGTTCAAAATCGCTTTCGTTATATGCCTTGGCGCCAGCGTCAATGCCTGGGCAAGTGTTTGCGGCGAAGGCAGATTGGGTTAACAGCAAGAAAGAAATGATGCAAAAAACTTTAGACAAATTCTTCATAACGGATCCTCCTTACTTCAAGCCATCAAGGCTTTCGCAGAGGGCTTCTACATCCTTGAGCATCTGCTTTTGCTCTTCAGGAGTGGGGCTTACTGGGGCGAATCTTGCAAAGGCACATTTTTCCATCCAACTGTCAATGGCACCGATGGTTTCTGCCTTTAGGTTGCGATCTTCAAGTTCCTGTCTCATCTGGGAACGGGTCATACCACGGAATTCCGTGTTGGTGAGATCACTGAGGTAGCCGACCAAACCGTTTTCCAGTGCTGCGTAGAGAGCTTTGGTATCGCCCTTGGAAAGAGCGGTGTTTGCGTCTGCAAAACGAGCCTTCAGTTGCTTGTTGGCCTTACCTTTACGGACTAGGGCGACGTTGCTTTTGTTCTTACGCTTGCGAGAAACTGCAAAGGTCAATAAGAAGTAGAAGGGTATAGTTGCGGCAACTAAGGCCCAGTACCAAATACTCTTGTAGGGGGCGGGTTTGTCGTTAGCACCCTTCATGTCATGGATAAATCGGATGTCCTTGCCCAGTGACTCGATTTCCTGTTTTTGGACGGTTGCAGGACCTGCGACTGCAGCAACGGGATTCTGGAAGATGGCTTCGGGAGCATTTTCTCCTTTTTCTACGATAATGTTCCAAGGTCCTGCCACTGCGGTTTCGTACTTCTTCTTTGCCGGGTTGAACCAAGAATACTTGATTTCAGGAATGGTGAATTCACCTTTCTTTTTCGGGTAGAGGAACACTTTTATATTCTTGGAGGTTACGACTTTGCTACCGGAAATTTTCTTGGAAATGTTGTTTTCCGGAGGAACGGAACGGAAATCGCTGAAGTCAGGAAGCTTGGGGTCGGCAATAGAGCCGGGAAGTCCGTCTCCCTTGATGCTGATGGACAGTGTCATTGCTTCGCCGACCTTTAATTCGGTGCGGTCGAATTCTGCCTTGAAGCTGTAGTTTCCGACCATGCCGGAGAAGCCTTCCGGCTTGCCTTCGACGGGCAAGGACTTGACCGTTATGTTCAATGGCGGTGTGGCGGTTTCCGCTTCGATGGATTCCTGCTTGACAGTGCGGCTGGAGAAAGACATTCCGCCCATCTGTTTCTTTTCTTCGACGATTTTGGGTTCGCCGCGTTTGTTGTACTTGAACTTGAAAGACGGAATCTGGAGGCTGCCGCTCTTTGTGGGGGAGAGCCATGCAAATTTTGCGCTGGCCTGCAATTCCCTACGGTTGTTTTCCACAGGTTCGAATTTCATGTTGGCGAGGTCGCTACGGTGAACGATGAAATCGTCGCCGGTGCTCATGTCTGTAGCCTGCAGGTTTCCCTCGAAATGTTCGTAGGTGTGGAAGCCTAAGGTTACGGAGATCTGTTCGCCTTCGTAGATGGTTGTTTTGGAAGGCTTTAATGTTACTTCCAAGGCGTCGTCGCTAAATGCCCTCTGGATATCGACGGGAATCTCTCCAGATATAGAGTGTTTTTGCCCGTCAATGGTCATTGAAATCTGGCCGGCGCTCAAACGGCCTGTTTTCTTCGGAGCTTTTAGTTTGAACGTGTAAACGCGAGCCTTGTACGCTCCGCGTCCGCCACCGCCAAAGAATGATTCAAACATGTCGTCAAAACCCGGACGGATAACCTGGTCTGTACTGTCTAACTTGACAAGAGAAAAACCGTTCTTGGTTTCGATTTGAATGTCGCCACGATTTTCGGGTAATTCCTGCAGGGGGAATACCAATTGCAGACCAAAGGTTTTGCCGGCTTCAACCCTTTCCGTGTCTAAGTTCAGAGACGGACGTGCGCTGGCCATAATCGCCATACCAAGGCATAGGAACAAAGTTCGTTTCATGTTCCCAAAATTACCAAATTTTGCAGTCGTAGATGGATGATTTTAGCTGAATTATGATTAAATGGTAAAGCAGCAAGAATGTGTAAAGAATACAAAGAAAAATTTTCGTTTCTATAACATTTTTTCCCTTGAAGTGTTAGTAAAATTTTATTATCTTTGGCGCCGCTCACAGAGAAGAAGAAAAAGAAGGAGTTAAATATGTATTGTCTGCTGGCTTACCTCATCGTTAAACAAATCAAGGCTGGAAAGGCTCTGATCTAAGTAAAACGATTCGACAAAGGCTAAAAGATGAAGGCGACCTGATGAAGGCCGCCTTAAATTTTTGTAAAAATGCCGATTTTGGGGTAAAAAGGCTTATTTTTCGCAACTAAAGTTCAAATCGCGGCGGTAGGGATTGAACCCTGCGTCTGTAATGAACTTCTCTGCTTCTTCGATAGAGGAGAGGCCGTGATTTTCCAGCACATTTTCTTCTATAACAATACTGTTGATATCGTCGGCGCCAGAATGCAAGCCCATTTCGCCTAAGGATAGGCCCATTCCCAGCAGGGATACTTCGATGTGGGGGATGTTGTCCAGATAAAGACGGCTAAGGGCCAAAAGTTTCAAATATTCATCGCCACGGACATGGCGGATGGGGAAGTTGTCGGTTTGGGGTTGGAAGGTCCAGACTACAAAACTCTTGAAACCGTCGACGCCGGCTTCCACCGCCAGGTCCTGGGTCTTACGGACGTATTCCAGGTGCTCGATGATTTCTTCGTCTGTTTCGTCGCTGCCGAAGACGATGTTTGCACTGCCGGGCAGGCCCTTCCTGTGGCAGGCGGCCAGGGCGTCGCACCACTGCTGGGCGGGAAGCTTGCGGGGACTTAGTTTTTGACGCATGCGGTCGCTGAGTATTTCTGCACCGGCGCCAGGGACGGAGCTTAGGCCGGCTTCCTTGAAAATGTCCAGAAGTTCGTCAAGGCTTATGTTGTTGAATTCTGCAATACGGACCAGTTCTACGGGGGAGAAGCCGCGTACGGTGACGCCCATTTCTTGAGTCAGCATTTTCAATACGTCCACGTAATAGCTGAGGGGGATCTCTTTATTGACCCCGCCCTGCAAGAAAATCTGGTCTGCGCCCTTTGCCTTTGCTTCGATAGTCTTTTGACGGATTTCGTCTAGGGAAAGTACGTAGGCCTCCGGGCTCTGCTTAGGCCTGCAGAAACTGCAGAAACTGCAGGTGACTTCGCAAACGTTGGTGTAGTTCACGATTCTAAATGCGGTGTAACCAACCTTTTTGCCGGGAAGTCTTGCCTGTCGAACGATGTCGGCTGCCTCTACAACCTCGGTCCAAGGGGCGTTTCTTAAGATTTCCAGCCCTTCCTTGGGGATGATTCGTGTAGAAAAAATATCTCCAGATTTGGTGCTATCGACTATTTTTTGAAGAATTTCGTTCATAAACGCGGTTTTTGGTACTTTTAAAGGCTTTGAATGTGTAAGAAAAATTTGATTTTCTTGGATATATTGTCCACGAGAATCGCTGGAGTATATGATAAAAAAATTAAGGGGGAACATATTTTTTGATTTGGTGGTTTGGTTCATTTAAAGGAGTAAAAAATGAAGCATATGGGATTCGCTTCTTTTGGTTTGGCCGTGGCTTTGGCTGTTTCGGCTGCGGACGCTTTCATTCTAACAGGTTCTGTGTCCGACTCAAAGGGCAAGGCTGTTAAGGGGGCTTCTGTTAGTCTGCCCGGTCTAAATATTTCTGCTACAACTGATGGTGTTGGCTCATTTACCTTGCGCGATAAGCCTATGGCCTTGGGCCAGTCCATTGCGGCTCATCCGGGTTATCTTAGCATAAGCAATGGTGTGCTGAGCTATTCTCAGTCCAGTTCCGAGTTGGTTCAGTTGCAAATTTTTGATGCTGTAGGCAACCGCGTGCTGGCGCAAAAATTAAATGGCTACGGTTCTGTGGATCTTCGCGGTTATGTAAAATCGGAAGGGGTATACTTCGCACGCATTAAAGTGGGTTCCGCTCAGCAGAGTTTGAAGTTCACTGCTCAGGGAACCTATGGCTATGACTTTGGCTATTCCGAAGTTCGTTCTCTTAAGAAAGAGGCTGCTGGTGAAAACCTCCAGGTTATTGCCGAGGGTTTTGATACTTTGAACGTTGTGTTGGCCAATTTGGATACCAATGTGCAGTTGACCTTGCAGAAGGCTGCCGGCGCGGAACCTCAGTTTGACTTTGGCTGGGCCAAGGGCAATGAACCTGTTCCTACTCGCGGTTGTGGTAAAACTTGGAGTCGCGTAAAGTCTGGTAGCTACGATTTCCAGTGGAGCAAGGGCAAGCGCACCATCCGTATCGATATTCCTGACAATTATGATAACAACAAGCCCTACCGTCTGGTGTTTGGTATGCACTGTATGGGCGGCTGGGCTGGTGGCGTTCAGCAGGAAGGCTACTATGGCTTGAAACCTCTGGACAAGGAAAGGACGACCATCTTTGTGGCTCCTGAAGGAAACGGAAATCAGGCTCCCTGGGCTCAGGATGACTACACCTTGTTCGACGAACTTTTGGCTGATCTCCAGAGCAATCTCTGCATTGACTCCAGCCGTGTGTTCTCCACAGGCTTCAGCTACGGTTCCATGTTCAGTAACGGTCTTTCTCGTAATCATCAGCATGTGCTTCGTGGCGTTGCCGTTTACGAAACTGCCGACGTGAACATTTGGTTGCCTCAGCATTCCGGCAAACCTATTGCCTGGATGGGAGTGCTTGGCTTGCAGGATAATCTCTGTACACCGGCTATGGGGCGTTCCGCACGTAACACAGCCTTGAAGTATGCAAGTGCCGAGGGCAAGGACGCGACTAAGGAAAATGCTACGGAATATGGTGGCAGTGGACCTCATGTTTGCTACAATTACAAGGATGTAGATGAACGTTTCCCGGTTCGTTGGTGCACTCAAAATGGTGGCCACATTTGGGATCACAAGGACCCTGGCCAGACCCAGTCCTGGGTTCCTGAATCCACTTGGGATTTCATCACACAGTTCTAGGATGTAGAAGTTTTTGCTTCTTCAATACTCCCGGCGGTTTGTCGGGAGTTTTTCTTGTTGGTGTGAAATGAAAATTTCTACATTTGCGCCCATGGAATTTAAACGTTTTGAGGCTTTGATCGAGAAGTTCCCGCAGGTGCAAATTTTTAGCACCGAAGGCGAGGATCTTGACCGAGTCATTACTCATTTCTTGAATCAGCAGAAGAATGTCTCCACTATGTCGGAGGCCATGCAGCGTAAGATCCAGCAGGCTCTGGCGCCTTTCTTTCAGCAGCGTTTTATTAGCCTTGGGGATTCTGAGGCTCCTTTGGTTCGTAACCTTCTTTTGAACAAGAAGTTCTTCTTGCAGACGGACCGCTACATCGATGACATGGCCTGGCCTGAAACGGACCCCGACAAGCTTGATGAGGCCCTGAAGATTGCAGACCTTGCCATGGGCATTCTGGATCGCAAACTCTTGAGTCTTTCCAACGGTGAACTTCGTCGCGTTCTTTTAGCCCGCATGTGGATGGAAAAACCGGAATGGGTTTATTTCAACGATTTGTTCGGAGGCCTTGATCCGGAGTACCGCGCTCGCTTGGCTGGCAGTGTTGCTGACTTGGCAAAGCGCCCGGGCTTGAAGGTTGCTGTGCGCCTGGCCCGCGAAGATGAACTGCTTCCTGAAATTCCTGCCTTTGTTTATGCGGACAAGACCTTTACCCAGTACGAAGGGAAGTTGCCCGAAGTTGCTGCCCAGCCCAAGTTCTCCAAGAAGGAACTGAAGGATTATGAAATCGTGGCACTTCGCGCGACTGAGGTTCAGAACGATGCCGAAGTCCTTTTCGATCTTAAGAACATCAACGTTCGTTTTGGTGAAACTGACGTTATCAAGAACCTGAATTGGACGGTTCGTAAGGGCGAACACTGGGCGGTCATGGGCGAAAACGGTGCCGGCAAGAGCACCTTGCTTGGTATGCTTACCGCAGACCATCCCCAGATCTATAACAACGATATTACCCTTCTGGGGGAACGTCCGGGTCATGGATTGAACATCTGGGATCACAAGGCGAAGCTTGGATTTTTCTCTCCGGAACTAGCCTTGCAGTATCGTGAAGACTTGACCTTGCAGGAAGTTCTTTGCACGGGCTTTACCGCCAACCTTTGCAGGGCGGATAACTCCACTTGGGAAGAAAAGGCCAAGGCCCGCGAGTGGCTGAACTACCTGGGCTTTGAAAATGTGAACCAGAATATTCGCACCTTGTCTCCCATCGACAAACGCCTGGTGCTGATGGCTCGTGCAGCAATTCGCCCGCCTAAGGTTTTGTTACTGGATGAACCTTCCCAGGGTTTGAAGGGTGAATACCGTGAAAAGCTGTTCCACCTGCTGCAGCTTTTGTCCACAGAAACTACATTGATTTTGGTAAGCCATTACGAAGAGGAATGGCCGCCTTGTATGACTCACCTGCTCCGTATGCCTAAATTTTCTTTGGGGTAATCATGGAACTGAATGAAAAAAACATTTTAAAGGCCCTTTGCGCCGTGCAGGATCCGGACCTTCACAAGAATATTGTGGAACTGGATTTTGTGCAGAACCTGAAGATTGAAGGAACAAAGGTCAGTTTCGACCTTCGCCTCACTACGCCGACTTGCCCGATCCGCGACCAGTTCAAGGACCAGTGCATTGCCATTGTGAAGGCCATGGGCGCAACCGAAGTGAATGTGACTTTTACCGCCAAGGAAGGTGGCTCCGCGACGGGTAACTCTGCTGCCCACGCTCCTCAGAATTCCCACATCGGCGAAGTGGCCCATGTGGTGGCTGTGGCTAGCGGTAAGGGTGGCGTGGGTAAGTCCACAGTCACCGCAAACTTGGCCATGGCCCTAAGTTTGTCTGGGGCCCGGGTGGGCATTTTGGATGCGGATATTTATGGCCCCAGCATGGGCCTCATGTTCGGCATCGACAAGGCTCCCGAAGTCTTTGATGACAACACCATCGCTCCTGTAGAAGCCAAGGGTGGCGTGAGCATTGTTTCCATGTGCATGTTCGCTGATTCCGACAAGGCTACCATTTGGCGTGGCCCCATGGTAAGCCAGATGATCCAGCATTTTATCCATCATGTCCGTTGGGGCAAGCTGGACTACTTGCTGGTGGACTTCCCTCCAGGAACTGGCGACATCCAGCTGACTCTGACCCAGAACTGCCCCATGGCTGGTGCAGTTGTGGTGACCACTCCCCAGGAAGTCGCCCTTGCGGACTGCCGTAAGGGAATCGCCATGTTCGATAACGTGGGTGTTCCTGTCATCGGCATCGTGGAAAACATGAGCTACTTCATTTGCGATCAATGCAACAAGCCTCACTACATCTTCCGTCAGGGAGGCGGTGCAAAGATTGCTGAAAAGTGGGGCGTGCCTCTGATTGCCAAGGTTCCCCTGGAACCTGCCGTCGCCGACTGTGGCGACTCCGGCACACCTGCGGTGCTTAGCAATCCCAACTCCGAATCTGCAAAGGCCTTTATGCAGGCTGCAGACGCCATGGTCCGCACCGTCTCCATCTTCGATCATGAAGATGAAGGCGTCCTCAAGAGCTTCAATTACGAATTCGGCGCCCTGCCCGAAGAAAACGTCTAGGAGGTCCTATGCTTCAGCCTAAGAAACTTTTTAGAACTCCCGACGGAAAACTTGGCATCGAGTGGAACGATGGTACCCGTGGCGCCTGCGATATTCGCACTCTGCGTTGCGCTTGCCCGTGCGCTCTTTGCGTGGATGAACATACCGGCGTAAAGATCTTGGACGATTCCACAGTGGCAGAGGATATCCAACTGGTGAAGGTTCAGTCCATTGGCCGCTATGCCGCGGGTCTTACCTTCGGTGATGGTCATAATTCTGGTATTTATCCCTACGAGAAACTGTACAAATTGACCGTTGGTTAATTGACGGAAATTCCATAAAAAACCATATTTGTGCAAATATCCAACGTTGAGATTGAACTTTAGGTGTTTTTGATATGAGTGATGCAAACGAAGCTCTATACTTCCGAGACTTGAATCGGTTCCCGACACTGACTCCTCAGGAGGAGTCGGCTCTTCTGACCATTATCAAGACCGGAAATACCGAAGAAATTCGCAAGTCCGCTCTGCAGCGCCTGATTCGCGGCAACCTCCGTTTTGTGGTTAGTGTGGCTCGCAAGTATCAGGGCCGTGGACTTTCTCTCTTGGACTTGATTAACGAAGGCAACTTGGGTCTGTTCAAGGCTGCAAAGCGCTTCGACATGGACAAGGATGTGAAGTTCATTTCCTACGCCGTGTGGTGGATCCGTCAGTCCATCCAGAAGGCTTTGTTTGAACAGGTGGGTGCGGTCCGAATTCCGCCTAACAAGCTGGCCTTGGTAAACCGTTTCAAACGCGCCTTGATGCAGAATGACGGTGACTACGATAAAACCATCGCTATGGACGAGTTCTCACCCTTTGAAAGGGATATCGTCGAAGTCATGGAAAAGATTGTGGACATCTCTTTGGATGCACCCATCGGCGATAGCGCTACGGTATCTAGCAGTAGTGAATCTGTAAGCACGCTTATGGATGTTCTTGGTTCCGAGGGCAACCAAGACGAAGACATGGAACGCGAAGAACGTAAGAAGTTGATCCAGGAAACCCTGTCCTCCCTGCCTCAGCGCGAAGAAGAAATCCTTCGCATGTTCTACGGTTTGGATACTGTTGAAGACACCACGTTGAAAGACATTGGCGAAGACTTGAAGTTGAGCCGCGAACGTGTCCGCCAGATTAAGAATAAGACCTTGCGCCGCTTGCAGAAGAGCAAGGAGCATAAGGAAAAACTGGCTGACTTCCTGGAAGATTAATGGCTAAAAATTCATCTGGAGCACAGAAGGCCGCATACCTGTTTTTGGCTTTGTGTTGCGGTGCGCTGCTGGCTTTCGCCGGCTGGCGCCTTTATGATATTTATGGACCTTCCAAAATCACTGTAAGCGGGGTCCCCTATGGTCTGCCTGCCGGTACTGCAGTCCCCCGTGGTGATGCTCCTGATATTGAAGGAGAAATCGCCAAGGCTCCTGTTCAGGCTCAAACCGAACTGCGTCGCGCGACTGAACTTGCCCGTGGTGGGGTCTACCATTCCGCCTATGATATTTTTGATGGTGTGGCAGCCTTGTATCCGGATCTGCTTCCTGCAATCTGGGGCGAAGTCAATACCTTGTTCGAAATTAGTCCACTGTCCGAAAATCAGCGTGACCGTCAAGCACTCTTGATTGGCAAGTTACAGGGCCGTTTCCCCGGCTCTGGTATGGCAACCTACTTGGATAGTCGCAGTTACTATGCCAATGGCAACGAAAACGTTGCCTTGGAACTGGCTCGATCTGCCTGCGAAAAGGCTCCCTCCTTAGTTGAAGCTCGCCTTTGGTTTGCTCAATTATTGATGAATAACTCCAGGACGATTCAGGCTACAAGTGAACTTCGCACAGTGATTAGCTTGACTAATGGTGACATGCCCAAGGCTTACGAATTGCTGGCAGATATCTATCACCAGACCGGTTTACTGGATAGTTGCTCTGCTGTTGTGGAATACGCCTTGTCCCAGTATCCGGTTAATGCAAAACTTCTTTTGCTCCAGGGATTCCTTAAGGAGTATCAGGGAAATTTTGATGCCGCTGAAAAACTTTACCAGCGCATTCTGGCTTTTGACCCGGACTATACTGCTGCCCGTGAAGCAGCCTCTACTCTCGGTGAAAAATCTCCTCCGGGTGTTGGCAATGGTGTCGCACTTTCCCCCCAGGATCGAGCTCAAACCGCTTGTGATATTTTGGAACCTTTGGTGGAGCGTTATCCGGAAAATTTGCCCTTGCGGGAAGCCTTGGGCCGTGCCTACATTAAGGGTCGCCAGTTTGATCGTGCCCGTCAGCAGTTCCAGGCCATTCAGAAAGCGGACCCTGAGTACCCTGACATTCAGCAGCGCATTCAGGAAACCAACATCACCCGACCGGCTCCCATTACTCGTAATGATGGTCTTACGGCTAACTTGAATCGCGCTATAGACAGTCTCCGTGGTACTAATGCTCCAGCAACAAAGCATGACTTTAGCACTATGCTTGGGCATTACCTTGTTCGTTATGGTGCTACGCCTAAGGAATTCTTCAAGAAGTATTCCATCAATAACTTTAGGCCTGTGGCAAACAACGTTTGGCAGGAATCCTTCTACACGGCTCCGTACATGCATACCTACACCGTTGTGTTTGATTCCTTGAATCACTTTAAGGAAGTTCATGTGGTGGTGTTTGACTCTTCTTCTAATTCCAATCACTTGGGAATTGCTCCTGAAGTCTACACGAGGCTCCTGAAACAGAACTCAAGAATCTCCGGTATTGGAAACAGCACTGGTGAAACCGATTGTGGTGACGGCTTGATTTTGGATGCCGCTGTTTGGGAAACCCAGGACAACTTTGAATTGCTGGCCCGCGTGGTGGGCAAGCCTGCAGAAGTCCGTATGATTCGTTTTGACAAGTCTGCGTTGCCTCCGGGCTTGAGACTGTGTGATTATACCAAGTATTTGAACCAATATTAGGATTGAGATTTTTGTAGTTTAATGAGTATGGTTCGGTTTAAATTAATAGCACTGCTTTTGGCTTCCTTCGTCTTAGAAGGTTGTACTTGCTGTGCATATTTGAACCACCTGTTCAATGCGGAACGAATTTACGACGAAGCCGGAGAAATGCGTAACGCTCGCTTGGATAGTGTTCCTGATCCGGAAAGTTCTCAGCCTAGTTTTGAAGAACGTCAGAAATACGACAAGGTTATTGAAAAGGGCTCCCGTGTATTGGAGCGTTTTCCTGATAATAAAAAGCGTACGGCTCAAGCTGTGTTCATGATTGGTGAATCTTACCGTCACAAGCAGGAATGGTCCAAAGCTATCACCAAGTACGATGAATTTGAACGTTATTTTGCTGACAACGATTCCATGACCACAGTGGAATACCAACGTGCCTACTGCCTTTACAAAAACGGCGAATACAATATCAGTCGCTTTGCCTTGGAACCGGTGATTTCTCGTAAGGACCATCCTTATTATTTCCAAGGTCTGAATCTACTTTCCTTGCTTGATGAAAAGGGGGATTTCCCGGAACAAGCCATTGCTGCCTTAGAGGCTGTTTTATCTGATACCAGTGGCACTCCCTTTATGCGCGGTAAGGCTCATTTCCGTTTGGCCGGCCTTTACTTTAAGATGGAAGAATGGCAGAAGTCCCGTGATCATTTTGTCGCTGAAGAAATCAAGCTGCTGAATAATCGTGAACAGCAGACTGCTGCGGAACAGGCCGCAGAATGCTTGGGTAAGCAGGGCGAATATCTGAAAGCTGCCGACGAATTTAAGGAACTTTATAAGAAAGAAGAATATGAAACCAAGCGCCCCGATTATTTGGTTCGCATTGGTGAACTGACCATGCTGGCTGAAAAATATGCCGATGGTATCGTGATTTTGCAAAAGGTGAATACGGATTATCCAAGAACTGAAGTTTCCTCTCGGAGCTACTACGTTCTCGGAGATTATGAACAGAATAAAAGGATTAACTACGAACAGGCAATAGTCTATTACGACAGCAGTTTCTACGCTAGGTCTATTTGTGAATGGGGCCGTGAAAGCCGTGATCGTCGCGACGCTCTCAAAAGACTTCTGGCTATGCGAAATCAAAATGATTCCCTGCGCAAACAGGATTCCATTCCCAATGTAGATGGCTTCTTTAGCTCTGAATTTCAAATTGCAGAATTGTTCCTGTTTAAACTTGACGAAGTTGATAGCGCGGTAAATCGACTGTCTGCGATTATTGAGGAGTCTAGGGATAGTGTTAAGGTTCTTCGCGCTACTTATGCAAAGGCGTTTATTCTTGATGAATTCAAACATGATCCTGATGCAGCCGAAGAAATTTACAAGGAAATTATTGAAAAGTATCCAGATACAGAATACGGTAAGCAGGCTCAGGCAAATCTTGGTATGCGAGTGACTTTGAAGACTCGTGAAGATTTGGCTAAGGAACGTTATCTTGCTGCAGAATCCCTTTGGACTATTGCTTCTGAAATGTCCTTAGATCGGATGGATGCTGTGGATTCTGCCTACGAGGTTGCATTCAATGCGTTTGACAGCCTCTATCAGGAGTTTCCGGAAACTCAGGCAGGAGTTCAGGCTCTCTACATGAAATCGGTATATTACCAGATGAATCCTGATCGCATAGATAGCGTTTATGCAGTGTTTAGAGTACTTCGTGACAAATATCCCACGACTCCTTGGGGTGTTGAAGCTATTAGATTGATGAATTCTCGTTTGGTTATTACAGATAAGGATTTAGATCGGTTGCGCAGACGTGTTAAGGGAAATGAAGAACATGTGAACAAGCTTTCTGCGCAATACTACGAATCATTGAATAAGAAACCTGAAGAAGTAAAAAACGAAGTGAAGAGTAAGGAAGAAGAGATCCTTGAAAATACATACAACAGTATGTATGACTTTGAATAAAAAATCTTTAATTTTTGAAAATACGGCGAATGTCAATTTGTGACATTCGCTATTTCTATATTTGCACTCAGCAAGGCGCTAGTAAATGTTTTGCTTGTGATTAACGATAATGAAATTGCTAATCGGTGCCTTAAAGGAATGCATATGAGAAAGAGAACTGTAAAGACAGTTAGAGCTGATAAGGTTGAAAAGAATGTTGTAGAATATCCGGAGGTAAATCCCTGGACGTCAGGCTTTGCTTCTTTCAAACGTCGTATCGATGAACAATTACAGATGAACGGCTTCAGCGAAGGTTTTGTAGATGACGAGGACCTGCTGCCATTTTACCGTATGGGTGAAAGTGAGACCTATGTGCTAGCGGCATTGGGTTGTGCCATGCCCTAGAACATGTCTGCTGAGATAAGGTCGTTCGAAAAAATTTGGTTAGTTGAAAAAGAAAAAGGTCCGGCTGGAATCAGCCGGATTTTTCTTAATTAGCCTTGTAGCTTACGAATCGGATGTTGTCGCAGTAATCTTTATGAGCGCCAGTGAAGGTTAGCCAGGGATAGTTGCTGGCTTCTGCTTCAAGCACCGCGGCCTGTTCCGAACCAATTTCCAAGAGAATGGACGCGCCGCTGTTGAGACGACCGTCTGTCTGTTGCAAAAGTTTACGGACCAGGTCCAGACCGTCGGCTCCGCCATAGAGGGCGAGGGCTGGGTCGAACTTGTCAACTTCGGGTTGGAGCTTTCCCTTTTCTGAATCAGGAATGTAGGGAAGATTTGCCACTAGGCAGTCAATTTTTGCACCGGCCTTACCAGCCGTGGCAAGAACGTTGTCGGTCAATGCGTTTAGCAAATCGCCTTGGGCGAACATGAGCTTGTCTTCACTAAGTTCGTGTGCGGCTGCGTTTTCCTTGGCTAGAGCCAGGGCGTCCTCGGAAATGTCGGTGGCGACAACGCGGACGTTTTCGATTTCCTTAGCACAAGAAATAGAAATTGCTGCTGTACCGGTTCCGACTTCTACGATAAAGGGTGCTTCGATGCCTTTGAGGCTGTTTTTTGCCATGTCCACGATATCCTCGGTTTCGGAACGAGGTATGAGGGCACGGGCGTCGCACTTGATGATGAAGCCGCGGAAACTGGTGTCGCCAATAATGTGCTGCAACGGTTCGCGGTTGGCACGACGAGCTACCAGCGGACGGAGTGTGTCCAACTCTGCAGGGGTCAGTGGCTTTTCGAAGTTCAGGTAAAGATCCATGCGGTTCTTCATCCCAAGACCAAAGCTGATGATATGCTGAGCATCTAGCAGAGGGTCTGGTACGCCCTTGCGTTCGAAGAACACTTTGGTGCGGTTCAAAATTTCAAGAACCGTCATGGGAACATTTTGTGGGTTTGCCATAACGCGCGCTTTCCTTACCTGCAGGCAGAACTATGCCTGGAACTTGCCCAGCTTTTCCTGTGCGTTGGCCATCTGGAGGCCGTTGATGACTTCCTGAAGGTCGCCAGCAACAACCTGGTCCAGGTTGTACAGGGTGAGACCGATGCGATGGTCGGTGACGCGGTTCTGGGGGTAGTTGTAAGTACGGATCTTTGCGGAACGGTCGCCGGTGCCAACGAGAGCCTTACGGCTGGCGGCTTCTTCACGTTCCTTCTTGGCGATGACTTCGTCCAAGATCTTGGAACGAAGCATTTCCATAGCATGCAAACGGTTCTGGAGCTGGGAACGTTCAGTCTGGCAGCTGACCACAACGCCTGTGGGAATATGGGTCAAACGAACTGCGGAGTCGGTCTTGTTGATGTACTGACCGCCAGCACCACTGGAACGGTAGGTATCCATGTGGATGTCGGCTTCGCGGATTTCCACGTCAACTTCTTCAGCTTCGGGCAGGATAGCCACGGTTGCCGCAGAGGTATGGACGCGACCCTGGGTTTCTGTTTCAGGAACGCGCTGCACGCGGTGAACTCCACTTTCAAACTTCAGGGTGCCGTAAACGCTGTCACCTTCGATGTAGGCGCGAATTTCCTTGTAGCCGCCCACGGTACCTTCGCTCAAGTCCTGGATGGTAATCTTCCAGCCCATCTTTTCGCAATAGGCACGGTACATGCGGAACAGGTCGCCGGCAAACAGGGCGGATTCGTCACCGCCGGTACCGCCACGGATTTCGATGGTGGCGTTACGGAAGTCCCAAGGGTCTTTCGGAACCATGAGAATCTGCAATTCGTCGGTAAGGCCGGGAAGGGTCTTTTCGATGGTGGAAAGTTCGGACTTTGCCATGGCCACCATTTCCGGGTCGGAATCGCCCAGAGCCATTTTCCATTCTTCCTGGTCGTTCAGCATCTGCAGGTATTCCTTGGCCTTGATTACGGCCTTTTCAATACCCTTGTACTGCTTGTGAATCTTGTTATAACGAGTCTGGTCGCCCAAAACATCGGGATTGCCCAATTCGGATTCCAGTTCTTCGTACTTTTCAATGAGTTTACGTGCTTTATCTTTCATCGCGGCTAAATTTAGAAAAAGTTAAAACTGATTGATGAAGAAAGTAATGCAGAGACTGTTGATAAAGTCTGCAAACATACTTCCTACGATAGGGACCAGCAAGTAGGGCTTTACTGCCGGAGCAAATCGGTTGGTGATTGCCTGCATGTTGGCCATGGCGTTGGGTGTTGCTCCCATGCCAAAGCCGCATACGCCTGCGGAAAGAACAGCGGCGTCGTAATCGCGCCCCATAACATTAAACACGATGAAGTAGGCAAACAGGAACATGAGCAGGGTTTGGGCGCACAGCAGAACTACCAGGGGCAAGGCCAGGGAAGCCAATTGCCAAAGTTTCAAGGTGATCATGGCGATTCCCAGGAACAATGAAAGGCAGATGCCGCCTACGTCACTGATTTCACCCATGTGGACTTCGTACCTGCTACTGTATTCGCAAATGTTTCGCATAACGGCGGCCACAATCATTGCTCCAATGTAGGAGGGAAATGTCATGCCTGTTTTTGAAAGTAGGGTAGAGATAAAGGTGCCCACGCCCATGGCAATAGCCAGCTGGAAGGCTGCTGTGGAATAACGTTTTGCGGAACGCTTGTACTTACTTTGTTCTTCCTTCAATTCTTCTTTCAATTCAGTTTTGGCGGACTTCAGAAGATCACGCTTGATGATGAGCTTGCGACCGAGGGGGCCGCCCATGAGTGAACCTGCCACAAGTCCGAAGGTGGCAGCTGCGGTGCAAAGTGTGGTGGCGCCTTCCATGCCGAAGTCTTCAAGAACGGGGCCAAATGCGCCTGCAGTACCGTGACCGCCAACCATGGAGATAGAACCTGCGGAAAGACCAACCAGAGGACTTACATGAAGTGCCTTGGCGAGGGCTACGGCAAGTCCATTCTGACAAAGGATGAGTGCGCAGATACAGACAAGGAGTAGTACCAGATTGATGCCCCCGCTCTTAAGAATTTTCAGGTTGGCGTTGAAACCTACGGAGGTAAAGAACACCATCATGCAAATGGATTTCAGGGTTTCGTCAAAATGAAATTCCAGAATGTTCAGCTTGTAAAGAATGCAAGAAACAAAAGCGAAAAGAATGCCGCCTACCACAGGAGAGGGAATGCAGAACTTGTCGAGAATCTTTACCTGTTTTTTTAGGTTGGCACCGATGACGAGCACAACAACGGCTACGGCCAAGGTTTGGTACATATCTAAATCTAATGTGTACATAGTGTCTCCTTAGTCGCCTGTAGAAGGAATGGGGCCGCGTCCTGGCAAAGGTGCGGCGGTGTTGACGGTCAAGTTCTTTGTCTTATAGAAGGCGGCAGCGCCAGGGTGGAATCCAACGGGAATGTTGGAGGTTTGCTGAGATCCTACTGCGTATACTTCTGCGGCAATTTTTTCAACGATGGCATTATCTACCAACTGACTTGCCACAAGTACCGCCTTTGCTCCAAGAGTTTGAACAGAGGAATCTTGACCGGCGTAGGTGCCGGCGGGAATTTCACTTGCGGTAAGTTCCGGATGGAGATTCATGATTCTGGTGATGTCGCTAGCATCTAGAGAAATAATGCGAATGCTTTTAGTGCTTGCAAGTTCGCTGATGGATGGCGTGGGAATACCTGCGGTGCAGAAGAATGCGTCAATTTTTCCGTCCTTAAGAGCTGCGGCTGCATCATTGAAGCTGAAATTCTCTTTTTGAATTTTATCAAAGGAAATGCCGTAGGCTTCCAAAATGATTTCGGCATTACGCAATACGCCGGATTCTTCTTCACCCACGGAAACACGGCGGTTTTGCAAATCTGCAACGGTTCGGATTTCTGAATCGGCGGAAACCACGATTTGAATAGATTCAGTATAAAGCCCTGCCACTGCCGAAATTGCGGAAACCATACGGCTACGCATCAGGTAGTCTTGCAGAATGTCCGCCTGAACAATGCCGAGGTCAATGAATCCCTCTTCCATAAGACGGATATTGGCGTGGGAACCTGCGGTGTTCTTGACCTGGATTTTAAAACCCGCATCGGCTGCATTTATCTTTTCTGCGAAGGTGTTTGCATAGGTGTCATAAAGGCCGCCTTTGTTGCCGGAACCAAAACGAATGTTTGTTTTTTTTGAATCGCAGGCGCTAAATAAAAACATAGCGGATGCTAAAATGGCTGAAGTAAAAGCCTTGAATGCAAAAGTCGAATGTTTCATTGGATAACTCCAGTGGAATAAGGACTTTGGAAAAATAGAAAATCTAAATTTGGTTACATGGAAATAAATCCAATTGGAACTTTTTTTGGCGATGCTGTATACAAGTATGACGCTCCTCGACAGGGTCGTCTGTTTGCTGGACATCCAGGAAGAATCGTCTTGAATTCGGGTTGTAATTTTGAGACAGCACTTCGCGATCTTGATGGCTTTGAACGCATTTGGGTTCTTTTCCAATTTCATGAAAACGAAGGATGGCGCCCAACCACACGTCCCCCTGTTCCTCCAAAAGGAAAAGACCGCGTGGGAACTTTTGCAAGTCGTTCTCCCTACCGCCCCAATCCCATTGGTTTGAGCTGTGTTCGTCTTCTGAAAATTGAAGGCTTGACTCTTTTTGTGGATGAAGCGGATTTACTAAACGAGTCGCCCATCATTGACATAAAGCCTTATATTCCCATGGCTGATGCATTCCCTGATGCAAAAGCTGGTTGGGTGGAAGAGCAAAATCTGGATTTATGGGAAATTAGTTGTAACGAACAATTTGAAAAAATGAATCGCTGGATTTGCGAAAATTCAGAATTTGATTTACTCAGTTTTGTGAAGGTACAATTGGCTCATGGTCCTCTTGATGAGACCCGTCGTCGAATTACCTTGGAACCTGAATGGGGCCGCGGCATTGTGGCCTATCGCACTTTTAGAATTTGCTTTACTTATGATGAATTCCGTCGTCATATGACTTTGACCAGTGTGCTGTCAGGTTACTCTGATGATGATCTTCGTGAAGGTGCAGAAGACAAATACGGTGACAAGCAATTGCACCGTGAATTTTTGAAAAAGTTTCACTCGTGAACGTGAACTGGGATAATCGCGTTAGTATTTTTCCCCAATAACTAACAACCGGTAGATGGCTTCTTCGCTGCCGACTTTGTGTTTGTCGGTTTCGTTGCGACCAAAGGTCTTATGCCAGTCCCTATCTGTTGGCATGATTGCGTCGTCAAATGGCCAGGGACGAATGAATCCCGGAGGCAATAAACTATAAAGCTTACTACTGTCAATGTCCAAGTCGCCGACTCGCGGCGGCATGGGACCAGCTTCAATTCGCGGACAACCGTGGAGTAATTCTGCGGGGTAGCCGCCAATGGCGTTTACTAATTGGCCCGCGTTATACAAGGTGACTCGACGAGGCCCGCCGCAGTTGTAGATGCCTGCAGGGAATTCATGTTCCAAAATGTATTGCACTACACGGCACATGTCGTTGCCGTAAATGGGCCTGCGATATTCGTCGGTATAAAGTGTGGCGGGGCGGCCTGGTCTGAAACGGTAACTGATCCAGTCGATGGCGCCAGCGCATCCGCCGGGGGCGTAGTCCATGGGCAATGGCACGCGAAGCATAACAGCGTCGGGCTTTGTGCGGCTGATTTCAATTTCAGCTTCCAGCTGGTGCTTGCCATAATTGTGGATGGGGTCCTTGGGCGTGTCATCGGTATAGGGGCGAAGGTGTGCGGTCTCTTCGCTTCCGCTCCAGACCATGTCCGTGGAAATTCTCACGTAGATACAGTTGTAGTCTGCTGCTAGCTGGGCTGCGTCAACGCCCTGTTCGCAATTTAATAGGCGGCTTCGGGGTGAGTCGCATTCGCAGGCTTTCAGCGCGCAGTTTCCGCTGGCGTCAATGACCGTCTTGAATTTGTACTTCTCGAAAAGCGCCGTGAGTCCTGCAGTATCTTCCGCGTCGATGGCAACAACGTCCTGTCCAAAAACGCAGGGATGTTTAATAGGGCGAATCCCGATAAGGGGCGGCTGTGCATCAGGATGGCGTAGGGCCGGATGAATGGTCCCGCTGGTACCGTCGCTTTCGTCGGTTCCGCCAAACAACTTGTTGAAATGGCGGAACAAGGCGTAACCAGGAACGCCGTTTAGCCCTAGCACAAGAATAGGAAGCTTTAGTGCGCGAGTTTCCATTTGAAATAGCCCGCCATTTGCAGAGGGTGGCTGAATTCGCCGTTCAGCATTTTTGCCTGCAGTTCTTCGTCGGACATTTCCTTAGATTCAATCTCTTCGGTGTCGTCGAAACTGGTTTCGCCTGCACGGAAAACGCCGTCAATGAAAACCACATGGAATTTTCCACGGTGACGATCCGGATTGACAGGGTAGGCTCCGAGGTATTGAAGCTCAGTGTCGCTTTCGCCCGCATTTTTGCCGACGGTCTTGTACCCGCATTCTTCCTGCAGCTCGCGGATCGCAGCTTCTTCTGGAGTTTCGTTCTTGTCAATAATCCCTGCGGGAAATTCCAAGGCGATTTTGCCGGTACCATGACGGTATTGCTCTGTCATAACCCAATTGCCTTCTGCGGTTCGTGCAAGGATCAAAACCCAGTCCGGCTGCCACAAGGTGTAAAAATCGTCAATGACTTTTCCGTTGGGCAGTTCGCACTTTTCCTTGGCCACCTTCAGCCAGGGTGCATCCACTAAAAATGAACTGTCCAGAAGTTTCCAGGGTTTCATCTTAGACTCCTTCCAACTTGTTTTTTAGATAATGCTTGGAGGTGAATGTCCAGAACATAATGTCGGCAAGGGCTAGAGCTATGGCGCAAGCGACAAACACCTGCTGGTGCATACCAAAATGCTCTGCCATGGATCCACCCACCAAAATTCCAGCGCCGATACCGATGTCCCATCCGCTGAGATAGGTGCTGTTGGCTGTGCCGCGCTGGTCGTGGCGCGCCAAGTTGACACACATGGTCTGGTACCCCGGGAAAATAAGACCGAGGCTTGTTCCAATGAGGAACGCTGAAACAAAGAATACTATGGCGCTATTGCAGAAGGCGAGAATCGTGTAGGCTACGACGATCAGGGTCATGCCTATTCCGATTAGGCGGGTTAGCCAACCGCGGTCAATCAAGCGGCCTGTCAAAACCCGGTTCATGATTAAGCCTGCAGCAATAAGTGCATAGAACCAGCCGCTTCCGCCAATGCCCAATTCTTTTGCATAAAGAGAAATGTAATTGGTCACAGGACCGTAGGCGAAACCTACAAAAATGAAATTGATGAATTGAGGAATGGCCTTAGTCAAAAAGAATCTGTCCAAAGAAAGGGGGGCGTGGGGCTTTTTTTCGCGAGGCTTTACCTTCAACGTTTTCACCAGTATTAAACCGACAACGCAAAGTGCAACGGAAATGGCAAATACTATGTTGGCACCAAGTCCTTCGTACAAGAACATGCCGGTCATGGGGCCGGTGGCGAAAGCCAAGTTTACGCTGATGCCGAAATAGCCGATGCCCTCGCCGCGTCGGCTGGCCGGTAATGTATCGATGGCAACGGTGTTACTTGCGGTTGTAGAAATTCCAAAGAATACACCATGCATAAAACGGACTACTGCCATCAAGGGTAAAAGCCCAATAGTCCAGTATCCCACAAAGCAAAGGGTAAAGGCGAAGAATGTCCAAAAGTACAACGGCTTGCGGCTGAGACTGTCTACTAGGAACCCGGCGAAGGGTCTGCAGCACAAAGCGCCGATAGTGTACAGCGAAATAATAAATCCGGCTGTAGAATTGTCGGTCTGGAATTTTTCAAAAATATACAGCGGCAAAACCGGCAACAGCTGGTAGAAACTAAAGAATAGCAAAAAGTTCGCAGCCGCGCAGGTTACAAAATTTCGGGTCCAAAGGGCTGGCTTTTCTACAACTTCGTTCATGATTTGAAATTTAGAAAAATACCTATCCCTTTGGGAATGTTTTATTCGTAATCAATCTTTGAGATTTGACCGTCAAAGTAGACAAAATCGCCATCGGTGTAATTCCAAATGGCTTTGAATGTGGTTGGACGCTTGATTCCGTCTGCACCCGTAATGTAGTTGTCGCAGGCTGCGGTCCAAGGAACATATTCCGTAGTTCCGTCGGTGTTGACTACGGCGCGGTCCTTTGTAGTGAAGGAAGTCATTTCGTACTTTTCGTTGAATGTGAAAATGCCGGATGCTTTTTGGTCGCGAAACGTAATGGTGGCACGAACCTGATGGTCGTTGACTTCTTCCAGGCTGATGTAGTCTTGCAGCAAGACGCTAGGAAAGAATACACTTTCTGCGAGGAATGTTGCCAAGCAGGCCACGTCCATTTCATGGCCTCTTTGGTCAAACAACGTCAAAAGTTTTGCGATGACGCCCTTCATTCCTCCGACGCCATTGCTGTAGTAATCGTAACCTTGGAACGGAATTCCAAACATACTGCTTAAAATCAAGGCCATTCTTGCAGGTTCTTTGACGTAGTTGTTCTGGATATAATCGATTTTCAAGTTAGGACCGTTCTTGCCCTGCTTGAAATCTACGTCAAGGTACTCCATGTGCAAGGAGTTCATTTTTGGGGTGCCGATGTAGCCAGCATTGCCGATGTATTTCTGGATGGCAGAAGGCATGGCTGCAAAATCGGATTCCTTAAAAACTTCATCACTCCTGTACAAAACAGATTTTTCCTTGAGTACGATGTTGTCGTTAGAAAAATCTGTTTTCAGTGGAGAATAGGGAATGACAAACCAAGTGACTATGAAGATGAAAAAGACTGCGATACAAATGATTATCTTCATACGATAGTCAATGTCGTTATTTCTTTTCCAAGGTCACGATGGTTTCCAAGTGCGGAGTTCCCGGGAACAAGTCCAGGGGCTGCACTTCGCGAACCTGATAACCGTAGCGTTCCCATTCTTTGAGGGATGCGGGGATTTCGTCGGTACCGCAGAAAATGTGGCAAACGCGAACAGGCTTGCGCATGACAATTGCCTTGATAACGCCAGGTTCGCAACCCTTGCGGGGCGGGTCCAGCAAAATCTTTTCGGGTTCACCGGGAATAGGTTTGGGCAAACGCAGGTGGATGAAATCTTCGTCAATCTTGCCGGCAATGAAACGGTAGTTCTTCTTCAAGAACTTGGCACTGGCCTTTGCGCTTTCGATGGATGGACCTTCCCATTCCACGCCCAGCACAGACTTGGCGGCTTCGCCTAGGGCGAAACTGAACAGGCCATAACCGCAGTAAAGGTCCAGGAACTTGTCTTCCTTGGAAAGGCCCATCATGCGACCGGCAGCCTTGATTAAGTTGTGAATCTGGCTTTCGTTGATCTGGCTGAATCCAGTGACCGGATACTTGAGGCGGAAGTGGCCCAGATCCAAAGTCATTTCACGGGGACCGTAAAGCTGCTTGAAGTTCAAACCTTCTGTGGGGCGCTTGGCTTCCAGGTAGTAGTCGGATTCTGTGGTATCAACGTAAGTGTGTGCTGCTGTTACGTGGAACGGACTTTGCTGGAGAACTTCGGAAATCTGCTTCAACTTGCGGACGATGGTGGCGTCAATTTTCTTGATGTTGAAAATGACCACGCGGTACTTGTAGGTGCCGCGGATGATGATCCAGTTGAGGGCGTATGCCAGCGGCTTGTATGCCGGGGTAATCAGCTTTTCGAAAAGCAGGTCGTAAATCTTGTTGTGTTCTTCTGGTTCCAGCATGGAATCCTGACGGTCGAACTGGAGGTTGCCCGGAACCATGGTCACACGACGCTTGCTGGTGGTGCGGTAGGCACGAGGCATAGGACTTGCAATAATCTTCTTGGGGGAACCGGCCAAGCGGTTTACTTCCCAAAATTCCTTAATAGCCTGATCCTTGATTTTTAATTCGTCTTTATAGTCGAACATGGCGAGGGATTCACCGTGGGCGGAATCGGCTTCGCGGGTGTAGTTGGGAATGCAATTGGCAATGGCCTGTTCAAAAAGCATAGGGACTCCGTAGCTTCAGTTTTATACGGCCCCTAATTTAGAAAGTTAAAGAGAAACTTTAAAGTTCTTTTTTTTCTTGCCGGTTAAAGCGTTTTCTGGAGACGCTTCGGGAGTAGACTTTGGTCCTAGGACGGTCCTAGTTTGTTCTAAAAAGGAGGGGCTAGGGGAGGATTCATATAACAAAAAGACCCATCCGTAGATGGGTCTTCGAGCGGCGGACCGGGATCGAACCGGCAACCATTAGCTTGGAAGGCTAAGGCTCTACCATTGAGCTACCGCCGCGTTTGTGACCAATTATACAAAAAAACGTCCATTTTTAAAGGGGTTCCCTGAAAAGATATTGGACTTTTTTATAAAACTTGCTATCTTTGAGCCACATTAAACAATTCACCTAGAGGAACTTAACTTGGCCTTACAACCTCCCCGCGGCCGTCAAATGCCCAACCGTCAGAGCGACGGCACTCGCATCAACGAAGATATTCGTATCTCTCCCATCCGTCTTGTGAAGGAAGATGGTGAAGCTCTCATCATCGAAACCCATAAGGCTCTGCAGATGGCTAAGGATGCCGGACTGGACCTGGTGGAAGTATCCCCCAATGCCAAGCCGCCCGTATGCAAGATCATCAACTATGGCAAGTACAAGTTCGAACAGGTCAAGAAGGCTAAGGCCGCTAAGGCCAAGCAGCACGTGGTGAAACTTAAAGAAATTAAGATGCACCCCAAGACCGCTGAAAACGATTATCTCTATCGTATCAAGCAGGCAGGTGAATTCCTTCAGGATGGCATGAAGGTAAAGCTTATTATGCAGTTCCGTGGTCGTGAAATGGCACACATGGACTATGGCAAGCGCCTTATGGAACGCGCCAAGGAAGATTTGGCCCCGTTTGGCGATTTGGAAATGGACTCTAGAGTCGAAGGCAATACAATGCTTTCTATCTACTGTCCTAAACGCGGTGCAGGCTCTGTCAAAAAGCAGGACCAGGCACCAAAGCCCGTAACCGAGCCAGAGGCAGCAGGTGAGGCTTCAACTTAATAACCTAAAGAGGTAAAAATGCCTAAGATGAAAACACATAGCGGTTCCAAGAAGCGCTTCCGCTTGACCGGCTCCGGCCACGTCAAGTTCAAGCGTGCTGGTATGCGCCACATTCAAGCCAAGATGAACACCAAGCGTAAGCGCAACCTCCGTAAGGGTGCTCTTATCAAGAAGTGTGATTTGTACCACGTCAAGCGTCTGCTTGTTGTAGCATAAGGAGTGTAAGAATGCCACGCGCAAAAACTAGAGTTCCTTCCCGCGAACGCCGCAAAAATATCCTCAAGGCCGCTAAGGGTTTCTACGGCCGTCGTAAGTCCAACATCCGCTTGGCCATCGACGCTGTTTCCCATGCAGGTCAGTATGCCTACGCTCACCGCCGCGACAAGAAGGGTGACTTCCGCTCTCTGTGGATTGTCCGCCTCAATGCTGCAGTACGTGAATACGGCATTAGCTATAGCCAGTTCATTTACAAGCTCTCCAAGGCTAACATCAAGATGAACCGTAAGGTTCTCGCTGATATGGCAGTTGCAGATCCTTCTGCATTTGCTAAGGTCGTGGAAGCTGTGAAGGCTGCTTAATTTTTAGCTTGCTAAAAATTCTATAGCGTTCATCGAACACGCGAGAAATTGAGTCTCTCCCTAAAGGAGGGACTCTTTTTTATGCGCAAAAAGGCAATTAATGCTATTTTTAAATCTATGAAACAAATTTACCGCAAGACTGTGCTTCCCAATGGTGTTGTCGTTCAGACCGATTATATGCCTCATGCTTATTCTGTTGCTCTTGGGGCTTGGCTCCCTAGAGGGTCTCGCCATGAAGTTGCGGGTGAATTTGGCTTAAGCCATTTTTATGAGCACCTGGTTTTCAAGGGCACGGAGAATAGAACCGCATTTCAGATTGCGTGTTCTGTTGAAGATCGGGGTGGCAACCTTGAAGCCTACACCACCCGACAGGAAACAGGGTTCTATGCGACCGTAGTCAAGGAAGATGTGGGCCTTGCCATCGACGTGATTGCAGACATGCTGATGAATCCGCGTTTTGATAAGGCCGAAATGGAAAAGGAACGCAAGGTCATCATCGAGGAAATTCGCAGTTACGATGACATTCCCGAAGAAGTGTGCGGTGATGTTTTCAATGCGACTCATTTTAAAGGCTGCGGTATTGCCCATTCCATTACGGGAACGGTGAAAGAAGTAAAGTCCTTGACCAACGAACAGATGTGGGAATATGAACGCCAGGTTCTTTGCGACATGCCCATTTATGTTTGCGCCGCAGGTAAAGTGGATCATGATGCGCTGGTAGAACTTTGTTCTAAAAAGCTTAGTCGCAAGAAGTCCGGAAAAATTGAACCGGTGGATTTGTACAAACCGAATTCTGGCATAAAGATTGTTGGTAAGCAAGACACCCAGCAGGCAAATTTGTTCTGGGGCGTAAGCTTCGACAAGACTATGCTAGAAGAAAAAAATCGCCTTGCGCTCTCCATTTTCAATGTGGCCCTTGGCGCAGGAATGTCCAGTCGTTTGTTCCAGAAGATTCGCGAGGAACGAGGCCTTGCGTACTCGGTGTATTCTACTGCCGATGTGTACAAGGATTGCATGGACTGGGGCGTATCCTTGGCGACAGAACCTCGCCAGTTAAAGACTGCGTTGAAACTTTCTGTCGAAGAAATTCGGAACTTTATGACTAAGGGCTTTGCTGAAGGCGAATTGGAACGAACCAAGGCAAACATCATCGGCGGAATTCATCTTGGTGCCGACAGCCCTGAAAAAAGAGTGATGCGCCTAGCGGAACAGACTTTGCATTTAGGCGGGTTTACGCCTTTGGCAGAAACGGAACGTGCCGTAGCTAAGCTGACGGAATCTGAAATTGTAGATGTAGTTCGTGCGGCGTTTGCAGACACCAAGTGCTCTATTTCTGTGGTTCAACCCAGCGAAAATAAGAAGCCGGACTTGAAGGATTTCTTGAAGTTCTAATTACGAACCTTGCTTTGTACGTAGGCCTTGTGACTTGCTTTGACCTGTTCGCTTACGTGCATGCAGGGCTCTAGTTTCCAATAGAAATCTTCCAGCTGATTGGTTGTGTAGATTGTCTTTCGATTCGCGATTGTTTTTTGTAAAGTCTTTTGTAGTTCGCAGCAGTGCATGATGTTCCAGAATCTGTTGTCTGCAGGGACTTTTCTTAATAAGCAGCGATCGCTGAATACGATTATGGAAATGAAATGAGATTGTTCTCGACGTAAATTTAAGTGTTTTTGCAAAGGCAGTATGTGACCGATGTTTTGCTTAATGGGATTGTGGAATGTGTGTTCCAAATGCTTGTTCATGTGCTGTGTCCAGCGTTCATCATGAAGTTCGCCTGAAATTTCGCCTGCAATGTTTTTGCTTTCAAGAACGTAAATGCCAGACTGGTGCAACAATAGTGCGTCAATTTCGGTAGTCCCGTTTTTCGTGGGTATATAGAGATTGCGCATTAATACATAACGGCGTTTGTCATTGTCGCAAACTCTAGCCACTAAAGCTGCCATTGCAGCTTCGCCAAAAATTCCCCGAGGGTCATTGTTGATTCGTTCGTCATTGAAAACTGGTGTAGCGTTGAAGCTTTCCTCACTTCGCGTTGGTGCTTGGGTTACGCCGAAACCTCCCAACTCGAAAACATGATCTTGGAAAGCCTTTTTTCTACTATTTTCTTTTTCAAAATGTTTGAAGTTTTTATAGGGCCGTTTTTGAGCTTGTTTCTTGTTTGTTTTTGTTTTGGCAAAAATAAGAGCCAAAAATATAATGACGGCTATGATATAGATTAAAGACGAATTCATGAAATAAGTATAAAAAAACGCAGGCGGAATACCTGCGCTTTTTTAATGTTGTGCATTACAAATTAGCCACGGCCAAAGCGACGGGTTCTGCGGAAGGGCTTGTCGCCGAAGTCGCGCTCATCGTGATCCTTACGGAAGGGCTTGTCGCCAAACTTTTCACGACGGCGTTCTTCTCGATTCTTTCCGAAACCGCCGCGTTCTTCACGCTTGCCGCCGAAGCCTTCGCGCTTACCTCCGAACTTGCGGTCTCCGCCAAAGTCTCGGTCACCGCGGTCCTTGCGGAATCCGCCACGACGTTCTTCGCGATTGCCGCCACGGCCACCGCGACCGCCAAAGCCTCTGTCACCAAAACCGCGGCCTTCGCGATGGAAACTGCGACCTTCTCGGGAGCCTTCTTCATCACGTTCAGGAGGTTCGTCGATCATCAGGCGGAACTTGGCATCGTTACCGCGGATGGTAATGCCGGCCAGAATATCCAGCACATCCTGCGGGACGGCTTCCGGCAATTCCACGGTGCTGAACTTGTCGAACAGCTTGATGCGTCCGATGTTGCTGCTGCTGATGTTGGCTTCGCCAGCGATGGCGCCTACGATGTCCTTGGGTGTGACGCGGTCAAAGCGGCCTACGCCCAGATAGTAGCGGAGGTAACCTTCTTCAACACCGTTGAGACCTTCCTTGCGTTCCTTGTTCAGACGCTTGCGATCTTCTACGTCAAAGCCGGCGGTACCTGCACCGATAAAGTCGCGGCCGCCCTTTTCCTTGCCGGACTTTTCGCCACGTTCTGCGCGTTCCTTGGCGCGGCGTGCTTCGCGGGGCGCATCCAGCGGAACCAATTCCGGGAACAGGGGCTGCTTCTTCTGATACATCTTGATGACGGCTGCGGCAATGTCTTCCGCAGTCAGCGGGGCGACAGAGCCATCTTCGTTTTCTACGCCGCAAGTAAGGTTGTTGCCTTCTGCAACCAGTTCGTTAATCAGAGTCTTGAACTTGTCCAGTTCGCCATAGCTTGCTACGCTCTTTACCTTCTGCTTGAAGGCTGCAACGCGCTTCTTGCTGATGATTTCGGCGGTAGGCAGTTCCATTTCGTCGATGGGCTGACGGGTGGCGCGTTCAATGATCTTCAGCATGCGTTTTTCGCGGGGAGTGATGAAGAGGATGGCGTCACCGCTACGGCCTGCACGGCCTGTACGTCCAATACGATGTACGTAAGATTCTGTGTCAAAAGGAATGTCGTAGTTTACCACCAAGGAAATGCGGTCCACGTCAATACCGCGGGCAGCCACGTCGGTTGCCACCACAATGTCAAGCTTGCCCATCTTCAATCGGTTGATGGTGCGTTCACGCATGGACTGTGCCAAATCGCCGTTCAGCGGGGCCACATTGAAGCCGCGGCTTTCCAGCTTTTCGGCAACTTCAGTGGTGTTCTGCTTGGTGCGTACAAAAATCAGGACACCGTCAAAGTCTTCGCCTTCCAACACGCGGGCCAAGGCTTCGATCTTATGTTCCTGCTTAATGAACATGTAGCGCTGGTGAATGTTTTCAACAGTGGTAGTCTTGTTCTCGATGCAGGCTTCGTCGTATTCGCCCAGGTACTTGTCGATGATGGCCTTTACCTTCTTGGGCATGGTAGCGCTAAAGAGGGCGCGCTGTGCGTCGGAAGGAATTTCCTTCAGGATGGTTTCCACATCTTCTTCGAAACCCATGTCCAGCATTTCGTCAGCTTCGTCCAGAACGATTGCCTTGACGCCGCCGAGGCTAATGGTGCCGCGCTTGATGTGGTCAATCAGGCGACCCGGAGTAGCAACGATGATATTTGCCTGGCGCTTGAGGGCGCGGATCTGCACGGCGATATCCTGGCCACCGTAAACAGGAACCACGTGAACCTTGGGCATGTTTTCTGCATACTGCTGGATAGCTTCAGCCACCTGGATGGCCAGCTCGCGGGTGGGTGTCAAAACCAGCATGGAGGTCTCGTGGCCGTTGAACTGCAGGCGAGACAAAAGCGGCAAAGAGAAAGCTGCGGTCTTACCGGTTCCGGTCTGTGCCGTGCCCAACAAGTTGTTGCCCTGAAGCAGAACAGGAATTGCCTTCACCTGAATGGGGGAGGGGGTCACATAGTTCATCTTCTTGATGGCTTCAAGAACAGGTTCTGCCAAGTCGAGATCTTCGAAAGTAACCAAAGCTTCGTCGCCTTCGGGAGCTTCGCCGCTCAATTCTTCTTCGTCTTCAGATTCTTCTTCAGACATTTCCTCTTCAGCAACTTCGGCAGTGTCATCTTCGGCGCCCTTGTTGTCCCCAACGCATTCTTCCAGAACGTCGCCATCGACGATTTCAGCCTTTTGGCCTACGGTAAATCCGGTGGCCTCTTTGCCGACATTTACAATCTGGTCGTCGTCATCAACGACAATACCATCGGGGTTTAATGCCAGGAATGCTGCTTCGTCAGCTTCATCTTCGTCGGCACCGCCGGCAAGTGCTGCCAAAAAGGCGTCTGCCTCGCGGGCAATATTGGATGTGGAATCAATAGATTCTTCAGGGATACGGTCTGCCGCATCCTTGTCATAGGATTTTTTGGACATAAATCACCTTCAGGGGACCTGTAAACTTCATCTGCGGCCCATGCCGCACTATCTAAAGATTCCTAAAAAATCCGTGGAATCTTGAAAAGCCCCGAAGCGCACTCGCGCTTATAAACCTGAAGTCGTTAGGTCGCCTAACTCGAATTTGCGCCAAAGGTAGAAATATAATGGGAAAATCAAAGGTTCTTTTGCGAATATTCCAACATGGAATAGCCCCGGCCGTCTCTTTACACTACTTTACCTTATATTAGAATAACTTGGTTTATATAGTGTTTGGTCTTTTTTGTGGAAATAACGCAGAAAAAGCCAATTTGAACGTGAAAAAAGCGAGGGCAAGAAGGTTAAGAACAATGAAACGAAATGGTATTCTAAACAGTGAAATTTCCAGAGTTCTAGGTTATTTGGGCCATACGGACTGCATCTGCATTGGCGACTGTGGCCTACCCATTCCCGACGAAACAGAACGTATTGACCTGGCTCTGGCCTTTGGCGTGCCCACCTTTATGCAGACCTTGACCGAAGTGGTGAAGGATATGAAGGTGGAAAAAATCGTCTTGGCCGAAGAAATCAAGACCAAGAATCCCCAGGTGGAAAGCCAGGTTTTGCAGCTGTTGCCTGGCGTGGAAGTGGAATATGTTCCCCACGCAGAATTGAAGGCCCGCACAGAGACCTGTAAGGCTGTGATTCGCACCGGCGAAACTACCCCCTATGCCAATGTTATTTTGCAGGCCGGTTGCATTTTTGCCTGATCGGAGGATAGAAATACTCTATGCATGTTGAAATGAAAGGCATTAACAAGTCCTTTGGAACGAACCAGGTGTTAAAAGACGCCGCGTTCAATCTTAAGGACGGTGAAATCCACGCCTTGATGGGTGAAAATGGCGCAGGCAAGTCTACGCTGATGAAAATCCTCACGGGCGTGTATACCCGAGATTCCGGAACCGTAATTGTGGATGGTAAGGAAGTGACCTACCATAGCCCCAAGGAAGCGGAAGAAGCCGGCATCGTTTTTATTTATCAGGAACTGAATGTTTTGTTCGACCTTACCGTAGAAGAAAACCTCTTTATGGGTAAGGAAATCACCAATCGCTTTGGCGTCTGTGACAAGAAGGCCATGCGCGCCAAGGCCCAGGAAATCATGGACCGCATGGGTGTTCATATTCCCGTAGACGCCGTCATGAGTGACCTGTCCGTGGGCCAGCAGCAGATGGTTGAAATCTGTAAGGCCCTGATGGTGGATGCCAAGGTCCTGATTATGGATGAACCTACCGCAGCCCTTACCCAGAGCGAAACCGAGGTCCTTTTCGAGGTGATCAATTCCCTGCGCAAGAAGGGCGTCTCCATCGTTTACGTCTCCCACCGCATGGAAGAAATCTTTGAACTTTGCGATCGCATTACCATTCTTCGCGACGGTACCTACATCGATACCAAGTACATCAAGGACATCACCATGGATGACGTGGTGAAGATGATGATCGGCCGTGAAATTGGTGAACGCTATCCCAAGCGCGATAACGCCATCGGCAAGGAAATTCTCCGTGTAGAAGGCCTTACCCACGAAAAACTGTTCCGCGATGTAAGCTTTAATGTTTGCGCCGGTGAAGTGCTGGGCGTCTCTGGCCTTATGGGTGCCGGCCGTACCGAAATCATGCATTCCATCTTTGGAAATCTGCCTCTCGTAAAGGGCAAGATCTTCATCGAGGGCAAGGAAGTTTCCATTCGCAATCCCCGTCAGGCCATCGAAGCTGGCATCGGTTTCATTACCGAAGACCGCAAGACCGAAGGCCTGTTGCTGGAAAAGAGCATCGCCGAAAACATTGAACTTTGTAACCTGGGAAAGGTTTCTACGAAGGGCGTACTCCAGGCCGACAAGCAGACCAATTTGGTGAAGCGCGGTATCGAGGAATTCAAGATTCGTTGCTTCGGTCCTCACCATGAATGCGGCAATCTTAGCGGTGGTAACCAGCAGAAGGTGGTTCTTGCCAAGTGGATCTACACCGATCCCAAGATTCTGATTCTGGATGAACCTACCCGTGGCGTGGATATCGGTGCTAAAAAGGAAATTTACAGCGTCATTAATGAAATGGCTGCTAAGGGCGTCGCCGTGATTATGGTGTCCTCTGAATTGCCCGAAGTTCTGGGCATGAGTGACCGCATTATGGTGGTCCACGAAGGACATGTTACGGGCATTATCAACGGTGCCGACGCTGATCAGGAAAAAATTATGACTCTTGCTACAGGAGGATCCCTCTAATGAAAAAGGAAAACAAAAATATTGGTGCATTTTTGTCAGAATATGGCGTGTTTATTGCGCTAGCAATTCTGGTAGTTATTATCAGTGCCATCAGCCCTGAATTCCGCCAACCGGGCAACTTCTTGAACTTGCTGCGTCAGGCATCCTTTAACGGCTTGATTGCCTTCGGTATGACCTGCGTTATTCTTAGCGGTGGTATCGACCTTTCCGTAGGTTCTACTTTCGCCTTGAGCGCCATTGTCTGTGCCGAAATGATTGGCCATGGCGTGCCGGTGATTGTTGCGGTTCCTGTGGCTTTGTTGGTGGGCGTTGCCTTGGGCTTGATCAGCGGTCTCTTGGTGACCAAGGGTCGTTTGCAGCCCTTCATCGCTACCTTGATTACTATGACGGCTTATCGCGGCCTAGCTATGATTCTTACGGATGGTAAGCCTATTTCTCGCTTGGCAGAAAGCTCCGGTGATAGCCTTTTGTTCAAGGCCATGGGTAAGGGTAATTTCATCTTCACCTTTGCTCCGGATTTCAAGATTCCTATTCCTATCATTATTCTTGTCGTGGTGTTCGCCATCATGTACTTTGTGCTGAAGCATACAGTTTTCGGTCGTCGCCTTTACGCTACCGGTTCTAATGCCAAGTGCGCAGCTTTGACTGGTGTGAACATTAACCGCGTTAAGATGAGCGTCTATGCCGTTTCCGGTTTCCTCAGTGCTTTGGCTGGCCTGATTATGATTAGCCGTGTGGACTCTGCCCAGCCCATTATGGGTACTGGTTATGAACTGGATGCCATTGCTGCAGTGGCTCTTGGCGGTACCAGTATGAATGGTGGCCGTGGCCGAATCGCCGGTACCATTGCTGGTGTTTTGATCATTGCTGTATTGAACAATGGTTTGAACATCTTGGGCGTTACTTCTTACTACCAGAGTGTGGTCAAGGCCCTCGTGATTCTGGTGGCTGTGCTTTCTGACCGTAAGAGATAAGGATAAGGAGAATTTGTATTATGAAAAGAATGATTAAACTGCTTTTCGCTTCTCTGGTGGCTCTCTGCTTTACTGCTTGCGCCATCGTGATTGACGGTGAAGAAAAGACTACTTCCAAGAAGGTTGAATCTACTGGAAACATTGGCCTTTCCATTTCTACTCTAAACAATCCGTTCTTTGTCACCCTGGTTGAAGGTGCAAAGAAAGCTGCTGTAGAATTGAAGGTTGGCCTTACCGTTGTGGATGCTGGTGACGATGTTGCCAAGCAGGCCAGCGATATTGAAGACCTTGTCAGCAAGAATGTTGGCATTTTGATTGTGAACGCTGTGGATTCCGATGCGTTGACTGGCGCTGTAAAGGCTGCCAAGGCCAAGGGCGTGAAGGTCATTAGCGTTGACCGCGCCATTAACGGTGTGGAAGTGGATTGCCAGATTGCTTCTGATAACGTTGCCGGTGCAGAACTTGCAACCCAGTACATTGTTGATAAGCTGGGCGAAGGTGTTGTCACTGCAGAACTTCAGGGCACTATGGGTTCTTCTGCTGCTATTGATCGCGGTAAGGGCTTCCACAATGTTGCTGACGCAAAGCTTAAGGTTGTTGCATCTCAGACTGCAAACTTCAACCGTGCTGAAGGCATGAGCGTTATGGAAAACATGCTCCAGGCTAATGGTGACATTGCCGCAGTATTCGCTGCCAACGACGAAATGGCTCTGGGCGCTATTGAAGCAAGTTCTGGCGCAGGTAAGAAGGTGATGGTGGTTGGCTTTGACGCTACCGACGATGCCATTGCTGCAATCAAGGCTGGCCGTATGGCTGCATCCATTGCCCAGCAGCCTGGTCTGATTGGTGAAACCGCAGTTCGTACCGCTGCAGACATTGCTAACGGCAAGACCGTTGCAAAGAACATCCCGGTGAAGGTTACCCTGGTGAATGCAGACAATGTTGAAGCACTCCAGGCTGCAGCCGAAGCTCAGAAGATTGTTGGTAATGGCTTGATTGGTCTCTCTGTTTCTACCTTGAACAACCCGTTCTTTGTCACTCTCGTTGAAGGTGCAAAGAAGGCCGCTGCTGACATGAAGCTTCAGCTCACTGTTGTTGATGCAGGCGATGATGTTGCCAAGCAGGCAAGTGATATTGAAGACCTTGTGAGCAAAAATGTGAGCGTTCTGATTGTCAACGCCGTTGACTCTGACGCATTGACCAGCGCTGTTAAGGTTGCTCTTTCCAAGGGCGTCAAGGTAATTGCTGTTGACCGCGCCATTAACGGTGTAGATGTTGATTGCCAGATTGCTTCTGACAACGTTGCCGGTGCAGAAATGGCAACCCAGTACATCGTCGATAAGCTTGGCGAAGGCGTTGTGACTGCAGAACTTCAGGGTACTCTCGGTTCTTCTGCCGCCATTGACCGTGGCAAGGGCTTCCACAATATCGCAGATAAGAAGCTGAAAGTTGCTGCTTCCCAGACTGCAAACTTCAATCGTGCCGAAGGCATGAGCGTCATGGAAAACATGCTTCAGGCTCGTGGCAACATCGCTGCAGTATTCGCTGCCAACGACGAAATGGCTCTGGGTGCTGTTGAAGCAAGTTCTGGCGCAGGCAAGAAGGTGATGGTGGTTGGCTTCGACGCTACCGACGATGCCATTGCTGCAATCAAGGCTGGCCGTATGGCTGCAACCATCGCTCAGCAGCCGGCATTGATCGGCGAAACCGCCGTGAAGACTGCTTCTGAAATTGTGAATGGCAAGACCGTCGAAAAGAACATCCCGGTTAAGGTTACATTGATTACTGCTGAAAATGCAGGCAAGTAAAGGCTGCGTCATGAAAGTTCTAAACATTGGTTCCATGAATCTTGACCACGTCTATAGTGTGGACCACATTATTCTCCCTGGTGAAACGGAAGCTACCGGCGCTGTCAAGCATTATCTTGGCGGCAAGGGCATGAACCAGTCTGTGGCTTTGGCCAAGGCCGGTGTGGAAGTTTATCAAGGCGGTATGATTGGGGAAGATGGCCAGCCTTTCCTGGATGCCTGTAAGGAATACGGCGTTCACGGCGAATACATCGCCAAGGTGGATGACCAGACCGGCCACACCATCATTCAGATTGACAAGAACGCCCAGAATAGCATTCTGCTGTATGGCGGTGCAAACCAGCGCCTGACTCAGGAATATGTGGACGGCGTGCTTAGCCACTTTGACGCAGACGACATTCTGTTGCTGCAAAACGAAGTGAATATGCTGCCCTACATTGTGGACAAGGCCTTCGAAAAGGGAATGCAGATTGCGTTGAATCCGTCTCCTTTTAACGAGAAGTTGGATGCGGTGGATATGACCAAGATCAGCATCTTCCTGCTGAACGAGGTAGAAGGCAATCAGGTTACCGGCAAGACGGATCCCGACGAAATCCTGGCAGAAATGCGTAAGCGTTTCCCCAAGGCACGCATTGTGCTTACCTTGGGCAAGGACGGTGCGGTATATAGCGATGGCAAAGAAAAAGTGTTCCAGCCCATTTTCCCCGTGAAGGCTGTGGATACCACTGCCGCCGGCGATACCTTCACCGGGTATTTCCTGGCAGGTCTCGCAGAAGGCATGCCCATTGCTCAGGCTCTCCGCATGAGCGCCCGCGCTTCTGCCATTGCAGTAAGCCGCCCCGGCGCCGTGCCTTCCATTCCCCTCCGCAAGGAAGTGGAAGAAGCGTTGGCAAACGGCTAGTTTGGCGAAATAAAACTATGAAAGAGGAAGGTCAGTTGACCTTCCTTTTCTTTTTTACTAAATTGCGCAAAACTCGGAGGGTTGCCAGAGTGGTCGATTGGGCCGGTCTCGAAATCCGGAGTCTGTCACAGGACCGAGGGTTCGAATCCCTCACCCTCCTTTGAAACAAATAGGGCGCCTTTATGGCGCCCTATTTGTTTCATAAAGACGACATGGGGATGAGAACCCTCGCAGAGGGTTCGCTTAACTGCGCGAGAGCGAAGCGAACTCAGCGCAGTTAAGGATTCGGTGCAAGGCACCGAACCTGAAAGGCTACGACTGAAACGAAGTGAAGGAGTAGTCCCATCCCTCACCCTCCTTCAAACGAAAAAGAGTACCCCTGTGGGGTACTCTTTTTCGTTTGTTGAATGCGTTAGGATCGAACCCTCGCTGAGGGTTCGCCAAAACTTGCGAGAGCCGAAGGCGAACTTCCTTCCTCGTAAAAAAGCATCTGTCCACAGACAGATGCCCTTCCTTTTAAACGCGATACAAATTATTTCTTGAGTGCTTCGACCTCTTCCTTGGAAAGGTCTGTGTATGAGACGATTTTTTCCATAGGTTCATTTTGGGCTAGCATTCGGCGGGCGGTTTCTTCGGCTCGTCGCTTTTCGCCTTCTTCATAGATGGCGTCACCAACAGTCTTGTAATTTGGACGAACGAAATCCATTCTGAAAGCCTCCTTGAA
>JAZLKF010000046.1:0-45749 GCA_045597525.1 Fibrobacter sp. | reverse complement strand
GCCTTGTCTTCCGCGCTCAGGCGACGACGCTTCCCTGTTTCTTTTTCGTTCTGTTCTGCCATAAGGTGGCTCCTTGGTTGCAAATATACACCTTATTAGCTTTCCTGTTTTTTGTCCAAGTTGCGGTTAAGCGCTACATTCTAACCTACTCCCAATGTATATAATCCATGTTGGAATGTTTCTTTATGGAGCAGTAGTTTGTCAAAAAAAGATGCCTTGTGAAGTATTGTGAAATATATTCATATTGTGCTTCCAACCTATTCCTGGTTCTTGAGAGGGGATGCCTGATCGAACCGTTGCGGTAGGAAAAGGTAGGAAGCACACTTGTTCTCTTCTAATTCCACTGGATTCCGCGAGCTTGTCCCGCGGAATCCTTTTTTATGGGAGGCCTTCGCTTTTGTTTGGTGTGTGGCGAAGCCTCCTTGTGTTGTGTCCGACGAAACAAAAAAGTCCCGCGAGAAATCGCGGGACTCTTTAATTCTGAGTTGAACTCTAGAAGTTATGCTCTAGCGCCAGCCTTGTCGCCGTACTTCTTGATGAGTTCGTCCTGGATGTTGCGCGGAACCGGGAGGTACTTTGCAAATTCCATGGTGAATTCAGCCTTACCCTGAGTCATAGAACGCAGGTCAGTTGCGTAACCGAACATTTCAGACAGCGGAACTTCAGCGGTGATGGTGGTCATGCCCAGTTCTTCGTTTGTACCGACGATGGTACCACGACGCTGAGAAACGTTACCAACAACGGAACCCTGGAATTCGGTCGGGGTCTGGATTTCAACCTTCATGATCGGTTCGAGGATCTGTGCGCCAGCCTTAGCGAAGGCTTCACGGAATGCCATACGAGCTGCAACCTGGAAGGCCATATCGGAAGAGTCAACGGGGTGGAATGCACCATCCTGGACGTCCATTTCGATACCCACAACCGGGAAGCCGATCAAGGAACCAGCAGCCATGCAGCTCTGGAAGCCCTTATCGCAGGACGGGATGTATTCCTTAGGAATACGGCCGCCAACGACGGAGTTGATGAAGTTGTAAACCTTTTCGGAGTCGCCTTCAACAGCCATCGGACGCATTTCGCCGACAACCTTAGCGTACTGACCGCTACCACCGGTCTGCTTCTTGTGGGTGTAGTCGAACTTGGAAGCGCGGGTGATGGTTTCGCGGTATGCAACCTGCGGAGCACCAGTCTGGACGTCGACGCGGTATTCACGACGCATACGTTCGATGTAAACGTCAAGGTGAAGTTCACCCATACCCTTGATGATGGTTTCGCCAGATTCCTTGTTCACTTCAACCTGGAAGGTGGGGTCTTCCTTGGTGAAGCGGTTCAGAGCCTTGGACATGTTGTCCAGGTCGTCACGGTTCTTAGCTTCGATCACCAGTTCGATAACCGGGTTAGGAACGTGCATGGAGGTCATGTTGTAGTTGTTCTTGCCATCGGTAAAGGTAGTACCGGATGCGCAGTCGATACCGAACAGAGCAACAATGTCGCCTGCACCAGCTTCGGTGATATCCACCATTTCGTCAGCGTGCATACGAACGAGACGGCCAACGGAAACCTTCTTGCCGGTGGAGATGTTGGTGATCATGTCACCCTTCTTGATAACACCCTGGTATACGCGGATGTAGGTCAGCTGACCATAGCGGTCGTTCACCAGCTTGAATGCGTAGGAAACCATGGGAGCGTTGTCTTCGGACTTCAGAACAACTTCAGCTTCGTTGTCGTTCAGGTCGAGAGCCTTGTTTTCGACGTCGGTCGGGCAGGGGAGGTAGTCAACGACACCGTCCAGGAGCTTCTGGATACCGATGTTCTTATGAGCGGAACCCATGAACACGGGGGTAACTTCGAGGCTAATGCAAGCTTCGCGGATGGTCTTCTTGATGAGAGCCTTATCGATGTCTTCGACACCGTACTTGCCTTCCATAGCAAGTTCCATGATTTCGTCGTTGTAGTCTGCGCAGCAGTCGACGAGCTTTTCACGGTATTCCTGAGCCTGGTCAGCCAGTTCAGCCGGGATTTCGGTTTCGCGCATGTCGTCACCGTTGTCGCCTTCGAAGTAGTAGGCCTTCATTTCAACCAGGTCAACCACACCCTTCAGCTGGTCTTCGAGACCGATAGGAATCTGCATAACGCAGGGCTTGTGGTTCAGCTTTTCCTTGAGCATAACAGCAACGCGGAGCGGATTTGCACCGGAACGGTCGCACTTGTTGACGAACACGACGCGAGGCACATGGTAGCGCTTCATCTGGCGGTCAACGGTAATAGACTGAGACTGAACGCCTTCCACGCCGGTAAGAACGAGGATAGCACCGTCAAGCACGCGGAGAGAACGTTCAACTTCGATAGTGAAGTCCACGTGCCCCGGGGTATCGATGATGTTGATGGTGTCGGCTTCGCCAGACTTGGTGTGGGTCCAGCTTGCGAAGGTAGCAGCAGACTGAATGGTGATGCCGCGTTCGCGTTCGAGTTCCATGGAGTCCATCGTGGCACCGACGCCGTCCTTACCACGAACTTCGTGGATAGCGTGAATACGCTTGGTGTAGTAAAGGATACGTTCGGTAAGAGTGGTCTTACCAGAGTCGATGTGAGCAGAAATACCAATATTTCTGTGGGTAGTAATGTTTTTCATAGTTTATTCCACAAATGGAGTTGATGTTTATTAGTTGCGCCCAAAGATAGAAAAAAAACGTAAAGGGTTCAAGGTTGAGACCGGTTAAAGGGGGAAAACGACAAAATCCAGAGTTGTTTTTACCCTGGATTTCCTCAAAAATGGGGATTATAATGAAATTTGACAGGTATTCCTGTTCCGGATTAGCCCTTGGAGTCTACAATTTCTGCGTCGGCAACGTCGGGAACCTGGTCGGAAAGGGCCTTGAAGTAGGCTGCGGCGGTTTTCCCAACTTCATTGGTGTCATAGTAGGTGTAGGCGCCGTTTCCTAAAGCGCCAATGGCGGGAATTGCCCTGAGGGCGACTTTGCCTACCAATTTCTGTGAAATTTTGAGACCCAGTTTTTGGAGAAGCTTTTGCAGGGCTGCTACGGAAAGCTTTTGGACGACGATACGGCTGCCGGTACGTACCGCAACGTCGCGCAGAAGGGAGGCTGCGCTATGGCGGAAGAGGCACCACACCATAGCCTCACGGCTTAACAGGGCCAATTTGCCATAGGTCGCTGCAATGTCGGAAACCAGTTGGGCCTGGATCTTCCATACGGCGGCAATGTCTGGAATGGAAGTCAAAAGACCTGTGACGCCAGCAGGAATGGAAAGGGTGGCACTGACAGTAGATGCCTTGAAGGAAGCCTGACGGATTAAGTGCTTTACCTTTTCATCGGGATCGTCGTTCCTGCCGTAGAGAGACCCTGGAATGTCGGTTAGCAGATCAAATAGGATGTTGGTTACCTTATCCTTTAATTTGTCCGCAGAGGTGTTTTCTTTTTCCTTGTTTTCCATAGGGTCTCCAAAATCAAAATAAAAAGCATACCGCAGGGGTATGCTTGAAATATACTAAAACAAAATCTTTGCAAGTCCGCCGGCTAGGCCTGGGATATTATAACGAAGAGTCTTATCCCCAAGCCAGTAGTCCAGTGCAGTGTCAATCCATTGCCGTTCGCAAGTAATCTTGCGGATGACGATGTCTGTTCCCTTTTCCATGTCGTCAAAGTAATAGTATGCGCGGAACCTGATGGAACTGATTTCTCCGTTCAGGAGAACTGTGGCGTCGATGGTTCCTTTTTCGGAATCGATGGAAATGGTCTGAACTTCACCGAACCGTTTGACCAGTTCGTGATTACGGACGAATTTTTCCACGGCCTTGTCGCGAAAATTACTGAGTAGAGACATTAGCGGGGGAGGGTGAGAATTTCGATGCCATCCTTAGTGCGGACGACAGTGTGTTCCCACTGGGCGCTGAGAGAGCCATCGCGGGTCACTGCGGTCCAACCGTCGGAGAGAGTCTTGGTGCCGGGACGGCCCACGTTGATCATGGGTTCTACGGTAAAGACGTTGCCGATTTCGATGAAGGGAGTGCGCTGGGAGTTGCGGAAGTGGAGAACTAGGGGTTCTTCGTGGAATCCGCGACCAATGCCATGGCCGCAGTAGTCTTCAACAACACTAAATCCGTGTTCGTCTGCGATGTCTTGAATGGCGCAGCCGATGTCGCTCCAACGAGATCCGTTTTCGCCTGCGGCGCGGATGCCTTCTTCCATGCAGAACTTGGCTGTGTCTACTAATTCCTGGGCTAGGTTGGAAACTTTACCGACGCAGAACATTGCGGAGGTGTCACCGTGGTATCCCTGAAGAATTGTGGTGATGTCAATATTGACAATGTCACCTTCCTTAAGAATAGTATTTGCACTAGGAATGCCGTGGCACACAACCTCGTTGATACTGATGCATGCGTAACGAGGATAGCCGTGGTAGCCCATGCAAGCGGAAATGCCTTTGTTCTTGCGAGTGAAGTCTCCGATGAATTCATCGATTTCCAGTGTATTTACACCGGGCTTGCACATTTCACCTGCGCGAACTAGGGTTTCTGCTGCCAGGGCGCCTGCATCGCGGATGAGTTCAATTTCTTTTGCGTTTTTTACTTTAATCTTAGCCATAATAAAACCTTATTTTTTCCAAACGTACCTATCTAGCAGGTAGGCGAGAAGCATCTGGTCATCCTGGCTGCCGTTTGCGAGTTCCTTGGCCAGGGGAATGAAGTGGCTGATGCGTTCCTTGGCCTTCTGGCCTCCGAAGTGCTTGCTGACTTCTTGTAGTTGAAGCTTGGTTCGTTCTGCAACTTTCTTTGCAATAGCTTCGTTGGTTAGAGGCTCCTGCTTGATGAAGTTGATGCCGAAGTCTGCGGCGGTCTTCTTGATTTCGATTTCTTCCACCGGAGTGATGAGGGAAATGCAAACGCCGCTGCGGCCTGCACGGGCCGTACGTCCACTGCGGTGGACGTAGACTTCGTGATCGTCCGGATGATCGTAGACAATCACGTGGGTGACGTGGTCCACGTCGATACCGCGGGCAGCCACGTCGGTACAAATCAGGATGCGCAGTTTCTTGTCGCGGAAAGCATTCAACGTCTTTTCGCGCTGAGCCTGGCTTACATCGCCACTCAATGCACCAACGACAAAGCCGTAACCGGAGAGTACCTGTTCCAAGTAGCTAACGTCGCACTTCTTGTTACAGAAAATCATGCAACTTTCGGGATTTTCGTATTCCAGAACCTTGATGGTCATGGAATCCTTGTCCATCACATCGCAGGAGTACCAACGGTGCTCCAGGTTGTTTGCAATCACCTTGTCGTAGGACAGGGAAAGAAACTCTGCAGAGGGACGCTGGAATTCACGGGCAAGAGCCTTGACTGTCTGGGGGATAGTGGCGCTGAACATGGTACATGCCAACTGCTTGGGAAGATACTTGCGAATCTTCTGCATGTCGGGGTAGAAACCCATGCCAAGCATTTCGTCGGCTTCGTCCAATATCAGATCGCGAATATCAAGGAAGTCCACGTTGCCGCGTTGCACATGGTCCATCAAACGACCCGGTGTTGCGACGATAATGTGAACGCCATCTTTCAGTGCCTTCAGCTGGGGCTCGTAGGAAACTCCGCCGAAGATTGCAACAGACTTAATACCGGTACCTTCGGAAAGTTTCTGGATTTCATCTTGAACCTGGATTGCCAATTCGCGGGTAGGAACCAAGATGAGCGCCTGGGGAAACAGGTGGTCGCGAACGATGACCTGTAAAAGGGGGAGCACGTAGGCGCCGGTTTTGCCCGAACCGGTTTTGGATTGTACCAACATGTCGCGAGCTGCCAGCATGTAGGGCATGGTCTTGCGCTGTACGGGCATCAGGTCGGTCCAGCCGTGTTTTGTAAGAATTGCCTTTTGTTCGGCCGGCAACATGTCAAAAGTATAGTCAGGGAGCTTGTTTGCGGGCTCGATAATATTAATGGGGGTCAAAAACGGATTGACTTTTTCTTCTTTCTTTACTTCTTGTGTTTCGCTCATAGTGGGCGAAATAATAGAAAAAAGGTTGAGATGACGTTGCGGAACTTTTACAGGTTCCAGTGGTATTCAAGTCCGATATTGATGAACCAGTCCACGGTCATGGCCCCGATAGTGGTTGGTTCTGCTGCTGCGTTCGGGGTTGGCTCAGAATAAACGTTCTTTCCGCGGCTTGCAATACCTGTACGGATGTTTACACCGTAATTTTGCAGGAATACGAATTGGCCGCCACCTCCGAAAAGGGCTCCCTTGTAAACATCCTCAAATTTGATTCGGGTCTTGTAGGCGGAGGAAGGGGTCTTGACGCCTTTTTTTAGGGCGATGTTTTCAGAATAGAAACTGTATTGGAATCCCAAGAATCCGAATAAGTGAATGTCCATCCACTTTAGGGGATTGTAGGTTCTAGAGAACATCATGTTCAGTCCAATTTCGTGCTGACCAAAATCCCAGTGATCCAGTTCCTTGTAGATAGAGTCTTTTTTATCGGTTTTGGCAACGTGGTTGCTATAGCGATAGAAAAGTTCACCACCAATAAAGCCGTACCAGATGGCTCCTCCATACAAAGTAAACAACGGAGTAGAATCGTCAATAAAGTTCCAGAGGCTCACCGAATCTCGTGTGGCACGGTAGTTGGAAATCTTACTTTCTACGTGTCTGTGAACCCAGTTATAAGGGGTGAGGGGGACGTGGGCTTGGGCGTAACCTGCAGAAACACCGGCCCATGCTCTTACCTGAGGGACTTCCTTGTAATAGTCGTCGGGCTCCGACAACTTTTTCTGGCGTTCTTCCTTGCTTAAACGACGGCTCGTTTTGCGGTCAAAGAAGGCACTGGCGATGTCGTCCCCTAAAGCAATCTTATCGGGTTTTCTAGAAACACTGCCTGCAGCTTTGGGTTCCGAGGAGCTTTCGTCGAATATTGCAATTTGCAGTTCGTCGTCCTTGCTTGCGATATACATGACGATGCGATCGTCCAAGGACTGAATGTTTGCACTCATGGATGGATGACGGGCCTTCAGATAGCTAGATGAAAGACCTGGTTCCAAATTGTAGCTGAGCCATGTGGCGTAACGGATTGCAATGGAGTCGCGTTCCCATTCACCGATGACACGACACTTGGGTTCGCCAATGGCCATGTTGATTCTTTTGAGAGAAAGGCAGAATTCTCTAACGTCGATGGGGAGTTCCTTATCTGCAGTCCAGATGAGAATGTCCGCGTCTTTCCAAAGAGTCCACTTGGAGTTGAAGTAGATGTTTTCCGCAAAGGCAGCGGATGTTATCACGGATACTAGAACCAGCAAAAAACACATGAGGGACTTGAAATGCGTCATTAGCGAGCCCCCAGGTAAAGATTCTTGCGGATTTCTGCAACAGTCTGACGGACCAATGCGGCTAATTCGTCCCAGGACATTTGAAGTACAGGACGTTGGATTTCGTCTACGGCGCTAAAGAGCGGACGCTGCTTTTCGTTGTCCCACAAGGTGTAGGATACAACGGCGCTGATATTCTTTGCTGCGCTACGTTCAGGACTTTCGTTGTGAATCAGGGCGTAATCAAAGAAAACGTCGCGAGACAGATCTGTTCCGATAATAGCTTCGTGTATAATCAAGATCTTCGAGGGAATGTTTCCCGCGCTATCCTTGATCACTACGCCTTGTTCAGGAAGTTTACCTTTCATGAACACTCGTTCATCCAGTTTTTGACTTTCTTCAGGTGCGTTGGCTAAAGCTTCAGGAGGCAATACATTCAATTTGCTGTATCCGCCTCGTAATTCGCTCAACATGGTCTGGACGCAAAATTGAGTTCCTAGAATCTGAATGCTGTCATTGCTTACGTTTAAACGCTTTGAAAACCAACCTGATCGGGTGAGAACGAAGGCGTTCTGGATTCCTGCGATTGCAAGTTCTCCGTAGGGAGCTTGTTTGTAGTCGGGATGTTTCTTTGACCATTGTAAACCATGGCTGCACCCCAAGAGGATGCAAGCCAGAATCAAGCACAAAGAAACAAGACGATACCACATTTCGATTAACAGTTGACAATGAACAATTAATAACTTCGCTATTTTGAAAATGTGTCTCGGTCATAAAAATAAACAAGTTTATTTTTGCGACGTTTGACTTAATTATCAATTAACAGTCGATGACATGACGAGCTTTGCTCGCTAATGAATAGTGCGGCGAAGCCGCGACTATTTTCATTGTTCATTATTCTTTCTTAATTATTCGTTGTGAATCAAAGATTAAAATCTTTGATTTACTTAGCGCCCCATTGTTCGCGGTAGGCGTACACCTTTTCCAGGATGCCTTCCGGAGCGTTGATGGCTTTGCGGTTTTCTTCCTTTTCGAGGAATGCAATGATGTCATTGATGTTCACGATGGAGTGAGCTTCAATGCCGTATTCTTCTTGAACAGTCTGAAGAGCGGACTTGCCGTTTTCAAGTTTCTCCTTGCGGTCCACAGAAATCAAAAGGCCGATCACGTTTGCATTTTCAATGTTCTTGAGAATCTGCAGGGTTTCGTTGACGGAAGTACCTGCGGTAATCACGTCTTCGATGATGACAACGTTGGTCTTTTCTGCATACTTGTAACCCACCAGGGAACCGCCTTCGCCATGGTCCTTTGCTTCCTTACGGTTGTATGTAAAGGTCAGGTTCTTGGCGTACACGTCGGAAAGCTTCATTGCGGTAGCTGCACACAGGGGAATGCCCTTGTATGCGGGACCATAGAGGTTTGTTGCCTTGCCGTCGAAATGTTCAACGAAAGCGGCAGCGTAGAATTCGGCCAACTTAGACAAAGAAGCGCCAGTGCGGAATTCTCCGGTATTGATGAAGTACGGAGTGTTGCGACCACTCTTGGTAACGAAGTCACCGAACTTCAGTGCTCCAGATTCTACGAGAAAATGAACGAAGGTGTCTGTCTTAGTCATTTAGAAACCTCAAAAAAATTAGATGAGACCACCGGCCAGCATGGCGAGGATGTCGCCGAAGACATTTGTCTGTTCTGTGAGTACTTCTGCAGCAATCAAAATTGCCAACACAAGCACGCAAGAGCCAATGTAGAAGTAGAAGGATTTCTTGAAACCCTTGATCTTCAATTTGAAAATCAGCCAGACTACCACGCTGAAAATAGCTGCGAGAATCCAGGATGTCATACCCACCAAGGTGACGCCGGGAACCAGATTTAGAGCGTAGGTCAAGGCGATGCCCGGAGCAAAATAGAAGCAGACACAGAGGATAAAGATAAGTGCAAATCCCACATAGTGAGAGAAACCCTTTTCCTTCTGGATAATGACCTGGGGTTGGGTGACGGATTCCTGCTTAGGAGCTTCCGGTGCAGCAGGTTCTACAGGAGGAACTGCAGTGGCAATATCCAATTCAGTGAGGGTGTCGTCATTTTCAGGAATGTTGTTCTGATTTTCTTCAGACATAAATCTCTCCTTAGAGAATAAAGGTTCGTCCACCGTAAACGAATACGCGGTGTTCCAACCAAAGTTTCAGAGCCTGAGACAGGGTGCGCTTTTCGATGTCCTTACCCAATTCTACGAGTTCACTGATGCTTGCGGTTTCGGGTACACGCTGGATATCTTGAGCGATAATGGGACCCTGGTCCAGATCTTCAGTAGCAAAATGTGCGGTAGCGCCGATGATCTTCACACCCTTGTTCCAGGCCTGATGGTAAGGCTTTGCTCCCTTGAAGGCGGGAAGGAAGCCGTGATGGATGTTGATGACGCGGTACTTGAATTCTTCTGTGAAGGCAGCAGAAAGAATCTGCATATAGCGGGCCAGAACCACGGTGTCAGTCTTGGTTTCTGCGATGATTTCGCGGAAGCGGTTTTCCGGAATGTTCTTGTCCGGGTTGGACGGAACGTAGTAGAAGGGTACGCCAAAAGAACCGCCAACGCTGGCAAGGTCCGTGTGGTTGCCGACGATGCAGCTGAATTCGCAGGGCAGGTCGCCATCGCGGTGCTTCAGGAGCAGGTCATAAAGGCAGTGGTCGGTCTTGGAAACGAAAATTGCAACGCGTTCCACCTTGGAGGTGTCGAACAGCTTCCAGTTCAACTGGAGGTGACCTTCCAAAGTTTCCAGATGCTTACGAACTTCTTCGATGTTGTCGGAGTCGGCTTCAAAAACAGCTCGGAGGAAGAAAGTTTCGATATCTTTGGCGGTATGCTGCTGCAAGTCCACGATGTTTGCGCCAGCCTTGGCGAGAACTTGGGTAGTACCGGCAATGAGACCCTTTTGGTCGGGGCAATGAATTTGCAAAATGTAACGTGTAATAGCCATGGTTGAAAAACTAGAAAATTTTGAAAGATGGGGAAAAGAGTGTTTCTTCTTTTACAACGGAAACTGCAAGGTTACCAAAAAAATACTTTATTAAATAGGCAAAAAAAGCTAGCTTTAGCTTGTCTTAAAATTAGGATGAGAATAAAAATGAATTTTAAACACTTTGCAGTTGCCCTTTGTGGCTTGGCCTTGGGAACATCTTTTGCTGTTCCCCCGAAGACTTGGGACGCCATTTACAAGGCTGAGGGCCAGGGCGACTATACTTCAGCACAAATTGAAGGCAACATTCGTCTGGGTAAGTACACTCACTACAAGAATGTTCAGCCGGTTTCCTTCAAGGTGAACGACGGTATGTTCGCTTTCTCTGTTGCCGGTAATATGACAGTTCCTGCCGACGTTATCGAAAAGACTGATTTTGCCAAGGAATGTAACGACACCAAGGAAGCTTGGATTTCCTATTTCGAAAAGCCCCGTACATTTACCTCTGGCAAGGGCAAGCATAAAACCGAGAAACAGTTTATCATCAATATTGCCGGTGTAGACCTCGCTTGCGGTGATGTGCTTTATGCTGTGGGTGATCTCAAGATTAAGTTCACCGACCCTCAGGCTCAGGCAGCTTGGGCAAGTGAGTTAGAAGGTATTGAAAAATATCGTCGTGAGCAGGTCGTAGAATTCCGTCGTGCAGAACAGGAACATCGTGCTGCCCTTCGTGAAATCTCCAGTTTCTTTAAAGATCCTCGTGATGGTCAGGTCTACCGTACCATTAAGGTAGAAGGCCGCGAATGGTTTGCCCAGAACGCAAACTACAATGTGGATGGTCATTCCTGGTGCTACGAAGATAAGGATTCCTACTGCATGCGCAGTGGTCGTCTTTATGACTTGGAAGGAGCTCGAAAGGCTTGCCCCGAAGGCTGGCACTTGCCCCGTGACCGTGAATGGCATGATTTGTTGACTGGCCTTACTCACTGCTACGATGGAGTAGATAAGTGCGAAAAGTTTGCTAGCAAGATGAAGGCTACCACCGGTTGGCAGGGTGGTGGTGGAACCGATGAATACGGATTTTCCGTTTTCTCTTCTGGCTTCCGTAAGATTATCGGCAAATCCACTGTTCGTTACGAGGACATGGGTGAATATGCTGGTTTCTGGTCCGCACAGAATGGCCGTAACGAAACCATTTGGCTTTGGTCCATGGGTCGTATGAGTGACCGTATGGTACGCCAGCTGGTGCCCAGTAAGACTAATGCTTACTCTGTCCGTTGTATCAACGGTGACTAATTTTTCACTAACGTGAGGGAACCTCTTTTTCTCGTGAAGTACATCTTTGCGGGGAGGAGGCCCAGCTCGGAGTTGCGATATGTTGATAAGCGAGTATCGCGGACAAACTTGTTTGTCCGTGATCGAGCGTCAAACATACATGCCGAAGGCATGCAGGCCGCAGGGCCTCACTCTTCCACCTCGTGGACAATTCTCACTAAGGGCTAAAGCCCAAGTGTTCATTAGCCAGCACCCCTCCTCCATCTTGGCACAAGTGCCAACTTCTCGGCTCGGCAATATCTATGCAAGCATGGATGCTGCACTCGCCTTACTAAGTTGTGGCCGACGCGCAAGCTGGACGAGAACGTTATAGCAGGAAATAACCTCTTTTAAAACGTATACAAAAAAGACCCGCGAAAAAATCGCGGGTCTTTTTGATTTCCTTGAGACTCGGGGCGAGGAGGCCGCGCCTTCTTACATTGGCACTGCTTCGCAGTGCATTCGCTGCGCCTCGGCAATGTGAACAAACTTGCTAGTTCACGCAGCTCTCGGCTTGCTTACATCTGTCTGATCGGGAAGAGGCCGAGGAGGTCCAGGACGTTTTCCAGTACAATCTGAGTGGACTGCACCAGGAACAGGCGGGACTTTTCTTCAGCGGAACCGAGAACGCGGTCTTCGTGGATGAACTTGTGTGCGGCTTCGGCAATTTCCAATGCGTACTGTGCCAAAACGCTGGGTTCATCGTCCTTGACTGCGGACAGGATTTTTTCGCCCTTCTTGGCAAGAATGTTGATGAGGCTATAGGCGTGATCATCTGTCAACTGAGCGTAGTCGATTTCAGACAACTTAACGGTGTAACCGGCCTTGCGCATAATGCTGCAGAGACGTACATGTGCGTTCTGGACATAAGGACCAGTATCGCCTTCGAAGCTCATCACAGCATCCCAATCGAAGCGGACATCCTTCAAACGGCTGTTCTTCAGGTCGTTGAAGGTAAGGGCGCTGATACCGATCTGGCGGGCGATCAATTCCTTGTTTTCCAGATCCGGATTCTTCTGGTCGATGAATTCCAGAATCTTCTTCTGGGCAGCGTCGATGACGTCACGCAAGAGGCTTGCTGTACCGGTACGGGTCTTGCCCTTTTCCCACTTGCCGTCCACCAGCTGGAGGATAACGCCAAAGGGGATGTGATACATGTTTGTGTACCATTCGCGTCCCATCTTCTTCAGCACATGGAATACCTGCTTGAAGTGCAGGGCCTGACCCAGGTCCACAACGTACAAACACTTGTCGAAGTTGTATTCCTTCATGCGGTAGTTGGCTGCTGCCAAGTCGCGGGTTGCATACAAAGTAGAACCATCGCTCTTGCGGATAAGGCAAGGATTCAGGTCGAATTCATCCAGCATCACCACGTCCAGTTCGTTGGACTTGATCATCAGATTCTTTTCACGGAGTTCGTCAAGAATAGCAGGGATCTTGTCTTCGAAGAAGGATTCGCCAGTGTAGTGATCAAAGCCGACGCCCATCATATCGTAGATGCGCATCAGTTCCTTCAGGGTGGCAGCGCGGAAGGCAGTCCACAGGGTGCGGTAGAATTCGTCTCCCTGTTCCAACTTGGTAAAGGCAGCGCGGGCTTCGTCTTCAAGACCCGGCTCTTCCTTGCTGGCCTTGGAGAAGGCTGCATAAAGGATGTTCAGTTCCTTAACGGTAAGGGCATCCAGAGTTGCCTGGTCGGTAGGGAGCTTCTCACGAAGATACATGACGATGAGTTTGCCGAATGCGGTACCCCAGTCGCCCAAGTGGTTGATGCGTTCGACCTTCCAGCCTGCAGCCTTGTAGATGCGGCTCAAGGAATTTCCGATCATGGTGGAGCGCAGGTGGTGGAATGCCAGTTCCTTACCGATGTTGGGGGAACTGAAGTCGATGCAAACTACCTTGCCGTTTGCAGCGGCATGACCGTATTCAAGACCCTTGGCGTCAATTTCATCCAGAGTGGACTTGGCCAAGAATCCGCGGTCGATGAAGAAGTTCAGGTAACCGTTGACGGCTTCCACCTTGGAAAGACCTGCGGGGAGCTTCACCTGTGCAGCCAAGTCTTCTGCAATCATCTTGGGAGCTTTGCGCATCACCTTTGCCAAGGAGAAGCAAGGAATGGTGAAGTTGCCGTGAGTGGTGTCAGGCGGCACAGAGATAAGCTTGAGGGCTGCTTCTGCCTCGAAGGATCCTGTAGCGGCCAGGGCGTTTGCGATTTCTTGCTCAAACGAGTTCATTGTCGTCTCCAGACTTCTTTGCGGCTTCGCGGACGAAGTCGGCTTCATTCAGTTCTTCAATCTTACCATCGGCATAGAGTCGGTCAAGGGAAATTTCTGCACGCTTTTCTTCTTCGAACAGATGGACCATCAAGTCGAGGCCTGCGTCGAATACTGCCCAGCGAACGCCTTCCTTGTATTCCACACCGACGGTGGGAAGCTTGTTGGCCTTAAATTCCTTGTGAAGTTCATTCAAAATAGCCTGCATCTGAGCTTCGCTTTCGCAAGTGCACACCAAGAAAAAGTCAGTCACGTCCTTGATGCCGCGAAGATCGATGAGCTGGATGTCTTGAGCGCGGAGCTCGAACAGAATGCTTGCGCCTAACTGGATTGATTCCGGCAGATCGTTTCTCTTTGTTGTCATTTCATTTCTCCCTGTTCGGGTTCTACTATTTGATTTAAATCCTTTCCGATATAAACAGATGCGTCTACGAGAGCTCGCTTGCTGATGACTGTCATGACGTTGTTTGTCTTCAAGACTTTCGCAAGCGCCTGTGCTCCTTCCCATTCTGGGTTTCTAAGCACGAGGACGGTTTGTTCGTAGTTCTGGACGATGTCGTTTCTTGTACTTACAACGTCAAAACCGTTTTCTCTAAGATAGACTTTCATCTTGGCCGCCGCACCTGGCATGCCACAACTATTCAGCACCTCAATGTCGCCTTTGTAGGTACGTTTGATTTCTTGTACCTTTGGCTGCACTTTTTCTTCTTCGCAGCCTATTACTGCAATACAAAAAATAAGGCAAATGAGTAGTCGCATCTTCACAGGCGAAAGATAGAATTTATTGGAAGGTTTTAGAATAGCAAAAAGGCGTTGGCCTATGCCAAACGCCTTAAATTTCGCTGTTGAGGGAAGTTCCGTTAGACGATTTCGTTCTTACCGTTAACGTGGATGACAGTCGGCTTCCAGATTTTGGCTTCTTCTTCGCTCATGGTGGCGTAGGCTACGATGATGACCAAGTCGCCTGGCTGAACCAAACGAGCTGCAGCTCCGTTGAGGCAAATGACGCCAGACTTCGCGGGACCCTCGATGACGTATGTGTCCAGACGAGAACCGTTGTTTACGTCAAGAACGCCGACTTTTTCGAAGGGGAGGATTCCTGCAGCATCCATCAAGTCACGAGCAACGGTGATAGAACCCTCGTAATTGAGGTTTGCGTCAGTTACAGTTGCTCGGTGAATTTTGCTTTTAAGTAATTCCAGCTGCATTTTTCGTGCTTAGAACTTGACGTTGAAAAATCCAGCAATACCCTGATTCGGTGTGGGGAGAACGCCGTAGCTGAAACGATTTGCATCAGGATTGCTGTCCCACTGAGTGCCAAAGAAGGCGTCTGCGAAGGACCAAATGTGTGCGCCTGCTACGATAAGCAAGCCGTACCACCAGCCAGTTTCACCTGTTGCTGCAAGGAACACTGTTGCGCCGATACCTACGACTTCGAGAGCGTCCATCCAAATAGCCTTGGTTGTGTTGTCGGTCTTCCACTGATAGAGGGAAGGAAGCAACAGAGAAAGGTAGGCGTAATTCTGGTTGCCGCTACGATTGCGGTAAGAGCGGTCAATGTCGGCGTCTTCGAGACCCTTGGAGCGCTGGCCAAGCCATTCATCCTCAGAAACACCCATCTTTTCCCAGGGTTTCTGGATGTATTCAGAAGGGCGAACACCCATCTCAACAAGTCGAGTCAACTTGTCGCGAGTAACGCCTTCTTGCTTTGCTTGTTGGAATTCCCACTGGGTAAGGCCCATTTCTTCGTAATTGAAGCCTTTCCATTCGTCATCGGAAGCTGTTGCTTCGCCGACAGATTCTTCGGCGGTTTCTTCGCCGTAAGAATAAGATTCAGAAGAGGATTCTTCGTCAAACTGGGCAAACACGAAAGACCCACAAAGGAGCACAGCCGCAATTGTTTTACGCCAAGTCAACATCTTTATTTTATTCCTTCTTCCTTTAATGCCGGGGGAGGGAATCGAACCCTCACAGAGTCACCTCTACCGGATTTTGAGTCCGGCGCGTCTACCAATTTCACCACCCCGGCTTGGGGTTGCATCAAATATAGAACACTTTTTGCTTTTTTGTAGAGATAAACGCGAAAAAATGTGCCTTTTTATGTAAAATTATCGTTTTAAAAGGGGCTGGAACTCTACTTTGAGGGGGGCAAGCTGCTTTGCTCCAAAGTCCACGGCCTCGTCACGGGTTGTAAAACGTCCGGATTGCACCAGATACAGAGTCCTTTCTCCGCGAATTTGCTCCACGATTTCAGCTTGAATCTTACGTTTTTTCAAAGTAGAAGCCAGCAAGGTTGCGTTGTCCTTAACACCGAATGCTCCTAACTGTAAAACCCAGTATTCTGCCGCGGGAACTTGCGGTGCAGGTTGAGCTGCGGGTGTAGGTTTTGTTGCCGGTTGGACTGCGACTGCTGGTGCGGTTGCGGCGCTAGATGCTGGAACTGTGGCTGCGGTTGTCGGAGCAACTTGGGCGGGAACTGCCTTGGCGGGCTCGGTTTGGACCGAACTGGAGAATGCTGCGGCAACTGTTGCGTTGGGTTGGGTTTCTGAAACTGCAACAGAACTGGAACTTGCGACTGCCGGTTGAGAGACTGGCTGAACAACGGCAGCGGTCTGTTGAACGGGCGGTGTTGCGGTATTCTGAGCTGCAGGCTGTTCGGCCTTCGGGGCTTCTGCCACCGGTGCTTCAACGGGCTTGGGATTTTTCAGTTCTTCGCAACGTTCCACCAAGGCGTCTGAATGAACCTTAGCCTTGACGGCGGCGCAGACTTTTTGCAAAACCACATTGTGATGGGGCTGAGAGGTCTCGATAGCATGGATCAAATCTTCGGCAGCTTTGTCGTACTTACCCAGGTACAAGCGGAACTGGGCGCTGGTCATCATCAGGTCGGCGTAGATTGCTTCTTGCGGATTCACCTTCTGGATCAAACTGTCAAGGCGCTTGCCTGCCTTTTTGAAGGATGCGGCTTCGCCGGTCTGGGACAGGGCCAGCACGTTCCAAAGCAAACATTCCGGTTGCTTTTCCTTGGGCTGCAGGGGGCAGGCTTTTTCGTATGCTGCGGCAGCGACTTTCCAATCACCACCGACGTAAGCCTTCTGGGCGTCGGCCAATGCAATGGCGGCGTTCTGGGCGCTTGCGAATGCTGCAAGCATTGTAGACAAAAGAATAATGGCGCGTTTCAATTTATTTCTCCAAAAGTCTTAGTTGTCAAACGTTAATCCAACAATGTTCCGCGCAAGGTCCAGCCGCGCATGTCGTCGATCTTTACCTTCACGTAGTCGCCTGGCTTAATGATGCGACCTTCGGTAGGCTTGAAGATCACCTTCTTGAAGTTGTCGGTCTTGCCCATAAGCTCGTTCTCGTCACGGCTGGAGTTGCCTTCCACAAGCAGTGTTTCGGTGCGGCCGATCATCAGCTGGTTACGCTTGGCGGTAATCTCGTTCTGCAAAGCGACCAGGCGGGTGTGGCGGGCCAGCTTTTCTTCGGCGGTCAAGGTTTCCGTTTCCTTGTAGGATTCGGTGCCCTTTCGCGGGCTGTAGATGAACATGAAGGCGCTGTCGAACTGGCAGGCTTCAAAAGCCTTCATGGTGTCTTCGAAATCAGCGTCTGTTTCGCCGACGAATCCGCAAATCACGTCTGTAGAAATTCCGTACAGCGGGTCCTTGCTGCGGAGCTGCTCGATGACGCTCATGTACTGTTCCATGTTGTGCTGGCGGCGCATCTTCTTCAGCATGTTGTCGCTTCCGCTCTGGATAGGAATGTGGGCGTAGTGGCAGACCTTGGGATTGTTCAGCAAGACGTCGATTAGCTCGTTGGTATAGTGTCTAGGATGGGGGCTAGTAAAGCGGATTCGCTGGATGCCGCCAATCTCGGACACGCGAGTGAGCAGGTCTGCAAAATTGTTGTCGCCGTTCTTGTAGGCGTTCACCGTCTGACCCAACAGCATGACTTCGGTGATGCCCTTGTCCGCAGCCTTCTGGACTTCGGCCAACACGTCGTTCATGTCGCGGTACTTTTCTGGCCCGCGAAGATAAGGCACAATGCAGTAGCTGCAGCGCTTGTTGCATCCACGCTGGATGGTAACGAAGGTGCTGAAGTCGTGCTTCACCTTGGCGTAATCGCCGATGTAGTTCTGGGTGATGTCTTCGTCCAGGAACATGCGGTGGTGAGTCTTGTGCAGGGGGCTTTCGGGGCCTGCCAGCAACAACTCGGGAATATTCTTATACTGGTCCGGACCCACCACGTAGTTCACGACCTTCAGTCGCTTGAGAATTTCCGGGCCGCGGTTCTTGGCCATGCAACCGCAAACCACCACCTTCAAGTCCGGGTTGGCTTTCTTCAGCTTGCGGTACTTGCTGATGTTGGCAAATGCGGTGTCCTCTGCCTTTTCGCGAACGGAGCAGGTGTTGACGATAATGAAATCGGCTTCGGTAATGTCGCCAGTTTCCATGCAGCCTTCCATGTCCAGCTTCTGGGCAATGAGGGCGGAGTCGTACTCGTTCATCTGGCAGCCGTATGTGGCCAAGTAATATTTCTTCATGGGCGCGGGTATATAAAAGTTTTTTTTCGAATCAAAATTTAGAAAATTTTAGGATGAGGGTTGTTGCGGGTGAGGCTGGTAAGGCGCTTTTCGTGATAAATGGGCTCCATTGGGTTTGAAAGTTGAAATTGAAGAGACGTTTTGGTCGAAATGGGGTGCTAAAACGCTTTTGATTACCCATTTGGTACCCTGAATTACAGACAAATTAGCCAAAATTTATTGTTGAGGGTGTGTTTCTGCGTGGGTGTAGGGAACTAAATTTGGTGGTGGTAGGATATTGGTACCCCGGTGATTCCCAAATAGTTCAATTTGGTTTTGTATAAACTATTTTTTGGGGTACCAAAGTTGTGCTCATTAGTTGTTTGGTTCCCTATTTTCTCAAAAAAGCCTGTTGTTTTCAAAAAAGTACTTTTTCAGCATTGAAATTTGTACGTTTTTCGATTAGACACGAGTGTGCCTACGTTGATATATGGACATAAAACCTAAGAGGCTTTATGAACCAGATTGAAAACCGGTCTCCGGATCAGTTTTTGCCGGAAATGCAAAGTAGAGCAGAGAAGCTACTTGCCGTAATCATTGAAAAACGAAAATCTTTGGCGAATGCGCCTGTTGGCCGTTTGCGAGTTGCCATGCATGGAAAACAATGGCATTGCTACCATGTTTCTCCGTCATCGGATTCCAATGGTGTTTATATCCCGAAGGATAAAATAAGATTCATTAAGAGACTTGCCCAGAAGGATTATGACGGAGCCTTGCTGAAGGAACTGGAAAGGCAGCTTTCTCTGATTGAAAAATTCATGCAAGAGTATGCCAAATGTGATGCACTCAAAGTTTTTGAACGACTTCATAAAAATCGCCGTCAGTTTGTGTTGCCGGTGCAATTTTCTGATGAACAGTATGTGGTTCGCTGGCTTGCGCTGCCTTACAAGGGCAAATCTTTTCGGGAGGGGGAGCCGGAATTTCTCACTAGCCGCGGGGAACGGGTGCGCTCCAAGTCTGAGATGATTATTGCTGATATCCTGGCGAAACATGGTGTGCTTTACAAGTATGAATGTCCCCTGCGGTTGGAGGCTGGCGAAGGTTCTGGTGCGTTGACGGTCTATCCAGATTTCACCTGCTTAAACCTCCGGACTCGTGATCAGTTCCTGTGGGAGCATTTAGGACGTATGGATGATCCGGAATATTCCCACAAGACGGTGGCAAAACTTCGGGGCTATCGTAAAAACGGATCTATCCTTGGAAAAAATTTACTGATTACTATGGAGAGCGACGGTTTGCCCTTGGATCGCAAGGAAGTGGAAACCCTTGTAAAAACCTTTTTGCGGTAGATCGCTGCCCTCACCGCTCGGACTTTCTTATATTATAGACATGGCACGTTTCTTCTACAAATGCTTAGGCCGTTTTGCCCTTATGACTGCAGCCGCCCTGTGGGCTGGTTGTAGCGAAGCTCGTGAGGAAAAGAGCTCTCAAGAAACAGACTCTGAACCAGTACTGTCGAACCCTTTTAAAACGAAAGAGTACATAAAGCAAAGAACTGAAGACAGCTATAGAGGAATGTACGATAATCTTGCAGGTACGCTTTATGGAAGTGGAGCGGAATTTATCCCCACGAAGGCTAATGGCTCTGTAAAAATACTTGATCTGTCGGATTTGGAAATCGCTCCGGGCAGTTCTCTTGAAGAAAACTCGTTGTTGCTTGTCGTCAAGCAGCGTACTCCTGGATTGCGCCATCTCTATAATAAGTTCCTGAAAAAGAAACTTGGCTTTGAAGGAACAATTGTTATGACGCTATCTATTGTTCCTGATGGCTCAGTAAGCAAGGTTTCCGTCAAATCTTCCACAACGGAATTCAAAGAATTTGACGCAGAAATAAAGACGGCTGTAAGTCGTTGGAAATTTAAAAAATCCGACGGAATCACCTCTGTGATCATTCCGTTTGAATTTTCGGAATCGTCGGATAAATAGGGCTGAGCGGCCTATTATACCAACTTCAGCAAGTCCTTGATGTGCCTAATGGTATAGCGGGGCTCTAAGGGCAATAAATTTTCGGGACGGCCGAAACCTTCCAGGCAAATAATACTATCGATGCCGGCGTTCTTGGCGGCCATCACGTCGGGGGTGTCGTCGCCAATCATCACGGCTTTTTCGGGAGCGACATTCAGCTCTTTCAAAATGGCGTAAATGCCACCGGGGCCGGGCTTGCGTTCCGGGGTGGTGTCGCCACAAAGGTAGTAGGAAATCTTGTTGGCGTCGCGGCTACTTTCCGCGCAGTGACTAGCGGCGTTTGCATTGCTCTGCAGTCCAAACTTTTCCAGGATTTTCTTTGCAGGTGCCACAGGCTTGTTGGTCAGCATGGCTGCGATCTTGCGACCCGACGAATTGCCGGCACCCTCGTCGCGACCGTCACTTTCGCAAATCCAGTCGATAAATTCCAGCACGCCTTCGTAAGGTTCCGTTTCCTCGGTGCAGTGCTCCCAGTAATAACCGGAGTAAGTTTTCAGGACTTCATCAATCCTTGCTTCATCGAACCCGCCCCTGCTCAAGACTGCGGCAACAGCCTCACCGTCGCGGACATCTAGGGGCTCTCCCCGCGCGATGCCCGAGGCCACGGACCTGCGGATCAGATTCCTTGACCCGTTCCCGATGCAACCTCTCACATTTTCCTTTGAAATTTCCGGAATGCCAAATTGCCTTAAGGCGAAATTCACCGCCGGGGCCAAATCCCCCAGGCTATTGAACATGGTGCCGTCCAAGTCAAAAATGAACAGTTCCTTGCGTGCGAGCAATTCCTTGATATTTTCAGCATCAAAATTCATGGCGGATAATTTAAAAAAGCTGCGTCCCCAAATTGCTGAAAATGGGAAAAATTGGACTCCAAAACATGAAAAGCTTTATAAGTGGAGCCCAACAAAGAGAAAAAATGTGCTCCCACTTCTAAAAATTGTATATTCAAACTATGAATTTTAAGTCACTTTTCTTCGTTGCCGCGACGGCCCTCGCAAGTGCCGCTTTCGCCGTTGATCCCGTTGTTTTTACCCCGGCAGTTTACCAGATTGGTGAAGTAAACCAGGGTGACGTCAAACACTTCGTTTTGAAGGGTGCCAACGTTTCTGGCAAGACGATAAATCTTGAAACCGTCATGTGCCAGGGCACCGGCTGCTCAAACTTCAAGTACCCGACTGCCATTGCAAATAACAGTCCGTTAATCGTTGAATTCGATTTGGACTTCTCCGAAATGGAAGGCCCGGTTAGCCCTACGGTTGTGCTGGTTGGAACCGACGGCAAGCCTTACACTGCAGCTCTTGCAGGTACCGTAAAGGCTCCGGTTTTCTTCAGCGAAAAAATGTTTGACGCTGGCTACTATGCTGCTGGCGAATCCCGCGAATGGTCCTTCTATGTGTGGGAAACCGACAAGAAGGCCCGCCCCGACCTGGCTCTTTCCGAGGAATCCGCCAAGGATTTCTCCATCAAGACCAAAAACGTGAAGGTCAAGGTGGACGAAAACGGCAAGGTTACCGAAGGGGGCAAGATCCCTGCGCTCAAAATCACCCTCTCCACCAAGGGCCTCTCTCGCGAAGGCTGGGAACTGAAGCAGCAGAGCATCCGTAAAATTGTGACTTTCAAGAGTAAAAGGTTCCCCAAGGCCACACCGGAAGTGCTGGTTATTGGCTATTGGAAGTAAAAAGGTCGCAAAAATTGACTTTTTTGCAGAAAGTACCTTGCAAAAAGTGAAATTTTAACTACCTTTGGTCTACTCTTTAAAAAGACCTCGGGATGTAGCTCAGCCTGGTAGAGCGCTTGAATGGGGTTCAAGAGGTCGCTGATTCGAATTCAGTCATCCCGATAAAAAAGTCCATCGCATTGCGATGGACTTTTTTTAATTATAGCAGTCGCTTCCGCGACTATCTGCGCATAAAAGAAAGCCTCCAGCGGATTGCTGAAGGCTATTTAAACTTGCCTAGACTTTCGCTAGATTTTGTCTTCCTTGAATTCCACAGTAATTCCGTTGGGTTCAAGTCCATTGATGGCGTGCATTGCTTGGGTGTCGTGGATTTTCTTAGCTTCGGCCATCTCGATGGCTGCGGCTTCGTAGTCTGCCTCGGTAATCCATTCCGGCTTCCATACCACCACCTGGTTACGGCCGTTTTCCTTGCCCTGGTAAAGAGCTTTGTCGGCCATCTGAATACTGCGGTCAGCCCCCAGTTTATGGTCAAACTTGGAAACGCCGAGGGTTACCGTCACGTTGAAAGAAATGTCGCCATAGTGAATAGTCATGGCTTCGATCTTTTTGCGGAAACGTTCCGCTACAATTGTGGCTCCTTCTAGGTCCGTTTCCGGCAACAGTGTCAGAAATTCTTCACCGCCGTAGCGGGCAAACACGTCGTACTTACGCAGTAAGGCGCGGATTGTCTGTGCAACGGATTTTAAGGCAACGTCACCGCAGGCATGGCCGTAAGTGTCGTTAATATTCTTGAAGTGGTCGATGTCAATGAAGATAAAGCAGAAAGGTTTGAGGGTGCGTTGGCATCTTCCTATTTCGTTGGCGATAGTTTCGTTCATGTCGCGGCGGTTGGGAAGCCCGGTAAGTTCGTCTGTTCTAGAAATCATGTCTAGCTTTTTGTTGGCCACTTCCAATTCCTTGGTGCGGTCGCGAACTTCCTGTTCCAACATGTTTCTATGGGCTTCCAGTTCCTGTAGCTGTCGCTGGATTGTGCTATGCATGGAGTTGAAGGCCTTGGAAAGAGTCCCGATTTCGTCTTTGCGGCGACCAACGGGAATTTGTTCAATATCGATGTTTCCATCGGTAATCTTACGGATGTGGTTGGTCAAACGGTCCAGAGGAATGCCTAAAACCAGGAACATCCAAACTGCAAGAGCGAGAATGATAATAAGTGCTGCGAGCAGGGTGGTTATGCTATTTTGCCTAATTGATGAAGTGAGCCCGTCTATTTCTTCTTTAGGCTGGAAAGCAAATACACCGAAGTCGTAGTTGGGATCGTAGGTGTAGTTAATCAGATAGGACTTGCCGTCGGAAAGTTTCAGGAAGTGGGGTTCCTTCACTTCGAAATTACGAGGGTCCACGTCCTTCAGTCCAAGTTCTGCAATTTTGTGAGTTCCTGTCAACCACTGCTTGATGTCAGGGTGATAGAGAATTTCACCTTGGGTATTCACTGCAACAACAAAACCCTTCTTGCCAACTTTATATTCAGAAAAATTCTTCCAAAGCCTACGGAGGGAGAAACTTGCAATCAGGCTTCCGTCGCCCATGGCGCGGTTGGTAATGTTGATTCCGAACAAACGTTCCGGTGCCACATCGTTGCTGCCTCTGAACCAGGGGGTGATGTAAGGACGGTGTGGCGTGATTCTGGAAAACTCAATGGGATACTTAGATTCGGACTGAATGCCGATCATGGAGTTATCGCAAAGGAAGTTGTTCTCTCGGTCGTAGATGGAAATGCTTTCGCCGGAAATGAAAAGAGAAGAAATGTTGTAGCTCTTCAGGTAACTAGCGGCGGTGGTCTGATCCATGCTCTGAATTTCAGAGGTCTTAGACAAAAGGGTCAGTCGATCGCCGAATTGCTTCATTTCGTTGCTGGCTGTAGCTGCAACCTGGCTTAGCTGGGCTGCGTTATTGTTGAAACTCCATTCCAGCATCAACTGAGTCTGCTTTTTTGCGAAAATCAGGATACCGCCACCTACAACCAATGTCATGGCGACGATCAAAATCAAGATGGACTTGACAATGATGCTTCTAGAAAATCTCAGTAAGGCAGAATCTTTCATAGGTGTCGAAAATTATTTTTTGCTCTTTCTGCGGAAATTGAACAAGAATCCCATGATTACCATGAAAAGAAATACGAAGGGAGCCTTGGAAAGGTTGCTGCTTACAACTTCATTCCTGCCGTCTTTTTCGCCATTCACCTCATTGGAATCAGTAGAGGGCTTGTTCCCATGGATGTGAATTTTTTCATCAAAGACGTTTTTCCAGACTTCCTTGAACTCGGCTTCTGTCATGATGTTCGTGGAGGGGTGGTTTAATGTCTTGTTGATTTCCAGGGTGTACTTCTGGAGAATTTCGTAAAGCTTCTCCTCAGAATACAGGGATGGGATTTCCATCATTTCCCATACGGAACTAAACATGGACACTAGAATCCGTTCGATGGAACCCCATTCAGGAATCGCAATGTAGGCTTTTCCTGTTTCGAGGGCCTTTACCAATTCCTGATAATCTTCGTCGTCGGTCCAGTCTGCGAGAACTTTCTTGGATGTGGGCAATAGACCGATGTGCTTTGTATAGGCTTCTTCGTTTTCGTCGTTTACCAAGAAAAGGAGCAAGTCCTTTGCTTCGGGGCGTTTATTGTCGACAGGAATAGCGAGGTTGCTTCCACCGATAAAGCTGGAGCTGCCGGCTTCCCCACGAGGAAAGGGAAGAACTATGATGCTGTCGGCTCCAATGGGGGCGTTGGACAATCCTCCGACGGTTCCGTCAAAACGAGTTTGCATTACGATTTCGGTAGTGCTGACGATAAAGGCCAACTCACCATTGTTGAACTGCTGAGCCACCTGTGCGGTGTTGGTTTGCAAAACATCGGGTTGAACCAGACTGTCAATAACGAAGTGCAGATAGCTGGCGATGCCAAGAATTGTTTCCTTGGTAAGGATGCTGGCTTGCCATTTCCCGTCGTCATCCTTTGCAATGAAAGAACCTCCGTTGCTCCAGATCCAGGGGGCGAAGTTGTGGGGAATGTTCCAGTCGCTCTTGCCGGGGAACGCATAACCGTGAACGACTGTTCCATCATCCAGGGTTTCCTTGGCCCCTTCGATTTTCTTGACAGCATCGATGAAACCGCGATAGGTTGAAAGGTCTTCCTTGGAAATACCGTTTTTCTTCAGAATACGTTTATTTGCTAGAACAGGACGGATATCGATAAACCAGGGAACAGCATAAATGGTAGTGTCGCCGTCGATGTGGGTGGTATTCCAGCTGACGGGTACGAATCTTTCGGGCTTGATGTCCTTAAGCCAGCTATTAAGGGGTTTCAAGGTGTTGTGGGATGCAAAGTAGGGAATCCACGTGGTTCCCAACTGGAGAACATCGGGTGCCTCTTGCTTGCCTTCGAGAGCAAGAGAAATTCGATTCCATGCTTCACCCCAGTCCAAAACCTGGACCTTGGTGGGAATGCCGGTTTTCTTGGTGTATAACTCAAGACGCTGTTCTAATTTTTCTTGCGGAGAAGCACCGTTGGGCATAATCCAGACAGTCAATGGTTTGGGCGCAGCAAGTGCTGTTGCTGCTACGATGGCTGTCGATAAAAAGGATATTTTCAATTTGTCCAGCATTAAAAGTGCTCCTATACTACTTCGTAATTTAATAAAAAAAGCAGTTTTGAAAAAATTAAAAAACGGAGATGTAACACAATGTGGACTAACGTCTCTTTTTTTTTACAATACGCGTGTCTGTTTTTTTTGTGCAGCAAGGCCTTTCTTGTGTACTCTTTTTTTTACATGGGCGAGAAACATGTCTAACTATATGAATTTCAATAGATTAAGCGCTTTTGTTGTTCCTGTTGTCTGTGTGACGACTATCAATGTACTTGAAAAAATATGGTAAAAAGGCGTTGACAATATTTTTTTTATTTATATTTCGGGGCGTCGCGAATGCGACTTCTCAATCCTTAAGGAGTACAAAATGAAAAAAGCTATCATCACTCTCGCTTGCGCCAGCATGATCGTTCTCACTGGCTGCTACGGCAAGAACGCTCTGTTCAACAAGGTTCATGACTTTGCTGGCTCTTTCGGCAACAAGTGGATGAACTCCATCGTTAACTTCGCTTGCTGGGTAATCCCGGTTTACGAAGTCAGCCTCTGGCTCATCGATGGTCTCGTTCTCAACACTGTTGAATTCTGGACTGGTTCCAATCCCCTCGCTTCTGGCGACTCCTACTATGAAAAGGACGCACAGGGCAACGAAATCGCAGCTGTTAAGAATGCTGACGGTTCCATGTCTGTTGAAATCACCACCGCTGCTGGCGAAAAGGCTAACCTGACTCTCCAGCGCGACGAAAACGTTGTCCGTGCTCTCGACATGGAAGGCAACGTTGTTGCTCAGCGCGAACTCGACAAGTAATTCATTTACTTATTGAAATCGATTTCAGGAATCCTCGCTTTTTGGCGGGGATTTCTTTTTTTCTTTAAAAACCGATTTTTTTGAAAAAATCGAAATTTTTTAGCTATTTTGTGAGAGTATGATGAACGTAAGGGATTGTCATTCCCCGTTTTTGGGTTGTCTTGGTAAAATCATGGCTTTTTTTGCTGTGGTTTGTCTTGGCGGTTGTGTGGATGACGATGTATCCCGTGGTAATGCTGCTCTTCGGATCGGAGATTACGATAGGGCCATTTTAAGTTTTAATAAGGCCTTGGATCAAGAGCCTGCCCATAGGGACGCCCGTTATGGGCTTGCCCTGTCTTACTATGCTGTGGCAGAAAGCGAAGAACAGTTGGGAACTGTCACCTTCGAACTTTGGAGCCGCACTGCCCGTGAGTTCGAGATTTTGTCCCGCGTAGATAGCAGCGGTAAGATTGACGCTAACTATTCCTCCTGTCTTTTTTACCTGGCTCGAGCTACAATGCTAAAGAACAGCAAAACCGATGTGCTACCTTTGCTGGATCATTCCCTGCAATTGGATAGCCTGAATTACTTTAGCTATAACTTGAAGGCCTTGATCTTGGCTGGTCAGGGTCGTCAAGAAGATGCCAAGAAAATTTTCATCTACATCGTCACCAAGGAACCGAAATTTGCATCGGCCTACCTGAACCTGGGTAATCTCTACTGGGGCGAAGGTGATGTAGAATCCGCATGGGATATCTGGTCCATGGGTCATGAAGCTTTGCCTAAGGATGCGGCTCTTGCCCACTGGACAAAGGTGGCTGAAAATGCCTTGAAGAACAAGGCTCTTTCGGGAGATTTGTAAATGTCTCTGCTGGACTTGGCTACCAGCGCTCATTTGCTCCATGTAGGTGGTGAGGCTAATCTCTACCGCTTGTATGCGACTGATGAAGATTTCATTTTAAAATGGTATAAACAGGATTTGTCCTTCAACAAGTCTGTTTTGGATTGCATAAAAAAATCCAAGGATTCAGGACATTTCAGGATTCGTGAATATGGTAGCCGTGAAGGTTCAGCCTATGTACTTTACGATTATGTCCATGGAGTCGTTTCAGATTGTGTGGATCCCATTCCTGTCACTGTCGCTCTGTATGCCCTGCGTAAAGTCGTAGGAACTTTGGCGAGGTTGAAGGCGAGTGGAACTTCCCATGGGGATCTTTGTCCGTCAAACGTAATGCTTTCTACCGTAGAGATAGACGCCTGCTATGATCTCCATACCACCCTCATCGACTTTGGTATTGTGGGCCCTGGAGCCTTGTCCTACGCGGCTCCTGAAAGGATTGCAGGAAAGGGACCTTCCGAAAAAAGTGACTTGTTCAGCTTGGGCCTTTTGCTTTATCGCTGGATTGTCGGCGAGGATTTGATTGTTGCCGATGACTTTGACGGCTTCGTGACGCAGATGAAAGAAATAGATTCTGTAAGCGTTACGGAAAAAATTTACGTAAAATCTCTTGGGGCGTCTGCGTCTTCAATTGATCCTCAGGTTTTGACAGCTTTAGAGCCCCTGTGGAAGGGCCTTTTGCGTGCAGATCCCGAAAAACGAGTCGAAGATTTTGACGAACTAGACGAACTTCTGGAAATCGCCATAGATAAGGTTTGTGAAGGAAGGGCTGCTCAGGCGGCGGAGATTCAAAGATACCTTTGGAATTATTTCATTGAAAAACTGGGAAAAAATGTACCGCTCTCCGAGGAAATGGCCGGTGTTGAGGTTCTTCCCTACAAAATTGGCGGTTCTACCGCAAAAAAGAAGACTGCCAAAATCTTTGCTTTTGGAACGGGAGTTCTTATATTATTTATTGTCGCCCTTTGCCTTATGCTCAGTTCAAAAGGTTCTGACATCGATGCTACCGGCGATATGCTTTTACAACGATCTAGAAGTTTGCAAATTGAAAAGCCTGCTGCTGTCACAGAGCCGACTGCAGAACCGGTAAAGAGCGATTCTGTTGGAATTCGAAAAATGCTGGATGATTTGCCAACTCCTATGTCGGAGTAATTTTTTGGTGTAAATGTTTGACGTGAGGTTGCCTTGAAGACAGAATCTATGCTTGCCACGGAAAAAATGTTGGATGTGGTAAAAATTCTTCTTGACGAAAATCAACCGGAGACGCTGTTTCCGAAGATTCTTGAGGTCGCCAAGGGTGTCTTGCATGCTGATGCTGCGGTACTTGATATTGGGGGCGAATCCCCATTACATTTGAGTAACCCGGAGAATGTGTCTATTTCAATTTCTGCGGTAAGGCAGGCGAAATCTGAAAATAAGGCTGTGGTGTGGAATCAGTTGGATGACGATTCTGCAGATTTGTCCAAGTCCATTGTGCAAAACCAGCTGACAAGTATTATGGTTTCTCCGTTCAGAACGCCGGACTCCGAAGCCGGTTACTTGTACTTGCAGCGCGCCGCCCGAGAAGAACCTTTTACCGACGAAGATGTGAAGCTTTTTGATTCCTTTGTGAATGTCTGCGAAAAGTTCGCCTTTGCTGCCTACGATCGCCTGCGCGATAAGGAATCACTGGATGTGTTGAAAAATGTTGTCCGTAAGGATGGCATGGTGTACTCTTCTGCTGTGATGGCTAACTTGGTAACTCTTGCAGATAAATTAGCGCCTCTGCCTATGCCTGTGATAATCCGCGGTGAAACGGGAACAGGTAAGGAAGTCATGGCTAAGTACATTCACAACCATAGCCCCCGCGCAGAAAAGCCTTTTATTGCGGTGAACTGTGGAGCTATTCCTGAACATCTGATGGAATCTCTTTTGTTTGGCCATGCCAAGGGGTCTTTTACCGGTGCAATCGAGAACCGTAAGGGATTTTTCGAAGAGGCTGACGGAGGTACCATTTTCCTGGATGAAATTGGCGAACTGCCTATGAACATGCAGGTTAAGCTTCTGCGAGTTTTGCAAGAAAAGCATATTACCCGCGTTGGTGACAATCGCGAAATTCCCGTAAATGTACGAGTGATTTCTGCTACCCACGTGGATCTTGAAGAAGCAGTCAAGGAAAAACGCTTTAGAGAAGATTTGTATTTCAGAATTCAGGTGATGTCCTTGGATCTGCCGGCCTTGCGCGAACGTGGCCAGGATGTGGTTTTGCTTGCAGAAGAGTTCTTGACCCGCTATGGTGCGGAGTATGGTCGTGGACGTTTCCGTATGAGCCGCAATACAGAAAAGGCTTTGCTGGGCTATCATTGGCCGGGAAACGTTCGTGAGCTTGAAAACCGAATCCAGAAGGCCTTGGTTCTTGCTGTTCATGGGGTTATTCAACCTCAAGATCTGGGCCTAGGCGATATGCAGACCCAGGCTAAGGAATCTCCCAGAACTTTGAAGGAAGCTCGCGAAGCGGTCGAACGCGACGTTATTGGCAGGGCCTTGAAGGATAGCAATGCCAACCTTACTTTGGCTGCAACAATCCTGGGAATTGACCGAAAGGTGTTGCGTGAAATTATGGAACGCCTGGACATGAAAAAAGAGGATTTTAAAAACTAGAGGGTGAAAACGCTGTCCTATGATGCTGATTTTTGGGAACTATAGTTCCAATGGGGCCTTGTGTCCCAGAAAAAAAATTTAAATAAGGTAAGTTTTTTTTATATTGGCTGTAGAAAAATCCTAAATTAAGCAAAAAGGCTTAATAGGTGCGCCTAAACGGATAGTTGGCACGGAATTTGCGAAACTGAAGGCATGAAGACGAAAATGAAAAAAGTATGTTTCATATCGATTTTCTTGATGATGACGGCAACTGCTATTGTCGCCCAGCCTTCTATGCGTCCGGAGTCGGCTATCCCGACCCCTGCCGAGAGAGCAAGCATTTCTCAGGATGCCCCTGCTCTTGGTGCAAAGGAAAGTGAAGACTGGCAGAGACTTCGTGCAGAACGTCGACAGGCCCGTGAGCAGATTCTCTCGGATTTGCGCTCCAGTTCTGCCGCCGAAAAGAATTTTATTCGTCAGGAAGTCGCTAAAGATAAAGCACCTCGTCCGCACTTTGAAGGGGAAATACCTAATAAATCTCTCGAACATCATCCTAATTACGAACATCCTGGTTTTATTCCGATGTATCCTGGAATGTACCCTGGCATGCAACCGGGAATGATTCCTGGGGGAGATTTTCCGTCAGGTCCCAAACCGTTCGAGAGACCTGCTCCAAACGCTAAGTAATGAGAAGGCTCTTAGTAGTCCTTCAGATGTTAACGTCTTTTCTTTGGGCTGAAACCCAGGAGGAGGCGTATTTTCGTGCTATGAAGGCCGAGGAATCTGGTGATATTTCTGCGGCAGTGAAGGCCTTTGAGGATGCTGTTGCACTCACAGGTCCATACACAGCGGAACTTAAGGAAATTCTTAAGAATTACTACGAAGCCTTGGGAATCAAAGGTGAATCCGGTGAAAGCCCCTTCGGTTTCCGCTTTATTGGGGATGTGGGATTTTTTGGATTGCACTATGATGAATCGGGTTTGTCCAACGATGTCGATGAATTTGGCGGTGACCTTTTTGTTTCTACAGGGGCTTTTGTAGATTACACTTCTGGCAGTAAGCTGCACTCCCTTGGATTGAATTTGACTGGTGACTGGTTCTTGATGAACGATAATATGCCTGCCTTGGATACCAATGACTGGACCTTGGATGTTGGGCTGGATTATTCTTTGGTGGCTAGCACTTACATGGTGAATTTAGGAGTAGACTTGAACTTGGCGGAACGGGCTAGTCCATCGGTGTCTTTCCTGGGGTGGGGGCAAAAAGAATTCTATCGAGTGGGATATGACCGCTTTGGAGGTACTCTTTGGTTTTACTACGACACAAAGGGACCTTTGTCTACCGCCTTGTATGGTTCATGGAATAGAACGTCTGCCTACGGATGGAACGGATCTGCCAATTTGGGAGTTCGCTTTGAAGCGGATTCTGTGATGGACTACAAGGGCTATATTTCTGACTATGAAGCTGCTTTGAAGGATATAGCAAGCCACATTTGCATGCCTGGAGATACCAGGGATGAGTGCCTTGATGAAGCTGGAAATTGGAATGGCTCCTACGGTACGGATACGCCTTTTGGACAATGCTATGAAATCTACGGGGAACAGTGCATTGCATGGGGCGTGGCTGCAGGAGATTCTCTTTACTGGCAAAAGATATTTAACGAGAAGGCGGATTCCATTAAGATTCCCATACGTCGTAAGTATGGAACGTGGTTAGGTCCTTCTTTGAGAGGTCGTCTTTCTTACAAGTTTAAGACCAACATAACAGCAGAAGTCAAGGCCAATCTTTTCTACGGATTTGTACTGAATGGTCCTGATAAGGATTACAAAAAAATGCAGAAGTTTACGGGATCCTGGGGTGCTTTTGTCTATTGGAAACCAAGGTTCTGGACGATTTACCTAGGCTTTGAACAAATTTATCGCAATTATGTTCTTCCCAAGTACTACAAGGGGATTTATCCGGAAAGTAGCTTGCTTTCGGAATTAAAAGCTGGATTTAGATGGAGCTTATAAAAAGAAAGGACGACCTAATGGTCGTCTTTTTTATGGAGGTAGGGAGAGTCGAACTCCTGACCTACAGATTGCGAACCTGCCGCTCTACCAACTGAGCTATACCCCCGTAGGTACTTGGAATATAGATATAGACAGAAGGGTTGGCAAGATGGGGGAGAAAAGGGTGCGTGGGATTAGAAAATATATTGAAAAGTATTCAAATGTTCACTATATTTTGTGCGTAAATAGGGCGATTGTTTTGCCCTTAAACCGATTTTATATATGACAAAGTCCATTGATATTCGCGACGCCCATGAGCATAACCTTCGGCATGTAAGTTTGAATATTCCTCGTGATTCCATTGTGGTTGTCACAGGTGTTTCTGGCTCGGGCAAGAGTAGTCTTGCCTTTGATACGGTTTTCCAAGAAGGTCAGCGTCGATTTGTGGAATCCCTGTCGGCTTATGCCCGTCAGTTCATTGGACGAATGAAGCATCCCGATGTGGAAAGTGTCCGCGGTATTTCCCCGACTATTTCCATCGACCAGAAAACGGTGAATCGCAATCCCCGTAGTACGGTGGGTACTGTTGTTGAAATTCTAGACCATTATAGATTGATGTTCGCCCGATTGGGTGTCCCTCATTGCCCGACCTGTGGCCGCGTAATCCAGGCTCAAACTGTAGACCAGATTGTGGATAACCTCTATGCTGGTGACGAAGGCAAGCAGATTACGGTAATGGCTCCCATTGTTCAGGAACGCAAGGGCGAATATCGTAAGGAACTTGCTGAAATCAAGGAAAATGGCTTTATTCGAGTACGTGTCGATGGCGAGATTTATCGCATTGAAGATGTCCCTCAGCTAGTGCGCTACGAAAAGCATACCATTGAGATTGTCATCGATCGCTTGAATCTAGAGCGAAAGAATATGAGCCGCCTTCGTGAATCCCTGGAAGGTGCTTTGAAGCAAACAGATGGAAAACTGGTTTCCTTCTTGTTTGGCGATGGGGAATACCGCTTGCAGGGTACCCTGCTTGCCTGTCCCAAGTGTGGCGTTTCCATACCTGAACTGGAACCGCGGTTCTTTAGCTTCAATGATCCCAAGGGCCGCTGTCCTGTTTGCAAGGGCCTTGGTGAAAGCTGCGAATTTGATGTTGACTTGATTGTTCCCGATAAGTCTCTTTCTATTAAGGAAGGTGCAATCGCTTGTCAGAAGAAGGATACGGGCGATATTATTTTCAGCAACTTTGGTTGGAAAGATTTACGCATCATTGCTCATGAGATGAAGTTCTCCTTGGATACGCCTTGGAACAAATTAAAGCCGGAACAGCAAAAGGCTGTTTTATATGGTACTCCAAGTGGTTCAATGCGTGGCGTGATTTCTGTGATGCAGGAAATGTGGGACATGTGGCACATTTATCACTTCCGCAAGTATATGCAGATTGGTATTTGTCCGGAGTGTAATGGTACCCGTATTAATCGTGTAGCCAATGCTGTTGATTTCCATGGTCACAATATTACAGAAATGACGGATTGGTCCGTTGCCCAGTCGGTGGAATTCTTCAACAAGCTGAAACTTAGCGACAAGGAAATGCGCATCGGCAAGGAAGTACTGAAAGAAATCCGCGGACGCCTTGGTTTCTTGAATGCGGTGGGACTAGGTTACCTAAACATTTCTCGAAAGGCAGCAACCTTGAGTGGTGGCGAAGCTCAGCGAATTCGCTTGGCAAGTGCTGTGGGCGCTGGCCTTCAGGGAGTGCTTTACGTGATGGATGAACCTAGCATTGGTTTGCATCCTCGTGATAACGATAAACTTTTGGGTATGCTGGAACACTTGCGGGCTCAGGGGAACAGCCTCATTATCGTGGAACACGACGAAGATACCATGCGCCATGCGGACTACGTGATCGACGTGGGCCCCGGGGCAGGTGTGGAAGGTGGTTCCATTATTGCGGCCGGAACTGTTGATGAACTGGAGAAGAACAAGGCTTCTCTCACGGGCGCTTACCTCAGCGGGCGTAAGGCTATTGAAATTCCTAAGGAACGTAAGAAAATTACTGCCGAAACTCCAAAGATCAAGATTTGCGGTGCGGCTGAAAATAACCTGAAGAATATTGATGTTGAAATTCCCCTAGATGGGGCACTGACAGTGGTGACTGGCGTTTCAGGAAGCGGTAAGAGTACGCTGATCAATCAAATTCTACGAAAGGAATTGGCGAGAGTTTTCTTTAACTCTGAGGAACCTGTCGGTAAATTCGACCACTTGGAGGGCCTTGAAAATATTGACAAGGTCATTGAAATCGACCAAACTCCTATTGGACGTACACCCCGCAGTAACCCTGCTACCTATACTAAAATTTGGGACGATATTCGCGACTTGTTTGCAGCCATGGATGAAAGTAAGATTCGTGGCTATACCAAGAGCCGCTTCAGTTTTAACGTGAAGGGTGGTCGTTGTGATGCCTGTGAAGGTGCTGGCGTAAAGATTGTGGATATGCACATTTTGCCCAGTGTTCAGGTGACATGCGAAGTTTGTAACGGCAAGCGCTTTAATGATGCTACCCGCGAAGTTTATTTCAAGGGAAAGAATGTCTCCGAAATTTTGGATATGAGCATTAGCGACGCTGCCGAATTCTTTAAGGACCAACCTCGCATTGCTCAACCGCTGAATTTACTTTGCGAAGTAGGGCTTGGTTATTTGACCTTGGGTCAGCCTTCTACCACCTTGAGTGGTGGCGAAGCCCAGCGTATTAAGATTGCATCTGAACTGCGTAGGCCTGGTACAGGCAAGACCTTATATTTGCTGGATGAACCTACCACCGGTTTGCATTTCGAGGATATCCGCAAGCTGATGGATTGCTTGAATCGTCTGCGCAGCTTGGGCAACAGCATCGTGATTATCGAACACAATCTGGATGTGATCAAGTGTGCCGACTGGATTGTGGACTTGGGTCCTGATGCAGGTGTCAACGGCGGTAAGATTGTTGCTGTGGGGACTCCGGAACAGATTGCAAAATGCAAGAAGTCCGAAACGGGATGTTACCTGGCTCCAGTACTGGCAAAGAAACACGGCGAAAATAAGCCTATGAGCCTGCTGATGGGTCGCCTTGCAGAGAACAAGGCTATCTATGATGCTGCCGCCAGGAACCGCGGTAGCGAAGGCCCGTCCTTGGATATTGAGGTCCATGGCGCCCGCAAGCACAACTTGAAGAATATTGACGTCACCATTCCTCGTCATAAGCTGACGGTGGTGACCGGCGTTTCGGGCTCTGGTAAGAGTAGCCTTGCCTTCCACACTTTGTTTAGCGAAGGCCAGAGGCGCTTTGTGGAAACCTTGAGTACTTACGCTCGCCGATTCCTGGGCCGCCCGGACCGCGGAAGCATTGATTCCATTAGCGGTTTGGCGCCTGCCATTGCCATTGACCAGAAGTCGGCCAGCAAGAGTCCCCGTAGTACGGTGGCTACGCTAACTGAAATTTATGACTACTTCAGAATTTTCTGGTCCCGCGTAGGTACGCCCCACTGCTTGCATTGCGGAAAACCTGTGGATTCCTATGCCGCCGGCGATTTGATGCAGTTTGCCTTTGATCGTGACTTGGGCAAGATGGTGACGGTGCTGGCTCTCTTTGAAGTGAAGGACATTTTGAAGTTGTCCAAGATCCTGACGGAAAAGGGATACCGCAAGGTTTATCTAGGCGATAAGCTTGTGGATTTGCCGCTGCCTAAGTTGCCTACTCGCGAAAAGCAGGTCCTTGCTGTTGTGGACCGCGTGGAAGTGAAGGAAGAAAATCGAGCCCGTCTGGTGGAGGCCTTTGAACGAGCCTATCGTGACGGTAATGGAATTCTCTATGTGGAATCCGAGGGCCACGAACGTCTTGCAGCCAGCGAAAAGCCGGGCTGCGCCGAATGCGGCTGGTACATGGACAGCGCCTTGAATCCTAAGCATTTCAGCTTCAACACCCACTGGGGTGCTTGCGAAACCTGCCTTGGCATGGGTGTCCTTAAGGATTCCAAACGTGAAGCGGGAAAGGTCTGCCCCGACTGCAAGGGCGAACGTCTGAAACCTGAATACCTGGCTGTGAAAATAGGTGGTCGATCCATTATGGATGTTCACCACATGAGCATAGATGAATCCAGAGACTGGTTTGCTGACGTAAAATTCAACGGCGAAAAGAATGGGGAAGGTAAGGCCACTGTTGCAGAACCTTTGCTTCGCGAAATCATTGGTCGCTTGGATTTCTTGAAAAGTGTGGGCTTGGGATACATTGGATTAGACCGTTCTGGTGATACACTGAGTGGTGGCGAATCTCAGCGTATCCGCTTGGCCAGCCAGATTGGTAGCGGCCTGGAAGGTGTGCTCTATGTTTTGGATGAACCGACCGTAGGTCTTCATGAAAGTGACACTGCAAAGTTGTTGGATACATTGTTCCGTCTCCGCGACTTAGGCAATACCTTGGTGGTGGTAGAGCACGATATGAACATGATGGAAGCGGCAGACCACATTATTGATATGGGACCTGCTGCTGGTGAATTTGGCGGCGAAGTGGTTGCCGAAGGATCTCCTCAGTATTTGTCTAAGCCTTATGCTTTGCAGCAATTTCCTCGAAGCGAAACGGTAAAGTATCTGACTCGCACTAATCCTATTGCCAACGAAATTGCTGCTGTGCCAATTTGCCTAGATGGTCCGAACCCGACGGAATTCTATGAATTCAGGGGTCTCAGCAAGAACAATTTGAAGAATATTTCTGTCAAGTTCCCCAGGGGTGCCATTAGTGTTGTCTGCGGCGTGTCCGGTAGTGGTAAAAGTTCCCTTGTGATGGATGAAGTCTATCCGGCATTGAAACGTAAGTTCCAACCGCGTGGCAAAAAGAAGCAGAGCGGTGAAGTCTTGTTGGTAGACCAAAGTCCTATTTCAGGAACGCCGCGCAGTACTCCCGCCAGCTTTACCGGAGTCTTTGACGATATTCGCAAACTGTTCAGTAAACTGGAACAGTCCAAGGTGAAGGGCTTTGATTACGGCCGCTTTAGTTACAACTTGGCACGTGGTCGTTGCGCAGCTTGTGAAGGCCGCGGTGCAGTATCCGTAGAAATGCATTTCCTTTCCGACATCTGGGAAACTTGTGAAGCTTGTGGTGGTAAACGCTACAATCAGGAGACATTGACGGTTACGTTCAAAGGAAAAAACATCGCCGACGTATTGGACATGAGAGTGGTTGAAGCCTGTGAATTCTTCAAGGATCAGCCGAAAATTTTGCCTAAACTTGAAGCTTTGCGCGATGTAGGATTGCCTTACGTGAAATTGGGTCAGCCTGTTACCACCTTAAGCGGCGGCGAAAATCAGCGATTGAAACTGGCTGCAGAATTGGCCCGTAAGAATGCTCCTGAAATGGTGTATTTGCTAGATGAACCTACTACAGGTTTGCATCTTAAGGATATTCAGACTCTTTGGAACCAATTGCGTAAACTTTCTGCTCGCGGAAATACAGTAATTGTCATTGAACATCATCCGGATATAATCCGTTTGGCGGATTGGAAGGTGGAATTGGGCCCTGTTGGGGGTGGAAAAGGAGGCTATTTGCTTGAGATGAAGTGCAATCAGTAACTTTAATATTATCTTTGTAAGTAAAAGAAAACATTGTAAAGATGTCTATTGGAGTTTTTATGTTCCTAAAACGATTGCTTCCGCTTTTGCTGATTGTGCCGGCCATGTCCTTGGCCTTTGATGCCGATCATCTGTATAAAGTGGCTCCAAATCAGTTCGTGGACAGCGTTTTTCTGGATAAGGGCTCAGAAGACGTGGATATTGTGGTTGAAAAACTGAAAACCATGTCGGAAATACCGCAGCTGCCTTTGAACACTGGTACTATGTACTTGCGTCGTAAAATAGGTCCTAAGGAATATCACTGGTTTGCTGGTCAGCTTACCGAAGATGCCTATTGGAACCTCCATGCGTTCAGCCTGAAGGATAACCATTTGAAACCGGAAGATGTTATTTACACCCGTTTCTATGGTTCTCAAAAGAACAAAGCCTTCCAGGATGAAGCGGATATCTATTTTGACAAGAGATATATTTATTCTCGCCGTTTGCCTAAGCTGTACTTTATGGACAATGGCCAATGGCAGGCTTTGACCGAAGTGGAACGCCCCAGTGCGCTTTCTATTGATACTTCGATAGCAGGCTTGCAAGTTGTTTCCCATACCCTTCACATGAAGAGGTTCTTTAGCGAAATTTATCCGGTAAAGTCCGGTATGTATGCTTTTGGATTCTCCGCTCCGGGCTATTTGCCCCATGTTGATGCTGGATTCGTGGCCGTGGGTGAACGCATTAGCTTTAAGCCAAATTTGTTGCCCGTTGTTCCTGATACTACTGTTGACTCTGTAACTACTTTGACTCTGGATGCCATCGACAGTGCCAATACTTTGGAAGAACTTGAGGCTCTACTTGATAAGTTTGTAGGCGAGACCCAGAATGTTTTCGCAGGAATTGATACAACCGAATTTGATAAGGTTTATCCCGCTGTTAAGTCCGCTGCGGAATTGAATGTGGCTGATAGCGTGGAAGAGTACGTGTACTATGTTCAGCAGTTCAACATTGTTCGAGCCGAAGCTCAGGAGCTTTGGAAGAATGCCAAGCTTGGTGTTGCTGGTACTTTGAATACAGCTCTACTCCGTAAGATTGACAGCCTGCGTACTTTGGCAAGTTCTGAAGTTGTAGACTCAGTTGCTGTTGATTCTGCAACTGTTGACTCTGCCGTGGTTCTCCCAGTTGTTGTTGATACTGCAGCTGTTGCTGACTCTGCTGTTGCGGAACCTTTAGTCGTGGATACGGTAGCGGCTTTGCCTGTGGTGCTTGATTCGGTTGCTAAACCGCAAGAAGCCGCAGATACTATGGCTGTCCAACCTGCAGTTGCGGACTCTACGATATCTGATTCCGTCGTTACCGATACTGCTATGGTTGATACCTCTGTCGTTGACTCTACGGTTGTCGACTCCGCTGTTGCTGATACCACCATCGCGGATACCGTAGTAGCCCAACCTGCTGGGGCAGATTCTACTGTGACCCAGCCTGTTGAGGTAGATTCCGCTGTTGTTGATCAAAAGGTTGAGCAGAAACCTGCTGAAAATGCCTTTGCGTTGAAGGAATTTGTGCGTAAACCGGTAGAACCGGCCTTTGGGGAAGAATTGTTTGAACGCAAGCCTGCTCCCCGCGTTGTCGACGATCCTGTCCGTGGCACTGTTGCTTTGCTGGATTCTGGAGAGTTCCGTTACAAGGGGCGTGTGGTTAACATGTCTGCCTTTGCAATCCATACTACAGAAGTCACTCAGGGATTCTATGAAAAGATCATGAAGCGCCGCGAAGAAAAGGCTCGTGTTAAGGATCGTTCTGTTTATGTTGATTCCTTGAAGCCGGTTCATAACATTAGCTGGAATGATGCAAGAGAGTTTTGCCTTGCTGTGGGTGGAGACCTGCCGACAGAAGCCCAGTGGGAATTTGCTGGCCGAGCCGACAATAACGAAGGCTCGCTCTGGAATTTGGATGAAGAACCTAATCCCAGCCTTTATGCAATCTATCGTGACAATTCCTATATCTTTGGCAAGAATTCTCCCAATTATGGCCCGCAACGTGTTGGCTCCAAGAAACCTAATGAATGGGGTATTTACGATATGTCCGGCAATGTGGCAGAATGGACTCGCGACAAATACTTCATGTTCTCCTTCTTCGTAGAATCCTCTAATCCTACTGGAGCATTGATGGGCTCTCACAAGATTTATAAGGGTGGATCCTGGAAGGACAAGGAAAAGTATCTGAATCTGACCAAGTATGATGATGAAGACCCTCGTTACTGGTCTGACTGGATTGGTTTCCGCTGCGTATTCCCCCGTAATGCTGTTGAGGAAAAGTAATGAGCTCTGAAAAAAAAGAAATGGCTGAAACTCCCCATAGTCGCGAAATGAAATTGTTTAAGCGACTTACTGCGATTCCCTACCTGCTGGTGATTTTTGCATTGCTAATGCCTTTGGCCAATGTGTCTTGCAATGATGATCAGGTTATTGCTGACCCGAACGTTTATGAACTGGCCTCTGGCTTGGATTTGCATGATGCTCTTAAGGAGCCTGCTCTTGGAATGTTGCAGAAAATGGAACAGGGAAACCCCAAGGCCTTGGATCGTTTCCGCAGTGCCATGCCTAATTTCCCCAAGGTAGAACCTATGCCGCAACTTTACATTTTGCTACTAGGAGCTTTGCTTGCTGCTGTTTTTGCCTGGTTTACTCCGTTGGGATCTATAGCCATGGGTATGTTGACTATGGTCTCCATGGGTGGGTTCCTGGCGCAGTTGTCAAAGATAACTTCCATGGTGACGGTACCTATGCTGAAAGCTGAGCCTGGCATTGGACTTCATGCAGCTACAGTGATGATATTCATTGGAACGGCCATGAATATGGCGACGATAATCCGGCCTATCGTAGATGAACTGAGTGCTCGCAAAGCGGCTAAGAAAAAAGGTTAAGAGATGTTTTTAAGAAAAAGCCCACGGTTCTGCACCGCGGGCTTTTTCAAAGGTAAAGAACAGAGAGTTTTCTGCGTGCTCTTTGCCTTTATGCTTATGCTCTACGCAATTACACGTTGAAGCGGAACAGCATGATGTCACCGTCCTGCACCACGTATTCCTTACCTTCGGTGCGGAGGACGCCAGCTTCCTTGGCGGCGTTCCAGCTACCGTACTTGACGAAGTCATCGTAGCTCAAGGTTTCGGCGCGGATGAAGCCGCGTTCGAAGTCGGAGTGGATGACGCCTGCGCACTGGGGGGCCTTGAAGCCTGCTTCGAATGTCCATGCGCGACATTCCTTTTCGCCTGCGGTGAGGAAGGTGCGAAGGCCGAGGATTTCGTAACCCTTGCGGACTACGGCGTCCAAACCGGATTCCTTGAGGCCAAGGTCCTTCAGGAATTCCACCTTGTCGGCAGGTTCCATCTGGGAAAGTTCTTCTTCAATCTTGCCGCTGATCATGATTACTTCGTGTCCATTCTTGGAAGCGTATTCCTTCAGGGCTTCTACATAGGCGTTGCCGGTGAGGATGTCGTCTTCCTTCACGTTGGCGCAGTAGAACAGGGGCTTTGCGGTAAGGAGGGCCAGGTCCTTGATGATCTGGTCCATTTCTTCGCTTTCGCCGGCGAGACTGCGGGCTGCCTTGCCTTCCTGGAAGGCGTCGCGGAGTTTTTCGCAGGCGGCCAAGCGAGCCTTGGCTTCGGCACCACCCATACGGGCATTCTTGGCTTCGGTAGCCAGGCGCTTTTCCACAGATTCCAGATCCTTCAGGATCAGTTCTGTTTCGATGATTTCGACGTCGCGGACCGGATCTACGGAACCGTGGACGTGAACGATGTCGCCGTCTTCAAAGCAGCGGACCACTTCCATGATGGCCTGGCATTCACGGATGTGGGTGAGGAACTGGTTGCCGAGGCCTTCGCCGTTGGCGGCACCCTTTACAAGACCTGCGATATCTACAAATTCCGTAACAGCGGGAACGATGGATTTGGGGTTGTAAACCTTGACCAGTTCGTCCAGACGGTAGTCAGGAACGTTCACCATACCCACGTTGGGGTCGATGGTGCAGAAGGGGTAGTTGGCGGCTTCGGCGCCGGCGTTGGTGATTGCGTTAAAAATAGTGCTCTTGCCAACATTGGGAAGGCCTACGATACCACATTTAAAACCCATGATAATCTCCAAATAAGTTGGACACAAAATGTAATGTGCCGATTTTTTGCGAAACAAAGATAGCTTAAACCCTTTGCGATAAAGACCGGAAAAGCTATTTTTGCCCCCTGTAAAACGTGTTTTTAGGATTCATGCAATGGCTGCTGCTAAAATTGACATGCTGAATGGTTCAATTTGGGATAAGATCCTTAAGTTTGCCGTTCCTTTAGCTGCCAGTAGCATTTTCCAACAGTTGTTCAATTCCGCTGATGTGGCCGTAGTGGGTAAGTTTGCTGGTGATGCCGCCCTTGCCGCTGTAGGTGCCAATACCTTTGTCATCAATTTGATGGTGAATCTTTTTGTTGGGCTTTCTGTTGGCGCCAATGTTGTTGTGGCAAATGCCTTGGGTGAACGTAGTGCCCGCTCCGTCTCTCGCGGAGTTCACACTTCGGTTTCTGTTTCTTGCATTTGCGGAGTTTTGCTTGCCTTAGTAGGCATTGTTTTTGCCCGACCCATATTGACAGCCATTTCCACACCTGCGGATATTCTGGATGGAGCGATTCTTTATTTTCGCATTTACTTTGTGGGTATGCCCTTTATCATGCTGTATAACTTTTGTGCGGCAATTCTTAGAAGCAAAGGTGACACCAAACGCCCTTTCTATGTTCTGCTGGTAGCTGGCGCAATTAATTTGTTGTTAAATGTGATATTTGTGGTGGCTCTCCACATGGATGTGGATGGTGTTGCTATTGCAACTGTCATTGCCAATGTTATTAGCTCTGTAACCTTGCTTTATTTTTTGGTTCACGAAACAGGTCCGTTCAAGTTTCAGTTCTGGAAACTCCGCGTAACGCCGTTGATTCTCAGCCGCATAGTGCGTATTGGCTTGCCCGCAGGAATTCAAGGTGCGGTGTTTTCCTTCAGTAATGTTTGCATTCAATCCGCTATTAACACTTTGGGCTCAACTGCAGTGGCGGCTTCCGCTGTTGCCATGAATCCAGAACTCATCGTGTACTTTTGGCTAGCTGCATTCGGACATGCATGTGTTACCTTTGTGGGTCAGTGTTATGGTGCTAAAGATTTAGAACGTTGCAGAAAAGTTGTTCGCTGGACTCTGTTGTTGTCCGGTGCATCCACCTTTACCCTGGGCGCCCTAGTTAGTTTGTTCTATCATCCGATTCTTGGAATCTTTACCAACGACGAAAGTATTATTGCCATGGGAGCCTACCGTGTCTTTATAGTTATCGGCTTGGAATTTATCAATGTGTTGATTGATGTCTGTTCCGGGGCACTTCGTGGTATGGGAAATTCCGTAGTACCTGCTTTAATTTGCGTTCTTGGTATTTGCGGTGTTCGTATCACTTGGGTGTTTGCTGTTTTCCCCCATTACAACAGCTTTGATATGCTTATGGTCTGTTATCCACTAAGCTGGATAACCACGGGGCTGATTTTAGCCTGCGTATACAAGAGATTTATGAAAAAAACAAGGATTGCCTGGGATGTAAGATCCCAAGCGTAGAAAAGAGTTTTTGTATATTTCAAAGTGATGAAATGTTTCAAAAAGAACTTTTTTTGTAATGTACTGACGATGGTTGCAGGTGCTGTGGCCTTGTCTGCTTGTCTTTACCAGCCAGAGCCTTTTGAACCTGAAGATGATGATAATTCGAAATCCTCTAGTTCTGAATCTTTAATCGGAGCTGTTTATCCCACCAATACGGGAAAACAAATCTGCAATCCCTCGGTTTCCCAGGATACTGTGAACTATCCTGGTTCCATGCTTTGGCTGAATTTCGGTGGTAAGCTGGTAGTGAATACTGACAATTCTAGCTATACCATCTCTAGGGTGACACAGCATGACCGCTTGACTGTTACGGATACCTCCAATACGGTTCGTTGGTTTTTGATGCGTGATTCTGTTGCTGGGGAATGTCAGTTCCAGGACCCGGAATGGAGTACCCACGCCAACTATATCGTTGCTTTGAGGGCCTATGATATTCATGGCTCCAAGGCCTGTGAGGAACTGGACTACGGTATTTTTGCGGTCCGTATGAGTGACAAGAAAAAATTCTGGTTCTACGACAAGGATATGAGCGAGTTTTCCACTCCTCATCTTTGGGTTGATCCTGCTGCAAAGTTGGATTCCGCTGCTGCAGACTCGACCATTGAAGGCTTCTTTGGTACGAAAAATGTACGTCTGGTTTATGTGAACAAGAAGAATGAAATCGTCTTTGTGGATTTTGGCGCTGCTGATGGTAATGTGAAAAAAGCCAAGGATAATGCCAAGATCTTGAAGAAACCCTCCGGTATTTCCGATTGGCTGGTGGACAGTCCTTTGATTTCTCCCGATGGCGAATTCATTGTGTTCAATGCTATTAACTCTAACACTAGCTGGAACTCTTATGTCCAGGCTCTCGGAGAAAATCTGGGTGCCAAGATCATTGAACCGGAAAAGGGTCGTATGTCCTCTCCTGTCCAACCTCACTGGTATAAATCCGGCGACAAGACTTATGTTGTCTGGACGGAATTTCCCGCAGGTTCCCAGTTTGTAAGCAGAAGCGACTTGACTAGTGCTTCTGTACAGGATGGTAGCGCCGGCCGTACCGCCATGCGCCAGATTGAACTGACAGTCGGCGCTTCTGACGATAAGGTGTTTAAGTGGAACGGTGATGTTGTTGAATTGGCTCCCATTCCTATGATTGGAGGCCTTTCTCCTGATGGGCGTTTCTTGGCTACAGGAACAAACCTTGGTTTTATTTTGGAACTTTAATATGAATTGTAGAAAGGTTTGTGGAAAGATTGCTGGGGTCGTGGTTGTGGCCATTGCCGGCACTGTTGCCTTTGTGGCGGGTTTTAATTCACCTGTAGATGTGGCTACTCCTTGGGAATCCATCGGTGGTTGTGGGGCGGGTGGCTCTGGCGGAGGTTCCGGCGATGGTATCAAGTGGATCGGCCAGGGTGTTTCTGGCGGTTACCTCGAGGTGGAGGCTTTCACCAAGTATTCTGTTGGTCAGAATTTTTCTGGTTTAACATTTACTCCTCATTTATCTTTCAAGCCCACTTGGTCTACCAAGGTTGGTGTGAGTATTCCTTGGATGAGTCACCAAGGTGAAGTCCAGTTCCGCTCGAATCAGATTCCTACGGATCGTACCACTGGAGGTTTAGGGGATTTGTCTTTTGACTTCAGTAAGACTATCGGCAGTGGTGGTGCGGCTTCTCTATCCGCCTCTTTGTCCTTGCCCACGGGTCAGTATGATATCAAACGAGGTACTGATGCTTCCCAGGAAATTTTGCCAAGCAGTTTCCAAAAGGGCTCTGGTCTTTATAGTTTGACTTTGGGCTGGGATTATAGTCGCGATACTGACAAGGGTATTTGGCTTTATGGCTTGACGTACTCTCATCCTTTTGCCATGCACCTGTTCTCTGGCGAAAATGAATTTAACGATTCCTATTGGAAAAATATCAAACGTACCGGCAAACGTTTCAATTATCGTTTCAAGCCTTATGGCGAGAACGACTTAGGTGCTTATACTCCGCCTTCTGTTGGTGGCTCCATTGCCTATGGTTATCGCGGTCGTCCGGGTATTGTCCAGTCCTTTGGTGTAAGTTTCTCTGCGCCTCTAGGTGTTGCATGGATATCCGCAGAAAAGGCTGGTACCTACGATCCTCGTCCTGATCCTGATCATCAGGCCTGGTCTGCAGCTCTTGCCTATGGTATTGAATTCTCGGATTCGGATTTCCCGATTTTCCTGGCATTGTCTTTGCCTATTCATGATAAGGCAGGTGCTTCAAATCCCAAGGACGAGTACGATGAAAAGCCCATGAGAAAATGGAATGCACCGGATTGGAGTGACCTTGGACAGCAATGGACTATAGCTGTCGGCGTGAAGGGAAGTTTCTTCTAGTTTAAGATTCGGGACGATTTGGCGGGCTTTGGAATGCTGTCCTGTCGGGAGGCTCCGCCCTAACGGGCTGCACCCGCTTCGCGGACTCCCTCCAGTCCAGTTCCAAAGCTCACGAAAAATGGATTCCGTAAAAGTTGCTGAAGGTAGTCTTTTGAG
>JAZLKF010000045.1:0-51836 GCA_045597525.1 Fibrobacter sp. | reverse complement strand
GCCTTGTCTTCCGCGCTCAGGCGACGACGCTTCCCTGTTTCTTTTTCGTTCTGTTCTGCCATAAGGTGGCTCCTTGGTTGCAAATATACACCTTATTAGCTTTCCTGTTTTTTGTCCAAGTTGCGGTTAAGCGCTACATTCCGGTTGCAGCTCTTCAATCTTGGCATACTCGTTTTTGGTAAGATCATCCCTGTCGCACTCCAAAAGGACTTCAAATTTAAAGTTGCCGTAAACGCCAGGTTGAGAAATCTGCTGAGTGAGGCCATATTTCAAGAAGGCCCTTCGAAGGGGATTCTCTCCATCGGGGTTTTCAATCTTGTCGAGTGACTGGGTATGCTGTTTCCAACGGCTGGAAATATTGATAGACTGGCCGATATAGCACTTGTTGTTGACCAGGTTAGTAATCTTGTAGATGCCGCAGACTTGATCCATATATAAACCTCATATCAAATCTACCCTAAAAAATTGACAATTTAGTGTCAAAATCAAAAAAAGAACCCCAGGAATTCCTTCCCGGGGTTCCCACACAACACAAACTATAGTCCCTTCAGCTTCTTGTGTATGGGGTGATTCCCGACAAAGTTCTTTTCAGCATAGGCGATGCGCTGTTCCAGGGGAATCCTGGTGTTCGCCAAGAGATAGCGGTAGAATCGGTCCACATAGTCGTAGGGGTCCCACTTGCCCATGTGCGCGCAGATAAAGTCCAGGAACCGTTCAACGTCCATGTCGTCGGCCTTGCAGCAAATGGCTTCCGACATCCAGGCGAATCCGGCGTCGTTGTCGTAATCCGGGGACTTGCGGTCGTAAGGACATTCCTCCTCCCCCTTGTAGTAAAAACAGAATTGCTGGTTTCCTTGTGTGGTATTCATCGTTTCCCTCCGGCAATTTTCCTGAAGCATTTTATAAAGAACTCCGGGTCGAATTCCTCAAGGGGATCGTAGGCCCAATGGGTCACATAGCGCCATTTGGAGAATATGCCGTTCCCAACAATCTGCGGGTCCATGGAATTTTCGTCGTAAGATTCCAGGCAGTCCATCTCCAGGCCGAACTTTTCGTATTCCTCGGGGGTTTTCTCCCTGCAGATGTAGGCACGGAAGCAATGAATCTTGTCGTGTGTCTCGAAGTACTTTAGCCAACGTTCACAGTGTACCTTGAACATTTTGAGCTGATTCTCGTTCATCAGCGCCTCCTTTTGATTTAAAGATAACCATTCCCGAGTGCCGCAGGGTCGCTCGTGTGGCGACAAAAAATGTCCTTGACAGTTGCTGCTCAAAGCCCAAGGCAACGCTGAAATTTCAACGAAAGCCTTGACAACTAGTGCTTATATGTATAAATTTTATGCATCGACGAGCCGTCAGAACGTGCAATTGCATTTCTACAGGACCTCTGAGAGGGGTAAAGCCTCTCGGCTGCGCACTTAAAGCAAAATTTCGGAGGTCAAATGTCTTATCCAGCAATACACATCGCCCAACTTCTACTGACAAAGTTTAAGGATCAGTCTCACTCGCAAGAGCTCATGACCAACCTTAAATTGCAGAAGATGCTTTACTACGAGCAGGGCTTTCATCTTGCCGCCTTCGGCACACCCCTCTTCAACGAGAGTATCGAAGCATGGATGTACGGCCCAGTTGTCCCCGCTGTTTACGAACATTTTTCCGACAAAGGTTCTAGCGGTATCGAACCCGCAGAAAACGAAATCTTCGACCTGAGCGAAGACGAAGCCACCTTGTTTAATAACGTTTTCGACGTTTACAACCAGTTCTCCGCAACAAAACTGGTCGAAATGACACACTCTGAACCTCCCTGGTGCAATTCCGAGGTAGGAAGGGGCTGCGTTATTTCAAACGAATCCATGGAAGCGTTCTTTAAAACAAGGCTGAGCTAATGGGCAAGAAACAATTCAACATCAAAGTTCCTGATGTCCCCACTAGCGTTTCTATAACAAAAAACGCTAACACAAATGACGTTTTCTTCAGTTTCAAGCATCTATCGAGGGAATCTTATACAAGATGTAGAGATTGCTCTTTTTTCATCGAACTTTTGCAACGCTTTCAAAAGCTATCCCTACTTGGTTGGAAAGAAATCCGTCAAAGCCATCGACACAGTTGGGGCATGGAAAAAATGCCCGTTAACCAAATCAAGCATGTCGGCACCGTCAGTAGGATTACCCCCGATGTAAGGGAACTTGATGTATTTAGGGCCAGTGGAGACAACCGAGTCTTGGTTGGTTTGCAAGAGCAGCAAGTGTTTAATGTATTCTTTATTGAGGCAAACTTTGGCGACATCAGTAACCATTAAAGAGAAAGTAGTACTCCAACTTCCTAATAAAATCCACCCATATGTGCAAATTTTGCACATGAGACGTTTTCTTCATTAGCTCCATGTTGAGTGGTTGTCGCAAATTTTGAAACAACCTATTCCTCCCCCAACTCAACGCCGTTCCTGCGGAACATGGCGATGATATCGGCGTGTAGGGCACGAAGGACCTCTCCGGCCCCTCGAGGGGGAATCATATATCCACTTGTTTTCTTGCCCAGGAACTTGTAGTAATCCGTCGAGCCGTCAAGAACTCCATAATTGCACGGCATTTTCGCAGGCAGTGCGTCTATGCGCGTCTTATTATCCTTGATAAATTTCTTTACCTCATCGGCCAGGGGCTTGCAGGTTGCAATCAGGTGGTAATGTTCCGCCTCGTCGTGAGGATCATCCACGCATGCAGTATAGCCAAAGGTTTGGGATACGGTGTAGACGCGTCCGTCAAAGTACAGAAGGTAGCCCTCCTTTCTGCAGGGGAAGCCTTCTACCCTGCTGTATTCAAAGACAGTACGCCCCTTGGGCTTTTGCGTGTTCAGTCTATCTGGTTCCATCATGGTCTCCTTTTTGATTCAAAGATAACCACTCCCGAGTGCCGCGTGGTCGCTTGTATGGCGACAAAAAACTTCCTTGACAGCTATTGCTCAAAAGAGTATATTTTAGGTGCAGAATTGTGTTACCTCTGCTTTCTTACATTCAAACATCAGACCGTTTATAGCGAGGTATTGGCATGAAGCCCATTAGCGAAATGCTTAACCGACAGCAGAACAAAATTACCAATCGTGAAGCGGTAGAACGTATTCATTCCGACAGCATGCCAAAAACAACGCTGAAGGAAGTCGAAGTCAAACTGCCCAATTACACGAGATGAGTAATCGCCTACAAATAGAACCTGTCAACGAAAACACATTCAAAACCATAGATGTCCGAGGCTGTTTTTCCAGCCCTAAAGTCAATGATTTCCAGAGTCTTTTTGACTGTTCCTGGAATTTTGATCGTTTGGTTTTGAAGTCAAGCGAAGGAAATCGCGAACTTTTGAATTTACAAAAGAGCGGTTCTTTCAATGCATTTGCATGTATTGATGCTGAAAATGAAAGCCCGATTGCATTTTTCACCCTAGCAGCATCAACATTGTGCGTCCCAGCCCAATACCGCAAAGGTAAGGATCCTGCTTCTTGGGACTCCTTCCCTTCTATACAAATCGACTACCTTTTTGTGGACATGGATCTACGGAAATGCGGAGTAGGTTCTTTCATTTTAAACTGGATAAAGAAACAATCCCTTGACAGACGTTTTCAATTTGAGGCATTCCGTTTCATATACTTGAATTCCATCAAAACTGAGCAGGCTATAAGATTTTATAAAAAGAATGATTTTGTTTTTGCAGACAGCGATGACGAACTAGATATTGAGCAAACTTTAAATGATGGCACCTTCTGCGACGACAAGGAAATGGTCGTTCCCATGTTCTTTGACCTGAACAGCCTCAAGCTATAATCATCCACGATAGCCTCCTTTTGGATTTAAAGATAACCATTCCCGAGTGCCGCGTGGTCGCTCGTGTGGCGACAAAAAACTTCCTTGACAGTTACTGCTCAAGAGAGTATATTTTCAACAACCAACCAAAGTAAAACCGTTTTTTTTAACGCTTGTAAAACGGAAGGAAAATCAAATTGCAACAAGAAGAAATCGTACTTTCTCGTCAATGGAACATTCAGGTCATGTCCAATGCGCAATTAAAACATTTTGTATCCGAAGTGGACGCGCTTTGTGATGACGACAAACTTCAAGTTGTCGCCATTATCTTGGACTCTTTAAGGTCTTCCCCGAAGAAGGCTCTAGATGACAATGCGGTTATGCAGCTGTTTGAGAAATTCAATGGTTGTATTAAATCCTCAGCAAAGCTGGACTGCCGTGAAGAAATGAATGCATATCTTGACGAGAGGTATGGCGTATGAAGGTTCAACATTATCCCTGAATATGCCAATATGTTTTCTACGGTTATTCATGATCCCAACAACAAAGATCTTGAAGATGGACTACAGATTCAATGTGCAGAAAAAGAACACGTAGATTATCTGGTAACAGAAAATTTGAAGGATTTTTTTGGCTCTAGAGTAAAAGTCCTTTCTGCAGGGGAAGCCTCCTGCCCTGCTGTATTCAAAGACAGTATGCCCCTTGGGCTTTTGCGTGTTCAGTCTATCTGGTTCCATCATGGTCTCCTTTAAAGGGAGATGGAAGCCCGGTATGGGAATGCCCTATTCCTTAAAGCGGTACTTTCCCTTGCCGTGGCCCACAACAGGTTCTATCAAATCGAGGGCTTGCAATTTTTTTAAGGCAGCCGACGCAGATGAGGCTCCGCAGACGACGATTTCCCTTACTCTAGAAACACCAAAAATTTCGTCTAGCTCTACGCCCCGAACAAATTTCAGCAAATTTTCCTTAGCGGTCTTATTAAACGAGGATTCTTCCACAGCTAGTTCAATCTTTGCTTTTTTCGTTTCAATCGTTGGTTTTTTACCACCAATCGTTGGTTTTTTAGCATCAATCGTTGGTTTTTGACCTTTAAAGTCCACATGCATGAACCGATTTTTCAGTTCATTATGTTCGCCCATGAGCATGTTACGGAAGAACTTTTCCAAGAATTCTGGATTTTTATCGATACCCTTCTGCAGATTCTTGTAGTTGGCGCGGACCAGAGCGTTTCTGAAATACCAGGAGTTCTTCGCAAAAATGTCGTTAGAAACCTTGAAGCCCATGGAACGCAAGTACTTGATGGTAAATACAGCAGTCGTTCTCGTATTGCCTTCGCCAAAGGCATGGATTTGCCACAGTCTCGAAACAAAGTAGGCCAGGTGTTCCACAATTTGGTCCATGGATAAGCCTCCATAGATAAAATTGCGTTCCTGCTCAAAGTCGTAATCCAGGGCCATCTTCAGTTCAAAGGCTGCCCCGTACATTACGGATGCCCCGTTCAGAACCCATTCCTTTTTAGAAATGTCGTAGTCTCGGATTTTTCCGGCAAAATTATAGATTCCCTGGAACAGTTTTCCGTGAATCGCAATCAGGTACGAGGGCGAGAAATTGAAAGACTTTTCGCTGAGAATTTTAGCGATGCGTGCAGATACCTTGTCTGCCTCTTCAGTGTCTTCTTCGTCGTCATTCCGTTCAGTCTTTGACTCGTAATAACTGTTGATCAGTTTCTGAGCTTCGTCAATGGTAATGTCGCCATCGATGTTACGGCGGGCAGTCTCAAAAAGGTACTTGGAAGGAGTCAGTCCATCGACCTGCTGCAAGCCAATTGCCGCGGACCAGGCAGAAGACATTTCATGCCGACTTGGTTCCGTATGACGAATGTATTCGTCAAAGTCTAGTTCAAACTTTTTCTTTTCCATTGCTCGTATGAACGATATGCGTACCTTGATTGTTTATATGAAAGAAATATAAGTAAATCTTCTTAACTTACCCCCACCTCCACCACAAAATCCTCCTTTTTCAATCCATTTTCCTGATAGGGATTTTCGTTCGGGTAGCCGACGGGATTGCAGAGCAGCAGGTGCTTTTTGCCTTTGCTATCCGTAAACCACTTCTTGATTACCGTGTGGGTGTGGCCCGCTTGCCAAATGGAGCCGTCGGGCATATTTTCCAGATACTTGGCTCCTGCGAAGTAAAAGAAATTTGAGCATTCGTCATGCTTGTACCGTTCTGCCATGCCAAATTCCAGCGGCAGAAAATGCGTCATCATGATGCTCGGCTGTTGCTGCGTCAAGGACAGCATCGCTTGATTGTAATGTTGCCAAAGTGCATCGGGATCGTTCCCCTTGTAATTCCAATGGCGGCCATCAAACCAGCAGAATTTCCAGAGCATTTTATTCTGCGTCGCAGTCGCTCCTGGCACGTGCTTATACTCAAAGTCGCACATTCCCATGCAACCGGCAACGTCGTCTGCAATACGATTTTCAAGCAAATGTACATTGGGAATCTTTGTGGCCTCGTTACAGAAGAATTCAATCTTTTCTTCGGAAGTCAAAAAATCACGATCCTTGCCGTAGTGAGACTTTTTCTCTGTAATGATGTCGTGATTGCCAAGGCACAAATACACCTTGGAGTATTTCGTGGCAATGAACTTCAAAAACTCCAAATACGTAAAGTAATCGTTGGCAATGTCACCCGCAATGCAGCAGGCATCGGCAGGCAAAAAGTTCCGTTCATAGAACTGTTCAAAGGCTTTCTGCAGCGGTTCCCTGGAGCGAGTCATGGGGCTGTAAAAATCAACATGTAAATCACTGATAAAGTAGTATTTCATCCTTCAAACTCCTTACAAACAATTCACGATAACGTCCACCATTATTTCCTTTTCTTCGGGCCTGGAGTGGTATGTGCAAATTTTGCACCAACCACTTCCCCATGCAATTTTGTATCCTATGTTTTCTTGAACTCAAATTTCAAAAGGGCATAGTTTCCCCATTGAATTTTGAACCATTTTTTTTTGCAAAACAAAAACACCTGATTTTCCATCAGGTGTTCAGGAGACTATCCATAACGCTCGGGAGGAATAGTAGCTTATTCAAGAATATTGGCAAGAGCATTTATGTTAAGGTTTTGTAAAACCAATTATAATTCGTAAAAGGAGATCCCCGCCTTCGCGGGGATGACATGCAAAAGGGAGCCGGGGATGACATGCAAAAGGGAGCCGGGGATGTCTTTTAGTTCACTACGGGTTTGTTAGGGACTTTGATGAACTTGGGGCGGATGGTAAAGCAGTCGCTCAGGCCAAGTTCCTCCAGCATGTCCTTGAGGATCTTGTATTCGTCGCCAACCACAAACGAGGCGTAGTTCAGCTCGTAGTTATGGAACATGCGGGCTGCATCCTGGATCTGCTTTTCGGATCCTTCGAACATGTCCACGAAATTCACCATGTAGAGCTTGCGGAAAAGGAACGCAGGCAGAATCAGCATGGTCTTGAACCAACCGGTAACTGTCTGGGATTTCTGTTCCTTGTTCAGCTGGCTTTTAACAATGCCGATGTTCGTGCGGATTTCCTTACCCATGATGTTGAGCTGCAGGGGGCGAAATTCCTTCATTTCGTAAATCAAGGCGTCTACGATCAGGTCCATGCCAGCAAACAAAAACAGGCTAGTAAAATCGGAATAGATGGACTGGCCCATGGAATCCAGGAACTGGCGCTGTTCGGGAGGCACGATTTTTTCGAGGTCGCCGCGGATACGGCCCATGACGTTGGCGAAGTTGGTTTCGGTGCAGCAGACTTCGTGATCCATGTTGTTGAGCACGGAGTTGCGGTACATGGTAAAGCGCACCACTTCGCGTAATATTTTGTATGTAACGCTTGCGCCCTTGCCGTACTTGATGATGATGTGGTTTGCATCCTTTTCGTCGGCGGCCCACTTGGCGTCATCTTCCAAGGTGGTGTCTTCGGTAAGGTCCATCTGTACGCCGAACTTCTTTTCGCAGGCTTCGATCTGCTGCTTTACCAGGGCGTTGTAGTCGGTGGTTTCGTTGATGTTACGAGATGTGGAGATCAGGAATCTGAACAGGGTGTTGTAGCATTCCTCGGAATGGCTGTCGGTGTGTTCAAAGTGCTGCAAGCCTTCGAGTGCAATGTCGAAAGCCTTCTGGTATTCCTTCTTGGAGGTGAGCTTTTCAGCCTGGCTGCAGTATTCGTCTAATTCCATGTTAAAATCCCGTTTTTCTGTTTTCGACGGGGAAATATAGAAAAAAGAATTTTCTAAATTTCGGCCCACTATGAGTATTGCAATTCCCCAGTTGCCTAAGGGCACACGCGATTTTTATCCTGAAGCTCAGCGCATTCAGAACTATATCTTTGACACTTGGCGCTCCGTCGCCGAACAGTTCGCCTACGAAGAATACGAAGGCCCCATGTTTGAACACCTGGAGCTTTACACCGGAAAGTCCGGCGACGAGATCGTAAGCCAGCTTTACAACTTTGTGGACAAGGGCGACCGCGCTATCGCCTTGCGCCCCGAAATGACCCCCACCCTCGCCCGTTTGGTGATCCAGAAGGCCCGCGAACTGAAGAAGCCTTTCAAGTGGTTCTCCATGCCCCGCCTGTTCCGTTACGAAAAGGCTCAGAAGGGGCGTTTGCGCGAATTCTTCCAACTGAACATGGACATTATCGGTACCGAAAGCATCTACGCCGAAGCAGACCTTATGGCAGCCATTGCCACCATGCTCCGCAAGTTCGGTCTTGAAGATACGGATTTTGCCATCGGCGTTTCTAGCCGCAAGTTGCTTGCCACCTATCTGGATGAGATCGGTGCTCCCAACCCGGCTCAGGTCTACCCCGCTTTGGACCGCCGCCTGAAAATCGGCCCCGAGGCTTTTGCCAAGGCTCTTGCCGACGCAGGTCTCTCCGAAGAGCAGGTTCAAAAGCTCGACGCCTTTATGAGCTGCAAGTCCATCGAAGAGGTGCAGGCCGCTGTCCATAGCGAAGCTGCTACCGCCGCTCTCGACGAAATCAAGGATTTGTTCGCCACTTTGGAAGCCGCTGGTTACGGCAAGTGCATCAACCTGGACCTTTCCATTGTCCGTGGTCTCGCCTACTACACTGGCATTGTGTTCGAAGTGTTCGACAAGGGTAAGTCCATGCGCGCCATCGCTGGCGGTGGTCGTTACGACAGCCTTACCGAAAAGCTTGGCGGCGACCGTATTCCGGGCGTTGGCTTTGGCATGGGCGACGTTGTGCTGGCCGACTTGCTGCGTGAACACGGCAAGCTCCCCGACCCCAAGCAGAGTGTGGACTTCTACATTGCAAGCTTCACCAACGACATGAAGAAGGTTTTTGAAACCGCTCAGTTGTTCCGCGGTTCTTCTGTCAATGGCAAGTCTGTTTCTGTGTCTCACCCGTTGGCCTCCATGAAAATGGGCAAGCAGCTGGACCAGGCAAACTACCAAGGTGCAAAGATTGTGGTTTACGTTGATGGCGACAAGGCCGCTGCCGGCGAGTTCGAATACAAGGACTTGCGCGATGGTACCATGCACGTCGGTAACGTAGAAGCCATTAAAGCAGCACTGTAGCTTCGCAATTATGAATTATGAGTTATGAATTATGAGAAACCGCAAAAAAGCATTTGCCCACACGTTTTCTCTTTTTTCGTAATTCATTCTTCATTTTCTCGTACCTCGTAATTAACTATACCTCTAATTTCGTAATTCATAATTCGTACCTCGTAATTAAAAAGAATGTCTCCTTTAAAAACTTTACTTAGTATTATAAGCCTTTTTGTGGTCCTGGGCATTATTGCCTTGGTCTACCCCGAAGGGGGAATCCATATAGGCGATTTCACTTTGCGTTATCCCCAGCTTACGGAAATCTTTGTGAAGGCTGAGCCTGCCGACACTACCGAAGATTCCACGGCTGTGGACCCAGAAGCTGCCATCAGAGAAATGATGGAAGCAACCAAGCGCAAGGAATTTGCAGAATTCTCCGATTCCCTGAAGTTTTATGAGGATTTCTTCGAAAAGGGCAAAATCCGTTTCGACTTGCCAGACGACGACCCCACCTGGTTTGACAGGTTTTTCTTGCACTTGCAGCTTGCTGCCATGGACAGTTCCGTGGTTCACATTGTGCATTACGGCGACTCCCAGCTTGAAGAAGACCGCATTTCTGCTACCATCCGCGAAGACCTTCAGGATGAGTTCGGCGGTGCAGGTCCGGGCATGATGCCTCCTGTTATGACGGTTCCTTCCCAGACTACCAGTCATTCCAACTCCGGCGACTTGAAGCGCTACATTTTGTTTGGACCTAAGGACGAAGAGGCTGACCACGGTCGTTATGGCCCCCTGGCTCAGTTTGCCGACTTGAAGGGTTCTGCCGTTATCAGCATCAAGAAGCGCAAGGAACGTAAGGACAACTTCCCCCACGTTGGTGGCTACCAGACTGTTAAGGTTCTGGCCAGCAAGCGTGGCAACCTGAAGCTGAAGCTGGTCTACGAAAGGACTTTCATTCAGGAGATTCCTGCCGACGCAGACTCTGCAACCAAGGCAAAGCCCCCTAAGAAGACTGTGAAGAATGTTGAAACAGAAGCTCCCACTGTGGAGCAGATGAACAAGCTGACGGTGTACACCTGGAAGCTTCCGGATACAACTTCCAGCGCCAAGATCTATCTCAATGGTAACGCTGAGATCTACGCCATTTCTGCCGACGGTAACTACGGTGTGGCTGTAGACAACGTTGCAATGCGCGGTAGCTCCGGCACCATTTTCCATCGCATCGACAACGAGCTTTTGGCAGAATCTTACAAGGCCATGAACGCCCGCCTGATTATTATGGAATACGGCGGAAACCTTGTGCCGGGCACTCATTCTGGCAACATCGAATGGACCAAGAAGATTATTACCCGTCAGATTCAGGCTATCCAGAAGGCCAATCCGGACGCAGATATTTTGTTCATCGGTCCTGCCGACATGGCAAAGCAGGTGGATGGCCAGTGGAAGACCTACCCCGCCCTTGCAATGACTATCAAGACTTTGCGCCAGGTGGCCTTGGAAAACGGCCTTGCCTACTGGGACATGCACCGCGTAATGGGTGGAAACGGTTCCATGATGAAGTGGGTTAAAAAGGAACCGGCCCTTGGCTTTACCGACCACATTCACTTTACCCGCCGCGGCGCAGCCTACATGGGCGACTTGTTCTGCGCAGCACTGCGCATGCACTACGACTTCTTCAAGTTCCGCGACCGTCATAATATTACCGACGAAAAGCTGAAGGAAATCAGAAGCTACGCCGACAGCGTCAAGGCTGGCACTGAAGCAACAAAACCTGCAAAGCCGGTTGTGAAGCCAGCGGCAAAACCCGCAGCAAAGCCCGCGGCGAAGCCTGCCGCCAAAAAGGCCACGGGAGGTAAGAAGTGAAAGTTACCCTCGTAAAAGTTCTTGCGATTGCCTCTTGCATTTTTGCGCTCCTTGCAACAGCAAAGGATATGCCTATTGCGCCGGGCAGCTACGACCTGGATATTTCCAAGCATGATTTTATTGACACTTCTCTGAACACGATTCAATTCCCCAAGGGTTCCAAGGCCTTCGAGCCTTTCTTCAAGAAGATGGACACCTTGGTTTTTGAAAACCGCGGTCAGGTTCGTATTTTGCACATCGGCGGTTCTCATCTGCAGGCAGATGTGATATCTGGCCGTATTCGCGAGCACTTGATTAAGGAATACCCCGGCGCCAATGCGGGCCGCGGCTTTGTGTTCCCCTACTCTGCTGCCAAGACCAACACGCCTTCTACCTACGGTAGTTACTACAAGGGCATTTGGGACATGAGCAAGAATGTGCTTCGCGAAGTCAAGAAGCCTCTTGGTCTTTTGGGTATTGCAGTAAGTACCAGCGACCCCCGCGCAGAGATCAGCATTTTGCTGGACCGTTACAACACAGAACCTATGTGGGGCGAAACCAAGTTCCGCCTGTTCGGCTACAGCGACAATGGCGACGTATGGCCTGTACTTCGCGTTGATTCCACCGACATTTACGGCGTGCTGGATTCCGCAAGCAAGAGCTATGTGTTCACCAGCCCCCGCCCCATCGATTCCATCCAGATTCAGTTCCGCTGGCTTGACAGTTTGCAGCAGGCTACTGTGGCTCAGTTCATCGTAGACTCTTTGGTGCAAGACTCTATTGCAAAAGCCAACGCCGACAGTACCCAGCTGGACTCCGCCAAGCTTGCCGCGGCAGACTCCGTGAAGAAGGCTGAGATTCCTCAGAACGTTGCGTTGCCGGACCCTGCAAATGTAGCCCGTGACTCCATGTTCCAAGGGGAATGCGATGTGCTGGATACCGCCTGCCTTCTTCAAGAAGAAGCCGTCAACAACAAGCTGATCGACGGCACTTTGGCTGCAAAGGATTCTCTTGGTGCCGACAGCACCGTAGCAGACTCCGCCGCACTAGTCAAGCGCTCCCGCCCCCGTTTTACCCTCACCGGCATTCTTACCGAAAACGATGTTCCGGGCGTAACCTACACAAGCGTAGGCATTAACGGTGCCCGCGTTCCCAACTACTTTACAGAGGTCTGCCCCCTCATCGAAAATGAGCTCCAGTTCTACAAGCCGGATTTGATCATTTTTGCCATCGGCATTAACGACGCCAATGTGGAACACTTCGACGAAAAAGGTTTCCGCGCCAATTACGATACTTTGATCACCCGCTTCAGGGCAATCAACCCCAACGTAGCTTTCATCTTCGAGACCAACAACGATATGTATCGCAAGGTCAAGAAGCGCCGCTACGTGCAGCACCCCAATGGTGAAATCGTCCGCAAGGCTTTCTTTACTCTGGCCGAAAAGCACAACGCCGGTGTATGGGACAAGTTCAGCATTATGGGCGGTCTTGGTTCCATGGCAAAGTGGGAAAAGGCCGACTTGGCCAAGGGCGACAAGGTTCATTTCAAACTCGCCGGTTACAACCTGTTGGGAGACATGTTCTACAAGGCATTCATTAACGCCTACATGGATCACATTGCAAGTCTGCCAGCCCAGGAGCCGGTGGCTCCGCCTCTCCAGCCGGAGGTGAAGAAGTAATATGCTTGATTACATCATTCCGTTTTTAACTCGCACTTTCGCATTCGACCCTCACAGTCCCTTGCTGTTCACCCAGTTCTATTTCTGGGGATTCTTCGCAGTTGTTTTTGCTGTTTTGACCTTGGTCCACAACAGAATTCTGATGCGCAACGCCTTCTTGTTTGCCACCAGTTTGTTCTTCTATTACAAGACCAGCGGCAGCTACGTTTGCATTTTGATTTTCTGCGTGGTAGCCAATTTCTTTATCGGCAAGTTCATTGAAAAAGCCACGAAGGAATGGGTACGAAAGCTGTGGATGATTCTTGCTGTAGCCATAGACCTTTTGGTGCTGAGCTATTTCAAGTACGCCTATTTCTTCTTGGATGTGTTCTACCAGATTACAGGCATAGAACTTCATGTCTATAATTTCTTTGCCGCAGCTAGCAACGCAATTTTCAAGACGAATTCCCTGGTAGATACTATTATCTTGCCGGTGGGTATTTCTTTCTTCACTTTCCAGGCAATCAGCTACTGCGTCGATATTTACCGCGGTAAGATCAAGGCTGTAAGCAACGTCCTCGACTTCGGATTTTATCTCACATTCTTCCCCCAGTTGGTGGCAGGTCCCATTGTCCGTGCCGACAATTTCGTGCCCCAGCTTTACAAGAAGTTCTTCCTCCCCCGCCGTGCCTTTGGCATTGCCGTGTTCTGGATTTTGAACGGTCTTGGCAAGAAGGTTATTTTGAGCGACTACCTGGCCACTAATTTTGTGGACCGCGTTTTCGATACTCCGCTGCTGTTCACCGGCTTTGAAAACCTCATTGCACTGTTCGCCTACTCCCTGCAGGTTTACGCCGACTTTAGCGGCTACACCGATATTGCCATTGGCGTTGCCTTGCTCATGGGTTTCCGCTTGCCCCAGAACTTCAACAGCCCCTACAAGGCCCTGAATCCCACGGATTTCTGGCGTCGCTGGCACATCAGCCTTTCTACTTGGCTCCGCGATTACCTGTATATTCCTCTGGGCGGTAACCGCAAGGCTTCTTTCGGTACCTATTTCTGGATTATTTTTACCGCGGTTTCCTCTGTGCTGCTTTCTGGAAGCATTTGGGTGGGCGTTGGCTGTGCCGCATTCCTGCTGTACATTCTTCTCTACATGCGCTTTAAGCCGGAATCCAAGAAGTTCATTACCACCCAGATGAACGCCATGACCACAAAGCTTTTGGGCGGTCTCTGGCACGGCGCTAGCTTCAACTTTATCATCTGGGGCGGCCTTAACGGTTTCGGTCAGATTTTCAACCTCATTTGGTGCAAGCGCAGTCTCAACTGGCGTGCCTATGCCTCATTTATCTTGCTGGCAATCTGCGCCATTTTCTACAAGAACCTGGGCTACCCCATTTTCGCCATTCTCATTGTTTGGTTCAGCGCCCTGTTTGTAGGTATCTACGCCGTTATGATTTTCCGACTGTTCAGCCAGAAGACTTACCACTGGCTCTATGTAGCCTGGAACGTAACCCTGACTTTCGTGTTCATCACCTTCACCCGTTTGTTCTTCCGCGCAGGCTCCAACCTGGATCCGGCCGAAGCTAACGAAGTGGCTTGGAACACCGCCAAGAACATGGTGAACCAGATGGGTTCTGCCTGGAAGCTGGAAACCATACCCGCCATTGCCTGGGAGCACATGAATATTATCCTGGTGTTTGTGGCCGGTATGCTGATCCACTGGATTCCCCAGCGCATCAAGTCCCGTTACCGCATTGCCTTTGCCACTTTGCCGCTGCCCCTGATGGTTCTTGCAACGGCTGTGATCATATTCTTTATGTACCAGTTTATGAGCGCCGACACTCCGCCGTTCATCTACTTCCAGTTCTAAGAATGATACATGCGGCGCGAAATATTGACGCCGCAAAAAAGTCGCAAATGCTATAAAACAAAAAACGGCTCTTACGAGTCGTTTTTTTAATCAAGCAAGAATTTTATCTGGATTCTGAAGTGGAATTGCCCTTAACATCAAACGGCAGGCGATCTTCACGCAGTGTCATTCTAGCGAACATGTTCACTGCAGCAGATACTGAAATTCCAATGGATTCACAGAAATTTTCGAACTGTTTTTTAACTTCGTCATCCATCCTTACTGATACAACTGCCATCGATCCCCCTTATGATCAAAAAAGCTTTTCGTGGGCAAATTTATATAAATCTTTTACGAAAGCGGACGACAAAATGTGATTTTTTTCACATTTTTTTTCATTAAAAATATTTTCTTTCACGATGTGTAAACGTTTGTTTAGAAACAGTCTTTTATGTATGACACCGTATTACAAACTCATACAAACTAAGAAATTATTTTTTCATTAGGGGATTATTTTTCCAGTTTCCAGCCGCAATCATTATGGTAAATCATCTGCTTGGTCATGCCGCCATCGATGCAGATGTTTTCGCCGGTAATGAATCCGGCCTTGTCGCTGGCCAAAAACAGTACCATGTTGGAGATATCCAGCGGGTTGCCGACGCGGCCTGCGGGCTGCTGGGTTGCATCGGGACCTTCATATACGGTGAAGTCGGTATCGATCCAACCCGGAGAAATGGAATTTACTCTTACGCCGCGCTCCCCAAGGCTTACGGCAAGTGCATGGGTGAGCGCTGCGATGCCGCCCTTGGCCGCAGTGTAGCTTTCGGTCTGGGGCTGGCTCATGCGATCGCGGCTAGAGGACATATTGATGATGCTTGCGCCTTTTGCAAAGTGAGGTGCAAAGAGTTTTGCCAGGTAAAAAGGTGCCGCCACCCCCACCGCCAAGGCGTAGGAGAATTCCTCGTAGGAGCATTCGTCGATGCCTTTCATCAGCGGCAGAGCGTTATTCACAAGAACATCCACATGGCCGTACTTTTCGATGACGAACTTGGCGAAATCTTCAAGCACTTCTTTCTTGGAAAGATCCCCAACATAGCAGGGGTTTTCGCGAATGTCTATAAGGGCAACCTTGGCGCCCTCTTTTTCAAATTCACTGACGATGGTAGCGCCGATGCCGTGGGCACCACCAGTAACAACAACAACTTTACCTTCGAATAAATTCATGAGTTGAAATATAATTTTATATTTGCGGGTATGGCCGATGCACAGAACAGTTCCGCTTTGGAAAAGCGAATCAAAAAGCACGTAATAGGAAAGCCACACCGCTTTATGGCAGTGGCGCCCTTGGGCTTTGAAGAGACGCTGATGAAGGAACTGGAGTACATCGGAGTGGAATGCGCTTCTGATGGGGCCGCGGGTCGTGATAGCGCCGCTGAAAATTCGGGTTGTAATAGCGCCGCGGAAAACTCGGGTCGTGATAGCGCCGCGGGTATAAAAGTCGCTGGCGACGGCAAGGTGGAATTCACCGCAAAGATTACAGAAGCCTGGAAGGCCGTAGCCTACAGCCGCATCGCCAACCGAATGCTCATGGAAATCGGCAGCTTTAAGGCCGAAAACTTCGGGCAATTGGAGAAGGGTGCCGCAAGTGTGCCTTGGGAATTGTACTTGCCCGCAGATTGCGCACATGCCAATGGCTGCACAAAGGAAAACGATGCGGGGACAAAAGGCGTCGCCCTTGACATTCACGTGACCTGCAAGCATTCAAGGCTTTACCACAGCGACGCCGTAGAAGAACGCGTCCGCAAAGTTATTGAGAAGGCTTTGAGTGTAGGCGCAGCGAAGGGCTGCGCACAAAATCTCTACATCAACTTGCAAGATGACCGCTGCACCCTCTGGCTGGATTTAGCCGGCGAAGAACTTTACAAGCGCGGTCACGAACGTTTTGTTGCAGAAGCGCCGCTGAAAGAAACTATTGCTGCCGCCATGATTTTCGAAGCAGTCATCGCCAGCGAGTGCGTCGCAATTACGCAAAATAGAACCGCGCCGAATGGGACTGTGCTGCCTCCAGCCGCCATCGTGGACCCTATGGCCGGTAGCGGCACCTTCTCGCTGGAAGCGGCCTACATCGCAAACGGCCTGATTCCCGGCAAGTGCAGGGACTTTGCCTTGAAGCACCAGCCCGCCTTTAAGGAAGGCACCTGGAATTTCATTCTGAAGGGAGCGGAACCTGCCAAATGCGCCCCGCACCTCATTACCTCCGACATTTCAGAACGCCCCATCAGCATTATCAAGCATAATGTAGAAAGCAGCCCGTTGGCCGAAATTGCGAAAACGAATCCCGACGCGGTCACCATCAACCCGCAGCTGAAGGATTTTTTCAGCTATACCATTGATGACATTTGCGCAGTTCGACCATCCGCAAACGATACTGCCCGCGACATTGTGATTTTATTAAACCCGCCCTACGGCAAACGCTTGGCATTTGATGCCCCCAAGCTGTACACGAAAATCGGACAGAAACTCAATGAATTCAAAGGAGCAGTCGTCGCAATCCTAGCGCCCAAGGATTGTACAGAAAACCTGCTGAAAGCCTGCCCCGCCCTGGATCCTCGCCGTAATCCCGCAGCAAAGCTCGTCGAAACAAGTCACGGCGGCTTTAGCCTTAACGCAATCTTTGCTAAAATCTAAAACCACACCTCTCTTGCCAAAAATCTTTTGATTTTGTAAATTATGATTGATGACTGGGTGGCAGGCCAGCCCACCTAAGACAAAAAAAGAACGGCCATTGGATGAATATCCGCGTTTTGTATATCCTACAGAACGCGGATTTTTTTTGTTAACGGGAAAATAGAGTTTTTTCAGAAAATTTGTCACTAAACAAATAAAAATTTGATTCTAGTGACACAAAATACAGACAAATTAATCAATATTTGTTTAAAATTTGTCACTAAAGTCCAAGAACAAAAATTTTAGTGACATCTATTATAAACATACAAGCAAAAAACAAGTTCATTCGGCATAAAAACAAACAGACAAACTAATTTTTTTGTCACTAAAGTTTATAAAAATCCAATAAGGTGACACAAAATACCATAATAGGGACTACTTTTTAGGTTCGCCCTGGATTCATTGCCCTTTGGGCTTAGAATGACAATCGGGAAATATCGCGATATACTATATTTCCAGCGTTCAAATTTTTATGAGGTAACATTATGCCGAAACTTCGTTCGTTGAAGACTATGGAAGGCCGCGAAATGGCCGGTGCACGTGCCCTTTGGCACGCAACAGGTACCAAGGTGGAAGACTTTGGCAAGCCGGTGATTTGCGTTGTTAACAGCTATACCCAGTTCGTTCCGGGTCACGTTCATCTGAAGGACGTGGGTCAGATCGTTGCCCGCGCTATCGAAGCCGCCGGTGGTGTCGCCAAGGAAATGAGCACCATCGCTGTGGACGACGGTATCGCCATGGGTCACGACGGCATGCTCTACAGCCTCCCCTCCCGCGACCTCATTGCAGACTCCGTAGAATACATGGCCAACGCCCACCGCGCCGACGCCCTGGTCTGCATCTCCAACTGCGACAAGGTGACCCCGGGTATGCTCATGGCTTCTATGCGCCTGAACATTCCTGCCATCTTCGTTTCTGGCGGTCCCATGGAAGCTGGTCACGTTACCACCAAGGACGGCAAGGATCGCGCTCTTGACTTGATCGACGCTATGATCGATTCCGCCGACAACTCCGTCTCCGACGAAGAAGTGGCTGCCATCGAAGCTAACGCCTGCCCCACTTGCGGTTCCTGCTCCGGCATGTTCACCGCCAACTCCATGAACTCCTTGACCGAAGCCCTGGGCCTTTCTCTGCCGGGCAACGGCACCATCGTGGCTACCCACTCCGAACGTAAGAAGCTGTTCGAAGCTGCCGGTAAGCGCATCGTTGAACTTTGCCACAAGTACTACGACGAAGGTGACGAAAGCATCCTGCCCCGTAGCATCGCTACCATGGACGCCTTCGAAAACGCAATGCGTCTGGACATCGCCATGGGCGGTTCCTCCAACACCGTTCTCCACTTGCTGGCCGTTGCACAGGAAGCTGGCGTTGACTTCACCATGAAGAACATCAACAGCCTCTCCCTGAATACTCCTTGCATTTGTAAGGTTGCACCCACCGTTCACAACATCCACATCGAACAGGTGAACCGCGCTGGCGGTATCATGGGCATCCTTGGCGAACTGGACCGCATGGGCCTCATCCACAAGAACGCAAAGACTGTTCACGCAGCAACCATGGGCGAAGCCCTGGAAGCAAACGACATTATGCGCGGCAACGCTTCTGAAGAAGTGAAGCAGCGTTACCTCGCAGGCCCCGGCCGCAAGTACAACCTGGTCGCCTTCAGCCAGAGCACCTACTACGAATCCCTGGATACCGACCGCGCAACTGGCGCAATCCGCGATGGCGAACATGCCTACACCAAGGACGGCGGTCTCGCTGTTCTCTACGGTAACCTGGCTCAGGACGGCTGCATCGTGAAGACTGCAGGCGTTGACGAATCCATCTGGAAGTTCACCGGTCCCGCTGTGGTGTTTGAATCTCAGGAAGACGCTGTGAACGGCATCCTTGGCGACAAGGTTAAGGCTGGCGACGTTGTGGTTATTCGCTACGAAGGTCCTAAGGGTGGTCCGGGCATGCAGGAAATGCTGTACCCCACTTCTTACCTGAAGAGCCGTCACCTGGGCAAGAGCTGCGCTCTCCTCACCGACGGTCGTTTCTCTGGTGGTACCAGCGGTCTTTCCATCGGTCACGCTTCTCCGGAAGCCGCCAACAAGGGTAACATCGGTCTGGTGGAAACTGGCGACGTTATCGAAATCGATATCCCGAACCGCACCATCAACGTGCAGCTCACCGACGACGAACTGGCAGCACGCCGCGCCGCCATGGAAGCCCGTGGTGCCAAGGCATGGCAGCCGGTTTCTCGCGACCGCGTAGTTTCCAAGGCTCTCCAGGCTTACGCCGCCATGGCAACTTCTGCAGACAAGGGCGCCGTCCGCGACCTGTCTTTGATTGGCGTAAAATAAAGAAGATCCCGGCTCGAAGGCCGGGATGACAAAGCGCGGGCCTCACCCGCACCAACCTAACTAAAAATCCCGGCGGTTCAAACCGTCGGGATTTTTTCACAACTTGCAAGAGTTTGATGTTTTTTCAGCCAAAACTTTAGCGACGTTTACGAGATCCGCTGTGCATTTTCAGCAGTTCTCCGACAACTTCATCCCACATGTCAAGCACAGTTCTGCCCACGGCAGGGTCGTACATCTTGCCCAGATTCTTTTCGATTTCCTCACGGCAGAAGTCCAAGGACATGGCGTCTCGATAGCAGCGCTTGCTTGTCATAGCATCAATGGAATCCGCAATGGCAATAATGCGAGCACCCAGAGGAATATCTTCTCCAGACAGCCCCTCAGGATAGCCGCGGCCATCAAAGCGTTCATGATGATGAAGCACAATCTGCACCAGTTCCTGAGTGTGGTTGGACTGCATCAAGATGCGAGCACCAATAACAGGATGCTGTTTAATGACTGCGAATTCATCTTCCGTCAGCTTACCAGGCTTACCAAGAATTGCATCGCTGACACCCACCTTACCAATATCGTGGAGAATGGACGCATCAGAAATCAGGCCCACTGTTCCATCAGAAAGGCCCAGCTTTTCTGCAAACATCACAGACAATGCCTGCACACGGTCGGAGTGGTGAGCGGTATAAGAGTCCTTTGCTTCCTCGATAGAAATCAAGCAGGAAACCAGTTCCCTTAGGTTCTGATTATCACCAAAATTTCTAGTCTGGTGAGCATTAGACTTGTCGCGGTACATGTCCAAATCCGCATCCATTTTCCAGTCACTTACAGACTTCCTTACACCCTTATCATTCTTCAATCGGCTCTCACCGATGGCCATGGACAAGCAGTACAAGGCATTCTTGTTGTATTCTGAAGTCACCTCTCTCAGGCGCTTCATCAGCTGGAACATTTTTTCCTTACCGGCATCTGCCAACACCACAAATTCGTCGCCACCAATACGGAAGCAATGACCTGCGGCACCAAAGGCTTCTGTAATCGCCTTGGCTGCAGCAATAATCAAAGCGTCGCCAGCCTGATGACCAAAGGTATCGTTGGTGTACTTCAGACCGTTCACGTCGATCATGAGCATGGTCCAATCCGACTCATCGCCATATTCAGAGCCAATGCGCTTCAGCATGGCGTCAAAGGAGAGTCGATTTTCAAGACCAGTCAAACTATCCGTTGTAGCCAAGCCCTTCAGCTGCTGATTATACACCTGGAGCTTGCTGTTGATTTCTTCAAGTTCATAAGAAGTCTCGCGAATGAAGGTCGCCATTCTAGATGCAAGGGGGCGCTTGGAGGATTTCATCTCAGGACGCTTTACAGATCCGTTCTGTTCCGCCTTACGAGGGCCTTCACGCATGGCAGCAAGAACCAGGGTAATGCTATGCTGATTCAAGTGAGCCTTTTCGCGAAGGAATTCCCCATGGGAGAAAAATCCGATACTGGGGCAAACATCCTTAAAGGGCTGGATTTCGTAGGTAGGTTCCTGAGTCATCCAGAATGCCTTACGGGCTGCGCAGTAGAACACATGCAACATGTCCGGGGCAAAGTCCATAATCCTGCCGCTTTCCTGATGGATTGCTTCCATAATAGTCTGGGGTTCGCCATAGGACAAGCGGATTACGGAACCTTCTAAAACATCGCAGCTCATACTGATGGAACGGTCCGGGTTACTTGCTGCAGGAGCACGAACCACGGTGGTTCCGTTGTACTCGTACATCACCGGAAATTCCAGAGCGTTCACGAAGAAGTTTTCATCGTTTTCAATATTCAGGTACTTGTAGTAAACATCGTAGGCAGGTACCCCATCCAGTTCATAAAGCACATTGCCCTTGGCCTTAGTCACATGGAAGTTTCGACCAATCTGCTTCCAACCGCTGATCTTAATGGATTCCACATAGAATTCATCACCGCCAAACAAGACCACAACTAGGCCGCGGGGGTTGAAGCCGCCTGCAGAAGAGAACACGCAGGAATCGGTGCTGGACAAATCCGTAGAGCAAGCCGTACCGCCAAACATATGGATATCCGGGCGCAGCCCTTCCATGCCTTCGCAGAATTCTGCGGAAGATTCATCGGAAATGGTTCTGTAGAATTCAATTGCCTTTACCCAGGGATTCTCGTTGGTTTCTGCCACGATTTTCTTGGAAATTTCCCAAGCAGGGATTTTTTCCATATCGTACTGCAAAATCTTGAACTTTGTGGTGAACTTTTCAAACACAGTCACCGCAATGGTAGTCTCAGGAGAAACATCGTAATCTTCAATATTTCCGCAAGTAGAAAGGCCGAACCAATCTGCACCAGGAAAAACGTTTTCAATGGTCTTCCAGATAGGAGCGATTTGCTCCTTGTCCAGTTGAGTGGTGAAGATTTGGAAATACATGGCCGGAGCTTGGCCTTTTTCTGTTGCACCAAGTGTAGACTTGAAGGCAATCAGTTCCTTTTGAAGATCTTCATCACTCTTATACTCGAAGGTTCTTTTTTGCATTTTGCAGTTCCAAACAAATTAAAGATTTTAACTTGTTTAAAATATACATACAAACAAAAGAATGTTCAAATTTATTTACACACAAGTGATAAAAATCTCATTTATTAGAAAAAAAATCCCGGCGGTTTAAAACCGTCGGGAATTTTATCGTTTAACGTCCGACCTCGTTTCCGAGGATGAATACGCGAGTATTAAACGTCGCCTACTTCACCAGTGGCCACAAAGTTGCGGATAGCGCGGGTAATGCGCATGCTGCAGAAGTTGGGACCGCACATGGAGCAGAAATGGCTGGACTTGGCCTGGTTTCCGGGAAGGGTTTCGTCGTGGAATTCCATGGCCTTTTCAGGATCCAGGGAAAGGGCGAACTGGTCGTTCCAGCGGAAGTCAAAGCGGGCGCGGCTCAGGGCGTCATCGCGGAACTGGGCAGCAAAGTGGCCCTTGGCGATGTCTGCGGCGTGGGCTGCAAGCTTGTAGGTAACAACGCCTGCGCGAACGTCATCGCGGTTAGGCAGGCCCAGGTGTTCCTTAGGCGTTACGTAGCAAAGCATGGCGGTACCGTACCAGCCGATCTGTGCAGCTCCGATGGCAGAAGTAATGTGGTCGTAGCCGGGAGCGATATCGGTGGTGAGAGGTCCAAGAGTGTAGAAGGGTGCGCCGTGGCACTTTTCCAGCTGGCGGGCCATGTTGTCCTGGATTTTCTGCATAGGCACGTGACCCGGGCCTTCGATAATCACCTGAACGCCGTATTCCCAGGCGATCTTGGTCAGTTCGCCCAAGGTGTCCAGTTCACCGAACTGGGCTTCGTCATTGGCGTCAGCCAAGGAGCCCGGACGAAGTCCGTCACCCAGGGAAACTGCAACGTCGTACTGAGCGAGAATTTCGCAGATTTCGCGGAAGTGAGTGTACAGGAAGTTCTGCTGGTTGTGCTTCATCTGCCACATGGCAAGAATAGAACCGCCGCGGCTCACAATGCCGGTGGTACGCTTGGCGCACATGGGAATGTGTTCCAGCAAGAGGCCTGCGTGAATGGTAAAGTAGTCCACGCCCTGTTCGGCCTGTTCAATCAAAGTGTCGCGGTAAAGTTCCCAGGTCAGTTCCTCGGCCTTACCGTTGACCTTTTCAAGAGCCTGATAGATAGGCACGGTACCGATAGGTACGGGGCTGTTGCGGATAATCCATTCGCGGGTTTCGTGAATGTGCTTACCGGTGGAAAGGTCCATGACGGTGTCGGCACCCCAGCGTACGGACCAGGCCATCTTTTCCACTTCTTCTTCGATGGAAGAGGTGATTGCGGAGTTACCGATGTTGCTGTTGATCTTCACCAGGAAGTTGGTGCCGATGATCATGGGTTCGCATTCCGGGTGGTTGATGTTACCCGGTAGAATAGCACGGCCGGCAGCGATTTCGTCGCGGACGAATTCTGCGGTAATGGGCTTGCCGTTTGTCTTAAGCTTGCCTGCGGCTACCAGTTCGTCGATGCGCTGGTTTTCGCGGATGGCAACGTATTCCATTTCCTTGGTGATGACGCCTGCGCGGGCGTAGTCCAGCTGGGTCAGCTTGTGGCCGGCCTTGGCACGCATGGGGTGGTGTTCCGCATTAAAACGCAAGTGGTCCAAATCGTGATTTTCACGGCGGGCACGACCGTAGGCGGAAGTCATATCGTCCAGCTGTTCGGCGTCGCCGCGTTCCACAATCCAGCTTTCACGGAAACGTTCGATACCCTTGGTTACGTCCAACTTAACGTTTTCGTCGCTGAAAGGTCCACTGGTATCGTAGACGGTAATGGCAGGATATTCAGGATCTTCGATGGCGATTTCGCGCATACCCACGCGAATATCAGGATAAATCTTTCCCGGTACATAGACCTTGCGGGAATTCATAAAAGGCTTTTGGAGAGACTCCATTATAACCTCACTTTTCCTTCGGCCAAATTACTGGCTCAAGTTCAAAGGGTATTTTCTCAGCCACGGCCACTCGACTCGCAGCACCCCTAAGCATTTACCCCAGTCAATATAGAACTTTTCGTGATTTCTTAACCCCAAAATTTGCAACTTTCCCTACCTTTTTTATATCTTATGGGCATGAAAGAAAAGATTCAAAAAATTTGGTCCCTGACCCTCTCCTACCTCAAGTCCCTGAACTGGATTGTACTTTTAGGCCTTGCCGCATTCTGCATCGCTCTTGCCGTCATTAACAACATTCGCCTTGGCGACCCCAGGGTTAGCGACGCCAAATCTGTAGAATGGATTGGCACCCAAGAAATCCTTGCAAAACCGGCGGAGGTTCTCTAATGGCTTGCGCTTGCTGTAAAAAAACGATTATTTCTGCCGCCCTCTTGTTGGTGGCATCTATTCTGGTGGCAATCGGCGTTGCTGAAATTTCTTTCCCGGAATCCATTCTCACTTTTACCGACCAGGATTGGCTTATTGACATTTGGCCCAAGGCATACCGCTATAACATCCACGTGGGTCTTGGAGCAATCATCATCGCAACAGGCCTTTGCGTTCCGGCCTACAAGTTGCAGAAGGACTTCGCCATCCGCGCACTGGAAACCTTGTTCCGCGTAGGCATTGGCGGCATGTTCATCTTCGCTTCCATTTTCAAGATCCAGGACCCTCACCAGTTTGCAACCCTGGTGGCCCAGTACCAGTTCTTCTCTGCACTGCACGTGGATTTTGTAAACAACTTCTTCGCCCTGGTCTACCCTCAGTTTGAGCTGTGGTTTGGCCTGGCCATGATCTTTACACCTTTCGTAAAGGAAAGCGCGTTTGCCATCTTCTGGATGTTCGTAAGCTTCATTATCGCATTGGCATGGGCCTTGTGGAATGACCTGGGAATTACCTGCGGCTGCTTCGAGCTGGAAGGAGCTCAGGACAAGGCCGAAGCCTGGACCAGCCTGATCCGCGACTTGATCTTGATTTGGCCCACCCTGTGGCTTGCCTTCCGCAAGAACAAGAGCCTCATCAGCGTTTGGAAGAAATAACGTTTTAAGCGAGAGCTTCCAAAACACGTTTGGAAAAAGACTCCATAGAGCAGCGGTCGAGAAGTTCGGCGGCTGCTTTTTCGTTGATGATGTTCTCGCCGGCGATAACGCGGTCCACAACCTTAGCGTAGGCCTCAGCATCTGTAGGCGGGTCGATCAACGGGCAAACACCTTCAAGATTTTCCTTGACGGCGGAGGTGGCGGCACAAAGCGCAGGTGTGCCGCAAGCAATAGCTTCAATAGGCGGAAGTCCAAAACCCTCAAGCAAAGAGGGATACACAATCAAATCGGCGTGACGATAGAACTCTCGAAGTTGCTCTGCGTTAAAACGTTCAAAATGAAAGACGTTATAAAGCTTTTTCGCATTGATAATTTCAGTCAAGCGCTCAGAAACCTTCCCCACTCGCACAAAGGCCACATCGGGGCGAAGCCTTGCCAATTCAAAATAAGTATCGATGTTCTTGCGAGGTTCATCAAGGCTTACATTCAGGCACATACCGTAGTAATTGCGCATGCCGTTCTTACGGCGGAAGGCCTTCTTTTCCTCTGCAGTAACAGGAACCTGGGGTTTATTGAAAAGGTCACTATCAATGGGGCAGCCAATGACAACACCAGGTGCATCAGCCATCTTGGAGCCAAAATGCGCAGCGGCCTCGCCGCGGGTCCACTGAGAATTGTAAACAAACGAATCAGCCTTGACGCAGTCCCTGATGTAGAACAAATTAAGCAGAATAAACTTTACGCTTCGAGGATATAAAGTCTCTGCAAAAGTATCGTGAACAAACATCACCGTCTTGGGTGTTTCATTGCCGCAAGATTTCAAAGCCCTGTTGGCCACAGGCACCAAGAAACCCAGTTCCGGACGAATAAAGAAAACCCTATCCGGCTGAAGTTGGCCAATCAATTTTTTCAAAGGCTTGCGGAAAGACAAGAATCCAGAATAAAGCGATTTTGCCCAAACCTCATGGGAAGTAAAATCACCTGCAATAGAACCTGTTGCAGCATCCTTTGCCGAGCCTGCACCGGAATTCGGGAAAAACTTCGGCGTCTTAAGCCAAAGCACATGAACTTCGTATTCAGAGGCGCATGCCTTAGCCAAGTTCAGGGTCAACCGCCCAAAACTGGTGCATTCATTCTTATCGCAAATAAGTAAAATCTTCTTCGCCATGGGGAACCGTTCTATAAGCCACAAAATAACAAAAACCGAAACATTTTGAGAAAACGAACTTGCTATATTCTCCCTATGGCGAAAATTTGCATCGTTCTTGCAACCTACAACGGCGAAAAGTATCTGTCACAGATGCTGGATTCCCTCGTTGCACAGACTCGCCCTGCAGATTTGATCGTCGCAGTCGATGACGGGTCCAAAGACGCAAGCGTCGAAATCCTGAAGAACTACCAGGGAAAACTCCCCCTGCAAATTGAAGTTCACGAAACCAACAAGGGACACCGCGCCGCCTTCTCCAAGGCATTGGAAGCAGCCCAGTCCCAGCTCCAGCCCAACGACCTGATTGCCCTGGCCGACCAAGATGACATTTGGCTTCCCAACAAGTTGGATGTTTTGGAAGCGCGGTTTAACACCGGATCTGTGAATAACTCACAAAGTGCCCGCCCAGATTTAGTCTTTGGGGATGCCCAGGTCATTGACGGAAACGGAAATGTTACCTGTCAGTCCTGGAGAGCCCTGGCAAACATCGACTTGCAAAATACGATCAAGCACCAGATTGCAGGAATCAACCATGTTACAGGTTGCCTCAGCATGTTCCGCGCCAGCCTTTTAAAAAGCATTCTGCCTATTCCCCAGGGCGTTTCTGTTCACGACCGATGGATTGCCATGCTGGCTCAAAAGCGTGGCGGCATCGAAGCTGCGAACCAGGCGGTAATTCAGTACCGCATCCATGGCGAAAACGCCGTGGGAGGCCAAGCCGTACCCAGCATGTCAAAAACCTTGGAAACCCAGAAGGCCTGGGTATCCACCATTCTCAAACACAAGGACCTGCTGCAACTTAACGACGACGAAGTCTGTTTCGCCCAGCATCTTTTGGCATTGACTGAAAAACGCCAGACCCGAAGCTTTATGCCCATTGAAATTTTCTGGGTATTCAAGAACCGCGGCTTTTTATTCCTTAGAGCAGGCTTTGTCCAAACTCTCAAGCGCGTCATCTTTACCTTGGTGGGGATCCCTCTGGCTCATAAACTGTGGGGTAAGGAATAATGCGTATCGGTGTAGACATCAAGTGCCTGCGCACCAATAACAGCGGTATCGGAAGGTACACCCGCAGTCTTCTGGACGCACTCCAGGAGGTGGACCTCATCAATGAGTACGTACTGTTCTCTCCCAGCCCCGTGGACTACAAGCCAACCAATCCCAAGTGGCGTTCTGTAGTGGTACCGACCAAGTTGCCAGGCATTCTTTGGCAGCAGCTGGCCTTGCCCTTGGCACTCAAAGACGAGCACATCGACGTAATTTGGGGGCCAGAGCAGACCATCCCGGTAAGAGGCTTGGGTAGAATCAAGTCCATACTGACCATTCACGATTTTGTGTACCGTCGATATCCCGACACCATGCGCAGATCCGTCTTGTGGATCACCCGAATTTTTGGCGGTCTATCCATCAAGAAGGCCGACGAAATCATTCCGGTTTCGGAATTTACCAAGGGCGAACTCGCGCACTTTTATCCCAAGGCCGACCTGAACAAGGTTGATGTGGTTTCTTGCGGCGTGAAGCTTCCCGAAGAAAGATCTGCGGAAAAGGAATGCCAGGCTCCGGATTGCCGAAAAGATCAGCTGCTGTTTGCAGGCAGTTTGGAACCTCGCAAGAACTTGCCCGCCTTAATTCAAGCGCTTGAAATTTTGCAAAAGAAGGGAATTGAGGTTCCCCTGGTGCTGACAGGCCCTCAGGGTTGGAAGAACTTGTCTGTGAAAGACATGCTGAAAAAGTCGCCCGTCGCCCAGCAGATCCAGCACAAAGGTTTTGTCTCCGACGAGGAGTTGGATTCTTTATACCGCGAAAGCGCCGCAGTGGTATTTCCATCGGTGTACGAAGGTTTTGGCCTGCCCATTCTCGAAGCGGTAAGCCGAGGCACTCCTGTCCTTACTTCCCAAGGAACGGTGATGGAATCTATCCTTGGAGATTGCGGAATTTACTTCAACCCCAATTCTCCGGAATCCATTGCAAAAGCTATTGAGGAATTCTGGGGCCATAGAACCGTGATCAGTTCCAAGTTAGCAGAACAATACACTTGGGAGAATTCCGCCCGCAAATTGATTGACGTTTTCCAGAAGGTGTACCATGGCTAATACGACTGCGATTATCCTGGTGACCTACAACGGATGGGAAATGACTAAGGCCTGCTTGCAGGACCTGTTGCCATTGCTTGATGAACATGATTTGGACCGCGCCAGGGATTGCGCGGAGAATCGCTCGGTGGACTGCGCGGAGAATCGCGCGGAGAATCGCGCGGCCTCCAGGTTCGTGGTGGCGATTGCGGACAATGGCAGCACTGACGGTACTGTAGAAAACATCCGTAAGGAATTTCCTGCGGAGAAGTTCCCGAGGATACATGTTTACCCTCAGGCGGGGAACCTTGGTTTTGGTGCGGCGAACAACGGCGCTATCCGCGGGCTCGTTGCCGATGGCGTGAAGTTCGACGCAGTTTGCCTGCTGAATAACGATACACGATTTGAGGCGAAGGCGCTTGTAGAACTGCGGAAGGACTTGGACCGCGTCGGCAAAAATGCGGTTCTCGCACCCACTACGTTCAACGTGGACGGAACCCGTCAGAACAATTTCTTTGCGGGCTTGGGTCCCGACGGAATCGGTTACATAAACTTCCTGAGGAACGCCCTAAGGAACGAGGCGGGGGCTGCCCGAGTTTTGGAAGGTACTCCAACGGCAACTGCGCTTGAAGACATTCAGGAGACCCGCTGGACAAGCGCTGTCTGCTGGATGATGACCGCGGAACTGTGGAACCGCGTCGGCGGCTTCGACGAAAAGATATTCATGTACTACGAAGACGCCGACATGGCGCTTCGCTGCCGCAACCTCGGGGCCCGATTCTTCATCACCGGCCGCAGCGCCATCACCCACCTGGGTGGCGGTTCCGCCAAGAGCAGCCTCAGCCGCGCCCTCCAGCACGACCGTTCCCAGGAATATGTGTTCCGCAAGCACTTCGGCATCCCGGGTTTGCTACTCTCCAAGAAATTCCGAGCCCTGCGCAGCCTAGTCCGCGTATTATCCGCCCTGCCCCGCGCCGTTGCCGGCACCAACGCCCCCCGTCAACGTGAATACATCAAGCATCACCTCGCTTTGCTCAAAGAGGCTATCCTATGATTCAACGCAACGCCAAAATTTTGCGAAACTTTCTTTTCGCCCTGATCCTGTGCAGCGCCTTTGCGTTCGTACCCTCTTTTGCAAGCAGCAGTGATCCAAGCGTCACCCACTTCAGCTTCCAGGATTCCGCCAAAAACCACGAAGTGAACATCCGCGCCCAGATTGTAGATTCCCTTTCCATTACCAATCTGAAGAACGCCCCCACCCATTACGACAACAACATGTCCGTCCGCCTTTTCCTGGACGGCCACTTCAGCGACGCCCTGCAATTCGCCGCCAAGGTCATGGTCATTAATGACTACACCAACCGCTTTATTCCGGATCACTTCTTCAACCCCGACGAAGGCCTTCCCTACGTAAAGCAAAGCGACACCCGCCGCACCTGGGACATGTTCTCCGCAAGCGTTTCCTACGAAACCAAGGCCATCAAGCTTCTGACAGGGTACGATTATCTCCAGTGGGGTCCGGCCCGCCGCAACAACGTAATCCTCCGCGGCGAAAAGAGCAATTACCGCCCTTGGCAGGATTCTACCGCCCACCTTACAAGCCCTGCTCCCATGCCCTATTTCGGATACCAGCTGTCCGTGGGCCCTGTAGTCTACACCCAATACGCCATGATGCCAACAGAACGCAAGAACTACAGCAAGTATCTTCACGCCCATCGCCTGGATTTGAACCTTCCCAAGAACATCACCTTGGGACTGTCCGAAACCGCATTGTACGGCAGCACCACTGAAGACGTCTCGAAGAATCCCAATCCCAATTTCGACGCCGACAGCACCGATCGCGATTTCCAGTGGGCCTATGTCATACCCTTCCTCATGTACAACTTCGAGGAACACATCCTAGGCGACCAGGACAACATTTCCATGTCCTTCGACATTAGCATCAAGACCATTCCCCATTGGGAAATCTACGGCGAACTCATGTGGGACGACATGAAGACACCCACCAGCATGTTTGACGATTCCTGGTGGGGAAACAAGTGGGCAGCCTCCATCGGCGTAGCCCGCGACAGCATTCGACTGGGCAGCGCCTACTTCAACTGGTATACGGAATACACCCGCGTAGAACCTTGGGTTTACACCCATCACAAAGGCGGCGGATACACCTACTCTCATTACAGACAAAATCTCGCCACAGATCTTGGCCCCAACAGCCAGGAACTTTATACAGAACTGACTGGAGTCTATAAGCACGATCGTGGAATGTTCAAGGACGCCATTGTTCGCGGATCGCTTTATGCTAGCGCCGTAGCCAAGGATACAACTGCCGGCGGCAACATGACCGACATCCATGACTACGACAAGCACGGCACAAATAAAGTATTCCTGAACGATGCCACGACCATACGATACTTGGAACTGGGCGCAGGCATCGAACTCTTACCCTGGAACTGGATTAGCTTTAAGGCAAACTATTCCAGATTCTTCGGAGCTTACGAAGGTTACCACGCAACCCTGACCGGCTCCTTCCAGTGGTAAAAAGGCTAGACTAGCAGCACTTGGATTTCTTCTTAGGAATCAGGCCCACCACGATCAAGAGTGCAAGAACTGCAGCACAGGTGTAGTCGAACCAGCCCAAGCCTTCTCCATGACAGGCAGCGCCTTTCAACGTGATGGAGCTGAGGAAGGTATCCATCATAAAGGTGTCCACCACCCATCCGAAGAAGAATGCGCCTGCAGCAATGCTGAACAAGTAGGCCGCAAGAGTGCGCTTGCCAAAGGTCTTGCCCACCACCACCATAGAGGCGATACTTGTAGCAGGGCCAGCCATCAGCAGCACCAGGGCTGCTCCAGGAGGCAAGCCTTTTGCCATGAGAGCCAATGCCAGAGGGATGGAGCCTGTAGAACAGGTGTACATAGGCATGGAAATCAACAGCATAGCGAACATGCAAAGAATGGGATATTCGCGGATGGACATGAACAGTTCATCGGGAACAAAAGCCGCAATCAAAGCACCAAGCACCAAGCCCACCAATAACCAACGGGTGATTTCGGGGAGCAGGTCGCCAAAACCATATTCGAAGGTTTCCTTCAGCTTGACCACAAAACCGCGGCAGTGTTCTTCTTCGTGATCCTCGTGGCAGCAGCAACAACCGTGTTCTTCCTTATGGCCGCAACACTCATGCTCTTCATGTTCTTCGTGGCAATGATCTTCGTGGCAATGATCTTCGTGTTCATCATGTTCATGATCGCCACAGCCGCAGCCGCCGCAACCACAACTTTCCTTAGGAACCTCAATTTTCGAAAGGTCTTCTTTCTCTTCGCCGCGGGTCACAAAATTCGTGAGCAGCCCGCCGAACATGGAAGAAACAAAAGCCGCCACCGGGCGAAGAATTGCAAAAGGCAATCCCAACAGCGAGTAGGTGGCCAAAATAGAATCCACGCCAGTTGCCGGAGTAGAAATCAAGAAACTGACGCTAGCGCCCTTGCTTGCCCCTTCCTTGCGCAAAGCCACAGCCGTGGGAATCACACCGCAACTGCAAATTGGCAGGGGAATTCCAAACAAAGCCGAAAGAAATACGGAGGAAAAATTAGGCTTGCTGATCTTGGGCACGTACAGGGAGCGAGGCACCCACACATGCAAAATGCCGGCCAGCAAGAAACCTAAAAGCAGAAAGGGAGCCATCTCTGCAAAAAGTTCCAACAACTCAGAAAGAAAAATCGTTACGTATTCCATTTGTTAATCCTCCAGGACATGGGCCATGCCCTGATTGAAAATCATCTTCACATGTTCATCGGCCAAGGAGTAATAAACCACACAGCCTTCCTTGCGATACTTCACCAAGTTGGACTGCTTGAGAATTCGCAACTGATGAGAAATAGAAGACTTGGTCATACCCAGCAGAACGGAAATATCGCTGACGCACATTTCCGGGCGGCAATCATTGGCGTGGCATTCCCCATGGCAATCGTGATGCTTGGAGCCCTTGCCATGGGCCTTATGTTCAACCATATGGTCTTCTGCCTTCATCAAGGCGCAAAGAATCTTAACGCGGGTAAAGTCGCTAAAAATTTTGAAGGTGTCGGCCAAATCCATCAAGGCCTCGTCCTCGTGCATCATGGGGCGAATAGCGTTCACCACTTCTTCGTGAATGATGCTGCAGTCGGAGCCTTCGAATTCTAATTCTTTTTCAGCCATTTTACGTCTCTTTCTGTTTTTGTTGAAGAGTTGAATAATTGTTCAACCGTTAATATAAAACAATAAAACCTCTTTTGCAAGAGGTCTTTCAAAAAAAAAACACTGGAAAAATTTACGAACCGATTTATTTCGGACCAGAATTATCCAAAAAACTTATTGTACACCACAATTGCAACAATAACAATCAATAAGAATAACAAAAGCTTTTTGGTACTGACGAGTTGTACAATACAGTCTGTGATTATATCGAACAACCATTCAAGAATCCCCATTTTTTCCTCACTTAGAGATTGTCATTACTCAAAAAGAGCCTTGATTTCTGCATCTGTGGTTACGTTCAGGGCCTTGGTTTTCCATTCCGGATTCAACATCTTCTTGGCCATGTCGGCAATCACCATGGTGTGGGCCGTAGCAGATTCCGCAGGAGAAAGCAAAACGCACATAAACTGAGCCTTTTCTCCCCCACGAATTTCGATTCCCGTCAAGCCCTCGGGGCAGACCACGAAAGCCATTAGGGGCTGAGCAAGCCCAGGCACTCGGGTATGAGGCAGCAGCAAACCCTCACCCATATAGACACCTTGCTTCACTCGGTCAACAAGCCCTTTCCAGGTTGCGTTGGCATCAAACTGAAGAGGTCCATGAACCAAGGCATCGTAGGCAAAACCAAGAGCTCGGCCAAAGGTTTCCGCCTGTGCATAATACTTCGTATAAACTAAAGCCATCTTAAATACCAAAAAAAAATTACGAGAAACAAGTCCTCGTAATTTATCGTTCAAAATTCTTAGTTAAGCAAGCACCTTGTCCATGAATTCAAAGACTTCGGGGCTTGTAGCCTTCGCAATTTTCTTGAATTCGCCGAACAACACACGGAGCTGAGCCTTACCCGGTTCGATGTACTGTTCGAACTTCTGGATTCCCTTGACCTTGGAAAGGAAGCAGTAGGCACCCATAGCCTGCATAACGCGCTGAAGGCTTGCATAAATAAAGGCTTCCCAGGCATCCTGCTGAGTGTAGGTCTTTGTACCGCGGAAGGAAGTTCGCCAGTATTCAAAGAAATCCTTAACTTCCACAAGAGAGAGCTGCACATAGGGATCCCAAAGGAGGGAGGCCAAGTCATAGAACATGGAACCACGACGGGCACCCTGGTAGTCTACGAATGCGATTTCAGAATCAGGCTTCACCATAATGTTCTGGCTCTGGAAATCACGATGCATCAAGGCCTTGGGCTGGGCATCCACGGAAAGAGCCAGCATAGAATAGAAATTGCGAACAGATTCCGGAATTTCCTGGATACCCACATGGGTCTTCAGATAATTTTCGGTGAAATAATCCGTTTCCCACTTGAGGGCAGCAAAGTCAAAGCGACGAAGCCAAAGGTCAGAATGGGAGCTGAACAAGGAGCGGGAAACTTCCTGCCATTTGATAAGAGCGTCGATCACCACCGGATAAATAATGCGGACATTGCCGGACTTTTGGCCCTGACCTGCAGGAATAATGTTATCCAGAAGGTTGTGGGCGCCCAAGTCCTCCTGCAGAACAGAGCAGGAAGCTTCGTCTACAAAGTAAACTGCGGGAACCGGCAAACCATATTCAGCAAAAGTCTTGGAGTAGTCAACAAAGCGCTTGAAATCGTCATCTACAGAAGCGGAAACCTGCAATACGCAGCTACGCTCGCCACTTGCAATGCGGTAGTACTTGCGGCCCGAACCGGCACCGGCGATGGTAGAAATTTCAAAATCAGCGGCATAACCGTGGGACAAAAGAAAATCTTTTACTGCAGAAGAGACAATTTCGTTATTCATGGTAAGCAATATATATAATTATGAAGAATGAAGTATGAATTACGAAGTTAATAATCGCGACTTCGTCGTCCTTTTTCAAAAGAGCTAACCAAGCCCAACTCATTCTCATAATTCGTAATTCATAACTGAACCAAATTTTCTTAGGAAAATTTGATTCTAGGGTCCACCACGGTGTAAAGGATATCACTGAACAATCGACCAATCATGGCCATTAAACTGCTCAGGAAAATCACGCCCATCACCACATTGTAATCGCGGTTCACCATGGAATTATAGAACAAAAGCCCCATGCCGTCGATGTCAAAGACCTTCTCAATCAAGAGGGCGCCGGCAAACATCAAGGTGCAAATTTCGGAAAGGCGGGTTGCGATAGGAATCAAAGCGTTGCGGAGAGCGTGGCGCACCAGAGCCTGATTGAAACTAAGTCCCTTGGCCAAAGCCGTACGCATATAATCGCGGCCCAGTTCCTCCAGAGCGGAGTTTTTCATAAGGAACGTGAGGAAGGCGAATTCGCTAATCATGTAGCAGAAAATAGGCAACACCAAATGATGGGCTAGGTCCCCAATCTTTTCAAGGAAACCGAAGTCCTCAAACTCGTCGCTGGTTAGGCCGCCTAAAGGGAAAATATCCAGGTAGGAGCCGCCCGCCAAAAAGATAATCAGCAAAATACCCAGGGCGTAACCCGGCATCACATAGCCAGAGAAAATCACGCCACTGCTAAAGGAATCCAACTTGCTACCGTGATGCACCGCCTTCCACAATCCAAGAGGAATACAGACCAGATAGCTTAAGAAGAAAGACGTAAAACCAAAGAATAGTGAAATGGGGAAACGACTGGTAATCACTTCCCATACAGGCAATCCGTAGGTGTAGCTAGAGCCAAAGTCAAGATGGAGAACGTTCCACAGCCAGGTCAGGTAACGTTTCCAGGCAGGCTGGTCAAAACCAAAGTAAGCCTGGATTTGTGCAATTTGATCTGGAGACAAAGCCTTGGACGCGTCTACCCCACCCTTCATGCTGGCGGCGGCCTGGGCGCGGGAAATCATTTCTTCCACGGGGCCACCTGGCAACAGCTGGATCAGGATGAAGCACACCAATGAAATCCCGACGAGAGTCGGGACCATCAGCAGCAAACGTCTAAGGATATAGGAACGCATCGTGGGGGCGCGTCGCCGAGATTATCTCATCTTGCCGGAGCGGAGGACGTCCATCATGTTGAAGGGCTTTGCAGTGCCAGCGGCAATCTGTTCAGCCAGGAAGTTCACGGCGTCCACAGTACCTTCGGCGTAGATCTTACGGCCGCAGACATTGTGCTGGAATTCGAAATGGACTGTGCCGTCTTCGCTATCCAGGCTGTAGGTGTGGAATGCGTGGCCACCCAGGTATTCTTCAGGAACGCCCATACGTTCCATCTGTTCGCTCTCGACGCGGACTTTTTCGATATCGTCCGGAGTATAGCTGAAGCCCATCTTCTGGAAGGAGCCTACCACGGCACGAGCAGTACCGCTGGTGTCAGCCTTGGTCTTCTGGTGACTTTCTACCACAGACAGCTTGTAGCCGCTAAAGGCAGTGGGGAATTCAGTAGCCAGCCATTCAATCATGGTCTGGAAAGCCACAATCTGCTTGCTCATGTTAGGAGCAATAACGCTGGGATGGTTGGCGTCAGCCACCAGCTTCAAAAGGGCGTCGCGGTCACCGCCGGTGGTTCCCATAACAAAGGGAATCTTATGCTTTACGTAGAAAGCAGCGTTGTCGTTCACTGCGGTGGGATGAGTGTAGTCCACGCAGATGAGGTTCGGGTACTTGGCAAGCACTTCGCCAATACGTTCTTCACGGTTGCTGGGCTTCAAAAGCTGGATGGTCTTGCCAGCCACTTCAGATTCATTTTCAACAATGATTTCGCCAGTCAGGGAATAAGGAACCAGTTCCAGGCCGCGCTTAACGCAGGTTTCGGCCACAATCTTGCCCATGTTACCCGGAATACCATTTACCATCACTTGTACGGACATAAAAACTCCTGTATTTATTTACAGGAGTTAAGATAATAAAATAAAAGGAACTCTATTAGAAATCTTTCGGCAGAACCTCTAACAAACGGCCTTTCAGCAGCTCATAGCGCAGGCGCTTTTCTTCCTTGGCGAAATGAACGTCCCGAGACTGTAAGGGATTATTCTCGTAACGAAGTTCACCTGGTTCCGAAGAACCGTCGCGAAACTTCGGGTCAAACTGTTCGCTGGTCAAGTCGAAAAGAGTCTCGCCCACCACATTGTAGCAGTGAACGCTTCCATCTGGCAAGGGAATTCCATACACGTCTCCGCCTAAAATGTCCTGCACCAAAAATGCGGTAATGGAACATTGTCCGCAAGTCTTGTTTTCGCGAGACCACTTTTGACGAAGGCGGGGCGCGCAGGTTTCTACGCACCAGATTTCAGAAAGCAGGTCGTAAAGGCGCCGCACCTTTTCGGGGGCACCTTCCCAACCGTAGAATTTGTAGGACTTTTCCGACACAACAAACCCTACAAAGCCAGCTTGTAAATTTCCATGGTGGCGGCAGCGTCCAGATCCATGTAGCCGTGAAGAACTTCGCCCTTCAACTTGTGGAGACGCTCATTGAGAAGTTCCAGATTGGGATTTTCAATACCCAGCTGGGCAAAGGTCACCGGCATGTGGAGCTTGTCGTGGAACCAAGTCTTCATGGCAAGGGCTGCAGCCATGGCATCCTTGGAAACATCGCCAGAGTCGGGAATGCCAAGCACGCGATGTCCCAGCTGGGCAATCTTGTGGGGATTATGCTTGGCGCCGTACTGCAGGAATGCAGGGAAAATCACCGCAAGGCCTGCGCCGTGAGTAACGTCGTACTCCGCAGAAATTTCATGTTCCATGGCGTGGCTGTTCCAGTCTTCGACGCGGCCGATGGAGCAAGTGTCGTTGTGAGCCACAGTGCCGCTCCACATAATGTTGGCGCGGGCTTCGTAATCGTTGGGATTTGCGATAACACGTTCGGCACATTCCATAATGGCCATAAGCATGCCTTCAGCAAGGCGGTCACCGATCTGCACGTCGGGAGTATTGCTCAGGTAACGTTCCAAAATGTGAGCCATCATATCGCTAATGCCACTGGCAGTCTGCCATTCCGGCAAAGTCAAAGTCAGCTCCGGATTCATCACCGCAAACTTCGGACGAAGAAGCATAGGATAGCGAATGCCCACCTTCACCTTGGTAATGGTATTTGTAATCACCGCATTGCCGGAACCTTCGGAACCTGCGGCAGGAATGGTCAGCACAACACCCAGAGGCAACGCACGAGTTCCCGTGGCCTTCTTCTTGCCGCCTACCACTTCGTACAAATCCCAGAAGTCACCATCGTAATAGTAGCCCACAGCCATAGCCTTGGCTGTATCAATAACGGAGCCGCCACCTACAGGCAGCAAAAAGTCCGGTTTAAATTCGCGGGCAATCTCAAGGCCCTCACGAACCTTGGTGTCGATGGGGTTCGGCTGTACGCCGCCCATTTCAGTAAAGGCAATTCCAGCGGCAGCCAAGGAACTCTTGACGCGATCCAAAAGACCGGAGCGCACAACGCTTCCGCCACCATAAATAATCATGACGCGAGACGCACCATGCTTAAGACAAAGGTCCCCCACCTGGGTTTCCGTGGCACGACCAAAAACAAATTCTGTAGGACTGTAGAAGGTAAAATTATTCATATAAGTTAATATATAAAAGAAATGCGACCCCATAAGGGCCGCATTCCAAATTTTTCCGAGTTCCAATTTCGCTTTAGAACCAGACGTTCTATTTTGTTCTAGAGTCAAGCGATGTTTTTCGTCGAGATGCTAGCGAGACAAAGAACGGCAAAGCGTAGCGTACTAATCGTACGTAAGCTTTGCCGTGATGCCGTATCGCGACGTATATCGACGAAAAACTATACTTTCAGTTCGCCGGCGTCAATCTTATCCCAATCCGCGATAGCTTCGATAGCCGGGCGGACTTCTTCGGTAACGAACTTCACAACCTGGCCAGGAGCGCGGCCAACGAACTTGCGGAGGTCCAGGATTTCCTTGAGCTTTTCTTCGGTGATGCCCAGCTTCTGGAGCTTTTCGTTCTTGAGGACACGTTCCAGCAAGTCGTTATCCTTACCCTGTTCCTTAACGACGCGGCCAGCTTCCTGGCTCATCACGCGGATTTCTTCGTGGAGTTCCTGACGGTCGCCGCCATTCTTCACGCCTTCCATGATGATGTTTTCGGTAGCCATGAACGGAAGTTCTGCCATGATGCGCTTTTCGATAACCTTGGGATAAACCACCAGGCCGTTGGTCACGTTTTCAGCGATGATGAGCATTGCATCCATAGCGAGGAATGCTTCAGGAATGGCGAGACGCTTGTTGGCGGAGTCGTCCAGAGTACGTTCGAACCACTGGGTAGCCTGAGTGATGGCGGTGCTGTTCACCTGGGCCATGACGAAACGTGCCAGAGAGCAGATACGTTCAGAACGCATGGGGTTACGCTTGTAAGCCATGGCAGAGGAACCGATCTGAGTCTTTTCGAAGGGTTCTTCCACTTCCTTAACACCCTGCATGAGGCGCATGTCGGTTGCAAACTTGTGGAGGGACTGGGCGATGGAGCTAAGCACCTGGTTCACGCGGTTGTCCCACTTACGAGTGTAGGTCTGGCCGGTGATGGTGAGCACGCGCTTGAAGCCAGCCTTGGCAGTGACGCGACGGTCCAGTTCCATAATCTTTTCTTCGTCGCCGTTGAACAGGTCCATGAAGGAAGCCTGGGTACCGGTGGTGCCCTTAACGCCGCGGAACGGCAGCACTTCGATAAGGAAGTTCACTTCTTCCAGGTCGATGAGAAGGTCCTGGAGCCAGAGGCAAGCACGCTTACCCACGGTGGTGAGCTGAGCAGCCTGGAAGTGAGTAGCACCGAGCTGTGCCATGTCCTTGTATTCCATGGCGAACTTGGAGAGCTTATCCATAACGCGGCAGAGGCGCTTACGAACGATGATCAAAGCCTGCTGCATCTGGATGAGGTCGGTGTTGTCACCAACGAAAGCAGAGGTTGCACCCAGGTGGATAATGCCCTTGGCCTTGGGGCACTGGACACCGTAAGCGTAAACGTGGCTCATCACGTCATGACGGCGGCGCTTTTCTTCTTCTTCAGCCACTTCGAAGTTAATATCGGTAGCATGGGCCTTCAGTTCGTCCACCTGTTCCTGGGTAATGGGCAGGCCAAGTTCCTTTTCGGATTCGGCCAGGTAGATCCACAGCTTGCGCCAAGTCTGGAACTTGTACTGCGGGCTAAAGATGAAACTCATTTCCTTAGAAGCATAGCGCTGAATCAGCGGGCTTTCGAATTGGTCACGCATATTTTAATCCTTTTTGAAATTTACAGCTCAAAATATAGAATTTTACCCAAACCTTTCTAGAGGGGTATTAACAGAAAACCCCGGTAATTCTATACCGGGGAAGCTTAATTACGTTTTTAACAAAATTCCTTGTATTAGAAACCGGAATAACCTAAGGTAATGTTCATGTCAAAGATAGTCATAGCTCCGTTTCTCAGTTTAGACTCCCTGCTATACTGCGTGGAACCATAGGATCCAAAACCAACACCAGCATCAATGGACATGGAGATTCCACCAAAGCGCTTCATATAACCAATGGCCTCAAATGTTCCTAGGCCAAAGCCCGATTCCTCTTCATCACGACCATAGACTGTTTCCGAGGCAACCGTAAAGAACAACTGAGCCATAGCATACCAACCTCGGTGACCACCGTCTTTCTTGGAGAAATAGAAACGGGGGCCCACATTGGCGCCAAATTCAAAGATATCGTTATCATCGGAACTAGAATTTCCAACAAAAGGCGTTGCCAACAGGGTAAGCCTGCTGCCCAGCTTAATTTCAAAATCGAGATAAAGATTCAGGCCGCCATTTTCGAGAGTCGGGAAAAGCAAAAGAGAAATAGGATGAACGTAAATACCAAAACGGAAGTTCGATTCTAAAGTATCTTCTGACGCAGCAGAAGAAGCGCTCAAGGACTGAACTGAATAAAGCTTTGGAGTCTGGACGGATTCTTCAGCGGATTCCTCACTTTGAGCTTCCACTTCAGTTTCATCATCTGTTGTGTTGGTGGAATAATTTTCTTCTTCTTGAGCAAAGGCTCCAGATAGAGAAAAGACTAGTGTGAAAATGGAGATCATCTTCTTCATATAACCCTCAAAATTGAAATGTTATGTGTAATATAGTATATTTCAGGAAATATCCCTTAAAAAAACTGAGTTTCTGTTCTATTTTTTAGAATAGGAGAAAAAAAATGAATTTTAGAAAATTGTCTGCAATTGCAACAGTATTTGGCTTAGCAGCGTTAATGTCGGCCTGCGACGCCGAGAGTCCCGTGGACAGTCTCAACAAGCGTGAATCCTTCGCCTTTTTGCACAATGAAACAAGCCACAAGGTAACCGTTTCCTACGAACGATTCGACTCCCTACAGACTTTTGTCGTAGGCGCCAACGAAACACTGGAAATCAGCGACATTCATCGATGGAACTTGACGCAAAGCCCCGAAGATGTAGGCAAGGTGACTTTTACGTTTGACAACGACTCCAGCTATATCCAGACTTGCGAACTTGTGAATGCCAGTTCAACCGAACATCACGACAGGTACACGTTCGCACCCGAAGAGAACAACATCCTAGACCTGGACCTGATGAACGAAGGCGGATGGACGGTCACCCACAAAAAAGGCAACAAAGTCCATTACGACTATTACATCAAATAAACTTCCATACAAAAAAGACCTTCGTTTGGAAGGTCTTTTTAATTTCTAACACTTTTTTGCGTTAAGATTACTCGTACTGTGGCAGAGTCCAGGTCTTAGGCATCTTGGGAGAATCCGGATCGTCATGGTTGTACTGGAAACCAGCCTTAGGATCCAGAGCTTCAATCTCGCCCTTAACGAACTGAGTGCAAGCGCTGGGAGTCAAGCATCCCTTTGCCTGCCAGAACATCATGTTACCATAAACATCCCAAACACCAGTCTTGGTCTGTTTGGTGTCACCACTTTCTTTAGCGGAAACCCTGAACTCACCACCGGACTTCAAGTCAAGAGACCATTCCACAGAACCATCTTCGGCAATCCAGCTACCAACCATATCCTTGGCTGCAATATCCTCGTACTTCAACTCAGCCTTTTCGCAGGGCTTTTTCAAGTTGCCGTAGAAAGAAAATTCCATAGTAGAGGGGTTCACGAAATAGGTAGACAAAGTAGTCACCGAGCCCATGAAGAACTTGGGCACCATCAACAGATTGCTGCGGTGAATGTCGTAATAACCGGCAGACCAAGAACTAACCTTGTCACCATCCTTCACTTCCAAGAAGTAACGGCCATTGTAGAAGGAGTATACTTCCTTCAGGTCACCGTCTTTACAGGTCAGGCGAGTTCCCTTAAGGTTGTCTGCATTGGACATCTTGGAATTGGAAATAGCAACCTGGACAGGTTCTGCCTTCTTAAAGTTCTTACCATCGGTAGAGAACATCACAGAATCCTTGGGATCCACAATAAAGCTAATGGTAGCGCCCTTTTCCAACAGATCCTTCATAGGATTGAACTGAGAAGTATTGCTCAATCCAGAGAAGCCGGCATCAGACTTGAAGCTCAGCACGCCGTTTTCAAACTTGGAGTCAAAAACAATCCATGCGGAATCGGAGCCCCACAGGGAGAACAAGCCGTTCTTGGAACCGGTAGCAAGGAAAACTTCCGTACCGAATTCATCACCCAAGGACAGATTCTTTGGCATGTCAGCAAGAGTAGCCGCACGAGTTCCGGAGGGAACATCAACCTTCACAGAGGAGGAAGACTTATCTTCGTCGCCAGAGTCATTCTTGCCGCTGGAAGAAGACTTGGAGTCTCCGTTAGAGTCGTTCTTACCACTGGAAGAGGACTTAGAATCGGAGGAATTCTTAGAATCCGAAGAATTCTTGGAATCACCCTTGCTAGAAGAGCTGCCGGGCTTTGCATCGCCCTTAGAGGAAGATGAATCGTCTTCGAGAGTGGGATCATCGTCATCTCCGCGTTCCGGGCTGCTGGGTTTCTTATCGCCACCACAACCGGCAAGAACCATGGAGAAAGCGGCAGTAGCCGCCACGAATTTTGCACCTTGTAAAACCTTATGGAAATTCATCTGAGAATGCCTCCAAAATTTCGACCAATTTAACATCAATATACCTATTTTAGCCGAAAATTGCAGGAAAACAGACAAAATAAACTATAAAGGAGCCCCAGGCCGGTAATCTAAATCACTTAAAGCTGCATCTATGGAGGGATTTGCATCGTAAAGGAACCCCGCCAAAGCCTGTTCTGCAGTCACGGGCTTCCCTCCAATCCAGCTTTTCAGCACAGCAAGCTTTCGAGAAATCCACCAGGGAACCGGAATCATAATATGGTGCATTTCGTTTTCCCTTAGCACAGATTCCGCCATTTCCGCCATAGAAAGAGTCTTGGCCCCCGCCAAGGCGTAGGTCTTTCCAATGGAATTTCCAGATAGTCCCGCAGCAGCGATACCCTGCACCAGGTCCGTACTACGTACGGGTCGCTTTAATGATTTTCCACCGCCGGGCAAAAAATACACCGGGAACTTCTTTACATAATTGGCGAACATCTTGAATTCAATACCGCCGCCGTCGCCGATGACAAGCGTAGGTCTAACGATGGTCCACTGCAGCCCCGATTCCTCGCCTGCCTTTTTTACGATGGCCTCCCCCTTCAGCTTACTTTGACCATATTCCGTAAGCACCGGGTAGGTAACAGAAATGCTAGAAACATAAAGAAGCCGCTTAACCTTAGCGGCCACGGCGGCATTGACCACATTCTGGGTACCGCCAGCATTTATCTTATCAAAGGAGCCCTTCTTCGTGGAAAGAAGGATGGCCGCCAGATGATAGACCAAGTCTACGCCATCAAACGCATCCTTCAAGGTTTCGGACTTTGTCACATCCCCGTAGAAAACTTCAACTTCACGGGGTAAGGTTTTTGCCAGAGTATCGCCCGGGAGAGTCAGCACGCGCACACACACACCGCGTTGCAAGAGCTCCCGACACAGCGCCTTCCCTACGACGCCGGCACCTCCAGTCACCAAAGCAAGCATTGCTAGGCTTCCAGCAAATACTGGATATCCTGCACCCTGCGCATCAGGGCTTCATCCTTATCCATTTGCTTTTTAAGAGACTGGATGGCGGCGATTACTGTGGCATAATCACGGTTGAACATTGCACCGACATTTGCAAGGGATTCCTGGACCATTTCACGGCAAAGATACATGGCGATTTTGCGGGGCAAGGAAACCTTGGCATCCTGACGCTTGCTGGCAAGAGCTACCATATCTACGCCATACTCTGCGGCGACGACTTCGGCTATGCTCTTGGCAGTCAATTCTTCGGAGCTTGCTGTTTCGTTGGTAGAAAGCAGCTGCTTTACAGTGCGCAAGTCCAGATTACGCTGGCAAAGGTCATTCATGGCACCCAAAGTCACAAGAATGCCTTCCAGAACGCGGAAGTTGTGACGGGGCGGAATAGACAAAAAGCGATAAATTTCGTCGCGATCCTGGTCTACAAAAGGAATACCTACGGATTTCTTCTGAATCAGGCGCATTCTTGTATTAAGGTCAGGTTCTTCAAGACCCACAGCCACGCAAGAATCTACGGCAGCCAGCAACTTGGAAGAAATGCAAGGAACGCCGGTATTTACCTTGGTCTTGTACTCCACTTCGTCTTCAAAGCGGGCGAACTTGGAGGGGTGACGGTCACAGGAAAGCACAACCTGCTTACCCATAGCTCGCAAATGGCGAATGAGAATGGCGAGGCGTTCCTGAGTGGCGATGCCCTTTTCAATAAGCTGGACGTCGTCTACCAAAAGAATATCGCAGTTCTCGTACTTTTCCTGGAATTCGTGGGCCAATTCGCGAACATTGCCGGTCTTAAATTTCAGGGCCTTGGCAACAGCGGTAGCATCGCGCAAAAAATCATAGGCATGGCAATACACGATGTTTGCCTGGGGGCGAGACTTTTGCATGCTTGCCGCAATGGACTGCAGCAAGTGGGTTTTGCCCAAGCCGGAATCGCCATAGACAAACAGCGGATTCAAAGCCGGATCGCCGGGATTCTCAGACACAGCCTTGCAAGCCTTATAGGCAATGGAATTGCAGTCGCCTTCAATAAAGTTCTCGAAGGTGTAGCCACGGTACAACTTGAGTCTGGGCTTGGCCTTGGGCTTCACCATAGCCACACGAGGCAGCCTGGGGACAGCTGGAATATTGGCCTTAGGAGTGGCCAGCTTCATCTCGGGCACAGGTTCCGTCGGAGCTACCTGACGGATCCTGAAATCCACAAATTCAGAACCAAAAACAGAAGAACAAGCCTTACGCAAAATGCCGCTATAGTGGGTTTTTACCCAATTTTCGCGCAATTCGTCGGGTACAGTCAACAAGGCGTATCCATCACAAAGACCTTCGAAGCCCACCGTTTCAAGAATAGTGAGACCGAAATAGTCATTGCATTCCGTACGAATAATATCCAATACAGACTGCCACGGCGATGAAACCGCATCTAACAAAGAAATCGTGTTTGTCACAAAAAACCAAATGATTAGGAGATCAAAAGTTCAAGGAGAAAGTTAAGTAAAGGTCTGGGGCGGAAAGACCGTTTTTGGGAAAAAACTTTTTTATTGGGGATTTTGGGCTAAAAAGGCCAAATAAATTTTATCCTCATTTTATCTCCCCCACTATACAGTTACTCACGTATTTAATCACGTTAGAGTCAAGGCTGCATCCCTATGAATTTCACAACTTATCAACGGAAAAATTTTGAACTATGGGTTGACAAAAAAAACTGTACTTTTCGACCCCTCCCAAACTTTCAAAAAACTTATAAAAAACAAAAAATCGCCCTTTTTGAGCGATTTTAAGCATTTTTTAATCTAAGTCGTTGAAAATCAAACAGTTACAACTTCGTCTGCTTTTCTTGCAATTCTGCAATTTTTTCAGCCTGGGTTCGCTCCAGCATTTTCTCGATTTCGGGAATTAGACGCTCGCGAATGCGATCCAGGTACAGGCACTGGAGTTGGATCATACGATTACGGTGGCGGTTGGCGTTTTCCTGAATCCAGCGGCTCACAGCCATTTGACGGTCCTGCATTTTCTCTTGCAGAGTCTGCTTGATATAGGTGGTCTGAACCGCCATATAGCGCTGCATATTGAACGGAAGGCGGTAGTGGCGGATAAACTGCTTTAGGACCTCGAGCAGACAAAGATTCTGGTCTTTCTTTTCTTGAATGAACTTCTTCAAGTCCTCGAGATGACTCACGAAGAACGGAATAATAGCTTCTTCATCGATCTGAAAAAGCTCAAGTTCATTCTGTTTCTTTGTAGCTTCGTCTACAGCCATGAAATAAATTTACGTAATCTCTAGACTTTTTGGGCGTTTTTCTTGACAAAAAAGCCAAATTCAGCACTTTGTGTGCTTATTGTAACATTTTTGTCAAGGAATATACGACCTTCAGTACCAGGATTAAGACGATCCACCGCTCCTCCGCGGAAATCGTTCATGGAAACCACTTCGCAAGGAACCATACCCTCGGGCATCATCAGCTCCAAGGAGTCGTCCATCGTAAAGGGGTTCTTCACATTGACGCGGCAGGAATGAGTCGCTTCGTCGTAGTCCAGAACCTGAGCGGCAACGCAACCGCCTTCGGCGGCAGTATGGGTAGATTCGTAATTCTGAGGCAGCGGGCCCTTCATAAAGCCGGACATGAATCCGCGACCATCCAGGAAGGACAAGGAGCGGCGGCTTTCTTCGGGTATGGACATTTCCTGGCCTGCGGCGGCCTGAGCCATGCAGGCGTCAATTGCAGTACGGTAGGTGCGCACCACCTGGCTTAGATAGTAGACAGACTTGGTTCGACCTTCAATCTTGAAAGATTCCAGTTTGGCCTTCAGCAACTCGGGAATTACTTCCAGAGCGCAAAGGTCGCGACTACTCATGAAGTAGGTTCCCCAGGTATCTTCGTCAAGGGCGATGGGGTCCAGTTCCGGGCGGTCAGTACGCTGCAAGGTGAAATTGCCGACCTGTTCCTTGTAGTCTTCTACCTGAGGGCCTTCGTTGGCGTACAGACGGTAGGGCATGCGGCAGGAGTTATCGCAGGCGCCCTGGTTGGCGTCGCGGTGTGTCACCCAGTTACTGAGCATGCAACGGCCAGACATGGACATGCAAACTGCACCATGGACAAAGACCTCCAGCTCCAGGCCCGGATTGCGATCCTTGATTTCAAGGACTTCCGCCAAGCGCAGTTCACGGCTCAAGATAACGCGGGTACAACCCAAGTCATGCCAAAACTTTGCTGTCAAGAAATTGGTTGTATTTGCCTGTACAGAAACGTGGACCTCCACATTGGGGCGAACCTGGCGAAGCCAGCCGATAACACCGGCATCGGCAACGATCAAGGCGTCGGGACCCAAGTCAATAGCATCAAGCAAGGCCTTCTGGAAAGCTTCCACCTTGGTATTTCGGGCAATGACGTTGCTGGTGAGGTAAAACTTTTTTCCAAGCTTGTGGGCATAGGCAATGCCTTCTGCCAAATCGTCGAGATTCTTGAATCCGTTTTCACGGGCACGAAGAGAAAAAGCGGGCTGACCTGCATAAACGGCATCGGCGCCGTATGCAAAGGCATATTTCATTCGGGTCAGGTCACCAGCGGGAGCGAGAAGTTCAGGTTTGTACATAGGTGCTAAGAGTTGTGAATTGCGAGCAAAAATTTTTTATTACCACTTGAAACCGGCGCGTACATAAACCTTCTTGTCATCAAAAAGGGTTACCTCGCCCATGTAGCTTACATATTGACCTTCGTAACTAATGGACGGTGTCAAGGAATACCGCATCTTTACGTCATTGCCTTCCTTGTCCTTCAGGAACTGCTTCGGAAGTTTCATGTGGTTGCGACGCGGAGTGGTGTCGTTCACAGCGCTGCCATAGTCTTCGCCCTTCCAGAACCAGCTATTGCGAACAGAGGCAAAGATATGCTTGTCAAAGCGTGCGTAGACGGTCCAGTCGATATTTCGGCTGTTGGGGCCGTTCTGGTTACCTAGGGGGCGACCCAGGTGAGCAATCTGGGCGGTGTTCTTGTGGAAGTGGGAGTATACGTAAGGTTCAATTCGAGAATATTCAGCAATGGTACCGGCTTCCAACAGATGGCCCTTGATATCGAAATCATGGGCGGCATGAATACCGGCCATCCAGGCCCACTTGGCCTCGATATTGTCGTTCTTTATCAAGCTTACAGGGCTTTCCATATCATCCAAGAAGAATTCCGTATAGAAACGCACGCTGTTAAACAAACGGTAGTTGAAGTCCATTGCCAAAGAGCCGTTGTTGCTGTCTTCGGAATAGTTGCCCTTTTCCATGAACAAGGGTGCGGTAGGAACAAAAAGCCAAGGCTTCATGTTGTTGAATAGAATCTGGAGTTCGCTAATACCGAGGGTGGCATTTCCCACTGCCAGTTCATAACGATGGCCGAACACATGGCGGGTAGAATCCACATTGGCCATGGACATACTGCTGGAGAACACACGAAGGTCGCCGTAGAAACTCAGAACACGCAGAGGGCCAAACTGCATATCCAAAGAAAGCATGTTGTAGGGCAAAGCAAACTGGTTCAAGGTCAAGTTATTGTAGTAACCAGGGCCCCAGTGCATCACATCGCGGCCGAAATCCAGGCGAATCCAGTCGTAGTTGATGGCGAAATGAGTGCGGTAGCGGGCATAGCTGGAGTATTCGACACCGGAGTTGTTGTCGGCCTTCTGAAATTCCACAAATTCACCGTCAAAGGATCTGGGCCAGGCAGCAACATGGCCTTCATTGTAGATTCGAGCATCAAGAACGAAATCCACGGAATCTGCAAAGCCTCGAATATAAAGACCGCCATCGATACTGGGCCAGATCGTATCTCGCAAGGTTTCACCACCACGGTAATCCATGCCGCCTACAAGAGAAACAGCCAAAGCCAGCTTGGGAACCTGGGTCAAGGAATCTGCCAAACGACCATTGACAAAGCTTCCGTAGACATTGTCATAACCCAGCAAAGCGTTGTTCTCTGTCTTTAGGAAGTTCTTTCTAAAAGAAGTATCGCGCTTAGGATAAGCAAAGAACTGGCGGCCTTCACCTGTGGTTACCCGGTGCATTTCAAAAAGCATGGGAGATGATTCAAGAAGGCGCAGGTTACGGACGTTTTCAGGAGCCAAAACTGGCGAAGCGGCATAAGCACAGACTGCAGAAAACAAGGCTACAACAAGGCCCAATACCGGCTTAAAAATAAAGTTCTTCATACTTCTCCGATTTTACAAGAATCGTTTTGTTAAATGTAGTTTTTTCCTTTTAGGTTTTCAAATCACGTCATTGAATTCTCAAGTTTTCGGAGGGTTTCGTTCCGAACGGGAATTTTAGTTCCAAATAAAAAAGAGACATTTTCCTTTTTTTGTTTTTTGAAGGTGCAAGAAAAAAGAATCGAAAAATATCTTTTTCCCCAAGAGTGATAATTGGTGTATAAAAAGGAGTCTTTATGATTTCAAAATTTAAATTGGTAAAGTGCCTTGGCGCAGTTTCCATGACATCCCTTGCGTTTGGTTTAGCAGCTTGTTCTGATGAAGGTACCAACCCTGTTGTTTCCGACCCCACTGTCGGCGAAGTACAGCAAAATCCTTGTCAATACGACGGCTACAACGCAGTCCCTGGCGTTAATGGCGAAACCATTTGCATGGATCCGACTGGTAAAATCGCCTTCTGGATCAACCCCGACGGAACCTATGGATTTCCTGAAGCAGACACAACGGGAAATGCAGTAATTCCTCAGCCTGCATCTAGCGGCAGTACCCCTGCAATTTCCAGCAGCAGCATTGCTGCAGTTCCCGGAAGCTCCAGTACGCCTGCAGTAACTCCGGAAAAACCGAACCCCGAAATCAGCAACCCGGAACAGCCTTTTGCATCTCCATCCAACGGAAATGTGCCAGCAATTACCTACGCCGCCACAGGCGCCAGCGTTCAAAATGACAACGGCTGCGTTACCGTAAACGGAGGCGAAGTCCTGATTACCTGCGCAGGCGATTATGACTTTAGCGGTTCCTACACAGGCGCAGACGCCCAGATCCGCGTGTACTCCCCCAAGGCAGATTCCGGTGTGTACCTGAACCTTCGCGGTCTTACTCTCGAAAATACGGCAGACGCACCCATCTACGTACAGATGGCAAGCAAAACCTTCGTCGTGGCCAAGAAGGAAACTACCAACAAACTGAGTGACGGCAAGACCCGCACAAAGTCCTACACCTACGTAAACGACAAGGGCGTCGAAAAGGTGGACACCACTGCGGCAGCCATCTACTCCAAGGATGACTTGACCATCAAGGGCGAAGGCACCCTCACCGTCAACGGAAATTATAATAACGGCATCCAGAGCAGCAATGACCTGAGATTCCGTGGCGAAACCATCCTGACCGTGAACGCCAACAACAACGGCATCAAGGGCAAGGGCATGGTGGATATCGAAAAGGGAAACATCACCATCACGGCAACAACCGGCGACGGCATCAAGAGCGATGAATGCACCATCAACGGTTCCGACACCACCATTACGGAAGGTAAGGGTATCGTCTCCATCAAGGGCGGCACCATCAAGATTACCAAGGCTGGTGACGACGGCATCCAGGCTTACAATTACCTGATGATTTCCGACAGCGTAAGCGTCCCCTCTATCACCATCAACTCTACCGGAAAGGGCTTGGTTTCTGATAACCGCGTCTACGTTAACGGCGGCGACGTCAACGTCACCTCAGGCGATGACGGCGTCCACAGCAACCTAAACATCTACTTCAACGGCGGAAAGACCACTATTTCTGCCAAGGATAACGACGGCGTTCATGCGGATTCCACCTTGTACATCAACGACGGCACCATCCACGTGAAGGATTCCTACGAAGGTCTTGAAGCCTGGTACATCAAGGCTAGTGGCGGCATTACAGATGTCTACGCAACTGACGATGGTTGGAATGCTGCAGGAGGAAACGACGGTTCCGGAAACAACACCCAGACCGGCGGCAACAACTGGGGATTCGGCGGTAGTCGCCCCGGCATGGGTGGCGGTTTCGGCGGCATGGGCAGCTCCAGCGGATTCCTCACCGTAACCGGCGGCATTCACTACGTCAAGACCGGTTCCGGAGACACTGACGGTATGGACAGCAACGGCGAACTTACCATTAGCGGCGGTGTCGTTGTGGTTGAATGCCAGATCAGCGGAGGCATGGGCGGACCCTTTGATTCCGATGGCACAGCAACCATCACCAGCAAGACACTTCTGGGCTTCAGCGGACGTCAGAAATCCGAGGCAGGAACTAACTACACCTTGAGCTTTAACACCAACAGCTACTACGGCAATTCCAACATTGCCTTCAAGCCCACGTTCTCGGGCAGCTACGCCCAGGGCACCAGCCAGGTGTCTACCGTAAGCAACGTCAACAGCTACGCAAAGAGCGTAACTCTTCCCAGCGGAAACGTTATCTACTACAACAATTAACAAAGAGCCTTCCAAACCAACCCTCCCAAAAGTGACCCGCCGGCGAAGCCGGCGGTTCTTCATATACGGGCGTAGCCCTACAATACTAGCGGCGTGCAAGGGCACGCACGTCGTTCTGCCACCTGCAAGGGTCCTTACTAGGCCGCCCGTAAACGGGCACTACTTATCAAACATTGATTGTTGTTCTCCTAGTTTGTCTTCTTCCAACTGTTGTCGGATATACGCCTTAATTCTGTCTGCGTTTTTTCCTGCCGTGTCTACGTAGTAACCTCGGCACCAAAACACCCGATTTCTGTACTTATTCTGCAATTCCGGGATTGTGTCATACAATTCCAGACTGCTCTTTCCCTTCAAATATCCCATAAAACTCGAAACGGAGAGTTTCGGCGGTATGGCTACCAACATGCGTATGTGATCGGGACAGACCTCGGCTTCTATTATCTCCACATCCTTCCATTCGCACAGTTTTCTCAGAATCCTCCCCACAAGTTCTCGTTTCTGATTGTACAGAATTTTCCTTCTGAACTTAGGTGCGAACACGATGTGATACTTACAATTCCATGTGGTATGAGCCGTCGATTTATTTCTATCATTCATTTTAAATCCTTTGATTTTATTGTGATGCAGTTGGCAGACCGCATTTCAATATTAATCAAGGGATTTCTTTTTTT
>JAZLKF010000044.1:0-1118 GCA_045597525.1 Fibrobacter sp. | reverse complement strand
TATTTCACTCCCCTTACCGGGGTTCTTTTCGCCTTTCCCTCACGGTACTTGTTCACTATCGGTAGCTATCTAGTATTTAGCCTTGGATCGTGGTCGACCCGGATTCAGACAGGGTTTCACGTGCCCCGCCTTACTCAGGATTCTGCTTCGAGACCACTGTGTTTCGGATACGCGGCTTTCACGCTCTGTGACGCTCCTTCCCAGAAGCTTCTCCTACACAATGGTTTTATGCCTAACTCTACTACTGCAGTCCTACAACCCCACTTAAAGTGGTTTGGGCTCCTCCCCGTTCGCTCGCCGCTACTTGGGGAATCTCTCTTGATTTCTGTTCCCGAGTTACTTAGATGGTTCACTTCACTCAGTATGACTTCTGTACCCTATATATTCAGGTATTCAGATGGTGTATAACACCGGATTACTCCATTCGGAAATCCAGGGGTAAACGGATATGTGCTCCTGACCCTGGCTTATCGCAGCTTATCACGTCCTTCTTCGTCTTATAGCTCCTAGGCATCCGCCATAAACCTATATTCGCTTGACCATATTTCTAGTTTCATTTCTTGAAACTTGCGAGTTTTGCTTTCGCAAAACATCGTATATTCACTTTTACCTCTTTCGCCTTTATCACCCATTTTATTCAAGCTTGGTGCCTCAGACTCGCTGTATAAAGCTTCTTAACCTTCTAATTAATTACCAACTGGAAATGTAGTAATTAATCCGTCCTTCCTTTGTAATTTCAAATAGCTCTGTCATTTGACAGAACAAAGAAGGAAACAATTGATTTTTTTTTGTGTGTACTGCGCAGAACTTCGTTCTGCGCAGTACACAGTGTTTTTTAAGCTGTACACATAGCTCTGATTTCCTTTTCTTAAAAGGAGGTGATCCAGCCGCACTTTCCAGTACGACTACCTTGTTACGACTTCACCCCCCTCACGAAGCGTACCTTCGACAGCGACCTCCTTACGGTTAGTCTACCGGCTTCGGGTACCCCCCACTCGGATGGTGTGACGGGCGGTGTGTACAAGGCCCGGGAACGTATTCACCGCATCGTGCTGATATGCGATTACTAGCGATTCCAACTTCATGGAGTCGAGTTTCAGACTCCAATCCGAACTACG
>JAZLKF010000043.1:0-49234 GCA_045597525.1 Fibrobacter sp. | reverse complement strand
ATACAATATGATATTTGCACACATACTTTGTATGCGCTAGACTTTCTGCCATTTTGGGATGTCTCCATTTTGATAGTGTTGGCTTGAACAACTAAACATTACCAATTTGGGGACATTCCTTTTTCAAAATTCTGAAATGCTCAAGCTTTAATCCACCCGCATAGCGGGCGGTTTTTACATCCGCCACGTTCGTGGCGGATAATCCCTAAAGGACTAATAAAAGAAGCTCCGCTTTATCGCGGAGCTTTTCAAATTCAAATCGTTTCGTTACCTTTCAAGCACATATCCAAAGGATTCTTGCAAGTACGCACTGTCATCCAGCACGCATCGCTAGTGAACGGAGGTTCTCTAGCGAAGAACGATCGGTGCGGTTATTATTCAGCCAGGAACTTCTTAGCCTTGTCAGCAACCTGCTGATTGTCACCGTAAACCACCAGGAGACGTTCAGCAGTCTTCTTAGCCTTGTCGTCAGCACCGAGCTGCTTGTAAACCAGAGTCAGCTTCCACATTGCATCGGCGACAGACGGAACTTCGTCCACCGGTTCATCCTTCTGGTAACGGTCTTCCTTGTCACCAGTGCGCTTTGCAAATTCGCCAACGAACTTTTCAAGCAGACCAGCTGCAGCAGAGTAATCACCCTTTTCCATCTTCACAGCAGCAAGGCCATGCATTGCAGCGGAACGAATCAGAGCAATGGAACCGGCATTGTCCAAAGACTTCTGGAAAAGAACGGCAGCGGCATCGAAATCACCAGCTTCGTACTTGATGTTGGCAGCGTAGAGAGCAGCCTTGGCAAGACCAGTGCCGCCCAACTTGCCAGAGTTAATCTTGGATTCGAATTCAACCAAAGCGCTATCCTTTTCACCGGCATAGAGCAAGGTCATACCCGGACCAAGAAGTTCAGCCTGTTCCGCAGCGGAAGCCTTCTGGTAATCGCGATACTGAACCACGCCTACCACAACAGCCATGATTACCACCAAAACAGCAGCAAGCTTAGTACCGTGAGCAACAAAGAAAGCCTTAATTTCAGAATTATTGTTGTTATTGAATTCGTTAGCCATGTTAAATGTCCATATTGAAATTTTGTGAACCAATCATAACAAAAAAAATGGGCCTTGTCAGCCAGTCTTGACAAAACCCACCCTCATTTCTACTTTTGCACCCACTATGCCACTCTAGCTCAGCTGGTAGAGCAGCTGATTCGTAATCAGCAGGTCGGCAGTTCAAGTCTGCTGGGTGGCTCGACGAAAAAGGCTCGGTTTTCACCGAGCCTTTTTTCTTTTTTACTGTCTTGCAGCCAGTTCCTCGGGAGTTCTTGCCAGAATGTCCCAGTCACCACGCTTAATAATCTTATAGGCGTAGCCCTGTTCCGTAAGGAACAGCTGACGGTTCATGGCAAATTCCTGTTCCTTGGAATCCTGGGTCACGATGCTGTAGAAATGAGCCGCACCGCCATCCTGCTTCGGACGAAGCACACGGCCCAAACGCTGGGCTTCTTCCTGACGGCTACCGAAGGTTCCAGAAATCTGAATCAACACATTGGCATCGGGAAGGTCAATAGCAAAGTTACCCACCTTGGAAACCATAAGGTTCTTCAGTTCGCCACTGCGGAATGCTGCATAAAGCTTATCGCGTTCCTTGTTAGGAGTCTTTCCGGTAATCAGAGGAATGTCCAGCACCTTGGAAAGATTTTCCAACTGTTCGATATACTGACCAATAATCAGCACGCGATCATCAGGCTTGTCGTAGTACTTGAGCAAGCGCTGCACAATGTCGGTCTTTTCGGGATTGGTGCTGGCCAAGGTAATCTTGTCGCGGACCGGAGCCAAGGCATACTTCATCTTCATCTCCGCTTCCAAAGGAATGCGGATTTCGTTACAGTCTGCAGTGGCAATCCAGCCCTGGGCTTCCAAAATACGCCAAGGAATGTCGTACTTCTTAGGGCCAATCAAGCTGAACACTTCTGTTTCCTTGTGGTCTTCACGAACCAAGGTTGCAGTAAGGCCCAAACGGCGAGTGGCCTGCATTTCGGTACTCAGGCGGAAAACCGGAGCAGGCAGCAAATGAACTTCGTCGTAAATCATGAGGCCCCACTTCTGCTGGCTGAACAGCGGGAAGTTGGAAAGTTCCTTCTTGACTTCTTCTTCGGAGCCTTCTTCCAAATCGATTTCAGACAAAGTCTCGTTGGGATTTTCCGATTTCTTGACGCGCTTGCGCTGGGTCAAAATCTGGTAGGTAGCCACTGTGACAGGGCCAATTTCCTTCACTTCGCCGGAGTATTCCTTCACCATATCGGGAGTCAAATCCGTCTTGTCGCAGATTTCACGAATCCACTGGCGAGAAGCGGAAATGTTGGGAGTGAGGATCAAAGTCTTGGTCTGGACAAGAGCCATAGTGGCAATGCCAATCACAGTCTTACCGGAACCGCAGGGCAGCACGATAACGCCGGAGCCACCCTTTTCGGAACCGGAGGCGTAGAACACCTGGGCGGCTTCCTTCTGGTAGTCGCGAAGCTTAAATTCCTTGCCGCTAAGCATGGTATCACGAAGGTGGATCGGCAGCGGATCACCAACGATATAACCGGCCAAATCCTCCACCGGGAAACCAGCATTGGTGAGAGCCATCTTCAAGTGGCCACGACGTTCCGGATCCACGATGGCGTGGGTGTCGTCAATAAATTCCTTGACGAAAGGTTCCACATCCTTCAGCTTGCAGATTTCCGTAAACATGTACTTGTCATCAGATTCCACAATCAGATTACCATTGTCATCTTTCTTCATGCGAAGAAGACCATAACGGTTCATGTAGTCTTCTACTTCAGTAATGACAGTCTGGGGAATAGGATAACGGCTCTGGGCATCCAGGCGTTCCAAAACTTCCTTGGCGCGAAGGCCTGTTGCCGCAGCGTTCCACAAGCTTAAGGGGCTGATCTTGTAGGTGTGTAAATGCTCGGGGCTTTTCACCAATTCTGTGAAGGGTGCAATCGCATCGCGAGCTGCTTCGTAGGTAGGGGCATCAACCTCTACCATGATTTCCATGTTACTCTGAACAATAATAGCGCCATTGGGATTCATAGGGCGCCAAAGATAGTAAAAGGATCGGGCTACGGCAAGACACCTAAAAGTGCCCAGACAAAGCCAAAAGAGGCCATTTTATCATAACTATTTCCATTTTTTATTATATCTTTATATTGTAAAAATAGAGGTTTTTTTGAGCCAGTTGAATATTAACGGGAAGACCGAATCTCTCTGTATTTTCGGCAATCCCATTGGACACAGTAAATCGCCTTTGATGCACAACGCCCTTTTCGAGGCTTTGGGCATAAATGCAGTATATCATCCCCATGCCCCGGAACCAGAAAACCTGGCTGACGCCATCAAGGGTTTCAGAGTTCTCAAGTACCGCGGCGCCAACGTCACCATTCCCTACAAGACTCCGGTCATGGAGCTGGTCGACGAACTTTCCGATATTTCCAAGTTCACCGACAGCGTGAACACCCTTTACTGGAAAGATGGAATTGTTGGCGGCACCCTTTGCGGCACAACCACCGATCCCTATGGTTGTATCCGCAATCTGGAGGAGTTCGGTGTAAAGCCCGAAAACACAACTGTGGCACTTTTAGGTAACGGCGGAGCAGCTAAGGCCATCGCCTACACTTTGGTAGAACGAGGCAACGAACTGACCATCGTCTGTCGCGCTAAGGAAAAAGGTCAGGCACTGGCCGATGGACTGAACAAACTTTTTGCAGGCAAGGCTCCCACAGTTCAAGTAGTGACCTTCGCCGAATTCGCAGGGATTTCCCAAAACATCAAGCTGATCATCAACGCTACTTCCGTGGGCATGACACCCAACGTGGACGACTCACCCCTGACCGAAGCCGACCTGACTCCGGGCCAGGCCGTTTGCGACATTGTGTACACGCCTCGCATGACAAAGCTTCTCCAAATGGCAGAAGCCAAGGGTTGCAAGATTGTTACCGGTGAAGGCATGCTGGTGCACCAGGGCATTGAAAGTTTCCGCAAGTGGTTCCCTGCCGAAACAAAAGACAAGACTAACGACGAACTCGCCGCTATTATGCGCAAAGGAATGCAAGGTTAATTATGAATAAGCACATCTTTTTCACCGGATTCATGGCCAGCGGAAAATCCCGCACCGGTCGCGCCCTTGCAGAACGTCTGAATCGTCCCTATGTAGATACCGACGCAGTCATCGTAGAACGCGCCGGTAAGACCATCAGCGAAATCTTTGAGCAAGACGGCGAAGCCAAGTTCCGCGAAAAGGAACGTGAAGTCGTTGCAGAATTCGCAGTCAAGACAGAACCCCACATCATTTCCTTAGGTGGTGGAGCCCTGACCCAGCCTGCAAACCTCAAGGTCATCCGCGAAAACGGAACCATCATCCGCCTCTGGGCAAAGCCCGAGGTTCTCTCCGAACGCATCGGCCGCAAGAACACTCGTCCCCTTCTCGCAAACCTTAGCGACGAAGAACGCCTTGCAAAAATCAAGCAGATGCTGAAGGACCGCGAGCCCAACTACGCTAACGCAGACTTCAGCGTAGAAAGTTCTAACGAATTTTCAGAAGACCACGTCATCGAAAAGATCTTGCACATCATGCGCTTCTGGGAAAATCACGCTCTCGACGTTTTGCCCAGCAGTGGCGGCAAGTACCCCATCTTCATCGGCAAGAACATCATCAAGGATGTGGGAGTCTTGCTGGAATGCCTCAAGCTTTCTCCCAGCCACGAATTCCTGGTTTGCACCGACACAAATATCGCCAAGGCTCAGAACCGCACTTTGTTTGAATTGAAGAACCAGGCAGGCCGTTGTCCCATCTTCAAGTTCCAGGCCGGCGAACGCAACAAGACTTTGCACAACCTGAACCAGCTTTACAGCTTCATGCTTCATCGCGGCTACACCCGCAAGAGCTGTCTGCTGCAGTTCAGCGGCGGTGTCGTTGGCGACATGGCAGGATTTGGTGCAGCCACCTACCAGCGCGGCATTCCCTTTATCCAGTTCCCCACCACCCTTCTTTCCATGGTAGACAGTTCCGTGGGTGGAAAGGTCGCAGTGAACCATCCCGAAGGCAAGAACATGATCGGCGCATTCTACCAGCCCCATGCGGTAGTTGTGGACGTGGACGTTCTAAGCACCTTGCCAGAAAATGAATATCTGGCCGGACTTGCTGAAATTGTAAAGTACGGCGTTATCTACGACGAAGAATTCTTCCGCTACATGGAAGAACACGTGGAACAGATTAAGGCCCACGATCTGGATGTGTTGAAGCACCTGATCTACCGCAGCTGCGCCATCAAGGCAGAAGTGGTAGGCATCGACGAAAAGGAAGCAGGCCTTCGCGCTATCTTGAACTACGGTCACACCTTCGGCCATGCCATCGAAAACCTGACCCACTACGAAACCTACACTCACGGTATCGCAGTTTCCTTGGGTATGCGCGTCGCCGCTCGTGCCGCAGTTCTTTTGGGTAAAATGACCGCCGAGGCGGAAGCCCGCCAGAACAAGTTGCTTGACGATCTTGGCATGCCCCAGAAGTACGACATCAACGTAGATGCCGCATGGGATGCCATGGCCGTTGACAAGAAGGCAGAAAAGGGCACCCGCGTGTATATTCTTCCCACAAAGATCGGTGCCGTTGAAAAAGTTTGCAATATCGACAAGAACATCATTGCCGAATCTTGGAAAGCTATTAAGTAAGAGGTTTATATGAGTATTCTAGTTACCGGTGGTACGGGCGCATTAGGGTTCCATATTCTCTCCAGCTTGAAAGGTACGTCTCACGACCTTTACAGCTTCAGTGATGAACAGCCCCAGCCTTGGCAAAAGGTGGAAGGTGTTCAGTACTTAAATGGAGACCTGCTGAACTTCAAGGACGTGCTGGAAATGCTCCAGCAGGTAAGTCCCACCCATATTTATCATTTGGCAAGCCAGTCCTCTGTGGGGCTCAGCTACAAGAAGCCTTACGAAACTTTGAACATCAACTTGCTGGGTACACAGAACCTTTTGGAAGCCGTACGCCAGGTTTGCCCCAAGGCAAAAGTGATGCTTTTAAGTTCCAGTGAAATTTATGGACGTACCGAACGTAATCTGACATACCTCCATAAGGAATCCGACCGTCCCAATCCAATGACTCCCTATGCCACATCCAAGGCATGCATGGAGCTTTTGGGCAACCAGTTCCGCAATGCACACGGTTTGCACATCGTATTCGTACGTCCCTTCTACTTTACTGGTCCACATCACAGCCGCCGTTTTGTAATTCCTTCCATCGCCTATCAATTGGTGAAGATCAAGCATTACGGTACTGAACCGGTCATCTACTCCGGCAGCCTTGATGTTAGCCGCGATATTGTGGACGTTCGCGACGTAGCCCGCGGTATGATTCAGCTTTTGAACCAAGCGGACTCCGGTGAAGTATACAACATTTGCTGTGGTAAGTCCTACACCATCCGCGAAGTTGTAGAAATGATGGTGGATATCGCTGACGTCAGCGTCGATTTCCGTTTTGACCCGGGCTATGAACGCCGTAACGAAATTCCGCTGCTCATCGGTGACCCCTCCAAAATTCTGGATACCGGTTGGAAACCCATGATCAGCATGGAAGACAGCCTCACGGACTTGTTCAACGAAATGGTGCTTCGCCGTCGTACCGAATTGAAAATGGGTATGGGCAAGGATCTCAGACTCTAGTTTTTCGTAGATTAGCAAGATGATTACGAAACTCTATACTTCATTTTTGGCAATCCTTGTTTCTGCAGGAATATCCTTCGCTGCAGACGTTTCTACTCCTAAGGGCAATGTCCGCGGAACCACCGTAGACGACTTTATGCCTCACCAGAATTCCGCAAAAGAATTCAACGAAACCTGGAGCTACCAGTTTGTCTTCGACAATGGCACAAGAGCCTTCGTGAATTACTCCGCTCTTTACGTTCCTGGTTCCGGCAAGAAGGTCGCCTGCGACTTGTCCTTCTGGAACTTCATGGGAAAGAGTTATTCCGTAGGCCGTCAGTACCCCCCTGAACGTCTTGTCGCCGACAAGGCCAAGGCAACCATCGATATCAAGGGCGAATACAAGATGGAGAACAAGCCGGGAAAGGGCCACCACGTCTACTTCACCGCCGATAAGGATGGCAAGTACCTGATTGATCTTGTCTTCGAATCCGCAGAACCAGGCAAGGTTCCTGGCGATGGAATTTGGACTGTGGGCAAGGAAAAATTCGGCCAGTTCATCCACATTCCCTACGGACGAGTTTCAGGAAAGATCGCCCATAACGAAGACACTCTGACCGTCAAAGGCTACGCCTACATGGACCAGACTTGGCAAACTGTACAGGCAACAGACTTGGCTGTCCGTGTAATCAACTTCAGCACCAACACAAGGGCAAATCTTTATGCAGGCCGTCTGATTATCACACCCGACGGCAAATACGCCGGTTACAGCCTCTATAACGGTGGAGACGGATACAAGGTAGCCATGCCAAAGGCCATTAACGAAGGCGAGCAGGCCTACAGCGGAAAGAAATTCCCCAAGAGCGAAATGAACATTTCCTGGAACGACGAATCTATTCCCGCCCTAAAGTTTAACGTTGCAAAGCCATTCCAGAAGGCAAGCTTTTTAGACAAGATTGACAGCTGGATTGCGAAGAAAGCCATCAAGATTGCCACCGGCGGAGAAATCATGTTCTACCGCGGCCGCAGCGAAGGCAGCAACGAAAAGAAAATTGACTGGTGTATTACTGGAGTTAAGGATTAATGACAAAGTTTCGTCCCTGCATCGATTTACATGACGGAAAGGTCAAGCAGATCGTAGGCAGTTCCCTTTCCGATAGCGGAGCTGGACTTAAGACAAATTTCGAAACGGACCGTTCTCCTGCATGGTTTGCAGAACTTTATAAAAAAGACCACATTACCGGCGGCCACGTGATTATGCTGGGCAAGGGTAACGAAACAGCAGCAAAGGCAGCCCTTGGCGCATATCCTGGTGGATTACAAATCGGCGGTGGCATCAATGCAGAAAACGCCAAGGAATATCTTGACGCAGGCGCAAGTCACGTGATTGTGACCAGCTGGATTTTCCCTGATGGGAAACTGGATCGCGAACGCCTCGCCGCTCTTGTAGAAGTTGTAGGCAAGAAACATCTGATTCTGGATCTCAGCTGCAAGCGCACTGGTGTTGACGCAAACGGCAATCCCATCTGGAAAATTGCAACAAACCGCTGGCAGACAATTATCGACATCCAGATTACCAAGGATACTTTGGAAGATCTGGCCCAGTGCTGCGACGAATTCTTGATTCACGCAGCCGACGTAGAAGGCAAGCAGCAAGGCATGGATGATGACCTGATCCGATTCCTCGCTGTAAACAGCCCTATTCCAGTCACCTACGCTGGCGGGGCAAAGTCCTTGGCCGACCTGGAACATTGCAAAGAAATTTCTAACGGGAAAATTGACCTCACCATCGGAAGTGCCTTGGATCTTTTCGGTGGTAAAGGAGTGAAGTACGATGACTGCGTCAAATTCAACCAACAAGCTTAAGGCTACTGATCAGCTGGACAGTCGCCCAGGTATTTTTGGACGTACAGTCACCAGTACATTCCGCAAGAGCTTCGGCTTGAAGCACAAACCTCCCGGAAACATTCGCACCTGCTGGATTCCGCCCATTGTCTTCGGCTCTGCATTGATGAACCTGCCAAAGCTTCTAAAGCTGCGTTCCTACCTGAGCAAGGAACGTAAGGTTCGTCTTGCAAAGAACCCCGACGACATCAGCGTTCTCTACTATTCAGACAACCTTGATGAAACCAACGGAATTGCCAACAATCTGCGCAACGTCATACCCTATATGCGCGCCCACGGCTTAAAAGCGGGCCTTATGGGAAGCGCCTTCAACACCCGCCCCTGCGGTATCGTTGAAAACGGCTATTGCATTTTGTTGCCCCGCATGTTCAGCATGGAGCAGTTAGGATACGCCAACAGCGAACTTGCGATTCCTCGCGTGAGTCCGGTTTTGCGTTTGCTGAAACGTTATCCGGTAGACATCATTGAACTCGAAACTCCAAGCCCTGGCGCATGGCTAATCGCCCTCTGTGGAAAAATCGCCGGCATCAAGGTCATGAGCCACTATCGTACTGACGTTCCTCAGTACACCCGCACCTTGGTGAAGGCCAAGTGGATGCACTATTACGTGTTGAAACTGATGCAGATTTTCTATTGGATGGCCCGTCCGGTCATTAGCCCCTGTGACGACTACTCCAATGCATTGGTTAACGAATTGAAAGTTCCAGAAAACCAGGTTCGTCTCATGCCTCGCGGTCTTCCTCTGGAACGATTCCAGGCATCTTTGCGAGGCCAAGGCTCTTGGGAAAAATTTGGTTGCACCCGAGAGAAGCGTCCTGTACGTTTCTCCTTCATTGGGCGTATTTCTAAGGAAAAGAACCTGGAATTTTTGAATAACGTCTGGAAAAAATTCGCAGCCAAGCACAATGATGTTGAATTGATGTACGTTGGCTACGGCTGGTATCTTGATGAAATCAAGGCTGAATTTGCCAATAGCGATGTCAAGGACAGCGTCAGCTTTGCCGGTGAACAAGGCGGAGAAACTTTGGCAGGTCTTTACGCCGACTCCGACTTCTTCTTGTTCCCAAGCACCACAGACACCTTCGGCAACGTAGTAGTAGAAGCCATGTCTACAGGCACCCCCGCTATCGTAAGCAATTATGGCGGTCCCCGCAATATTGTAGATAGCGAAAAGCACGGAATGATCCTGCCCATTGATGAAGAACGATGGTTACAGGCTCTGGAAGATTGTCGCAAGCTGAAACTGGAAAATGGAGCAGCCTACGAACAAATGCGCAAGGATTGTCACGAACGTAGCACCCGCTACACTCTTGAAAATTCAAGCAACGCCCAGTTCCAATATTTCCGTCAAGTGGCCAAGGATTTTTATAAAATCTAAGGCCAGCGAACAGTTTCAAGCACGACAGCTTCCAACCCAACAGTTTCGCGCCAAATGGATTCTCAAGAACTAAAAAAGTTACGAGACTGGTTTTCCAAAAACGCCGTGGCCCTGCCCTGGCGTCTTTTGGATTTAAATGCCCTACGTGACCCCTACGCCGTATGGATCAGCGAAACCATGCTGCAGCAGACCCAGGTGAGTACCGTGCGCGATTACTTTGTACGCTGGATGAATCGCTTTCCTGACATAGCAACGCTTGCCAAGGCCAAGGAAGAAGAAGTCTTCAAATTCTGGCAAGGACTTGGTTACTACAGTCGCGCCCGCAACATTTTGAAGACCGCTCAAATCGTTGCAGAACAATACGCGTCACAAATGCCATCCACACGCAAAGAGTTGGAATCTTTGCCTGGCATCGGCGCTTATACTGCAGGCGCAATTCTCAGTCTCGCCTACCACAAACCCGAAGCCATCCTAGACGGAAATCTGGTTCGCATATTCTCACGTTTTTACACTCTGGATTTTTTGCCTACAGAAAACGCGAATGCAACAGTAACCTACTGGGAGTACGCCCGGCAGGTAGCCTCCTCTCCCAAGGCCTACATGCATAACGAAGCACTAATGGAACTTGGCAGAACTGTTTGCAAAATCAAGAATCCCGAATGCAGCAAGTGCCCACTGCAAAACAAATGCAAAGCCTTTGCCGCAGGAATCATCGCGCAATTTCCTCCTGCAAAAAAGCGCACTCAAAAAGATTGGCATGGAACCGTTCTTATCATCGAAAGCAAGGACCACAAAATTCTTGCAGTGCGAGGCGATCAAAAGTTTTTCAGCAACCAGTTCGCTCTTCCCCATTATGAAACCGCCAAAAGCGCAGCTGTAGGCTTGCCCCTGCCGGCAGAAAATCTGATTAATGCAGACAACATTTCATCCGTAGAAAAGATTGGATCGTTTCATCACAATATTACGGTCCACAAAATCACCTGCGATGTACTGCACGTTACTTTAAGCAAAAACGCTGCAGCAAGCATTTTAACAGGCAAAAAGAAAAGCACCGCTCACCGCGATGCTCCCCAAGAATTTCAGTGGGTCAACAGAGATTCTACATCTGAAGTTTTCGCCAATAGTTTCAGCCTTAAGGCTTTGGAAAAGCTTAACCCAAAACTCTAGAAAGACTTGCGAGCCGTGCAAATAAAGCGCACACGGTCGTAGCCCGCATTGGGCACTTCTACGACTTCATTTGCAAGTACATGGAGTATTGTTCCTGCAAAGGTAATGCCATACTTGGGAATTCTTTGTTCAAAGGTTGCATCCCAATACCAGTCACCCTTAACCACCATAGGGTCGGGGCTACGCAAATTCCAGCGAGCATCACTGCGGTACTTCAAAGAATGGGAAATTCTGAAAGTCTTGTTAATGAGCCAATCACCACCAAAGGCCACAAAGAATTCTACCGGTGTCACTTCCAATTTTTCGGAAGTTCCACTAATATGTTCAAAACCAGTCGTTACGTTAAACTTGAATAAATCCCTATACTGAGCATTGAACCATGCTTCCGCAGTAAAGCCATTAATCCAGGAATCAATGCGAGAAACATTGCCGTAACGGAAGGGCAACGGATCATTTTCAAATCCTTCCACATCAAAAGTTTCTGCACCATATTCTGCCCAGAAACTGCCGCGAGCTCCAAAGTTCACACTGCTAATAGTATCGTCAAAAACAACATAGCCCTGAATTAAGGACATTTGACCGTCGGCAACCAAATCTATTTCATGCTCTCCAAAAAATTCCTTGGTATCTGCCAAAGGATTCAGACGAGTTCCCGAAATATTTTTCACACCAACAGTTACACCCATGTCTTTGGGAACTACAGGAATTTTGTACTGTACACTATCTTGTACAAGCCAATCACGTTCGTTAATACCGAACATAACATCGGCAGTCAATCCAGGAATAGGCTTGGCACGCAATTCTACAAACGGCCAAAGAACACGATCATCTTCAAGTTCTGTATAAACCATTCCAGAATCACTTACACCACGGAAGCTAAGACCAGCAGCGATTTGCAACATGCCGCGTTTGCAAGCTTCTCCACACTGGTAGTACACCGATCCGTTTACTTCTTGACGCCTTCCAGCTTCCTTCTTTCGGACATCCTTATATTCACCATCTTCATACGCCACAGTTACCGAGATGTTCTTTACATCGGCTCGGGCTTCTACACGAGGGGCATAGTGAACAGGAATCCAGCGAGAAGACGCTGTGTACGTCCACAAATATTCAGAGCCTGCAATAATAGAAGCGTTGACAAAGTCGTTTGTATAACCGAAACCACCGTATGCCGTACTGAACAAGGGAATATTTTCGCCAAAGTGGGCAAAACTTTCGTTCACGATTCTTTTACGATAGCCTGCAATTCTTGAGCAGAAATGATCATCTTGGAACAATCGTGCAGTAGCCCAAAATCCCTTGAAACTCGGCGACACAAAGCCACCTTCAAGAAACGGGGTTCTATTCTCCGGATTGGGTTTATCAGAAGGTAACAGGTTCTGATAAATCAGATCCCCAAGTTCATTTCCTGTTTTCAGCCAAATTCCAGGAGCCATTGGATCCCAAGAAGGGGAACCCGACATGCGATTGAAAAGCAAACGTTGACGCAACTTTGCCGGGGTCCACAATTCGCTTTCAGAGAATGTTCCACCGGCGCCTAGATAGCGGTCAAAGCCGTAAGTGGGACCACCAATCAAAATGGTTCCATCACCACGAACTTCATATTCCATGCCTTCAAGCTCAGCATCTACATTTGCGAATGCAGAAACCGACAACAACGCAGTCATAGCCAATGCTTTAAAGGAGTTCTTCATTACCAAACCCTCCTTTCAACATAAAAGCCCATAGTCATCATCACAGAACGTTTCGGTAAAGTCCAAAGTTCTTCAAGCTGAACGTTAAAACCAACACGGAATTTTTCAAAAGTCCATAAAGGCAAATTTGCTCGAACAAATGCTCCAAATTCAGTTTCGTTATCGGCCAATGTTCCGCCAAGATCTTGCTCAAAACTTACATCCACGCCGTCTTTAATATCCGCACGCGTAAAGTTGCAGGCAAAACCAGCGCCAATTACCAACGGGCGAAGGAATCTCGGTTTCCAATCCATACCTACTTTACCAGCGAACTGATGTACGCCATCAATTTTTGTTTTCGGTACAGGCCTAAAATAGGAATAGTTGAAAGACATAAAGCCGTCTGCGTTATCCCAATAGGAGTAGCGAATGCCAACACCACCATAGAATGTATTTTCAACAGCATCAATCAAATCACCAAAAGGATAAATTTCACCACCCTCGATAGAAACGTAAAAATGTTCAAAGGCATAGTCCTCAGGAGATTTCACAACAATGCGGGCAGTGTCCTGAGCACGTGTGTTGTTCTGAATCATACTTTGAGGAACTTCCTGAGCTAAAGCCGGAGCAAACATACAAGCAAAAGCAAATAGCAGGGCTTTTATTTTATTCATAACAAACCTTAGGCTTTTCGTTTCAAGGCCTGGGCAAAGAATCCGTCAAAACGGGAATCCTTGTTGCCAGGGAGAACGGCTTCGCCGGCCTTTTCAAATTCCGGATGAGCCTTCAGGAACTTGGCAACCACCTGTGTGGTTTCTACAGGATCCGGGCTGCAGGTGGCATACACAATGCGGGCATCACCGTTATCCTTCAAGCGAGTTGCTGCACCTTCCAAAATCTTATACTGGAGTTCAGCCAGTTCCTTGATGGACTCCAAGGACAGTCGATAAATGGCCTCTGGGCGGCGGGCAATGACGCCCATGTTGCTGCAGGGCACATCCAGCAAAATACGGTCGAAGTAGGTTCCAGGTTCAAAAGCCTTGGCTCCCGCATCTTTAGAATCATTCAGCGAAAGCACATCGATGCAAGCCGTACGGATATTCAACAATCCCAAACGATCCGCCAGATCATTCATCTTATCAAGACGATTTTCAGAAACGTCGCTAGCGTAAATATCCAAAGAAGAATCCATTTCAGCCATCAGGGCGGACTTGCCACCAGGAGCGGCACAGGCATCCCAAACGCGAAGGTTGGGTTTCAAGTCCAGAAGCTTTACAACTTCATAGGCGGAAGGATTCTGCAGGCTGAATTCGCCATTGGAAAAAGCATCCGATTCAAGGACCGCCTTCAGCTTTGCCTCTGCAGGAACCTGCACATAGCGGTCATACAAGATGGAGGCGTTTTCAAAACCCAGCTTTTGGGCAAGCTTAGGCGCAGAAGTCTTTTTCAGGTTTACGCGCAGCCATTCCACAGGGCGTTCCAAAGTACGTTTTGCCAGAAGTTCTGCTGTGTCCGCACCGTAAACGTCAAACCAACGGCGGACAATCCATTCGGGAACAGAGTTTTCCACAGAAATCCGACGTACGCGCTGGGGCGGCAGCTGAGGAAATCCAGATTTTTTCGCGGCGTTCAAAACTCCGTTGACCAATCGGGCGGCACCATCGCCAAAGCCCACCAGCTTTGCAAGATTTGCGCTGGTGCTAATGGCTGCATAGTCCGGAACATTCATAAAGAACATCTGGAACAGACCCATTTCCAAGATAATCTGAAGTTCCATAAAAGGTTTCTTCTTGGTCAGAGTCTTGATGAAATAATCCAGATAAAGATGGCGACGGCAGACGCCCAATGCAATTTCCATGGCAAAGGGAGAAAGTCCGCTATCCTTGATGAAAGCCCCCTCGTCTACCCACTGCATCAAGACGCGATAGGCATCGCGACGTTCCTTAAGCTGATCCTTGACTTCGTTCTGCATCAAACAACCAATTGTTAATTGCCAAAGGCGAGATTATCGTGATTCTGGATGCCACGCATAAAGTCTGCAACAGGCATGGGCTTCTTGCCTTCAGCCTGGATTTCAATGACTTCCAAAAGGCCTTCACCTGTACCCACAAAGAAGCGTTTGTCCTTGAAGGCGACTGCACCAACGGCCAGAGCGCCAACACCTGCGGGAGCCTTGCATTCCCCAACGCCCACCACATCGGTGACGCGGAGGTAAACCATGCGGCCACCCAGCTTGCCATATCCACCGGGCCAGGGGTTGAAGGCACGAATGCGGTTATGAATCACACGAGCCGGCAGATTAAAGTCAATAAGACCTTCTTCCTTCTTCAGCTTGGGAGCGCCAGATGCCTGGGCGTGATCCTGAGTCAAATCCTTTTCGGTACCGGTAATCAGCTGGTTGATGGCATCATCCAAAGCGTCGCAACCAGGAGCCACCATCTTTTCAAGCAAGCTTGCAGTAGTGTCCTGATGGTCGATGGAAATTTCACGCTGAGCAAGAATGGGACCGTGGTCCATCTTTTCGTCCAAGCGGAAAACGGTAACGCCAGTTGCAGGCAGGCCATCGGCAATGGCGCGCTGCACAGGAGCGGCACCGCGGTACTTGGGAAGCATACTGCCGTGAACATTCACGGCACCAAACTTGGCAACGCCCAGAATGTTCTTAGGCAAAATGGAGTAGGCCACCACTACAAAAAGGTCTGCGCCAAAGGCACGGAGCTCTTCCTCAAATTCGGGAGCCTTCAAATCCACAGGTTGCAAAACCGGCAGGCCATATTCCAGAGCCAGGCTCTTCACAGGCGGAGGAGTCAGCACGCGGCCACGGCCAGCGGGGCGATCCGGCTGAGTTACAACACCAACAACTTCTGCAAAGTCACTTTCTTTCAAGTGCTTCAAAAAACATGCCGCAAATTCCGGCGTACCCATAAATACAATTTTCATAAAATGCAATATAGAAAGTTCTTGTATTGCGTCATCCCGAAATATCCCTTTACGTCATCCTGAGCGTAGCGAAGGATCTAGTATTATTTTCCTATATTTGGCTGCGCTATGAGAATTCCTTTGCAAATTGCAGTGATTTTCGCCATTTGCCTCGTCGGCGAATTTCTGAACCGAGTGGTGGGCATCCCCATTCCCGGTAACATTCTCGGCATGGTTCTACTTCTTGTATTACTTTGTACTAAAATTCTCAAGCCGGAGCAGATTTCCGGTGTTTCCAGTTTCTTCTTGAACCATCTGGCACTTTTCTTCTTGCCGCCCAGCATCGCCATTATGACTGTTGGCGACGACATTCTCAGCCAGTGGCCCACCCTACTCATTCTTTGCATTGTGCTGACTCTCATCACCTTGGCAGCCACCGGCCTTACCACACAGTTTCTCATTGGTCGTCAAGAAAAGCGACAGAACATCGAGCAGCTTGAAGACGACGAAATGAAGCAAGCAACCAGGGGGAAGAAATGAACACCATCATTAACTCACCCCTGTTCGGAATTTTCCTGACCCTGGCCGCCTTCGAAGCGGGCGTTGCCCTGAACAAGAAATTCAAGAAATCCATTCTAAATCCGTTGCTTATCGGCTTGATCCTGATTGTAGGTTTCCTGATGATTACGGGAATCAGCTACGACAGTTACAAGATCGGCGGCGACTACGTTTCCGTAATGCTTGGCCCCGCCACCGTAGTTTTGGCAGTTCCCTTGTACAGGCAGCTGGGCAACCTCAAAAAGCACTGGCTCCCGATTTTGGCAGGCATCGCCGTCGGTAGCCTCACTTCCATTATTTGCGTTGTGGCAACATCGAAACTGGTAGGCCTCAGTGAAACCTTGATGCTTTCCTTGGTGCCCAAATCCATTACCATCCCCATGGGTTCCGTGGTTTCTGCACAGATCGGCGGTATTCCCAGTATCACCATTATTTCCATCGTCATTACAGGAATCACCGGCGCCGTCACCGCTTCTGTGGTCTGCAATTTCTTCCATATTAAGCACAAGGTCGCCCAAGGTATTGCCATCGGTACTGCTAGCCACGCCCTAGGCACCACCCGCGCCATGGAAATCGGCGAAACCCAAGGCGCCATGAGTTCCTTGGCTATCGGCATCGCAGGAATCTTTACCGCAGTGGTCGCTCCGTTGCTGTTGGAGTTAATCGGGTAACCGCCCGTTGATCAAATTATTCGCCCGTATAATTCTGACTTTCTCGGCAAGCCTTTTCCGCTTGTTCGTAGGAATATTTCGTATAAGTCTCGCGAGCAGGCCAAAGACTATTTGCCATTTTTTCCATAGCGTAGGCCTTAGGCACATTTGAAATATCCGCATTACAGAAATCAAAATGACGCGATTTTTTCTTCTGAAAATCATTTATTCCCAAACCGATGCAATATCCATCCAAAACCATTACCGTAGTCCATTCACTTTCATAGGTCATCATGGATTTTCTTAACTCAAATGCTATGGAAGATTTTTCCTTATCCAACAAAGTCCAGGGAGTAGCAACTTTCTCCAGAGGTTCCGTATATTTCGCAATAAAATCCTTGTTGTCTAGAACATAGGGACATAAATCATACTTGACTCGATAGTAGACAGAATCTCCTTTCCCTCTAATTTGCAATTTTGAAACATCATAGTCGGATCCACGGAAAAGTCCTATTTCAAAATCATAACCTTCCGATTTTTCCATTTCTTCCTTTGAAAGATTATTCTCCGTATATTGTTCAAACGGGTTCGCCATCACCGACCCACAAAACATCACGACCAACACAAAAGAAATAACGTATGATATGGGGAAAACAAGCCAATGGAATTTTTTCTTCCGTTTAAACACTCGGCCAAATGCACTTGTTGCCAAAAAGATCGGTACTATGGCGGCAAAGCAAACTATAGGCGTCACGGCCAGCCACAAGATTTCATAATTGAAAATATGAGCTTTAAAGATTGCCAGAACAACAATCCCCAAAATAAGTGCCATCAGCACGGACCAAAGAACAGCACCTAATTTCTTAAAGCGGGTCTGGGAATTAATAAAAGAAAATAGGAATCCCAGCCATAGCGGAATGCATAAGACCAAAGCTATTATTAAAGTCCAGCCTACTTGTATAGCATCCGAAAGACAACTCAAAAAACAGTTCAACATACAAACTTACTTTCCCACGAGAATTTCGGAAATCACTCTTTCGCCATCCGGCAAATTGCAGAGTTTCTTCAGGTCATCTTCATAGAAGAAATGAGGGCTACGAACGGTCTTGTTCAACACTCGTCCAGACAAGTGCAGAGATTGCAGAATGTATCCCGCATTCAAATTCAAGTAGCGGTAAGCGCGTTCGCCCAGCAGGTTGCAGGCTTCCTTCAGATCGGCAGTAAGCACCACGGCAAAGGCCGCATTTTCCGCACTTTCAAGAGCGGCATGGCACTTCATAAACTTCTTCATCATGACCTGGCCGGACTGCATGTAGATGGACTTGCGCACAGGCACATAGCGGTACACGCCGGGGTACACGAACATCACATCAAAAGAAACAATCCAAATCTTTAAAAGGCCCGCACCAAACAAGTTGATTTGGCCTAATTCCAGCCAACGTAACATGCTTGAAAAATCATCCAAGTCCATGTTTGACTTTCTGAAAGGCACATGCTTCAAATTTGCCGTACCCAATTCCGCCAAACGGCTAAAATAGGATTCATTGGAAAACTTGGCGGGAGTCAGAGGGAATTCGTCCCCAGGCAATGCCTGAGAAACAAGTCGACGGACACGAATGCACTTACTTAAATCTTCAATAGTTTCCGCACGATTCTGGTGCATAAAGCGTGAGGGATAACGGCGGGCATCCGCCACCATATCCGATTCACTTCGGTTGGAATAAGCAGACTCGCCTACCCCATCGTCCATAGAGTCAAAAGCAACTTCGCTATACTCCGGGAACACCGCCAAACAAGCCAGGGGAACTTCCGTCGCCCCCAGTTTTAGAACATTGGCCACGTCATCGTCCACAAAACCGCCCAAGGGGAAAGCCTTGCCGCCCTCGCGTTTTACATCCAGCAAAACGCTTCCCACGCAGGCGCCCACATCGCGCTGCACCTGGGAATAGGCCGATTCCTTGAAACGCCAGACAGCGCGCTCCAAAATGCCGGTAAAAACATAGAGAACCGGGGTCTGAGAAACGAAATCTTGATCAGGGAACGCGGCCATCAAGGACTTCATTTCATCCTTGCCACCGATTTTCACCAACTGGCCTGCCGTGCCCGACGCGGAACTTGAACCCGACGCAGCACTTTCTGCCACATAAGCATAAATCCCATCGGGATACTTGCGGCCTCTCAGCACCACATAGACACCCACAGGTTTCAAACCATCCCCGGAAACATACCCAAAGCTTGGAGCATCACCCGGCTGCAGGTCAAACCGGTTACAGCCAACATACCGACGATCTGCAGTTTTCTGTTTTTCCCACTGCAGCACAACAGGGTCCGCAGCCGCTTTTGCTGCGTACTTCACCGATTCGTGGTAGGTTTCTGAGTAAAAATCCATGGAATAACCCTAATATAGCAGTTTTTAGGTCGGAAAGTTCCGTTTTCAAAACAAAAAAAGTAATACAGCTAATACTCTTTTTTATTTTCAATTTAAAACTAAACATTCAGGTTTCCTGTTTTAAATCTATTTTTCAAGAGTCAAAGTAAAAAGGAATACCTATGAACTACAAATCCTTAACAGCTCTTTCTGCTGCAGCAGCACTAGCATTCTTCACCAGTGCATGCAGCGACGATCCCAAGCCTAACACCCCCACCGGAGGCGACAATCCGACTGTTGGAGATGATCCCATTGGTGGCGACGATCCCGTTGGTGGCGACGACACATCCAGTGTTGTCCCTCCGGTTATCGAAGCCTTCGTTCCCAAGGGCATCCTGATCGACGACTTCGAAGATGGTGACGGCGAAACTGCTCAGGGCAACGGCTGGTATACCTATGACGACCAGGGCAACGGCGGTGCATCCACTATTGCAACCGAAGAAGGTCCCAACGGTCCCATTCCTAGCGTCGGCGGTTACAATTCTAAATACGCACTCAAGGCTAAATACACCTTGGACAAGGGCGATTACGAATACGACCCCTATGTAGCCATCGCTGTATCCATCGAGCCTGAAGACTTTTCCAAAATCGGCGGTTTCCACTACTGCTATATGGGTCCTGCACATACCATCCGTATTGAAACAAGTGATATCAAGGACTACGACGTCCATGGCGTTAAGGCTACCGCTTCAAAGACAGCTTGGAAATGCCTTGATATCAAGTTCCGCGACCTAATTCAGGAAGGCTGGGGCAAAGCAGTCGTCTTTAACAAGGACAACATCAATCAGCTCAGCATTCAGATTAAGGGATCCGCAAAGGTAACCTCTGACTCCATAATGATTGACAACATCGCATTCCTCGAAACCGACGCTCTGCCGGCAGATGTTGCAGACCTACAAAAGACCACTGCAGTGATACCCGAAGTCACCATCGGCGACGTCACAGTCAGCAACCCGTTGCAGGCCAAGGCTATGAAGTACCTGAACAAAGGTGTCAACTTCACTAACTGGCTGGAAGAAGCAAGCGGCAAGTTTGACGGTAATTTCAAATTTGGCGAAAGCGACATCAAGCTCCTTGCAGAAAACGGCTTCAAGAGCTTGCGTTTGCCCATCGACCTTGACCTGTACGCAACTAATCGCAAAGCTCTTATTGCCGGCACCGATAAGGAAGCTGTCATGGACGATTCCATCTATATCGTTCTTGACGCCTTTGACAAGTGGACCAAGGAAAACGGTATGTCTCTCGTAATCGACTATCACGAATACGACAACAGCTACAATAAGACTTCCGCAACGGACAGCAACTACATCAACATGATGGCCAGCGTATGGAAGAATGTTGCAAAGCATTTCGCAGAAAGTGAACGCGAAGACATCTTCTTCGAACTGCTGAACGAACCGGATATGACTAACGGCGCAGTTTCTGCGGCCAACTGGACCATTGCAGCTCAGGCTATGATTGACGCCATCCGTAGCGTCGATACCAAGCACACCATTATCTTCGGTGACGCTCAGTGGTATTCTATCAGCGCACTGGCAAAGCGTACCCCCTTCACCGACGACAATATCGTCTACGCAATCCACACCTACGAACCCTTCCTCTTCACCCATCAGGGCGGATCTTGGACGGACTACGCCGCTATCCACAACATCCCCTTCCCCTATGTCGCTGAAGACTGGTCCGAATACTCCTTCACTTATGGTGTAAATGCCGGCGTCAAGACTGCTGTCAAGTCCGCCATCAAGAACTACTACAAGAACGGCAGCAAGGAAGCAATACTCAAGGGAATCCTGCCGGCCAAGGAATGGGCAGTCAAGAACAACGTTCCGGTGATCATCAACGAATTCGGTGCTCTCCGCGACAAGTCCGACGCACAGTCCGTACTGAACTACTACAAGGCCATGGCAGAAATCTGCGATACCTTGCAGATTCCTTGGACTCATTGGGGTTACACCGGTGGTTTCTCCGTTGTTGACTCCGAAGGCAAGCTCTACGACGGTTTGGCTGAAATCTGGAAGCTGAAGGAATAATCCATAAGTTTGGTTGAAATCACAACCGCCCTTAATTACAAGGTGCCGCCTCCCCTCAGGAGACGGCATTTTTGTATTTTATAGTAGATAAATGCATTTTGGGAATACAATTTGAAGAATTTGATAAAAATAGTTGCCGCTACAGCCGTGAGTGCAGTTTCTGCATTCGCCATTCAGTTCTACGGCAACCAAAGCGACATCCGTTGGAAAACTGCAGGATCTGAGCATTTCCAGTTTTTTTACCCTGCAGAGTATTCCAGCCACGCCTCCAAGGTTTCTGCTTACGGCGAAGCGGTCTACGACACCGTAGTAAGCCGTTACCACAAGGACTTGCCTAGTCGCGTCAACGTTTCCCTAAGCAACGCCCTCTACAGCAACGGTAGCGCCGTTCCCAGCGAAAATGCATTGAACCTTTGGCTTACCAACTGGGACTTCAAAATACGAAGCAGCCACGGCTGGCTTTCTGACGTAGTCACCCATGAATTCAGCCATCTTGTTAGTATCGAAAGCGGAAGCAAGATTCATCCTCGACTTTACGGAATTCAGTTTAGCTACAGCGATTACTACAACGAGCGTCTCACTAGTGACTTCATGTCACTTTTACCCTTCACCCTGCAGCCCTTGTGGTTAGCGGAAGGTACCGCCCAATACGAATCAAGCCGAATGGGCTTCGACGGTTGGGACACGCATCGTGACATGCTGTTGCGCGTGGCCGCCCTAAACGACAGCTTGCTCTCTCTGGAGTACATGCACGATTTCTCGGACAATTCCCTGTTTGCAGAATTAGGCCCCTACACCCAAGGATTTTCCCTAGTGCTGTACATAGACAAGCACTACGGCGAAGATGCAGTGCCCAAGATTTGGAACAACCTCTCCAAGTTCAACAGAATGACCTTGGACGGAGCCATCAAGGAAGTCCTTGGAATTAGCGAAAAGCAGCTGTACGAAAACTGGAAAAAAGAAATCACAGATCAGTACAAGGCCCAAAAGGAATCCCTGGGTGAACTTGTAGAAGGCATCAAGCTTACAGAAGACGCCTTCTGGCAAGACTTCCCTGTTGTGGCTGGCAAGCACCTTTATGGAGTATCTAACTTCGGCGGTGCATGGTTCGATGGCAGCGTATTCAAGATGCCTCTGGAACCGGATACCGTAAAGGCTGATTCAGCAAGCAAAAATTCCGTCGATGTGGGCGAAGTTGTTATCGAAGTTGAAAAAGACAGCGCCAGCAGCGATAGCACCTCCATCATCAATATCGGCGATTACGCAAATTCCGGATTCAAGGCAAAGAAGCCCTGGTTCGACAAGGGTATCGATGTCTACAACGATTCCGCACGCGGCCCCATTCTCGCCTACATCAGTTATCAGAATCGCGACAAGGATGGGCACGCCCACTTTGACGTGGCTTTAAGCGACACAAACAAGAATGAACTAGCGATCTCGTACCTCGCCGATGCGGTCTACCCCGCCTTTGACCAACAGGGCACAACCGTTGCATTTGTGCGTCGTGAACCTTACAGCACACGTTTCGCCTTGAGCAAGGTTCCCCTCCCCAAGGATTTCAAGGAATACGTTTCCGAAGATCCCGTGGACATATTCGTTCCTGACAGCCAGTTCACTTACTACAACATTTACAGCCCCAAGTTCAGCCCCAATGGCAAGCAAATCGCCTTTAGTTTCTTCGACAACGAAGTCCGCGGCATTGCAATCATTGACGTTGACGGAAAGAATTTCAAGATTGTAAGCAACCGGGAATTCGACGAACGTGACGTAAACTGGATCGACGACGACAAGATTGTGTTCACCAGCAATCGCAACGGCATTTTCAACTTGATTGAGAAAACGCTGAGTACCGGCATCGAGCGCCCCCTCACCAACGTGGTAGGCGGAGCGTTCACTCCAGTTCTCAATGGAGACACCATCTATTACACCAACTACGACAAGCACGGTTTTTCCCTGTACAAGTTGGCCTACAGCACCTTTACTCCAGCCAAGGCAGATACATCAATCAATGTCACTGTCCGCGATTCCATCATCCAGATTGCAGACACCACCTGGCAAAGCTGCAACGCAGCCTCCTGGCAAGATTCTAGCGTCAGTAGCATCGTCAAGCAGGACTCCGCCACAACAGACAGTCTCCTGCTCATCCAAAAGGATTGCGTATCCATACCAAGCATCGCAACCCGCGATAGCGTCATCAAGATTCAAGACACCGTTCGCACCGTCACAGAAACCGAGGGTTCCAAGGAAATCGTATTGAAGGGAACTTTAACAAAACGAGTTCCCAAGCAATTGGAAATCCAAGACGTTGAATTTGCCGGTGTGGAACAAGACTACAAGCCCATTCCCACGGTTCCGCTTTTTGTTCCCATGGTCATGCTTGCCGAAAGCGCCCCAGACCTTACTGTTTTTGGCGATGGCCAGGTCAAGTTCAAGGCCGGCTTAGTCATGATGCTTAGCGACCCTCTCAAAAAGAATACCGTGCAGTTGGGTCTTGTTTTTGAGCCCTTCGCCTTTATCGGAAATTCTTCAAGTTCTGGATTCCTGCCCTATATGGAAAAGGAATTCTTTGCCGGCTGGGAAAACCACAGCACGCCTATCGACTTGGGGCTTTCCTATAACTTCGCCAATTACACCAGCAAGGACACTGTCCGCTATGAAGATGTAAAGGCTCATGGCGGCGACAGCTTAGGCATTAGCCACTACGCAGTGGAAACACAGTCCATTGTAGGCAGCGCAGGTTACAGCATTTTCAAATCCATTGACACCCTGCAAATTGCCGGCGGTTACAACTGGTCTAACTTCAACTTGTACGAAGACAGTTTCAGCTGGACCTACCAAAAACAACTTGCGGCCATGATTGCTCTTGGCCTCTACGGAGACCACGGAGAAGAAAGCGGCATTAACGGCCAAGGCAACGGCCTGTCTCTATTCTATCAATACTCCAACAACAGTCTTTACCGTCCGGGAACTTTCGCCGAAAGCTTTACTGTCACAAAAAGCGGAGTCATCAAACCGAACTACCGCATCTATGACATTCACGAAATCGGCCTGAGCCTCTATGGAAGCATACAAAGCCCGTGGACCGGAGCACGCCTCGCCGCGGGAGGAAAGATCAACGGCATTCTCCATTGGTCTTCTAACCACAAGAAAGACACGCTGGATTCCTACTACTACAAGCCCTTGTTCCTTGAAGGTTACCCCTACCTGCGCAGTTCCGAAGACTACACCTTGGCAGGTACAAAAACCGCAATGGCCGAGCTCCATTATCTATACCCCATTTACGACGACTGGCGAAACAGTTTCTGGATTTTCAGCACTCGTAGCCTTTATCTAGATGTATTCGCTCAAATCGGCGCAGCATGGAACGGGAGTTGGTGGCAAAGCGACAAGTTTACTGACCACAGGTTCTGGGACCGCGATGTCGGCTTCAGCATCCGTTTCAGCAACAAGATTTTCTACAGCGTTCCTGTGGACATGACTCTGACTTTTGCAAGAGGCCTCAGCCGCATCGGCGAGAACAGCGACCTCAGCGGAGGTCATAAGGTAACGCCTATCGACGTGCCCCTGCTGCCCAACGCAGTGTCCCCCACACGAATCAAATTTGCAATCGGAATGGGATTCATGAACAGTTGGCAATAGCCAAGCCCTGGATATAAAAAAAGTCGCTCAAGGCGACTTTTTTATTTTTGAATCTTATTCGCTTCACCAGGAAGCAATTGTCCGGGGCTAGTCCGTTGACCATCCAGTCCAGTGAAATTTGGTTTGAAGTTAGGAATCTTCGCACTTTTCATTTCAGCCTGAATATCATTCAAGTGCATTTCCCACTGACGCATAGCTTCGTCTAATTCAGCACGAGCATTGAGCATCAGTTCCTTGAGTTGCATCAGTTCCAGCATTCTATCGCGCTTCATCATCCACAGTTCTTCTTCTTCGGGCATGCGCTCGATATTGAACAGCAGATTCAAATAGGCCTTTTCCGCCTTCTGGTAAGCCTTGTAGGTATCCATATAAACCAGGTAGCGGTCATCTACCAGGGTTTGCTGATGAGAGGGATGTGTTGCACATCCAGCAAACATCAAGGCCGAAACACCTGCAAAAATCAAGGTCGAGAACTTCATATTATTCAGCATCTTCACCAGGTTTCTTCACTGTGAACAAGCGCTCCAAAAGGATATGGCTTTTAAAGGTTACCGTATCCTTGGTCGTGGGGTTCACCATGGTGTGAGTACCCTTCTTCACTTCGCGTTCCTGGCAAGGAATGCCGGTATCTACGTCAATGGCCACGCCATATTCCGTGTCGTATTCTGCTGTACGGCCTGTGTTATAGGCCAGGAAACTTTCGGGAATAATCTTGCTGTTAACATGCTGTTCCCAAATGTAGTAGGGGAAGCTTTCCTTTTCGTGGAGGTACACGTTATACCAAAGGCAATGCCTTCTATCCAGATTCTGGTACCCCTTGGTCACAACAGAGTCCACCTGAATCAGGGCGAAGTTCAAGCGACCACGGTCCTTCAGCAGCTGGGTGATATTGGCTTTTGACGGGACCTCACCTGTAAGCAAGTGAGACATTTCCCAACGATGCTTTTCTGCACGGAGCAAATGGGGCTTGTAATCCGGATTCAGCAGCTGGTCCTTCCAGCGCTTAGGCATAGGCATCTTGTTCACCAAGGTATCATAACCGTCGGTAAGTCCGTCAATGCTCAGCACGTTGCGGTCTACGGCAGTCATGGAGACTTCCTTCACGCGCCAGGCCAATTCCGATGGCATAGAATTCTTGAGATAGCCCTGAGAAGCATCAATACTGTACTTGCGGTTCACCTTTGTGGTATCGCCATTCTGCGAATAGGTCACAACATCAAACGTCTTGGTCATGGTGCCCATACGTTCTTCGTTTTCCATATCGTAGGTAGCGTAAAAGCCTTCGACGCAAACATCAATATCTACGGGAGCCTTAATATTATAAGACACAGTGACCATAGAATCGTCACATGCACTCAGAGAAAAAACGGAACCAAGGCCAAAAATACAAAGGCCAAATAAACTTTTCAGATTCATAACTTAACGAGTCTTGACCAGGGTGATTTCTTTCTGGGCGATAACCTTGCCATCGGCACTAAATTCAACAACAACGGAACCAGGCTGCTTTTGACGGCTAAGTTCACGAGCAGTCATCAGGCCTCCATGCTTGGATTTGCCCTGCAAGGTATAGGAATCCATCTTTTCTGTAACAGCGACTTCACGGGACCAGATTTCCTTACCCTTCTGGGACAACGAACCTTCGTAGAAGGCAGTAGTCAGCTTTGAAAAGTCAAAGTTACGTCCATACTTAAACTGGATAATCATCGGATCAGCCAAGTCAAATTCGCTAGTAGTATCAGCAACAACACGAGAAGCCGCATTCCAGTCGCGACCACAGGTAATTGTCGGATCCTGGGATACGCAACCAGAGAAGAAAGCGCCCAGTGTTACAGCGGCAACAAACAAAATTTTCTTCATCGTCTATTCTCTCAAAAACTTTCGTTATTTAAAACCAGAAACGCAAACCAACTCGGAAGTAGAAATCCGGGAACTTCCATTCCACATCGTCATCGTCATAACGGCCAGGTCTCACGTTTCCATTACGGTCATAGTAGTCATCCCAGCTCAGATAGTGGAATTCACATACAGGATTCAATTCCAAGTAGAGCTGCAGAGGAATCACAGGGAATTCCCACTGGAAACCACCGGTAGCACCGATACGGATGGCAAAGCCAAACTCATCACGCCACCAGTCATTAACCCAATGGTTGTTCTCCCAGTGAGAATGCCATTGTTCCACATCCCAAATGCCAAAGCCTCCAGTGGGACCCACATAGAATCCTATACGGCCAGCATCCTTAGGAACGGGCAAGTAGAAGTTCCAGAAGTATCCTAAGTAAATACCAAAGGAACTTTCGTCACTGCTCAAAAACAGGTGACCGTAGATATCAATGGTAACATCCTTACCACTGCGCATCATAAAATCAAGTCCGGCGTGTTCACCGGGGTTACCAGCCTGAAACCATCCACCGATGGCCATGTTCTTAGATTGAGAGCCGGAACCAGAATTAGAGGCAGCAAAAGTCATTGCCGCAAAAACCAAAAGAGTGATTAGCAGTTTCTTCATCATGCTAATCAATTTAGTAAAAGCTATCGGGAAAGGACAGCAAGCATTTCCATGTGTGGCGTCTGAGGATAGAAAGCAAAAGCTTCTGCAGACCTCATTTCAAAGCCAAATTCAGCTAATTTTGCAAAATCACGGGCCAAAGTCACGGGATCGCAAGAAACGTAAATCATTTTTTTCACTGAACTTTTTACAATGGCTTCAAGGGCGGTCTTAGGCAAGCCTGTACGAGGCGGGTCCACGATCAAGGTTGCAGGAATATCCACTACATTTTCAGCAAGCCAGTCTTCGGCAGGGGCGGAAACATTTTCGACCTTTGCACCGGACGTTTTAGACAAATTAACTTCAGCATGTTTAAGGCAACCTTCATCTCGCTCCACGGTAGTCACGCGCTTAAACTTATCCTGCAAAAGAGCAGCAAAGAAACCGACCCCGCTAAACAAGTCTATGAGCCAGGCATCGCTGGCCTCTCCACTTTGAATACCGTCGTCTACAGCCTTACGCACCGAATCTACAAGTTCCGGCAGAAGCCCAAGATTGCTCTGGAAAAATACGGAAGCATCCGCTTCAATTTTTTTGCCACCAATTTCAACTACGCTCACAGCATGCTTCTGAAAATCTGCAGCGGTCATACCATCGTAATAGTAACTGACCTCACCAGCACCGTTATCAAAAACATTGATCTCTCGAGCCTTTAGGTTCTTGGCAGGGCCCTTCAAAAATTCGTTCAGGCCCTTAGTCAGAATGGGGCAATTTCCAAAGGTAACAGCGTGGTTAGATTCCTGTTCTCTAAAGCCGAAACTGGCACCACCGTCCCGAAGGCCGCAGAACGCAAGGCGTGCACGATTACGGTAGTTCCAAGGGTTTCCCGTATGGACTCTAAAGTTATCGGGAAGATCTACATGGGCTAGTCGCTTGAAGTTTTCACGTTCTACCTGGGCAAGGTACTCCGCCTGCTTTGCCGGGTCCAAATGCTGCAAGGAACAGCCTCCGCAACGGCCATAAAGAGGGCACTTAGGCTTAACTCGATCCGGGCTAGCCTCCACGACCTCAACCACACGACCACGGGTAAAATCCTTCTTGTTGACCGTCAGCAAAACTTTGCAAAGCTCACCAGGCAAAGCGCCGGCAACAAAGCATACGCGTCCGTCGTCGAGGCGTGCCATGCCCTCTCCACCCTGCACCATCTTCTCGACACGCAATTCCACGAAACGAGGTTCCTTAGGGGCAGATCCAGGGCGGCCTTTGAAGCTGCGACGATCCTTAAAGTTTTTGCGGTAGTCTGCCATGCGAAAATCTTATCGTTTAATGGTAGGCACGCTGGCCAAAAGTTTTTGGGTATATTCGTGCTGCGGGTTCACAAGGACCTGGTCGGCGGCACCACGTTCCACCACCTTTCCATAATACATCACCAGCACTTCGTCACTGAGGGCACGAACCACCTGCATATCGTGGCTAATAAACAGCAAACTGATTCCCAGTTCATTGCGCAAGTCATCCAGCAAGTGCAAAATCTGGGCCTGCACCGAAACATCCAGAGCAGAAGTCACTTCATCGCACAACAAAACCTTGGGTTCCACCATCAGGGCACGAGCAATGCAAAGTCGTTGACGTTGACCGCCAGAAAATTCATGGGGGAACTTGTCCATTGCACCATCGGGCAAAGACACGCGGGCCAGCAGCTTCAGAGCCCGCTCCCGCGCCTCATCTAAGCTAACGCCTCGGGCCACCACAGGAGCCGTCAGGATTTCCGTCACCGTCTGGCGAGGATTCAAGCTACTGAAGGGATCCTGGAAAATCATTTGCACCTGATTGCGGACTTTGCGCATGGAGGCTGCATTTTTAAAGTCGACAGTGTCGCCCAAGAGTTTGTAGGCTTTCATCTCCGCAGGCACAAGCCCCACCAGTGACTTCACCAAGGTGGACTTACCGCAACCAGACTCCCCCACAATAGAAAGGATTTTGCCCTGAGGCAGGGTAAAGGAAACGTTGTCCACTGCAGTGAAATAGTCCTTGACCTTTCCAAGGACGCCCCCGCGGACAGGGAACTTCACTGTGAGATTTTCCACCTCCAGTGCAGGAATTTGGACATCAAAACTCAAATTAGCCTTCCACTTCACCATCCAGGCTAGCCAGGGCTTCCTGAACGTTCTTTTCGGTCTTCAACAAAATCTGACGGCACTTGCGAAGCAGTTCGGTTGCCTCCTGAACCTGTCCGGCAAGCTCATCGATTTCCATTTCGGAGTTATCGATACGCTCCAAAATGTTTTCTAGGCGTTCCATGGCGTTTTTGTATTCAAAGTTTTCCTGACTCATGGTTAGAATATAGTAGATTTATAGTCGTGAAGTTTCCACAACAAAGTTTTTTACGTCTTTTAAACATTTGCCTCGCCCTTGCCCTGGGCGCGGTTTTTGTGGCATGTCTGGATATTCCCGATTCTCCGGATACATCACTAAGAGTCAGTTCCATAAAAATTTATTCCATCCAGTACGGGAAAACCGATTCCACCCTTCTCAAGGTGAATCCTAGGGATACGGCAAGACTTGTAGCCATCGCCACCCCCATTGAAAGTGAAAAAGACCTGAAATTCTTCTGGTTCAACGAAGGATATTTTTTGGATTCCGGCGCAGCCATCACCATCGACGTCAAGTATCCGAAATTTGTTCCCGACCAGCTAATTGCAGTAGACCCCTTGGGCTACACCCAGGAAGTCAAGGTGCAAGTTATCGCAAATGCACCACCAATTCTCAGCTCTAAGTCAGAACCAGCGGACGGCGACACCGTTTACGCATCCCGTACAACGCCCATCACATTCCGCTGGTACGCCGAAGATGTCGAAGACGAAGAACTTGAAAACATCCTTGAAATTGACGATGCAATTTTTTCTGTAGGTGGACTCAGCCAAATCAAGCAGTCTGGATTTAAACCAGGCAAGCACACATACAGAGTTATTACCCGCGATATTTACGGAGAGGCAGACTCCCTTCCGCAAAAAAAATTCTTCGTGGTCGACACAACGGAGGCTAAACGATGAAAAGCACAAGCTTCTTGTGGGCCTTCGTTTTCGCCCTGCTTTTTGCAGGAGCATTCTACGGATGCACAAATTTTGACGACTTGGCATACGACGAAAGTGAACAAGACTATATCCGAGTTCAGATTTTCACTGCCCGAGCCTTCGACTCTACAGCGGTAAGGGTCAAAGCCGACACAATACAACCCGGCGATTCCCTGGTCTTTTTATCCGACGTTTATCCTTCCAGAGCCATGCGCAATCAAGCTTCTTACTGGAACATGGACGGCATGTATTTTTCCTCTGAATACTATTTCAAAAGTACCCTGCTATACACCGGCCGCCATCTTTTGGAATTTTATCTCGTAGACTTTTTTGGAGACACCTTAGTCGACTCCTTAACAATTGTCGTAGCTAACCCGCCCGTTTTGGACATTTCAAATTTCATCCCCGCCAACGGCAGCCAAAATTTCAGCTCAACCGAATTTATCAGCTTTGCTTGGAGCGTCAAAGACCCCGACGAACTTTGGAGTCTGAAACACCATTTTACTCTAACGGAAAAATCCGCGAGTCAGAAGACTCTTGTAGACACAATCTTAGATCAGCCCAACTTCACGTATTTTGGAACTCTCAAGTCCTTGACCCAATACGATTGGTCCGTCTTCGTAGAAAACGAAGTTAGAATGGTTTCAAAAGATACAATCCGCAGCAGCCTATTTACCCAAGGCGTCCAAGGAGAAAATGCTGTTCAAGGGATAATCCAGCTTTCCGCTTCAAACATTAACGCAAAAGTTCAAATTGCGGTAAAAGACACAAACGGCAACGTGGTCATCAAAAAAACAGAGAACATCGTCAATAACAGTTGCAAGTTTTCGATAAAGCCCCTCTTGGAGGGCAAATATTCGCTAACAGCCTCTATCGACGACTATACAGACTACGAAGCCGCATCCGTAGATTTCAGCCTTCACAACAATCAAGTCAAGGATTTGGGTACAATAAAATTCACCGATTCAACCAAGCCAACAATCAAGTCTATTACCGGAAGAGACACTCTAGATTTCGTCGACACCCTTAAGATCATAGTCCATGACAACGGTGGAGAAATCCCGCAAAATCGGTACAAGGCTCAGCTAGAAAACACGCTTATTCTCGCAACAAAACTCAAGAACGACACCCTGTTCATCCCCATTAACGAACTAGAAAATTCTTGGTCCTATAGAATCTTAACCGTCACTGTTTTTGACCAGAGTGATAATAAGGCGACAAAGTCATTTATCATCAGCCCAAACACCACGCTATCGGAGGTGCTTGATGAATAAGTTTTTGCTTGTTCTCCTTGTTGTGGCAAGCCTACTTTGCTCCTGCGGCTCGGACTATTACGTTAACGAAGTAGACACTTTCAATGCCTGTCTTTTCGTCACCCCTGATAGATATTCTGGGGAAGTATCTCCTTACTTCAACCCCAAAAAAGTAATCTACGCTGAGCAAAATCAGGCTTTTAAAATCTACGCCGGTTTAAAGTTTGACAACAAGACCATTGTAGGCGATAGCATCTACAATTACGTGGAAAGCATCCGCTGGAACATCAACGGGAAAACGTATAACATTCCCAACCTCAGACTGACTTTCAACGAAACTGGTCACGCCCAAGGATCCCTTGCTATTGTCGACTCCTGGGGAGACACCAGCCGCCAAAATTTTGACATTTACGTAAACACACCCAACAAAATTTCCCTTGTCGCACCCTACGATGGATACAACCAAGTGGAGCCCCTAGACGAGAACATGGAACTGCCCATGCGTTGGTCCCTCACCGGGCTTGATGAATGGGAAAGTGCAACCTGCGAAATTTATTTTAGCCAATACGTCGAAGATGTTTGGAAAAATAAAATTGGAACAACCGACTGCCATAACAACGCTATTTTAACAGACTCTTTGTTCGACGATTCTCTTTCTGCAATTTCCAGTTTATCACAGACCTTCTACTGGGCTGTAAAAGCGAAAATCACTAGTGACATCGCTCCCATGGAAACTATAAACTCAGAACTGTTCCATTTTTCCACAAAGCCCGCAAACTCGAACTATTCTTCCGTGATCATTCCCTTCTCTCTTAACAATTATCACGGTTCATCAAAGCCTCAAACTACTTTTGACTTTGTAAACAGAGCGGGAGACACAGTCGCTCACATAACAAGCGAAAAATCTAGTGGCGCAATCAATATTCCGTTGATACCACAATCTTCACTCACAGTTTATATTCGAGAACACAACCGTAAGGAATACTCCGTCGACTCATTAAACCTGGACATTCCCCAAAGATCAGTTGTTTCTACAAACACAGTGATTTTGAAAGATAAGGTAAAACCACAAATCGCCCCCGCCGCTAACATTTTCTCCGTTGACGAAGACATCGTATTTAACGTCTACGATAACGGTTCAGGCATCAACGCAACTCAATTACAGATTATGATGTCGAATAACACCACCACATTAGCGGTATACGAAGAGCCTTTCTGCAAGTTCAAAATTCAAGTCCAAGACAGAATCCGTTTCCAAATTCAGGGCGAAGACTACGCCAAGAACACACTACCTGAAGTCTATTGGGAAGCCGTACGAATCAACAAAGAAATTCACATCTTTGGACCATACCTTAGCGGGGAACCTGAAAATGAATAAAATTTTAGTTCTTCTGCTATTTTGTATTTGTAGCGTTTTTTGTCAAGAACCGCAAAAAACGGTAAGCAAGAAATATCTTCATATTTCTACGATTCCAAGCAACGCAGATGTCTACATCAACGAATTGAAGCCCGATCACTCCAAGAATCCGCAGGCAACCTCGTCTATGTTCATTCCCATCGACGAAAAAGAAATAGAGGACAATCACGTTTTGGTTTCTCTGTTCAAGGCGGATTTCAACGACACCACTATTCAGGTCACCCTATCCGACAAAGATACATCTTACTTGATTGTCTCCATGCGACCCAACTACAATGAAAATTTGAAAAACGAGCAAGAAAAAGTTTTGAAAAAACGATACAATAAAAACTTCGGTCGCAAAATGATTTTCGGATCCTTCATTCCTTTGGCAGTTAGCGCCGTATCCGGAATCATCACCTATAACGAAATCGACAAGGCAAAGACCATCAAGAAAAAAATGGAAAAAAATTTGCTAGGCAACAACGATGATTTCAGCCAAGCCGAAAAGAATTTCAAGATCCATAGGGACAAGGCAGAAACTGCACACACCGTTATGAACGTTGGAGTCAGCCTTGGATTATCACTCCTTGCAGTGGGCATCATTTTATCATTCTAGGTTTTTATGAAGAAATTTATAGTCGCATTTATCTTATGGGTGGCATTTTCAGTTCAAGCTGCTGAATCTCAGGGGATTCGTGCCAACGTTGAACTGGTGACCGGAGCAAAGCAAGTCGCCCAGTTTCTGGGAATCCAGCAAGACACAGTAAGCCTTGGAGGTATAATCCAAGGAAAATTCACGGTTTTAAAAATTGCCAAGAACCGATTCAAAAGCATTGTTGACGAATCCGGCAACGACCTGTTAAACTCTGCCGCAACCGAAAATGAAGCAAGCGCAGTTTCAGACTCTACTACAACACCAGACACTGTTGCTACAACTTCAGACTCCACTGCCATTACAGATTCCACAACCATTCCAGATTCCACTACAGTAGAGGCAACCTCAGACTCCTCCGCCACAGTTGATTCTACAACCTCCACAACTACAGATTCGACACCAGCATTTTTGCATACCGTAGATGGCAAGCACGTGTTCATTGCGTTGGAACGCCGCTCCATAGATTCCCTACTTGCAAGCCAGTTAAACAACATCATAGTCAAGCTTTTGCAGGAATCCGGGATTCCTGTAATATTCGCCAACCGCACAGATTTCGGTTACTGTCGCGAATCAGCCTGCATTAAAGATTCCCTAGCCCACTATGGAGCAGCTTCAGTATTCAACGGAAGAATTATTGCAGCCAAGTCTTCGGACTCCATTTCCCTACAGATGTCTCATCAAAATTTCAGCGACAGTACAAAGAGCAAAGATGTAGAGGCTCACCAAGTCAACTTATCTGCAATTTCAGCTCTTACAGACGCCATCTCCAACAACAAACTTCATAACCTTGTAAGCAAGCTTCAAGGTAAGCAGATCCAAGAAGCCAAACAAAAGGTCAGCTACATTCATGTAGAAACAGACCCTGAAGGTGTAACACTGGCAACAGAATCCCTCGGTGAAATTTGCAGGACTCCCTGTACTTTTGCAACCCAGGACACTGGCAAAGTCGTTCTCTACGCTTATTGGAACGTCAACAAGCAATTGTGGGCTGCGCGCCACGCCATTGTCCCCGTGCCCTTCGACACCACAAAAATCTCCCTGAAGCTGAAACGTGTTCGTCCGGAACTGAGCATTTCCACCTTGCCTGGGGATGCTGAAATCTACGCTGGTTCCGCACCGGTCACTTTAAGCACAACACCTATTGGACGCACACCAAGCAAATACCCCATCTTTGAACCAGGGGAAACCACGATTCAACTTCGCAAAGCTGGTTTCCGCGACACCACAATTACCTTGTTCGTACCCCCTACAGATTTGACCAATCTCGATGTGGAAATGACGCCCATTACTTCTCTGGAAGAAAAAATGACCCAGGAAGAATGGCTTAAGAATCGAAAAAAGAAAAAAGTTGGCCACTCTCTGATGGGATCTGCGATAGCGCCCCTGTTAGCAGGCGGTTTGTTCGTTCTTCTTGCAAACAACGACTACGACGAAGCAAAAAAGATTAAAAACAACCTTAGCAGACCCGCCACGGCAGGCGGAGCCCACTATCAAGAACAGTTGGAAAAAAATCACGATTTGGTAGACAAGGGAAAAAGAAAAATGGCCGTCGGAGGAACACTTCTTGGCGTAGGAGCCTTGATGCTAGGCTTTGGATTCGCCATTTCCTTCTAAAAACAGCCTAAATATGGTACATTTGAATAAAGGTTCAGCTCTTTTTCGCTTTAGAAAAGTTAGATTTGGAATGATGCGTAGACTATTTATCACATTGTCTCTTTTAGCTGCCGCTGTCACAACCTATGCCGCCGACTACGAGCGTTCGAATTGGCGTCACCAGTTGTACCTGCAGGCAGAACCCGCTTTTTTGAACTTCAAGGGCGATAACGACCTCTTGGATGGTAAAGGCATCAACAAGGATGTGTTTACCGCACCTATTTCCGTAGGTTTCCTTTGGTCCCCCTTGATTACACCCGCTTGGAAGGCCGACATTCCCTTTACCATCTGGTTAGGTTTGGAAATGAACACCATCCAGTTCGGCACCGTGGAAGACCACCCGAAGTACACCATCCCTGAATACAGCGGATCTGGTATCAAGGACCCCCGCGATACAGAAACTCTCAGTTTCTTGACCTACGCCCCTTCTGTAGTGGCAGGTTTCACCGTAAATATCGCAGGCGACTTGGACTTTAGAGCTCTGGGTGGCTTCGGATTCCAGTTCTTCACGTTCTACGATGAATTTGGTGGAAACACCTCTAAGTTCGGCGACATGGCCTATACAGCATTCGCATCTGGCGCTTTGGAATATCGCATCACCGAAGTATTCCAGGATGTGGACCTGAAAATTGGTTTGAACGTACGTAAGGACTTCCTGGCTTACGAGAACATCAAGGCCCGTAGCGAAGACAAGTCCGGAAGCCCGTCCCCCTATTCCGGTTTGACCTTTGATAAAATCGGACATACATGGCCGGTCCGCGTCGGACTCGAACTTTCTCTAGACTTCGGTCGTGAAAGCCGCCGTGACCGCGGCATGCGCTTTAAGCTCCATGACCGCGACGACGTCCTCCGTGCAAACAGCGAAGTCAAGGACACCTTGTCTGAATGGGATTGCATGGCTATCGAACGCGACTACCGCTTCTACCTCGATGAAGACGGCAAGCTGCCCGATATGAGCGAAGCCTTCACCCGTACTCAGTTCGCCGACGTTCTTGAAAGCTACTTGGCATTCTGCCACCCGGCAGACCTCGCTACCAAGGAACAGCTCTACGCTACCATGGACAGCAGCAAGGTTGAACTTAAGGAATACCAGGTTCGCCAGGAAGACGGACGTTTCGAACAGGTCATGGCAAGCAACGACCCGGAAATGTTGCAGATGTTCTTGGAATACTACCCGGATTCTCCTCGTCGCGCAGAAGTTGAAAACAAACTAAACTCTTTGGGCGAATACGATAAGTTCCGCGTCATCCAGGCACAGAATACTTTCAAGGCCTACCTCTCTTACCTGAACGACAATCCCAACGGTGCATTCCGTGACGAAGCAGAAGCTGGTATTTTCGAACTGGTCAAGGCCGGTAACCGTACCAAGGACTACGAGATTTACCTGAAGCGTTTCCCCAATGGTAAGTACGTTGAAGAAGCAAGAGCCGCAATCAACGCTTCCAAGCAGGAATCTTCTATCATCGAATATCAGACTGGCGAAACCTACAACACCGATCCCGAACCGGAACAGCCCGCCTACGAAGAACCGGCTGAAGAACCGGAAGAAGAAGAGGAAGAAGTAGTTCCTGCCAAGAAGGGTAAAAAGGCAAAGGCTGCAAAGAAGGCAAAGAAACCCGCCAAGAAGGCAGCCAAGAAGCCCGCCAAAAAGAAAAAGAAATAAGCCCTAGCGCAAGCTAGACAAACCCATTCAAAAGTGCAGCCGGCCGTCGGTTGCACTTTTCTATATTTGCTCATCATGATTTACGACTTGATTATTGACTGGTACAACGCCCATTTGAACTATGGCACCGTAGCCCTTTTGATGACCGTGGAAAGTTCATTTATTCCCTTCCCGTCTGAACTGGTGGTGCCGCCTGCAGCCTACAAAGCATTGCAACCGGATTCCGGCTTGAACATTGTTATGATTGTCGTTGCAGCAACAATCGGCGCAATGATAGGCGCATTCATCAACTACTACCTGGCAAAGTTCCTGGGTCGTCCCATTATCTACAAGTTCGTAGACAGCCGCATCGGACACTTCTTCTTGCTTGATGCCCAGAAGGTTGAAAAGGCAGAGCAGTTCTTCCGCGACCACGGTTCCATTTCCACTTTGGTGGGTCGATTCATTCCTGTGATCCGTCAGCTGATTTCTATTCCCGCTGGTATCGCCGGCATGAAACTTTTGCCCTTCGCCACTTTCACCGCCATCGGTGCGGTTATCTGGAACATTATCCTTGCAGTGCTGGGCTACGTGGCACACGGCCAGAAGGACATTATCCAAGCATACAGCCATGAGCTTTCCCTGGGACTCGTTGTACTGGGCGTATTGTTCGTCGGGTACATGGTTTGGCAGGCATTAAAGCCGAAGAAGAAAAAAGATTAGTTTGCATAGTCTATTCGACTAAGCGACAAAAAAAAGACCTTGGTTCAAACCAAGGTCTTTTTTAGTGATGTCATCCTAGACTTGCCTTATTGTCACCCCGGCGGAAGCCGGGGTCTCTCTTTTCACAAGTCTATTACTTAGCCAGCAACCTTTGCGAATGCGGCAGCAAGCTTTGCCATGGCTTCGTCAACTTCAGCGGCGCTGATGTTCAGCGGCGGAAGCATACGCAGCACGTTGCCCTTGGCGCTAAGCACCATGAGCTTTTCGGCGCGGGCAGCAGCTACCATGTTACCCACCGGCAAGGACTCGTCCAGGGCAAGGCCAACGATAAGGCCTTCACCGCGGATTTCCTTGATGCAGCTGTACTTGGCCTTGATATCAGCCAGGGCAGCGCGAATCTGAGCAGCCCTTTCTACAACGTTCTTCATGAGCGCAGGTTCAGCAACCTGGTTCACCACAGCAAGACCTGCAGCGCAAGCGATGGGGTTGCCACCGAAGGTAGTACCGTGGTCGCCAGCCTTCAGCTGGTCTGCAATGTACTGACGCAGCAGCACACCACCCAGCGGGAGACCGCCACCGATACCCTTGGCAAGAGTTACCAGGTCCGGCTTAAGGCCGTACTTTTCAAAGCCAAGGAAAGTTCCGAGACGACCGCAACCAGCCTGAACTTCGTCGACGATCACCAGCACACCGAATTCCTTCTGGAGGCTGTTGATGGTTTCAACCATTTCTGTGGACAGAGTCATGACGCCGCCTTCAGCTGCCAGAGATTCCAGCATGATGGCGCAAGTGTCCTTGTTGACTTCAGCCTTGAGGGCTGCGCAGTCATTCCACTTCACATGAACAAAGTCGGCCGGCATATTGCCGAAGCCCTCGCGCAGAGCCGGCTGACCGGTAGCGGAAAGAGCAGCGAAAGTTCTGCCGTGGAAACTGTTCACGAAGGTAATGATTTTCTGCCTGTTGGCTTCACCCTTGCGATCGAAATACTTACGTGCAAACTTGATGGCACCTTCGTTAGCTTCGGTACCGGAGTTGCAGAAGAAAGCCTTGTCGAAGCCCGTGATTTCCAGGAGCTTCTTGCCCAGTTCGACCTGGGGCATGTTCACGTAAAGGTTGGAAATGTGATTGAAGCTATCCATCTGCTTCACCACAGCTTCCTTGATGGCCTTGTTCTGATGGCCAAGAGCGTTTACTGCAATACCTGCAACGAAGTCCAGATACTTGTCGCCCTTGGAGTCAAAGAGGTAAGAGCCCTCGCCCTTTACAATTTCAATGTCAGCCTTGCCATACAGCGGGGCAATGACGTTCTTATCCTGTTCAATAAAAGACATTTTAAAACCTTCGGTTAATGAACAATGAATAATTAACAATGCTTAACTCACGCCTCCGGCGTCTTTTTAAAGGGCGCGGAGCGCCATTATTACAATTGTTCATTGTTCATCGTTAATCGTTAATTTATTTCTGAATGGTTCCGTAGTTGTGTTCGCCGTTAATCTGCTTGATGAAGGATTCTGCATCCTTCCAGCCTACGATATGAATGCTCTTCAGTCCTCGTCGGATAGACTTGAAGCTTTCGCGAACCTTAGGAATCATGCCACCGCTGATAACGCCGCTTTCAATAAGCTTTTCAGCATCGGCTTCGGAAAGTTCAGGAATCACCTGCTTGTCGCCATCGAGAACGCCCGGCACATCGCTTACCAGCACGAACTGATCAGCCTGAAGTGCCACAGCCAGTTCGCTTGCAGCAGTGTCTGCATTCACGTTCCAGCTCACGTTGTTGCCGCTTTCGTCGGGGCCAATGGAAATGGGGCTCACTACAGGAACCATGCCAGCGGACCACAGGGTTTCCACAATCTTGGGATTAACCTTCTTGACTTCGCCCACCAGGCCAAGATCAACCTTGCCCTGCTTCTTTTCAACTTCAAAGAGCTTTGCGTCTACACCAGAAATACCCACGGCTTCGCAGCCGTTGCTTTCAAGCATGCGCACAAGTTTCTTGTTCACGTGTCCAGACAAAGTCATTTCCACCATCTTCATAATAGAAGGTGTGGTAACTCGGAGGCCATCGATAAAAGTAGGCTGTTCTCGCAGCAAAGAGATGTTTTCGTTAATGTCCTTGCCACCACCGTGAACCACGGCGATCTGACAGTCCATAGCCGGAAGCTTGGAAACTGCAGCCACAAAATCGGCCAACTTGGCTTCGTCAATAGCCAGGCTGCCACCAATTTTTACAACCACTTTTTTCATTTTCTGTGATGTCCTCACTGGGTTATGCCGACGGGTGAAAAACAAGGCCGTCGACGGTTATTCCGTGCAAGAAAATTTAGAAAAACATTGTGCAGTCGCAATGGTTTTTGTTATATTTAAAGCATACACAAGTATAACTAAAACCCCAAAGAGGTATAACATGGCTATTACTAAGGTTTGGCTCGACGAATCTTCCGACGAATGCGTATCTTGCGGTGCTTGCGAAGCTACCTGCGACGCTGTTTTCTCCGTTCCTGAAAAGATGCAGGTTAAGGAAGGCGTTGATTTCTCCGCATACGAAGCAGACATCAAGGATGCTGCTGGCAACTGCCCCGCTGGCGTAATTAAGTACGAATAATCTCCGATTATTCTTAGATGCATGGGAGAGTTCGCACTCTCCCCTGGACCCCTCTCCTAGAATTAGGAGAGGTTCTTTTTTTATGACGCAAAGGCGGGCTCGCGCCCTCCTCCCCCTACGGGGACCAGCCACACTAAGGAACAAGTTCCTAAGTGTGTTGCAGCCGGTTCTGCGGCCGGGATGACATTCAGTCTTTACTTGGCGGCGGTCTTCTGGGTTTCGTACACAGCCTTGATCCACTGACTAGAGCGCACAAGGCTTTCGACACGGATTTCGTCCAAGGCGCCAGCCCAAGCATCATTGGCGTGTCCGCTACCGCCCACACGAACAGCAACCATACTGGGTCCCGTGTAAGCCGGAGAGAACTTGATAGCCTTTCCGAGCTGTTCACCGTTCACGTACATAGCCCACAGGCCGTTGGTCACGTCGTAGGTCAAAACCAGGTGAACCCATTCGCCGTCTTGCAGCTGAGGAGCAGCATCAAACTCAAACACTTCCGTAGAACTGGGAGCGCCCTTCTTCAAGGCGAACTTACCTTCTTCAAGAAGCCACTGGAACTTGTAGGTGGAATCACCGCGTTCAGATGCCAGCACCTGCGGGCGGCCAGCGTCTCCATTCCACTTAGCCCACATGGACAAGGTAAAGTTACCCCAAGTCAGGTCCGCAGAATCGATGCTGATAAACTGATCTTCTTCCAAGACGGCACCCTTACCCAAAAGGCCTTCCGCCTCGGTCAAGGACTTTTCATCACCATTGAAGTGAATTCTAGAAAGCACTGCATCGTACTTCTGACCCAAGGTAAAGGGAATCAAGTTGGAAGCCAACTGAGCATCTTCCAGCACTTCAAGATTCAAAGTGGTCACACCACTGTCAACACCTGCGACACGAACCCAGATCAAAGCCTCATCATCGTTCCAGTATTCTATTTCGCTGGCCAACAGCTCGTAGGTTTCAGAGTTAACCACCACGATGTTCTTGAGATTTACGGAGCCAGGGAATTCCTTGGTGGCCACCTTGATGGGGAACAGGAAACCCGTCAACTTGTCGTCAATCTGAGGAACAGCGACAGACACGACACGACTAGAGGTAGTATCAGTCTGGGGCAGTTCCGTCACCGGAGTCCAGTGATCAGAAACCGGGTTACGCACCAGCATGCCGGCATAGCCTTCACCAACGTAGTAACGCAGGTCCATCACAGTCAGCCAAGCAGGATCGTTATCCAGGATAGTCAATTCCGGAAGAACCATGATGTTCTGGTCGCCGGTCGTGGTAAATTCCACACGGGACTTGACGTTGGATTCTTCGGCGGTGCTGTCGGAGTAGGCAAGAGTAATGTCTCCCGGCGGCATGTTGTAGAAGATAAAGTAGCCATCGGCATCCAGAGTGGTAACGGCGCTATCGCCGGTCACACCCACCACACGCATTTCACCAGTCAGGCGACCTGCAATATGGCTGGAATAAATTCTACGCTTTCCAATAGCAATCTTGCGAGAGGTCTTGTCTACATTTTTAGTTGCAGCCAAGCCGCACTCGTCGCCAGAAGAAGCAAACAGAACAAGGTTCGCCTCCTTCTTCACATTCAATTCGTACTTGCCTTCGGCATCGGCCTGAACAACAACAGAGTCCTTAACATCGGACTGATCCCAACTATCGTAATAGGCAACCACGCGGGCCATGGGAACGGATGCGCCAGAAGCATCTACAACCACACCGGCGATAGAGTTACCGATATCCGTTACGCCACCACCAACATTTGTCGGCTTATCAGAGCAAGCCACCATGCCCATAAGCATGGCAGACGAGGTCACACCAAAAATGCACTTCTTCAAGAAACTCATTTTGCAGCCTCCTTATCCATTTTCTTGCTCATGGGGAATGCCACTACCATCATCTCATAAACCCGTTCCACATCTGTGTCATTAGCAGCTCTGGCAATAATCTTCTTGCGAGCCTCTTCCAAAACATCTACTGCATAATTATACGAACTTTCGCTCATAGCCAAAGTGGTGAATGCTGCAAAACGTTCATCTTTCGTCTTGGTTTCCACGGCACCAATGGCGTGCTGGATGTACTCGCGACGGATCTGGCGCAAAGCCATGGGCGGGACCGCCGTTGCATCAAGCATCTGGGAAGTTTCTTCGTAGCGGCCCTTTTCTATTTCCCGGATCATACCCCATTCCACAAGATTATGAACCGCATCGCGGGCCTCCTCTGTAGTGATCTGAGGATCCAAAGACCTTGCAAGGGTCATGTAGTCACCATTCCAGTTGGAGTTGACGGCGACTTCACGAATAACAGGGTAATACCACTTGGAAAAATAAAGCTGTTCCTTGGCGCCCAAGTGGGTAAATTCAATCTGTTTACGAATCTGGACAATCTGCTCCCAGGCGGACTCGCGTTCGTTCACCTGCTGGGACTGATTGTACTGAACCAGGGCTTCGAAATAGGACTTCTGCAAAGGTTCGAAGTCCATAGCCTTAGCAATCTTCTCAATAGACTTGGGAGTAAGATTAAAACGACCGCGAATTACGTTCAGGCAGTAAGAGGAACTGCTGAATCCAGCTTTTGCCGCAAAAAACCGATGGCTGAACACAGCCCTCAGTTTCTTCTGCTCCTCGAAATAGTCCTGGAGGAACTTGCGGAAATCATCATAGTCGTAAAGACGTTCTACAGCATCGCACATACCCCCAAAATAAATAATATTTACACGGAATTCAATTAAATTATGCTAAAACAAAGAAAAGATGTTGTAAAAAAACACAACAATTCTTACACACTGAGGGCAATAAGTTCCGCTTTTTCGTCAAAAAAAAGGCCTTTCGGCCTTTATCACTTGTTTACCTTGAATGTCAGGGGAAATACAACAGTGTATTTGCCTTGCTCCGAATCCGGGAATTTCCAGCGGGCAATGGAATTTTTCAGTGTTACATCGAAATCGCTGAACCCAGTACCGTTTCCCTCCACAAAGATCCTGGAAATATCTCCACCCGGGTCCACAGTCACGTTCAAGCTTAGCTTGCCCGCAATCGTAGTGTCGGTGCGCAATGCATTGCGGTAGATGTTGCTAATGAGAATCTTGCGTTCTTCCAGGTAGCTGAGCAAAGTGGGAATACCACCAATCAGTTTACCCTGCAACATGACCTCACTTTCTGTGGGCAATTCCAGGATTTCCTGGCCAGGGGCAATCTTAAATGTCTGTTTCGGTGTAGATGCTGCAGGAACGGGAATTTCCTTGGGCGCTTCTTTCTCGCAAGCAACAATTACAAGACCCAAAGCCATTACGGCAAAAAACTTAAAAATACGCATTGTAGGCTACCCAATAAAAATCTAGCCTCCTAATGTTTCCCCAAACACTTCGCTCGTATTACGTAAAGCAATATATACAAAAAAAACTGGATTGAAAAAAATCCCCCCACAAAAAGTGAGGAGATTTACAGTCTTTAAAACTAAGACCGATTAGCGCATCTTCTTGGCGAGACCCTTGAGAAGAGCGTTCATCTTGGCAGGCTGAGCATTGCCCGGCTTCTTCTGCTGGTTGGGAGCACCCTTGCCTGCAATCTGAGCCTTAAGGTCAGCGATAGTTGCATGACCCTGGATTGCACCGCGTGCCGGACCATTGTCACGGTTACCGCGGTTGCCAAAGCCGTGACCGCCCTGACCACGGGGGCCACCAACGCGCTGGCCACGAGGACCACTTGCGCCTGCACCGGCCACACCGTCAACCTGTTCGGTCTTCATAGAAAGGCTAATGCGCTTCTGACCAACATCTACAGCCATAACGCGAACCTTCACGATATCGCCTACGGTAAGAACAGTCTTTGCGTCTTCAACGAACTTGTCGCTGATTTCGGAAACGTGCACCAGACCATCCTGATGAACACCGATGTCCACGAAGGCACCGAAGTTAGCCACGTTGGTCACAACACCTTCCATCCAGCTGCCAGTAATGAGGTCGTTGATGGTCTGGATCTTGTCGTCGAACTTGGCGTAGCGGAATTCCTTACGGGGGTCGCGGCTAGGCTTCTGAAGTTCGCTCAAGATATCCTGCAAGGTTTCCTTACCCACTTCCTCGGAAAGGAATTCATCCAGCTTGATGCCCTTGACGGCTTCGGCGTTGCCCACAATTTCCTTGACGGAAACGCCCACCTTTTCGGCCATCTTTTCGACGAGAGCGTAGTTTTCGGGATGGACTGCAGAATCGTCCAGCGGGTTTTCTGCACCCGGAATACGCATAAAGCCTGCAGCCTGTTCAAAGGCCTTGGGACCAAAGCCCTTCACCTTCTTCAGGTCGTCGCGGCTAGCGTAGGCACCGTTTTCTTCGCGGTACTTGACGATAGCTTCGGAAAGAGTATTGCTGAGGCCAGCCACATGAGACAGGAGCGGAGCGCTGGCGCTGTTCACGTCTACACCTACCTTGTTCACGCAAGATTCCACCACTTCGTCCAGGCGCTTCTTGAGCTCACGCTGGTTCACGTCGTGCTGGTACTGACCAACGCCAATGGACTGCGGGTCAACCTTCACAAGTTCTGCCAGAGGATCCTGCAGGCGGCGGCCGATGGAAATTGCACCGCGGGTGGTAACGTCTTCCTTGGGGAATTCCTGGATAGCGATCATGCTTGCGCTATAGACAGATGCACCTGCTTCGGAAACGATAACGCGGGGCGGAACCTTGCCCTTGAACTTTGCTGCCATTTCGGAGCAGAAGGCGTCGGTTTCGCGGCTGGCGGTACCGTTACCAATAGCGATAAGATCAATGTTGTACTTGTCGATAAGCTGCATCAGGTAAACTGCAGATTCAGCCTTCTTGTTGTGAGGTTCATGAGGCATAATGATGCCGTGATCCATGAACTTGCCGTTTTCGTCGAGCACAGCAACCTTACAGCCGGTACGGAAACCCGGGTCAAGAGCAAGCACAGCCTTGTGGCCAGCGGGAGCAGCCAGCAAAACGTCCTGCAGGTTCTTGCTGAATACCTTGAAAGCTTCTTCTTCGGCGGCGTCCTTCAAGATCAGGCGGACTTCGCTTTCCATGCTGGGAGAGAGCAAACGTTCCCAAGCATCCTGGCACATAGCTTCCAGGTAAGGAGTCCAAGTGGTAGAACCCTTGATAATCTTTGCCTTGAGGTAGCCCACCAGTTCTTCGTTGGGAACTTCGATGGTAAGGCGCAGTACCTTTTCCTTTTCGCCACGGCGAAGTGCAAGCATACGATGGCTGGGAATCTTGGAAACAGGTTCGCTAAAGTCGTAGTAATCCTTGAACTTGGTTTCCTGCTTTTCAAATTCCTTGCGGACCTTGGAAATCATGACGCCCTGCTTTTCTACAGCGGCACGGAGGTACTGACGGAATTCTGCATTGTCGGCAACTTCTTCGGCCAAAATATCGCAGGCACCCTTGAGGGCTGCGCGAGGATCGGCCAGGCCCTTTTCTTCGGAAAGATAAATGAGGGCAATCTGTTCGGCGGTGTTGCCAGTTTCTTCTTGTTCCCACATGAGGCGAGCCAAAGGTTCCAGGCCAAGTTCCTTAGCGATGGTAGCGCGGGTGCGCTTCTTGGGCTTGTAGGGAGCGTAAATATCTTCAAGCTTGGTCTTGTCCTTGCAGGCTTCGATCTGGGCCTTCAGTTCGGGAGTGAGCTTGCCCTGTTCTTCGATACTCTTAAGGATAGTTTCCTTACGGTCGTTCAATTCCTGCAAATAGTCGCGACGGTGGCTAATGTCGCGAAGTTCAATTTCGTTCAAGGTGCCGGTCTGGTCCTTACGGTAACGGGCGATAAAGGGGATGGTGCCGCCCTGTTCCATCAATTCAAGTGCCTTAGAGACACGCCATACTTCAAGGTTCAGTTCTTCAGCAATAATTGCAGAAAAGTCCATAATTCTAATTCCAATTTTGTGGCTACAGCAAAGCCTGTTAGACTTGCCCAAGCCAGGTTTTAGGGTCCGACAGCCAATGGAGGCCTAGGCCCTGGTTTACAACACATACCCCGAGGGGGGTGAAGAGGAATATAACAATAATTCCTGTCAGGAAAATGACACTAAAGTGTCAAAAAATCATTTACAAAAAAGATCCCGGCTCGGTGGCCGGGATGACATTTTAGCGAGGTCGGGACCTTGTTTTGCGTAACTCGTTGAAGGACAAATAATTAGCGACCCTTGTACATATTCTCGTAGTACTTTTCGTATTCGCCGCTGGTGATGTTGTCCAGCCATTCCTGGTTGTCCAGGTACCACTTGACGGTCTTCTCGATGCCTTCCTCGAACTGGAGGCTCGGTTCCCAGCCTAGCTCGCGTTGCAACTTACTACTATCAATAGCGTAGCGGGCGTCGTGACCCAAACGGTCGGTGACGTAAGTGATGAGGTCGAGATCTTCGCCTTCGGCGCGGCCAAGAAGCTTATCTACAGTCTTGATTACCACCTTGATGATGTCGATGTTCTTCCATTCGTTGAAGCCGCCAATATTATAAGTCTCAGCGATCTTACCGTTATGGAAGATGACGTCGATGGCGCGGGCATGGTCTTCGACAAAGAGCCAGTCGCGAACGTTTTCACCCTTGCCGTAAACCGGCAGCGGCTTCTTGTGACGGATATTGTTGATGAACAGCGGGATCAACTTTTCTGGGAACTGGTACGGGCCGTAGTTGTTGGAGCAGTTGGTGACAATCGTCGGCATGCCGTAGGTGTCGTGGAAGGCGCGAACGAAATGGTCGGAGCCAGCCTTACTTGCAGAGTACGGGCTATGCGGAGTATACTTTGTTGTCTCGTAGAAGAAGTCGTCACCATAGGCCAGGTGATGCTCGGAGCTGGAGGCCGTGGTAGTAAACGGCGGCTCGATACCTTCCGGATGGTTCATCTTGAGGGCACCATAGACTTCGTCGGTAGAAATATGGTAGAAGCGCTTGCCTTCGTACTTTTCCGGCAGGCTTTCCCAGTAGAGCTTTGCAGCCTGGAGCAGAGCCAGAGTGCCCATCACATTGGTGCGAGCGAAGGTGAACGGATCCTTGATGGAACGGTCCACATGGCTTTCTGCTGCCAGGTGAATAATGCCGTCAATCTTTTCATCTTGCATGAGCTTGTAGAAGGCGTCGAAGTCGCAGATGTCCATCTTCACGAACCTGTAGTTGGGCTTGCCTTCGATGTCCTTGAGGTTCGCAAGGTTGCCCGCGTAAGTGAGCTTATCCAAGTTGATGATCTTGTATTCGGGGTACTTGTTCACAAAAAGGCGAACCACGTGGCTTCCGATAAAGCCTGCACCACCGGTGATGACGATATTCTTCATATAAACTACCTGCTATTACTTTTTCTCAAACAAATATAAACATTTTCTACCTCCAAATCCGTTTTTTGACAAGTCCCCCTTATTATACCACAAGGTGATTATCTAAATTGCGAAACATTCTTGCAACATCTAGGAGGATTCTAAAAATGTCAAGAAGTACTTTTGTCAAGAGCGCCTTGGTCGCAGGCCTTATGGCAGGCGCCGCATTCGCTCAGAGCGGTATCGCTGGTGGCCAGGACGGTATTCACCAGTATAACGCCAACACCCTGGGTCAGTGGAATGTATCCTTTGGCCTCGGCGGTGATATTTCCGCCGACTCCTGGTCTCTGGCCGCCGGTGGCGAAATCAAGGACGCAAAGGGTAACAAGATCCTGCTGGACGGCATGGCAGCCTCCATCAGCGTAAACGTGAACGCCGCCATTGGTCTTACCAACTGGATGGACTTGGGCGCAAACCTGCCCATCAACATGGACTACACCGGCGATGCCGACGGCTATGTTAGTGGCAGCAGCCTGATCGAACCGGGCCTCGGCGATGTGGAAACATGGTTGAAGTTCCGCCTTTTGGGCAACGACCAGTCCACAGTCAAGCTGGGTCTCCTGGCTCAGTTCTACATCCCCACCGGTAGCGAAGAAGCCGGTATCCGCCCCCGCCATTCCTGGTACCTGGACAAGACCACCAAGCCCTTTACCGCAGGCGACTTTGCCGCGGCCGGTGGCCTGATTTTCACCCTGGATTTCTCCAAGATCCGCTGGAACACCCAGGTTAGCTATCTCTACGCCTTCGACGAAGACCAGTCCAGCGCCATCACCTACAGCACCGGCATTAACTTTATGCCCTTCAGCCTGATGGACATCTTCCTGGAAGCCTCTGGCGAAATGCGCTTGGACGACAAGCTCTACCGAGTGGACCCCATGGTGGATCCGTTCATCATCACTCCGGGTCTCCGCTTCCACATGAACAAGCACATGGACATCGCCCTGGGTGTTGAAATCGCAGGCCGCATGTTCAAGAACCTGGGCTTCGACCAGAACGAAGACAAGAAGGGTAAATTCGGATTCGACCTGGTCAAGGAAGACGACCAGAATCGCAAGACCACCTACCTGTACTCCTCCAGCCCGCTGGTTGCAGGAGCAGCCTCCCTGGTTTGGCGCTTTGGCGGTACCAAGGAAGAACCCAAGGTTAACGTAGACTCCCTGATTCAGGTACGTGCCGACTCCCTGGCCAAGGTGAAGGTGGACTCCATCATGGCTACCGTCGACACCACCACCAAGGTCGATACGATCGCCAAGGTTGACACCATCGCCAAGGTAGACACCCTGACCACCGTTGACACCCTCAAGGTGATCGACTCTGCCGCTGTGGCCGCCAACCAGGCCAAGATGGACTCCGTGGCCGCCGTTAACGACTCCCTGGCCCGCCTCGCCGCAGACGACGACAAGGACGG